>NZ_JAFCXD010000001.1:1277801-1722801 GCF_049897885.1 Pseudomonas sp. DWRC2-2
GGCTTGCCTGCGATAGCGATCTCAAGATCGCCATCGCAGGCAAGCCCGCTCCCACATTTTTTTGACCGCGTTTGTTCAGCGCAGGGGCGGCAGGCCATAGGCTGCCAGATCGAAGTCCGCGAGCTTGCGGATGATCTGGTCGGCATGGTGGTACTTGCTGTCGGCCATGGCTTCGTCCGGCACGGCGATGGCGGTCATGTGTGCAGCCTTGGCGGCGGTGACGCCAAACGGTGAGTCTTCGAACACCAGGCAATCCTCGGGCGCAACGCCCAGGCGGCGGGCGGCGGTGAGGAAGATGTCCGGCGCGGGTTTGGCGGCGCCGACTTCCGGGTCGTCAGCGGTGACGATGGTGTCGAACAGGCCAAACCATTCGCGGTGCAAGGTGGTCTTGTGACCAAACGAATTGCGCGACGAACTGGTGCCCACGGCAATCGGGATATTGTGCGCCTTCAAGTGCCGCACCAAGGCTTCAGCGCCGGGCATGCCCAGGGCCTTTGGGAAGCGCTCGCTCATCAGCGGCTCACGGATCGTCAGGAATTCAGCGGGCGTGATCGGCAGGTCCAACGCCTTCACCACGTATTCAGCCAGATCCTGGGCACCGCGCCCAATGATGTGCTGCTTGATGCCCCAATCGTAGGTGCGGCCATAGCGTTCGGCGATGATCTGCGTGACTTCGGTGTAGATGCCTTCAGTGTCCAGCAACAACCCGTCCATATCGAAAATCACAGCCTTGATTGGGACAGCAGTACGTGGTGCATTCATCACAACAGATCCTTGGGGGGAAGGACTAAAAGGATTCAGCACAATAGCGGTACGAGTCCCATACAGACAACCTCCGCGACTTTGTATCGCTTCGATTCGCTGCTTGATGGCCCTTCAAATCAGTGCCCAATACCTGGCAACAGTTTTACCGATCGGCATTCTCGGAGACCGTCTACGGTTTGTGAGGGCAACGCGAGCTGCCACTGACTCGCGTCAGAAAATACCCCTTGCAAACCTTATAAAAGACTTATTAACCTCCAATAAACTCCATCCACTGGACCCGAAAATCCGTGAAGCAACTGCTTCGGCTGCATACGTATCATCAGCAACAGGTACGCGATGCTGTGTCAGCGCTTGAGCGCATGCCCGATGCCGCCAACGTCAAGGCATTGGTTAATTACCCCCGTGGTTATCGCTTGCGCGTGGGTAATTATCGAGTCCTTTTCGATTGGGATCGCGATATCCATGTGGTCAGCATTGAAGAGGTCAAGAAGCGTGACGAACGAACCTACTGCCGTACAGATCATCCACAATACGGAGGGCAAACCAGCCTTTGTGGTGATTCCCTATGAACATTACCTGGCCCAGCAGAACGATCCAAATCTGATTCCCCATGCGGTGGTAAGCCGCTTGGTGGATGGGGCAACCCCCATCCGCGCCTGGCGCGAACACCTGAACCTGACCCAGGAGGAAGTTGCCAAACGCCTAGGCATTTCCCAATCTGCATTTGCCCAACAAGAGTCGGTAAATAAACCTCGCCGTGCAACGCGGGAAAAAATTGCCAGGGCGTTTGGCATCAACGCCAGTCAATTGGAGCTATAAGGTCATCCGGGTAAATCCGTACCTCTCAAAGGCAACCCACGTATGCTCTACCGTCTAGCCGCCGACGGCCTCGTTCTGTTCCATCTATGCTTCATCCTCTTTGTCCTGTTCGGCGGGCTGCTCGCGCTGAAATGGCGCCCGGCGATCTGGCTGCACCTGCCCGCCGCCACATGGGGCGTGGCGGTGGAAGTGTTTCACCTGCCCTGCCCGCTGACACGCTGGGAAAACCTGTTTCGTCACCTCGCCGGGCAAGACGGTTACGGCGGCGGATTTATCGAGCACTACATCCTCACCCTGATTTACCCCGCAGGGCTGACCCCACAGATCCAGTTGGGCCTGGGCGCGTTGGTGCTGGTGATCAACATCGCGGTATATGGATGGCTGATCCGGCGTTATTTACAGGCTTGAGACAGCTTCACTGGTGAAGAATCAGACTCCCTCATTCCCTTCACAGACGCCCCCATGTCCGAAGCCTTCGAAGTCCCCAGCCCTCACGAAAAACACATCGAACACACCACCGAACACGCCCACGGCCGTGGCGACAATTTCGCCAGCCGCATCGCCGTGATGACCGCCCTCATGGCCACCCTCGGCGCCATGCTCAGCTACCAGGCCGGCTCCACCGAAAGCGAAGCGGCGATGGACAAGAACAACGCCGCCATCTTCAAGACCGAAGCCGCCAACCAGTGGAATTACTACCAGGCCAAATCCAGCCGGCAAAACCTCGCGGAACTGGCCACCCACATTCCCGGTGTGGACGCGGTGCATTACAAGGAAGAAATCGAGCGCTACAAGAGCCAGAAGGAGGACGTGCGCAAACAGGCCGAGAAGCTTGAAGCCACGTCAAAGCAATGGGATGAAAAATCAGAGCAGGCGCTGCACCAGCATCATCGCTGGGCCCAGGCGATGACCGCGATCCAGATCGCGATTTCGTTGGCGGCGATTACCTTGCTGACGCGGCGGGAGTGGTTGAAGCGGATGTCGTACACCGCAGGCGGCGCCGCAGTCATACTGGGGAGCCTTGCCTGGCTGCATATCTGACCACGTACCTATGGCGAGGGAGCTTGCTCCCTCGCCACAGTCTATGCACTACGCAACATCGAATCAGGCTCGATTCGCCGCACGGCTATGGTGGAAGTACAGATACGCCAGCCCAATAGGCGCAATGAAAACCGCCATGGTCCAGCAGATCGCCATGGTGAACACCTTGACGGTCAACATCAGAATGGCATTCACAAAGAACACGTTGTTGCCAAAAATGTAATCCATGATGCTTTCGTAAACGAAGCGCGCGTAGGGATAAAGCAGGCTGTTGACCACGCAATAGAACAGCGCGCCCAGTGTGAACACACCGGTTTTCGAATGGGTCAGCGCGGTATAGATCAGCACGGGAAAAATCAGCCCGAACAGGAAGTTGCGGATGTAGTACTGGGCAGAAAGCCCGCCGAATGTCTTGCGAAGTACCGGGTGCATTTAGATCCCTCTGAATGGCTGTATTGGAAATGCGGCGACCTTAACAAAGCTTGGAAAGCTTCTCCAGCGTTTCCATAAGCCCTTTGCCATTACACCGCTGTATAGTAAAAGGAATAGCGATAAACCCATTTCAAGCCGAGGAAAAGCCGGTGTCCGCACAACCCAAAGAAGCCGTGGGCGCCGCCTACAACATCGACTCCATGCGCTACGCCCAGGCCATGACCTGGCAAGCCATCGAACAACTCGCCCAACGTGTCCGCCCCGGCATGCGCGAATCCGAAGCCCGCGACCTGGGCAAGCAAGTCCTCGCCGACCTCGACATGCAGCGCATCTGGAACCCACTGCTGGTGCGCTTTGGCGCTAACACCCTCAAGACCTTCAAACAACGCTCCGACGGCGACCCGGTGCTGGGCGAAAACGACATCTTCTTCATCGACATGGGCGCCGTCTGGCAAGGCCACGAAGGCGATGCCGGCGCCACCTTCGCCATCGGCAACGACCCAGACATGCTCGCCTGCGCCAGCGCCGCCAAAGCGCTGTTCGACCGCGTGCAAGCCCGCTGGAAAAACGACCAGGTCGTCGGCCTGGAGCTTTACCGCTACGCCGAAGCACAAGCCCAGGCCATGGGCTGGCGCCTCAACCTCGACATCAAGGGCCACCGCGTCAGCGACTTCCCCCACGCCATCCACCGCGGCGGCGACCTGGGGGATTTCGAGCACTACCCGAATGCCGGGCTGTGGATCCTCGAAATCCAGATCGCCCACCCGAGCAAACCCTACGGTGCTTTCTACGAAGACCTCCTCGCTTAAGGAACTGCAATGAACCGCTCCACCGAACACCCTGTGCTGTTGTTTTCCTACGGCACGCTGCAAGACAAATCCGTACAACTGGCCAACTTCGGCCGCGAACTGACCGGCCAGCAGGATGCGATGCTGGGTTACTCGCAGAGCTGGGTAGAGATCACTGACCCGGACGTGCTGGCGAGCAGTGGCAAGACGCATCATCCGATTGTGGCGCCGAGTACGCAGGCAGACGCCAGGGTTGAGGGGACGGTGTTTCAGATTACCGAGCAGGAACTGGCGGCGGCGGATGCGTATGAGGTGGCGGATTACAAGCGGGTGGAGGTGGGGTTGGCTTCGGGGTTGAGGGCTTGGGTGTACGTGCAGGCCTGATGCGTTGAGCTTGCTGCCTAAAGGCTGTCATACCTCTGAAACTACAAAACCCCTGGTTTCTCTCGAAACCAGGGGTTTTGTTTACATCGAATTTGGCGGTGAAGGAGAGATTCGAACTCTCGATACAATTTCTTGTATACACACTTTCCAGGCGTGCTCCTTAAGCCACTCGGACACTTCACCGTATCTCGTCAAACCAGTTCAGTCTGTCGAGGCGCGCTAATGTAGTCGAAAGCCTTTCTGATGGCAAAGGTTTTTTTCAGAATTTTCATGCGGTTAGCCGGTTATGCCGATCCGCGCCCGGCAAGGGGTGGTGATTGTGCCATTCTCAGGCATCGGCGGTGTGCGTCTGGGGCGGCGATTGCGCCCTACCCTAGGCTCTTCAAACGCCTGTGTGCGGGAAAAGTCTGACTGGGCAGTCAGTCACGGCGCTTTACCGGGGCGGGCGTGGTGGGTAACGTCTGCGCATGCACTGCTATTAACAAGCCTTCTATAACAAATCCTACAAGGAACCGCGTCATGAGTGAGTTAATTGCCTACTACCTCGAAGACGGTATCGCGACCCTGACCTTGAGCAACGGCAAGGTGAATGCTATTTCTCCGGCGGTGGTCAGTGCCTTTAATGAAGCGCTGGATCAGGCCGAGAAGGACCGGGCGGTGGTGGTGATCACCGGCACGCCGGGGATTTTGTCGGGGGGTTACGATTTGAAGGTGATGACCGCCGGCCCTAAAGAGGCGATCGGTCTGGTGACGTCCGGTTCGACCTTGGCGCGTCGTCTGTTGTCGCACCCGTTCCCGGTGATTGTGGCGTGCCCTGGGCATGCGGTGGCCAAGGGTGCGTTCCTGCTGTTGTCGGCGGATTATCGGATTGGTGTGGAAGGCCCGTTCAGCATCGGCCTGAACGAGGTGGCGATTGGCATGACCATGCACCACGCTGGGATCGAGCTGGCGCGGGATCGTCTGCGTAAGTCGGCCTTCCATCGTTCGGTGATCAATGCCGAGATGTTTGACCCGCAGGGCGCGTTGCAAGCCGGCTTCCTCGACAAGGTGGTAGCACCGGAGGAATTGCATGCGGCGGCGCTGGAGGCGGCGCGTCAGTTGAAGAAGCTGAACATGAATGCCCACAAGCACACCAAGTTGAAGGTGCGTAAAGAGCTGCTGGAAGCCCTGGACGATGCAATCATCCAGGACCAGGGACATATCCTGAGCTAAGCCCTACGCCTGATACACCAGAGCCCGACCTTGAGTCGGGCTTTTTCTTACAAATAAATCCGAATCCTCTTTAGCCGCTCTAGCCTGCCCGTGCCGGTAGATATCGAAACATGCGCTTAAACATCGGCTATCTCCTACCTCTACAGGGGTAATTGCCGAATACAGTGCACATCCGTACACTGCGCCACCTTTTGTCCGGATAGGCCGTGTCGATGCTTTTTTTGCTGCGTATGTTGTTGATGGGCCTGCACTTTATGCTCGCCGGTGTGCTGGGCGTGCTGGTCGGTCTGTGTCGGCCGTTCAATCCGGACAACAGTCGCCTGTGTGCTCGCCTTTACGCGCTCCCAGCCATGTGGATTCTGCGGCTGAACGTGAAGGCGGATGTGGACTCGCTGCGCAACAAGCCTGGCACCTGCGTGATCATCGCCAACCACCAGTCCAACTATGACCTGTTTGTGTTCGGCAACGTGGTGCCCTACCGCACGGTGTGCATCGCCAAGAAAAGCCTGAAATGGGTGCCGCTGTTCGGCCAGTTGTTCTGGCTGGCGGGCAACGTGCTGATCGACCGAGGCAATGCGCACAAGGCACGCCGCGCGATGCTCACCACGACTCACACGTTGCAGCATGAAGACACGTCGATCTGGGTGTTCCCGGAGGGCACGCGCAACCTGGGCAAGGGTTTGCTGCCGTTCAAGAAAGGCGCGTTCCATATGGCGATTGCGGCCGGTGTGCCGATTGTGCAGGTGTGTGTGAGCAATTACGTCACTCACATGCAGCTCAATCGCTGGAACAGCGGGGATGTGCTCATACGGTCGTTGCCGCCGATTCCTACCACTGGGATGACTGCGGATGACATACCGGCGTTGATGCAGGCGTGTCATGCACAGATGGATGAATGCATCGCGCAGATGGACCGCGAGTTGCGGGCTGTCTGAAGTTTGTCGGGGGGCGCTTCGCACCTCAGCGCGAGCACGCTCGCTCACCACAAAAAAGCTTGCCGCTACGACGGAACGCCATTCAGGCTAAGCTGCCCAACACCTGTCCTCCCAATAAGAAGCGATCAGCACCATGGGTAGAGTTGTTGCGGCCGCCGTTTATAGCGCCGGTAAGAAAGTCACGGATATCACCCTCGATGAGGGCGCGGCCTGGGCCGCCAAACCCGACCACTTTGTGTGGATCGGCCTGGAAGAGCCCGACGCCCAGGAACTGGCCAACCTGCAACGCCAGTTCAACCTGCATGAATTGGCCATCGAAGACGCCCTGGAAAAACACAGCCGCCCCAAGCTGGAAACCTTCGGCGATGCGCTGTTTATCGTCACCTATTCACCGGTGCGCGAGAACGGCAAGCTGGAATTTATCGAGACGCATATCTTCGCCGGCAACGGCTACATCATTACTGCACGCAACGGTCACTCAGCGTCCTACGGCTTTGTGCGCCAGCGTTGTGAGGCGCGGCCACTGTTGCTGGAGCATGGGGAAGATTTCGTACTCTATGCGCTGCTGGATTTCGTCACCGAGAATTACCAGCCGGTGAGCGAAGCAATCCATGCCGAGATCGATGAGCTGGAGCGCAATGTGCTGTGCAGTTCGTTGAGCGAGCGGGATATCCAGAAGATTCACGGCCTGCGTCGCGACGTGTTGCGGCTCAAGCGTTACGTGGCGCCGATGGTGGAGATCAGCCAGGAGCTACAGAAGCTCAGCTTTCCGTTTATCGATAAGAACATGCGCCCGTACTTCCGTGATGTGCAGATCCACGTGACGCGGCAGATGGAAGACCTGACCACCCTGCGCGATATCGCCAGCCAGACCATAGAGATCGGTGTGCTGCTGGAGGCGTCGCGCCAGAGCGTGGTGCAGCGCAAGTTCGCCGCATGGGCGGCGATCCTCGCGTTCCCCACCGCAGTGGCGGGGATTTACGGGATGAACTTCCAGAACATGCCCGAGCTGCAATGGCACTACGGCTATTTTGCGGTGCTCGGGTTTATCGCGGTGGGTTGCACCAGCCTGTGGGCCAGTTTCAAGCGTTCGGGCTGGCTTTAAGCCTGGGCCTCGGGCTTGTGCGCGACGAAACGCATCATCCATTCCGCCACGGTGGCGCCGTGGTGGTCGCGCTCAAGGCTGGCCACGCCGTTTGTGTAGACCTTTTCGCCCAACGTCGTCTGAAGAATCTCCAGCAACTCGCGGGAATAGTCGCTGACAAATTCCGGGTGCCCCTGGAAGCACAGGACCTGCTCGCCGATGTGGTACGCGGCGAACGGGCAAAACGCGCTGGAGGCGATGACCGTGGCATTCTCCGGCAGTGTGGTCACCTGATCCTGGTGGCTGATCAGTAGCGTCAGTTCTTCCACTTCCGGGCTCATCCACGGCGTCTTGGCATCGAGCTTGTAGTCGTGGATACCCATGCCCCAGCCCTGGCCGGCGCGTTCGGTCTTGCCGCCGAGCAACAGTGCCAACAGTTGGTGACCGAAGCAGATGCCGAGCAGCTTGTCGCCGCGCTCGTAACGTTCAAGCAGGTAGGTCTTGAGGGTCTGGATCCACGGGTCGGTGCCAAAGGAGTCGGCCTTGCTGCCGGTCACCAGGTAGGCGTCGAACACTTCATCGTCCGGCGGGTACTCGCCGTTCACCACGTTGTACACGACAAACTCGGCGGGAATCGGCTGCTTGGCGAACAGGCGCTTGAACATCTGCCCGTACCCTTGGTATTGATCGATCAAGCCTGGACGCAGGATATCGGTTTCCAGGATACAGACGCGTAGCGACATAAAAAATACCTGACACGGTGATGGGAATATTGCACACCCCAGAGCCTGCCTTGAAATACCCCTTCAAGGCAAGCCCCCTTTAATCACCTGAACGTGTCACCTTGCGCCGCTTTTTCGAGCAGTAACGCCGGTGGCGTGAAGCGTTCGCCATATTGTTCGGCCAGGTAGCGAGCGCGGGCAATGAAGTCGTTCAGCCCATATTGGTTGATGAACTGCAACGCGCCGCCGCTCCAGGCCGCAAAACCAATGCCGAAGATCGACCCCACGTTCGCGTCCGCCGTGGACATCAACACACCCTCCTCCACACAACGCACGGTCTCGATGGCCTGGATGAACAGCAGGCGGTCGCGCACATCCTGTGGCGAGATACGTTGATCGGGCCGTTCAAAGCGGCTTTTCAGCTCTGGCCACAGGTATTTCTGCCCGCCATTGGGATATTCATAAAAACCGCCCCCCGCCGCCTTGCCCACGCGTTTGTATTCGTTGACCAACAGGTCGATGACCGCTGTCGCCGGATGTGTCGGCACAGCCTTGCCTTCCGCCTGCTGATCCTTGGCCGTCTGCTGCCGGATATGGCTCATCAGGCTGAGGGACACTTCATCCGACACCGCCAGCGGCCCCACCGGCATGCCGGCTTTGCGCGCCTCGGTCTCGATCATCGGCGCGGCCACGCCCTCACCCAACATGGCGATGCCTTCGTTGGTAAAGGTGCCAAACACCCGCGAAGTGAAGAAACCACGGCTGTCGTTGACCACAATCGGGGTTTTCTTGATTTGCAGGACGAAGTCGAAACCACGGGCCAGGGTTTCGTCGCTGGTACGCGCGCCCTTGATGATTTCCACCAGGGGCATCTTGTCCACCGGGCTGAAGAAGTCCAGGCCGATGAACTTGGCTTGATCCGGCACCGCCGTGGCCAGGCCGCTGATGGGTAAGGTGGAAGTGTTGGAGGCAATCACAGCGTCGGCGCCGACCACGTTTTGCGCGGCGGTGGAGACCTTGGCCTTGAGTTCGCGGTCTTCGAACACCGCTTCGATGATCAGGTCGCACCCGGCAAGGTCATCATCGCTGGTCGTAGGAAGAATCCGCGCCAAGGTGATTTCCCGCTGTTCGGCGGTCAATTGCCCACGGCTGACTTTCTTGTCCAGCAGCGCCGCCGAATGCGCCTTGCCCTTCTCGGCGGCCGCCAGGTTGATGTCCTTGAGTACCACGTCGATACCGGCGCTGGCGCTGACGTAAGCGATGCCTGCGCCCATCATGCCTGCACCGAGCACGCCGACCTTGCGCGTGACATAGGGTGCGAAACCTTGCGGCCGCGAACGGCCTGCATTGATCTCATTGAGCTGGAACCAGAAGGTACCGATCATGTTCTTCGCCACCTGCCCCGTCACCAGCTCGGTGAAGTAGCGAGTTTCGATCAGGTGCGCGGTGTCGAAATCCACTTGGGCGCCTTCGACGGCGGCGCAGAGGATTTTCTCCGGCGCGGGGAAACAGCCCTGGGTCTTACTGCGCAAAATCGACGGTGCAATCGCCAACATCTGCGCAACTTTTGGACTCGACGGTGTACCGCCGGGGATCTGGTAGCCCTTGTTATCCCACGGTTGCTTGGCGTCCGGATTGGCCAGGATCCAGGCGCGGGACTTGACGAGCAGCTCATCGCGATCCGCCGCCAGCTCATTCACCAGCCCGGCTTGCAACGCCTGTTGCGGCCGTACTTTCTTGCCTTCCAGCAGATACGGCAAAGCCTTTTCCAGCCCGAGCATGCGTACCATACGCACCACCCCGCCACCGCCCGGCAGCAGGCCCAAGGTGACTTCCGGCAGGCCCAGCTGCACCGATTTCTCGTCCAGCGCCACGCGATAATGGCATGCCAGACAAATCTCCCAGCCGCCCCCCAGTGCCGCACCATTGATCGCGGCGACCACGGGTTTGCCGAGGGTTTCCAGGCGGCGCAGTTGCGCTTTCAGCACCAGCACGCCGTCGTAGAAATCCTTGGCGCGGGCTTTGTCGACCTTGATCAACTCATTGAGGTCGCCGCCGGCAAAAAATGTCTTCTTGGCCGAGGTGATCACCACGCCGGCAAGGTCATCCTTTTCCGCCTCCAGGCGCTGCACCGTGGCCGCCATGGCCTCGCGGTACACGCCGTTCATGGTGTTGGCGCTCTGGCCGGGCATGTCGAGGGTCAGCACTACGATGCCGTCCTGGCCTTTTTCGTAACGAATGGCTTGGGTCATGACTGATTCCTTGGGCTCAGAGGCGTTCGATAATGGTGGCGATGCCCATGCCACCGCCGACACACAGGGTGGCCAGGCCGTAGCGCTGCTGGCGCACTTCCAGTTCGTCGAGCAAGGTGCCGAGGATGGCGCAACCGGTGGCGCCCAGCGGATGGCCCATGGCGATGGAGCCGCCATTCACGTTGACCCGCGCCGCGTCGATGCCCATGTCCTTGATGAACTTGAGCACCACGGAGGCGAAGGCTTCGTTGACTTCGAACAGGTCGATGTCTTCGACGCGCAACCCGGCCTTGGCCAGGGCCTTGCGCGTGGCAGGCGCGGGGCCAGTGAGCATGATGGTCGGGTCGGTGCTGGTGACCGCCGTGGCGACGATACGCGCACGGGGTTGCAGGCCCAGCTCGCGGCCCTTGGCCTCAGAGCCGATCAACATCAACGCGGCACCATCGACGATGCCGGAGCTGTTGCCCGGTGTGTGCACATGGTGAATGCGCTCCACATGGCTGTAGACCCGCAGCGCGGTGGCGTCAAAACCCATCTGCCCCATCATTTCGAAGCTGGGCTTGAGCTTGCCCAAGCCTTCCAAGGTCGAGTCGCCGCGAATGAATTCGTCATGGTCCAGCAGCACTATGCCGTTCTGGTCCTGCACCGCGATCAGCGATTTATTGAAGGAACCGTCTGCCCGCGCCCTGGCCGCTTTCTGTTGGGAATGTAGGGCGAAAGTGTCGACGTCTTCACGGGTGAACCCTTCCAGAGTGGCGATCAGGTCCGCGCCGATGCCCTGGGGAGTGAAGTGGCTGTGCATATTGGTCTGCGGATCGAGCACCCACGCGCCACCGTCACTGCCCATGGGCACGCGGGACATCGACTCGACACCACCGACCACCACCAGGTCTTCAAAGCCGGAACGCACCTTCATCGCCCCCAAATTGACGGCTTCCAGGCCCGACGCGCAGAAGCGGTTGATCTGCACACCGGCGACGCTGATGTCCCAGTCCGCCACCAAAGCAGCGGTCTTGGCGATATCGGCGCCCTGGTCGCCTATCGGCGTTACGCAGCCGAGCACGATGTCGTCCACTTGGTGGGTGTCGAGGTCGCTGCGCCGGGCCAGCGCCGTGAGCAGGCCGGCCACCAGGTTCACCGGCTTGACGCTGTGCAGGGCACCATCCGCCTTGCCTTTGCCACGGGGCGTGCGTATCGCATCAAAGATCAAAGCTTGGGTCATGACGTCCTCGAACCGCTGTGCATGTGTGCCTCTACCTTAGGCCCGATTGACACGGTTTCAATGACGGATGCGCTCATTGCTTTTGACCCCCTCGCTCGGACGAACGGTAGTCTCCTAAGCTAATAGCCGGGTTAATCGTTTTAGCTGTCTAGCCAAGGCATTGGCGCCAAGATGGCGATATGCCTCATGCCTTTTTAAGCTGAAATATTCATGAGCTGATATGAAATGAGTCTAAGCCACGAAGAACGAGGGCTCTAAGGTTGAATCAGTAGGAAGCCACTGCCGGGTTTTGCTGGAGCGGCTGTAAGAAAAGCGACACGTCATCTCGCCATACTGAAATAAAACCGGCACGCATTTGACGCTCAGGAATAACAACAAAAGGCAGTCAGCCATGTTCAAACATTCGAAAGTACGTCAGGCGGGACTCATTCTGTTCGCCACCACACTGATTCTGATCTTGCCCAACTTGACCAAGGTCATTGGGTGACCCCTCAACGCCCACATTCCGTGCCTTCGCAGCACCGGGTTTGCAGCTTTTGGCAGCACCTGCCGGGACATTGCGCATAGCGGTCCTGCAGGGGCTGCCTTTTTGCGCGCCGATTTCCGGTATCGTGAGCATCATCGCCACTTCACACCGGGCCTGCCTCTTGAAATCGATCTTCGCCCTCTTCGCCTTGCTGATCGCGCTTCCCGCTTCGGCAGCACAATTGACCATCGAACTCGACCACACCCACAAGACGTGGCAGACCGCTGATCTGCTCAAGCACCCGCAGGCGCAAACGGTGCAGATTGTCGATGACGTTTCCTACAAGCGCACCATGAGTTATCGCGCAGTGCCCTTGGCCGCGCTCCTACCGGGGCTGAAACCTGAAAGCCACTTGCAGGCCGTTGCCCTGGATGGTTTCGCTGCCGAACTCACTGCTGCGCCGCTGCTGGAAACCCACGGATCACGCGCCTGGCTGGCGGTGGAAGATCCTGCCCAGCCATGGCCCGCATTGGCGGACGGCAAACCGAGTGCGGGGCCGTTCTACCTGGTGTGGACCGACCCGCAAGCCGGGCACATCAGCCCTGAGCAGTGGCCGTTCCAGATCTCCGGAATCAAACAGTTGAAGACGGTTGCCGAGCGCTTTCCCGCACTGTTGCCGGACCCAAAGCTGGCAGCCAATGACCCGATCAACCAAGGCTTTGTGCTGTTCCAGAAAAACTGCCTGGCTTGCCATCGCCTCAATGGCGCCGGCGATGCGCAGGTAGGGCCGGACTTGAACATTCCGTATAACCCCACCGAGTATTTCGGTGGTGATTTCCTCAAGCGCTATGTCCGTGACCCGCAAAGCTTGCGGCATTGGCCGCAGGCGAAGATGCCGGCGTTTGCTGCCAGTGTATTGCCGGACGGCGAGCTGGATTTGTTGGTGGGGTATTTGAAGCATATGGCCGGGCGTAAACAGCAACCTTAAACATCGGATGAGGAACCCTTGTGGCGAGCGGGCTCGCCACAAGGTCATTGCTGCTGGACGGAGATCACCGGCGTCGGCGCCACGAACACCTTGGCATGCATCTGCTCATGCCCCCCGCCACGCCGCATCCCACGCACCGGGCAGGCATCCAGGTAATCCAACCCCACCGCCAGCTTCAAATGCCGTTCCGGCCGTGCAAGCTGGTTGGTCACGTCAAAGCTGTACCAGGCGTCATCCAGCCAGGCTTCAGCCCAAGCATGGCTGGCCAGGTGCGTGCTGTCCTCCGAGTACAAATACCCCGACACATACCGCGCTGGAATCCCCAGGCTGCGCGCGCATGCCAGGAACGCGTGGGTGTGGTCCTGGCACACGCCCGCACGGCCGGCGAAGGCCTGGGCGGCGCAGGTGTCGACTTCGGTGGCGCCGGGCGTGTAGACCATCGCCTGGTTGAGCGCGTGCATCAGGTCGATCAACGCGGTACGGTCACGACGTTGATGGCATTGCTGGTCGGCAAACCCGCGCAGGGCTTCGTCGGGTTCCGTCAGGCGGGTGCAACGCAGGAACGGGAACGCGGATTGGCTCTCGTGTTCGGCCTCGCGTAACTCGTCGATGTCCACCTGGCCACGGGCGCCGATGATGATGGCGTCGTGGGGTTCATCCAGGGTCAGCACATGCAGGATGTTGCCGAACGGGTCCACCTGGGCGCGAACCGGACGCGGCAGGTCGAGTTGCCAACTGAGTACGTGCTGGCGTTCGCTGTCGTGGGGCGTCAGGCGCAGGTACTGGATGCTGGCACGGACCTGGTCTTCGTAGTGGTAGGTGGTTTCGTGGCTGATGGAGAGTCTCATGCCGCCTCCAGGTAAGAACTGTAGATGGCGTCGCCCAACTGGCGGACCAAGGGGATAAAGTCGGTCAGCCAGGCGTGCAGGCCTTCCTCGAGGATTTCATCGATGGCGGTGAAGCGCAGGCGCGCGTCCATCTCGGCGGCCAGGCGCTGGGCCGGTCGACCGTTGAGGCCCGGCAGGCTGGCGAGAATCTGGTCGATCTCTTCGCTGCAGGCACGCAGTGAGCGCGGCACATCGGCGCGCAACAGCAGCAACTCCGCCACTTGCCGAGCGCCAGGGGCATCGCGGTAAATCTCGGTGTAGGCCTCAAACGACGACAACGCACGCAACAAGGCGCTCCACTGATAGTAGGCGTGGGCGGTGCCATCGGTGACCGCTTCGGCGCGATCGCCGGCCATCTCATAGCGGGCGTCCAGCAAGCGCAGTGTGTTGTCGGCACGCTCGATAAACGTGCCCAGGCGAATGAAGCGGAATGCATCGTTACGCATGATGGTGCCGTAGGTGGCGCCACGAAACAGATGGGAACGCTCTTTGACCCACTCGCAGAACCGGCTCATGCCATAGCGGCTCAAGCCCTGCTGGGCGATGTCGCGAATATCCAGCCAGGTGGCGTTGATGTTTTCCCACATGTCCGCGGTAATTCGCCCACGCACCGCATGGGCGCTGGCCCGCGCAGCGCCGAGACAACTGTAGATGCTGGCCGGGTTGGCGGCATCCAGTGCAAAGAAGTGCAACAGGCGTTCTGCATGCAGTTCGCCGTGGCGTTCGAGGTAATCCTCCAGGGTGCCGGTGATCAACAGCGGCATGGCCAGTTCGTGCAGGCCATCGCCGCGCCCGTCCTGGGGCATCAGCGACAGCGAATAACTGACATCGAGCATGCGTGCGAGGTTTTCCGCACGTTCCAGGTAGCGCGACATCCAGTACAGATCCGAAGCAGTTCGACTCAACATGGCATCAGTCCTCCACCACCCAGGTGTCTTTGGTGCCGCCACCCTGGGACGAATTGACCACCAACGAGCCCTCACGCAACGCCACGCGGGTCAAGCCGCCGGGGACCACACGGGTTTCCTTGCCGGATAACACGAACGGACGCAGATCGATATGACGCGGCGCAATGCCGTTTTCGACAAAGGTCGGGCAGGTGGATAAACACAAGGTAGGCTGGGCGATATAGGCGTGGGGCTTGGCCTTGATACGGGCACGGAAGGCCTCGATTTCTGCCGCAGTGGACGCTGGGCCCACCAGCATGCCGTAGCCGCCGGAGCCTTGGGTTTCTTTCACCACCAGGTCCGGCAGGTTGGCCAGCACGTGGGACAATTCATCGGGCTTACGGCACTGGAAGGTCGGAACATTCTTCAGGATCGGCTCTTCGTCCAGGTAAAAACGGATCATCTCGGTGACGAAGGGGTACACCGACTTGTCATCCGCGACGCCGGTGCCGATGGCATTGGCCAATACCACATTGCCAGAGCGATAAGCCGCGAGCAGGCCCGGCACGCCGAGCATGGATTCGGGGTTGAAGGCCAACGGGTCGAGGAACGCGTCATCCAGGCGACGGTAGATTACGTCCACCGCCTTGGGCCCATCGGTGGTGCGCATGAAGACGCGGTCATCACGCACGAACAGGTCGGCGCCCTCCACCAGTTCCACGCCCATTTCACGGGCCAGGAACGCGTGCTCGAAGAACGCACTGTTGAAGCGACCAGGCGTCAGTACAACCACGCTGGGGT
This sequence comes from Pseudomonas sp. DWRC2-2, assembly GCF_049897885.1. Classification (NCBI taxonomy): domain Bacteria; kingdom Pseudomonadati; phylum Pseudomonadota; class Gammaproteobacteria; order Pseudomonadales; family Pseudomonadaceae; genus Pseudomonas; species Pseudomonas sp. DWRC2-2. The sequence goes on from NZ_JAFCXD010000001.1 coordinate 1,293,487, forward strand.
TATCCAAGGGGCTGGAGCTTTTCAAGGTGTCGAGCAGCAAGTTGGGGTAGTGATCGATGGGCGCGATTCGCTGGGCGGCGAACAGCTCGGGGAACAGGCGCATCATCATCTTGCGGTCTTCGAGCATGTAGCTGACGCCGCTCGGCGTACGCAGGTTGTCTTCCAGCACGTAGTACGTGCCGTCACCGTCGCGTACGAGGTCGACGCCGGAGATGTGGGAATAGAGGTCGCGGTGCAGGTCCAGCCCCTGCATCGCCAACTGGTATTGCTCGTTGGCCAGCACCTGTTCAGCGGGGATGATTCCGGCCTTGATGATGCGCTGTTCGTGATACAGGTCGGCGAGAAACATGTTCAGCGCCTTGACCCGCTGGATACAGCCGCGCTCGACAGTCCGCCATTCGCTGGCAGGGATACTGCGCGGGATGGTATCAAAGGGAATCAACCGCTCCGTACCCTGCTCGTCCCCGTAAAGCGTGAAGGTGATCCCGGCACGGTGAAACAGCAAATCGGCTTCGCGCCGGCGCTGGGCCAGCAATTCAGCAGGGGTTTCGGCCAACCAACGGGCGAACTCGCGGTAATGAGGCCGGACCTGGCCTGCCCCATCGTACATTTCATCGTAATAAGTGCGGATCATGCCGAACTCCTTGTCACCCGGGCGCTAGAACCATCGCAAGGCCCGTGCCAGCGGCATAAACACTTAAAAATCAGTGAGTTGAATTAAAACCAGAATCCAGTCGCACCGTCCTGGTGCGCAGAATGCCCGGTGCATGGCCCGACGCTTCATCGCAATGCGCGCTTTGACTATCAACAGCATAGTCAGAGTTGATTTCACTGCCCGGCCAAGCCTGCGGATAATCGGCCCCATCTGCTGAACAGGACTCGTCCTACAGTTTCAGCGAACCGCTCTTCCCTTTAAGCCACCCTCTTGGGTGGCCTTTTTTTTGGTGCGCAAAAATAGCGCGCAAGTTCCGAATATTTTCCCACGGCACAAACAAAATCGGCCGACCCAAAGGTCAGCCGATACGCTGTGTTTCTCATACTTCAAGCTGCTACATGGGTAACCCACGCACCTCCTGCTTCACGCCCCATCCCTCGATGATCCCGCCCAGCGGCTCGACCACCGCCCCAAAGTCTTGCTCGAAGTCTCCAATGCCGTCGTAGGTAGCGGACATGATCTTGCTCAGCTCCAGGTACCAGGCGCCATCGTCGCGCGCACTGACCTGGGCATTCAGGGATTCCCCACGAAACTCACCCGCAGCCCGGCGCGCACGTTCCTCATCCGGGAAAATGGCGTAGAACTCGATGGGGTGGAAACGCGAGAAGTCGAAACCGCCTTCTTTCATGCGGCGCAGAACGTGGGTGCTGATGTCTTCTTGATAGGCTGTGCTCATGAAAAGTGCTCCTCGAATTGATGGATAGACTTTCCGTGCTTCCCGAAGCCCACGCCTTACTGGCGTGGGAACTACGGCAACAACATCACCGCTGGAAAACAAGCATGTAGCTGACAAGACCAGAACTAGCGATTCATTCGCTGATCTCACTTGCAGAGTAGCGCGAAGCTATCACCTCCACCAGAGGTGCTTGAAGGGTGGACAGGTAATGTTCAGGCGGCGGGAGAGATGTCGAGGATCTGGATACTGTTCTGGTCTTTGAGGATCTTGACCGTAGGCTCGGGCTTGCGGCCCTCAAGGTCATTGAGGTCCAACTCGGCGGCAACGGGCACCAGCTTGTTGCGGATCATGTGTGCCGCATCTTCGAGGCTGGGCTTCTGCTCGCAGGAGAACTGCTCGACGGACTTCACGCCGTGATCATCAACGAAGGTAATCTGCCACTTTTGCATCGGTGCCTCCTCGATAAAACCCGTGTGTGGGCTTACCTCTATCTGGACCTTGGGGGCTCGGCAAACGTTCCACCCAAGGTAGGAGACACCTGATCAGCTGCGTTTACTTCTCAGCGTGTTCTTTCAAGGCTTTCAAGGTGTTGAACGGCGCGTCCACCACGAACTTGTTGGCAAGCCACGAGGGCACGCTCCCGCCTGGCTCGGTGTGAACCTGGTAGGTGACTTCGGTCTGGTTGTCGCCCTTAGGCACCAGTTTCCAGAAGCCGTCGACCTGGGCGACACGTACGTAGCCTTTTTCTTCCGGCTTGTAGGTCGGCACGCCTTCCAGCTTACGGGTCAACGTGCCGTCGGCCGCCTTGGTGGTGGTGATGTGCAGGTAGGAATCACGATCCGTCACAGGGAACGGGGCTTTGAATTGGGTGTAGGTCCAGCTCTCGTCGCCTTTTTTGTCAACCAGCTTCTGGGCCTTGCACTCGTGGATCCAGGCACAGGCACCGGCGACGTCTTCCTGGAGTGCGACGATTTTGGCTACTGGCGCCTTGATCACGGTCACACCGCGATACGCCTTGTATTTGGAGCCGGCAATTTCGCTCAGGGACACCTTGATACCGTCTTCGTCCTTGGCGACTTGCCAATCCTCAGCCTGGGCAGTGGCAGCAAACAACACCGTAAACCCGCACACCACAGCCATTCGTTTCAGCGAACCCATTGTTGTATTCCTTATTGTCGAAGTTCCGAAAAAAAGTTCCGATAGTAAAGCCCATCAAGCCGCCGTCATCTGCTCCCACCAGCCGATCAAGCGGATCGCATCAGCCTGGTCGGTGCCGCAGACCTCGAGATCCGCCTTGAAATCACTGCACACCGCCGGTCGCTCCGGTTGGCCGAAAATCTGGCATAGCAGTTCGACCGACAGGTGCACACAGCGAACGCCCGCCGGTTTGCCCTGCGGCATTCCGGGTAATGGCGAACTGATGGAGGGGGCGATGCAGCATGCGCCACAGCCTTCACGGCAATTCATGACCAGCAGGTCCTCGACGACTCAATGTGGATGGCCGGGCTAGAGTACGCCCTAAAACAGCCGTTTTAAAATGGTCTAACAGGGGTTTTTCGCAGAAAACAAAAGTGACTGACCAGTCTCCGACACATGGTCGGCGGTCGACGTCACCTTTGTGGGAAAAGTTTACTGCTTGAATTCGAATTCCAACGCCGCGCCTTCCACTTCGCGCCGTTCTTCGTTGCGCAATTGCAGCTTCATTTCATTGCTGAGCAAGCGGCCATTGATCTGGAAGGCGCTGTTGTCGGTGGGCTTCTCGCCGAACATCGGCGGCAACAGGGGCACGCTTTTGGGTTTGGGCATGGTGCCGATAGGCTGCAAGTGCCTGACCATGTCCGACGGCAGCGACAGGTCCAACTGTGCCGGTGGCAATTGCGTCTGCGTCACTTCGCGGGACGCCTTGGACTTACTGGCCGCACGTTTCTTGGCGGCGGCGGTGGTTTTTTTCACCGTTGGCGCTTGTTTAACGGGGGCGGGTTTTTTCGCGGGAGTCTTCTGCTCGGTACTGGCGGCGGGCTTCGTTTCGCTCACAGGGGCTGCCGCCAGCGCTGTGCCGACGTTGCACAGGCTTAACAAGCCAATCACCAAAACCGCGCGAACAATCGAAGTCATATTGCCTACAGCATTAACGGCAGAGGGCCATATGCTCGCTTGTTGTGCGCGGCATGACAAGCGCGGTGATTAGCGTGCTATAGGATTTGTCCCCGTTCTGAGCGTCACAGTCCGGCTGCCGTCTCCTGGCACAACTGACTCGCCAGCATCCCCAAAGTCATGAGCGCACGCTCTGCCTCGCGGTTCCACGGCGTACCGCAGTTGAGGCGAATACAGTGGTTGAACTGTTCGGTATTACTGAAAATCAGCCCCGGCGCGATGCTGATGCCCTGTTGCAGTGCGCGCACGTGCAGTTCCTGGGTATTGACCCGTCCGGGCAAACTGACCCACAGGATGAAGCCGCCGGTCGGACGCGTCATCTGTGTGCCTTCCGGAAAATATTGCTGCACGGCCAGTTGGAAGGCGCTGAGGTTCTTGCGGTACTCCTGACGGATGTAACGCAGGTGGCGGTCGTAGCCGCCGTTCTCCAGGTACGCGGCGACGCCCATCTGCGTGACGCTGCACGCGGAGTGGGTGCTGAACATCTGCAAGCGCTGGATTTCCTGCTGGTACTTGCCGGCGATCATCCAGCCGATGCGCACGCCGGGGGACAGCGTCTTGGAAAAACTGGAGCAATAGATCACCCGATCCAGGCGGTCATAGGCCTTCAGGGCCTTGGTGCGGCCCAGTTCGAACATCAGCTCGCCGTAGATATCGTCCTCGACAATCTGGATATCGAAGTCCGACGCCAGGCGCAGTAACTGTTTCTGCCGCTCTTCGGGCATGGTGCCGCCCAGCGGGTTACTCAGGCGCGTGGTCAACACCAACGCCTTGATCGACCATTGGTTGGCCGCCAGTTGCAGGGCTTCCAGGCTCATGCCGGTGGAAGGATCGCTGGGGATCTCAATGACTTTAAGGCCCAACAGGTCGGCCAGTTGCAGCAAGCCGTAATAGGTCGGTGACTCTGCGGCAATCAGGTCGCCCGGCCGCGTCAGCACGCGCAGCGACATCTGCAACGCATCGACGCAACCGTGGGTGATCACCACTTCGGAAGGGTCCACCACCACGCCCGCATCGCGCATGCGGATCGCCACCTGGCGGCGCAGCGGTTCAAAACCGGGGCTGAACATGTAACTGAATGCCCGTGGGCTCTGGAAGCGCGTGACCTTGGCCAACTGCTGGTGCAGCGCGCGTACCGGCAAGTAGTCCACGCTCGGCACGGCGGCGCCCAGTGGGAACACGCCTTCACGGCGCGACTCGCCCAATACCTGCTGGATGATGCTGCTGCGGGTGACCAAGCCCGGGCGTTCGACCCGGGCGATGTCCGGCGTCGGCGCGGTGAGTGCTGGCGTCTGGTGCACGTAATAGCCGGACTGCGGCCGCGCCCGGATCAGGCCCTGGTCTTCCAGGTTGGCGTAGGCCTGCAACACCGTGGCGTGGCTCACGTTCAACTGCGAGCTCATCTTGCGCACCGAAGGCACGCGCTCACCCGGTTGATAGACACCGCGCCGGATATCCTCAGCCAGTTGCTGGGCGATACGTTGGTAAAGCAACAGATTGGTCATGACGCAGCACTCGATTTCACGGGTATTTTATTTTTGTGTGAAACATACCGGCACAGTTTAGAAGTGTACGGGGACAGTTGCCACAATAGTCGAGCGCGCGTTGGAGTGACAGCAAAAACTGTAAGGGTTGGGTCATGGAGTTACAGGCAACAAAAACCCGGGATAAACCCGGGCTGATGGGAGAAGGCAGGTTTATCGAGCGGCGCCCAATTGACCTTTCTCATCCGAGAACACAATTTCCACCCGACGGTTCTGCGCCCGGCCCCGCTCGGAGGCGTTGGCCTCCACCGGGTATTGGTCGCCATACCCTTCAACCTGGATGCGTTTTTCGTCGATCCCCAGGTCGACCAGCACATCCGCCACCGACTGCGCGCGGTCACGCGACAGTTCGAGGTTTTCGCGTTCGCCACCGGTGTTGTCGGCATAACCCTCGATGCGCACCACGCGCTTAGGGTTGAGTTGCAGGAACTGTACGATTTTCAGCACCGTGCGGTTGGCCGAGTTTTTCAGCTCTGCTTCACCGGTATCGAACAGCACATCGCCCAGGGTCATCACCAGGCCGCGATCGGTCTGGGTAGTGGCCAGGCTGGCGATCTGTTCTTCCAGCCACTTGCCCTGTTGCTGCACACTGGTCAGCTTGTTTTCCCGCAGGGCCAATTGCAGGCGCTGACGCTCCAGTTCGAGCTTGACGCGGCGTTCTTCGTTCAGCCCCTGCTCGGTGTGTTCGCGAGCAATCGCACTGTAGCGCTGGCTCAGGTAGGCGTAATGCACCACGTCGGCGCCGCTGCCCCAGTAGCTGGACAAACGGTCGGCACGGGCCAGGGATTCACCGGCGCGGATCACGTCCTTGGGCGCAAAGCGCAGCACGTTGGCGTCTTCCTTGACTTGCTGGAAGTCGTTACCTGCCTGCTGCAAGGCCTGCTCGCTGTCGGGATGGCTGGCGCAACCGCCCAACACGGCGGTGCCCAACAGCACCGCACAGCTCAAACTACGGATCATCGGGCTCATTGGGCTTCCCCCAACTGCAATTGCTTGCGCAGGCGGGTAATACGGCTGTTGAGCACGTTCAGTTGTTCCTGGCTCTTGCGCGTCAGCACCTTGGCTTCGGCCAGGCGTGCGTCCAGCTCGGATTGCTCGAAACGCATACGGGCGTTTTTGTAGGATTGGTCGGCCATGCTCGACTTGGCCCGGGCGAACTTGGCTTCGGCCAGTTTCAATTCGGGCGATTCATCCGCGTTGGCCCCCACGGCACTGGCTTGCTCCAGGGCTTGCTGGGTGAGGCGCATTTGTTCATTCGGCGCAGGATCGGCTGCACATCCCGCCAGAGCGACAACGGCGAGGGCCGCGAAAAGAGGTCGAAGAGTCACTGAAAATCCCTACTTTGTTGGGGTGCCGACGGGTTGCTGCAATTGCGCTTTCCAGCGCTCCAGATTGCTCTGCAACGCAGCTTGCGCCACACCGGACGCGGGCAATTCTGTCATCTTTTTGGCCAGCTGTCCGCGTAGCCACGGATCATTGCAGGCCGAGTTGTGGGAAATCGCCAGGTACAGGCCCGGCTGGTCGATGGGGATATCGCGGGCCATCAGGTCGTTGCTCATGCCCAGGGTCTGCGCCATGGCCATGCCGGAATAACGCCCGGCCAGCACGTAGTCGACTTCACCCAGCAGCAGCTTCTGGAACGCCGGCGTCAGCGACGGCAGGCGTTGCAGGCTCAGTTGCTCACCGGCGAAGGTTTCGAAGGCCGCGCTCAAACGCGCACGTTCCGACACCGCGCCTTTGTGCTCGTGCAGGTCGGCGGCAGTGGCATAGGCCAGCGCCGAGTCCTTGCGCGTCCACACCAGGTAGTCGAGTTGCACCAAGGCTGGGTGGATGTAATCGAGGGTTTCCAGCTCACCCAGGTTCAGCGGTGCGTCGGCGAGGATGTCCATGCGCCCGCTGCGCACTTCCTCCAGGGCCAGGGAGCGCTTGCCACCGTAGAGCAGGTCGATTTTCAAGCCGAGGTCCTTGCCCACTTGTTGCAAAACATCGGCGGTGGCGCCGATCAGGTGCGTGGGGTCTTGCGGGTCGCGCCAGAGCAACGGCGGCGCATCCGGGCTGCCGGTGATCACCAGGCGATCGCATTTGCCGGCGGCCAGCGACAGCGTCGGCAGCAATGTGAGGCCCAGCAGTACCGCCCAAGGGCGCAATTCCATGGCGTGTGTCTCCAAGTCAAAAAAAAGCCCGGTCACAAGGACCGGGCTCTTTATAAGTGAAGCCGCTGGTTTAGACCAGCTTCTCCAGCTCAGGTACAGCTTCGAACAAGTCCGCCACCAGGCCGTAATCAGCCACCTGGAAGATCGGCGCTTCTTCGTCCTTGTTGATCGCAACGATCACCTTGGAGTCTTTCATACCGGCCAAGTGCTGGATCGCGCCGGAGATACCGACGGCGATGTACAGCTGTGGCGCAACGATCTTGCCGGTCTGGCCGACCTGCATATCGTTGGGTACGAAACCTGCGTCGACGGCCGCGCGGGAAGCGCCGACCGCAGCGCCCAGCTTGTCGGCCAGGGCGTACAGGTGCTTGAAGTTGTCACCGTTCTGCATGCCACGCCCGCCCGAGACGACGATCTTGGCAGCGGTCAGCTCAGGACGATCCGACTTGGCCAGCTCTTCGCCTACAAAGCTGGAAGTGCCAGCGTCGTGGGCAGCCGCGACGGCTTCAACGGCAGCCGAACCACCTTCGGCGGCAACCGGGTCGAAACCAGTGGCACGCACGGTGATGACTTTGACCGAAGCGTTGGACTGTACGGTAGCGATGGCGTTACCGGCGTAGATCGGGCGCTTGAAGGTGTCAGCGCTTTCAACCGAGATGATCTCGGAGATCTGGTCAACGTCCAGTTGCGCGGCAACGCGTGGCAGGATGTTTTTGCCGTTGGAGGTAGCAGCAGCCAGGATATGGCTGTAGCCAGCGCCCAGCTCTGCAACCAGAGGGGCAACGTTTTCCGGCAGTTGGTGAGCGTACGCGGCGTTGTCGGCCAGCAGCACCTTGCTCACACCAGCGATTTTCGCAGCGGCCTCAGCCACGGCGCCAGCGCCCTGACCTGCAACCAGCACGTGGATATCACCACCGATTTTCGCAGCGGCAGCCACGGTGTTCAGGGTGGCCGGGGCCACTACCTTGTTGTCGTGTTCAGCGATTACCAAGATAGTCATGATCAGATTACCTTCGCTTCGTTTTTCAGTTTCTCGACCAGTTCGGCCACCGACTTGACCTTGATGCCCGCGCTGCGTGCAGCCGGTGCTTCAACCTTGACGGTCTTGTTGGTGGAGGCGGTGGAAACGCCCAAAGCTTCAGGAGTGACCGACTCAAGCGGCTTCTTCTTGGCTTTCATGATGTTTGGCAGGGACGCGTAGCGCGGCTCGTTCAAACGCAGGTCGGTGGTGACGATGGCCGGCAGTTTCAGGGAAACGGTCTGCGCGCCGCCGTCGATTTCACGGGTTACAGCGACGCTGTCGCCGCTCACTTCGACTTTGGAGGCGAAGGTGCCCTGGCCGTAACCGGTCAGTGCAGCCAGCATCTGGCCAGTCTGGTTGTTGTCGCTGTCGATGGCCTGTTTGCCGAGGATCACCAGCTGAGGCTGTTCCTTGTCGACAACGGCTTTGAGCAGCTTGGCCACGGCCAGGGAGGTCAGGTCTTCAGCGGACTCGACCAGGATGGCGCGGTCGGCACCCAGTGCCAGGGCGGTACGCAGCTGCTCTTGAGCAGTGGTAGGGCCGATGGAAACCACGACGATTTCAGTCGCCACGCCTTTCTCTTTCAGGCGGACGGCTTCTTCCACAGCGATTTCGCAGAAAGGGTTCATCGACATCTTGACGTTAGCAAGGTCGACGCCGGAATTGTCCGCCTTGACGCGAACTTTCACGTTGTAATCGACAACGCGTTTGACAGCTACAAGAACCTTCATGGATTCCTCGTTACTCTCCGGTGAAAAGAAAGTCGCCTAGGCGAACCTGGCGGTTGATGCTCATCGGCACACAAGGGCACCTCCAAAAACGCAGGCGGTGACCTTGCTCACGGGAAATGATGACCGTTCGTCAGTGGTGACTGAGAGGTCATTCTTTATCGCAGCGTGTAAACTGCGCGCCAGTGTCTGGACGCGCGCCACCTGTCTTGCTTTTGGACGTGCTCTTGAAACCTGCAGTCTGCCTACGGTTAGCGCAAAACCGACCGTATATTGACCGGAACACCTATTCTGGTCAATACGGCAAAATAGCCAGTCATAAGCCGCACCACTTTGATTTACCTAGCCTGCGGGCAATTCAAACAAACGTTTGTATTGGACGCTGGCAGTGGTGTAGATATAATGCGCCACCTAGAGAGAAAGGTGGGTCTTGCCGTTGCCGCAAGACAACACCGAACCTCCACCCATTAGAAAAAAAAGCCTGTTGAGCCTTGAGTAGGAGATAGCCTGTGGAACGCGAATACATGGAATTCGACGTGGTCATCGTCGGCGCTGGCCCGGCGGGACTGTCTGCCGCCTGCCGACTGAAGCAGAAGGCCGCCGAAGCCGGTAAGGAAATCAGCGTCTGCGTGGTCGAGAAAGGCTCCGAAGTCGGCGCGCATATCCTCTCCGGTGCCGTGTTCGAACCCCGCGCCCTGAACGAACTGTTCCCGGACTGGAAAGCACTCGGCGCCCCGCTCAACACCCCGGTGGTGCGCGACGACATCTATGTACTGCGCAGCCCCGAAGCCTCCACCAAGGTGCCTGACTTCTTTGTGCCCAAGACCATGCACAACGAAGGCAATTACATCATCTCTCTGGGCAACCTGTGCCGCTGGCTGGCCCAGCAGGCCGAGAACCTGGGCGTGGAAGTCTACCCAGGCTTCGCTGCCCAGGAAGCGCTGTTCGACGAAAACGGCGTGGTGCGCGGGATCATCACCGGCGACCTCGGCGTCGACCGTGAAGGCAACCCGAAAGAAGGCGTCTACACCCCAGGCATGGAACTGCGCGGCAAGTACACACTGTTCGCCGAGGGTTGCCGTGGCCACATCGGCAAGCAACTGATCCAGCGCTTCAACCTGGACAGCGACGCCGACGCCCAGCACTACGGCATCGGCCTGAAGGAAATCTGGGAAATCGACCCGGCCAAGCATCAGCCAGGCCTGGTGGTGCACACCGCCGGTTGGCCGCTGGACATCATGAGCGCCGAAAACACCGGCGGCTCGTTCCTCTATCATCTGGAAAACAACCAGGTGGTCGTTGGCCTGATCGTCGACCTGTCCTACAGCAACACGTTCTTGTCGCCGTTCGATGAGTTCCAGCGCCTCAAGCACCACCCGGTGCTGGCCCAGTACCTGGAAGGCGGCAAGCGCATTAGCTATGGCGCCCGCGCCATCTGCAAAGGCGGCCTGAACTCGCTGCCAAAGATGGTCTTCAAAGGTGGCGCATTGATCGGTTGCGACCTCGGCACCCTGAACTTCGCCAAGATCAAGGGCAGCCACACCGCGATGAAGTCTGGCATGCTCGCCGCCGACGCCGTGGCCGACCGCCTGTTCGCCGAATCCGAAGGCGGAGATGAACTGACCGCTTACGTCGACAGCTTCAAATCCAGCTGGCTCTACGAAGAACTGTTCGCCAGCCGCAACTTCGGCCCGGCAATGCACAAGTTCGGCCCGATCATCGGCGCCGGCTTCAACTGGTTCGACCAGAACATCCTGGGCGGCAAAATGCCGTTCACCCTGCACGACACCAAGCCGGACTACGCCTGCCTCAAGCTGGCCAAGGACAGCAAGAAGATCGACTACCCGAAACCCGACGGCAAGCTGAGCTTCGACAAGCTGAGTTCGGTGTTCCTCTCCAGCACCAACCATGAAGAAGAGCAACCGTGCCACCTGAAGCTGAAAGACCCGAGCATCCCGATCGGCACCAACCTGCCGCTCTACGATGAACCGGCGCAGCGCTACTGCCCGGCCGGCGTGTATGAAGTGATCACCAAGGAAGACGGCGAGAAACGCTTCCAGATCAACGCCCAGAACTGCGTGCACTGCAAGACCTGTGACATCAAGGACCCTTCGCAGAACATCACCTGGGTCACGCCGGAAGGCGCGGGTGGGCCGACTTACCCGAACATGTAAGCCCGCTGCTTGAACAAAAAGGCTCCCGAATGGGGGCCTTTTTTATGCCGCGCGTTCTTCGCCGGGATTGCGCAGGAAGTAGCGTTTATATTCCCGGCTGAACTGCGACGTACTCTGATACCCCACGCTATGCGCCGCCTGCGCCACACCCATGCCGTCCACCAGCAACAATTGCTGGGCCTTGAGCAACCGCAAACGCTTCAGGTACTGCACCGGCGACAACAACGTACAGCGCTTGAAATGCTCATGAAACGTCGACGCACTCATGTGCGCGTACCCCGCCAGTGTCTCGATATTCAGCGGCTCGGCGTAATGGGCATGCAAGTGGTTCAACGACGTGGCGATCCGCGAAAACTGCCCCTGCTGTTCCACCAACGCCCGCAACACATCCGCCTGCGGCCCGCGCAATGCGGTGAACAACACTTCCCTGACCCGCGCCGGGCCCATGATCCGACTTTCCAGTGGATCGTGCAGGCATTGCAGTAAACGTTCGACGGCGCCGCGCATCGCGTCATCGAGCATTACCGAACTCATCGACTCCAGCGTCTGTGCGGTCGGTGGCGGCCCGGCCTGAATGCCCATGGCCATGACCAGTTCACCCAGCACCACGCGGTCAATGCCCACCGTGACGCCGTACAACGGCGCGTCGGACGCCATGGCAAATGTCTCGCATTCGAACGGCACCGGCATCGCCTGGATCAGGTAATGCCCGGCGCCATACTCCAGCGTACGCGGGCCCAGGTAGGCGACTTTGCTGCCCTGGGCCACGAACATCAGGCTGGGTTCGTAGATCTGCGGCCCACGCGCCACGTCGCAACTGGCGCGCAGCACTTGCACGCCAGGCAGGTTGGTCGGGGAAAAACCGTCGCAGGGCGTAAGCCCCTCAATCAAGGCCACCAGTGTGGCGTTGGCGTCGAGATGGCGGGTGAGCAGCATGGCAAAAAACTTCGCGAAAAGGGGATGAGAACATCATCGCAGGTCTGACGTCACAAGGATCCAAACACGGGGCACTCCCGGACGAATAGGCATGAGATTCGGAGCAATCGCCATGGCCGCTTCCCGGCCCGGCGCGGAGAATGCGCCGCCTCCCCAGTGATTGTTTTAGCGAGGTTTCCCTCATGTACACCGCCATCGGTTATGCCGCCCAGTCGGCCACCACTCCCCTCGCCCCCATGTCGTTCCAGCGCCGCAGCCCGCGCGCCGATGACGTGGCCATCGAGATCCTGTACTGCGGCGTCTGCCACTCCGACATCCACCAGGCGCGTAACGAGTGGGGCATCGCCGTGTACCCACTGATGCCCGGCCACGAGATCGTCGGCAAGGTCACCGCCGTCGGCGCCAACGTCACCGCGCACAAAATCGGCGACCTGGTGGGCGTGGGCTGCATGGTCGATTCGTGCCGTCATTGCGACGCGTGCCAAGCGGACCTGGAGCAATACTGCCTCGAAGGCCCGACCATGACCTACGCCACCCCGGACCGCGTCGATGGCAGCAACACCATGGGCGGCTACTCCGACAGCATCGTGGTCAGCGAACATTTCGTGGTGAAGATCCCGGCCAAGCTTGACCTGGCCAGCGCCGCGCCGATCCTGTGTGCTGGCATCACCACCTACTCGCCGCTCAAGCACTACGGCGTGAAGGCCGGCGATAAAGTCGGCGTGCTGGGCATGGGCGGCCTCGGCCATATGGGCATCAAGTTTGCCAAGGCCATGGGCGCGGAAGTGACCTTGTTCACCCGCTCGGCAAGCAAGGCCGAAGAAGGCCGCCGCCAGGGCGCCGATCATGTGATCGTGTCCACCGACGAAGCCCAGATGAAAGCCGCCGCCGGTAGCTTCGACTTCCTGCTGGACACTATCCCGGTGCAGCACGACCTGAACCCCTACCTCGACGTGCTGCGCTTTGACGGCGTGCATATCCTGGTCGGCCTGATCGAGCCGGTGGACCCGCCCGTCAACGCCGCCAAGCTGGTGCTGGGCCGCAAGGTGCTGGCCGGTTCGTTGATCGGTGGTATTGCCGAAACCCAGGAAGTCCTGGATTTCTGCGCCGAGCACGGCATCACCTGCGACATCGAAATGCTCGACATCCGCCACATCAACGAAGCCTACAGCCGCATGATCGCCGGCGATGTGAAGTACCGCTTTGTCATCGACATGGCGACGTTGAAGGCCTGATCAGGCCTTCGCGCCCAACTCCGCCGACAGCCGGGCTGCGACCTGTTTGACCACAGGAATCAGCTCGGCCATTTTCTCCAGCGGCATGTAGGGCACGGTACTGGCGATGCTGATGCCGGCGACGATGCGCCGGCTGGCATCGCGCACCGGTGCCGCCACGCAACGGATCGACGGTTCGTTGTCTTCCAGGTCGAACGCATAACCGCCCACCACGTATTCATGCATGCGCTGCTCGAACTGTGCCCAGGACTGCTCCGGGTGCTGCGGCCATTGCAGGCTTTTCCCACCCGCCGGCAGGCTGACTTCGTACAGGCGCTGCCACTCTGCGACCGTGTCATCCAGCAGCAATGCCTTGCCGATCCCGGTGCGCGCCAGCGGCATGCGATGGCCGACCCGTGAGCGCATTTCCGGACCGTTGCGGCCGGGGTTCTTGTGCAGGTACAACACGTCGTCGTATTCACGGATGGCCAAGTGGATGGTGTCGCCGGTCAGCGCCGACAATTCATCCAGATAGGGAATCGCCAGAGTCACCAGCGGCAGCTCTTCCCGCGCCTGGAAACCCAGCTCGATCAACTTCGGCCCCAGCAGGTAACCGACCTGTGGCACCACCCGCAGGTAACGCTCCTCCACCAGGCAGCTGGCCAGGCGGTGGGTGGTGCTGCGGGTGGTGCCGATGCGCTTGGCGATCTCTTTCAGATCCCGCGCACCGGCCGCAACCGCTTGCACCACGCCCAGGCCACGCAGCAGGGTCTGGGTGCCGGTGGGGGCGGCGTCTTTGACGGGGGTGTGGGCGTTTTCCTGCATATCGGGCCTATGTGATGGTACGAAAACGGCGAGCATTATGACCCAATCAGCGCTGCTTCATGCGGTCGATGATGACGGCCAATAGCAGGATCGAACCGCGGATCACATACTGGTAAAAGGTATCGATGTTCTTCAGGTTCATCGCATTCTCGATAATCGCCAAAATCAACACCCCGGCAATCACATGGCGGATCATGCCGATACCACCACTCAGCGACACGCCGCCCAGTACACACGCCGAGATCACGGTCAGCTCAAAACCTTGGCCAATCATCGGCTGGCCCGAGGTCATGCGCGAGGCGAGGATCACCCCGGCCAGGGCGCCGATCAAGCCGTGCACGGCAAAGATGATGATCTTGGTGCGATCAACGTTCACCCCGGCCAGCAACGCCGCTTCCTGGTTACCGCCGATGGCCATGGTGTTGCGCCCGTAGGTGGTGTAGTTCAGCAGCCAGCCAAAAAACACAAAGCACAGCACGGTGATGATGATCGGCACCGGCACGCCCATCAGTTGGCCGTTGCCGAACACGAAGAAACCTTCGTCCATCACGCCGACGGCCTTGCCATTGGAGAAGATGTACGCCAGGCCGCGTACGATCTGCATGGTCGCCAAAGTCGCGATCAACGCGTTGATGCGCAGCTTGGCGATGACAATGCCGTTGATCAGCCCCACCACCAGGCCCATGGCCAACGCGGCGGACACGCCAAGCACCACGCTGTCGGTGTCGCGGATCACAATGCCCGCGACCACACCGGCACAGGCAATCACCGAGCCCACCGACAAGTCGAAGTGCCCCGACGCCAGGCAGAACAGCATGGTGCACGCCGCAATACCCACGGTAGAAATCGCCAGGCCCAACCCGCGCATGTTCAGCGGTGAAAGGAAGTTATCGATAAATAACGCGCTGAGCACAAAGATGCCCAACGCGGCGAGCAGCATCACCCAGTCATCGAGGAACTTACGCTGGTTGAAACCCGGCCAGAAGCCCTTTGCAGTTTTTACCTCAGACATCATTCACCTCGAATTCTTCAAGCCCGCGAACGCGGGAGAGCCAATTGCAACAGCCGAGCTTCGTCCGCCTGGTCGCGAGTCAGTTCGCCGGTCAGGGCGCCTTCGCTCATCACCAGGATGCGATCGCTGATGCCCATCACTTCCATCAAGTCGCTGGACACCACGATCACCGCAATACCGCTGGCGGCGAGGTTGTGGATGATCTGGTAGATCTCCGACTTGGCGCCGATGTCGATGCCACGGGTCGGCTCGTCCAACAGCAGCACCTTCATCGGCATCGACAGCCAGCGACCGAGAATGGCCTTTTGCTGGTTGCCGCCGGAGAGGTACATGATTTTCTGTTCGGCGTTGGGCGTCTTGACCTTCATCGCCTTGATCTGCCGGTCGGCGTTGGCCGTTTCCCAGCCGTCGCGCAGCAGCCAGCCGAAGGTGGAGTGGGCATCACGCGCGCTGATATTGATGTTCTCGGCCACGCTGGACAGCGGAATGATGCCCTCCTTCTTGCGGTCTTCCGGGCACAGCAGCACGCCGGCGGCGATGGCGTCACGGGGTGACTGCAATTGCAGCGTTTGCCCGCAGAGTTCAAGGCTACCGGCGGTGCTGCGAGTCAAACCGCTCAGCAGCCGAAACAGCTCCGTGCGCCCTGCCCCGACCAGTCCGAACAGGCCAAGAATCTCGCCCTTGTGCACCTGCAAGCTGACCGGCTCACGCAGGCCTGGGCCGAGCAAACCCTCGACCTTCAGCGCCACTTCGCCCTGTTCCCGTGGCCGGTAATCGTAGATGTCCTGGATATCGCGACCGACCATGCAGGTCACCAACTGGTCGTGGGTCAGCACGTTCATGTCGTCGAAAGTGCGCACATAACGGCCGTCCTTGAACACCGTCACCGCGTTGCAGATGCGGAACACCTCTTCCATACGGTGCGACACATAGAGCACGACTTTGCCCTCATCGCGCAGGCGCGTGATGATCGCCATCAAGCGGTCGATCTCCCGCGCCGACAAGCTGCTGGTGGGTTCGTCGAAGGCAATCACATGGGCGCCACGGGACAACGCCTTGGCGATTTCCACCAGCTGGCGCTGACCGAGGGACAGTCGACCGAGCTTTTCGTCCGGGTCGATTTCATCGGCCAGGCCCTTGAGACACGCCAGGGCCTGCTTGCGCAACTGACTGCGGTTGACCACCCCGAAACGCGTCGGCAAATGCCCAAGGAACAGGTTCTCGGCGACGGTCATTTCCGGCACCAGGTGCAGCTCCTGGTGGATCACCGCCACACCGCTGGCAATGCTGTCGGCGGCGGACTTGAAGTCCATGGTCTGCTCGCCGATCTGCAGCGAACCACTGCTCGGCAAGTAAGCGCCACCGAGGATCTTCAGCAGCGTCGACTTGCCCGCGCCGTTCTCGCCCATCAGCGCATGCACCTCGCGCGGCCGCGCTTCAAAGCTGATCTGCGCCAGGGCTTTCACACCGGGAAATTCCTTGCCGATGCCGTTGAAGCGCAGGGCCGCGCCGGTCATTTCCACAGCCCGATTTTGCTCAACTCTTCCTTGAAGTTGGCACGGGTGATCAGGGTCACGTTGTCCAACGCGGTGAACTTGGCAGGCTCGGTGCCCTTGGTGACCCACTCGAACATGGCGCTGGCGGTTTTGTAGCCGGAGGCGTCAGGGCTCAGCAGCATTGAGCCGTAAAAGCCGGTGTCGGTTTTCTTCAGCTCTTCAATCGCATCGGTGCCGTTGATGCCGACGCCGATCACGTTCGCCGCCTTGAAACCGGCGCTTTCGGTGGCGCGCACACCGCCCAGTACGGTGCTGTCGTTCATGCCACCAATGATCAGGTTTTTCGCGCCGCTGGGCAGTTTCACCAGGGCCGAGTTGGTGGCATCCATACTGCCGGGCACGTCGAGGGTTTTCTGCGCGCTGAACAGGATGTGGTCGGCGGGCAAGCCGGCAGCCTTGAGGCCTTCGACCGAACCGTCGGTGCGTTTCTTGCCGGTCTCCAGCTCATCGAAGGTGTTGATGACGGCGTAGGTTTCTTTCCAATCCCAGTTGCGATGCTTGGCTTCGGCGGCCATGGCTTCGCCTTGTTTCTGGCCGATCTTGTAGGCATCCAGGCCGACGTAAGGCACGTCTTCCATGGGCTTGCCCTTGGCGTCGACGAAACGATCGTCCACCGCCAGCACCTTGAGGTTATTGAGCTTGGCCTTGGCCATGATCGCCGGGCCGAGGGACACATCCGGCGGGCAGATCACGAAGCCCTTGGCGCCGTTGGCAGCCAGGGTATCGATGGCCGACAAGGTTTTTTCACCGTCCGGCACGGCGATCTTGATCACGGTGAAACCCTGGTCCTTGCCGGCTTTTTCGGCGAAGGCCCATTCGGTCTGGAACCAGGGTTCCTCCGCTTGCTTGACCAGAAAGCCGATCTTCACTTCCTCGGCGAGTGCCACGCTGCTGAACGCCATTGCCAGCGCCAGGGTGCCTAGAGTCTTCTTGAACATGGACCACCTCCTTCTTGTTATTGGAAAACGCTTTAGTCGTGGTACATCACAGAACGCCCGCCATCGATCATCAGGCAGGTTGCATTGATAAAAGGGGCCTCGTCAGTCGCCAGGAACAGTGCCGACATCGCCACCTCCACCGGCTGGCCGATGCGCTTGGGCGGGTGCAGGTCGAACGCGCGCTGACGCTCGGCGTGGGGGTCGGGGAACCCATTCCAGTAGTCGACGTTGAGCTGGGTTTCGATGTAGCCCGGCGCGATGGCGTTCACGCGGATGCCTTTGGGCGCGTATTCGATGCCAAGGGCGCGGGTCAGGCCAAGCAGGCCGTGCTTGGCCACGGGATAGGGAAAGCAGCCGGGGATGATGTGGCTGGAATGGGTGGACGCAATGTTGATGATGTTGCCGATGCCCTGCTCGATCATGTGCGGCAACACCGCACGGCAGCCGAACCAGGCACCGTCGAGGTCGATGGCGAAGCAGCGGCGCCAGTCTTCGTCGGTCATTTCCAGGGGGTCGCGGAACACATTGACCCCGGCGCAGTTGACCAGCACATCCACCCGGCCGAAGCGCTCGATGGTCAGGTTGACCAGCGCCTGCCATTGATCTTTCGAGGTGATGTCGACGGCCTGCGCGTAGACGTCGGCGCCGCGTTCACGCCAGTGGGCGGCGACCTTTTCGACTTTTTCGCCCTGGATATCCGCAATGATCAACCGCGCCTGCTGCGCCTGGAAACACGCGACGATCGCCTCGCCAATGCCTTGGGCGGCGCCGGTGATGATCACCACTTTGCCTTTGAGCCGCTCGCCGTAGGTAGGCTCGGGCACGGCGGGGAGTGACAAGGGTTGTGCCTGCATCGCTTCACCTATTTTATTTTTGGTAGTGAGTGCTGATGCAGCCGACTATAAACCCATCATTTGAAATATCTCAATATATAAATTTGCATCCCATATAGTGAGCATAAAAACAAAAAAACCGGCGAATCGTCGCCGGTTATTTGTAGGGCCTTCTCCATCAGCCGAGGGCGAAGTCGCGCAGTGCGTCGCCTTCCATGCGGTAGCGCACCCACTCTTCCTGGGGCTGGGCGCCGATGGATTTGTAGAAGGCAATCGCCGGTTCGTTCCAGTCCAGCACACTCCACTCGAAGCGCCCGCAACCGTTATCGAAGGCGATCTTCGCCAAGTGGCGCAGCAGCTTCTTGCCCGCCCCGCCACCGCGCTGTTCCGGGTTGATGTAAAGGTCTTCCAGGTACAGGCAGTTGCTGCCCAACCAGGTGGAATAGCTGAAGAAGAACACTGCAAAACCAATCGGCAAGCCGTCGCGCAAGCAGATCAGGCCATGGGCGGTGGCGCCCTCGCTGAACAGGCTGCGCTCGATGTCCACCACGCTGGCGATCACTTCGTGCCGGGCCTTCTCGTACTCGGCAAGCTCGGTGATAAACGTCAGGATCTGCGCAGCATCGCTGGGCACGGCGGGGCGAATCTCGATGGTCATGGGCGAGCCTTGGCAATTTCAAAGCACACATACTAAGGCGCTTTCGTGACGGATTGCAGTGCAATTTCACGAGTTACCCTTACTCCGCCCCCAGGTAACGCTGGCACCAGCAACCCCACAACAATCGGCCAAGCGGTGCATGGTAAAACGTCCGGCATAACTCCAATGACTTCCAGGCCATCCCATGCATTCCAAATCTGCAGTGAGCACGCCGTTGTTCGCCCTGTTTTGCCTTGCCAGTTTTCTATTGTCGCTGTCTTACGGCTCGACCTTTCTGTTGTCGTTGCTGATTCATACCCGCGGCGGCAACGAGCACGATGCAGGCAGTGTGATCTCCATGGCAATGCTTAGCACCTTTGTGGCGGTGGTGGTCTCCGGGCATTTAGCTGATGTGCTGGGCGCGGCGCGGGCGATTGCGGGAATGGGCCTGCTGTTGGTGGTGGCGTGCCTGGGTTTTGCACTGATGCCTGGGTTCGGCCAGGGCTTGATGGGGTTTGGCCTGGCGCTGGGGCTCGGTTGGGGAGTGTTTTATACCTTGGGGCCGATCATCGTGGCCCTGCTGGTAGAACCGCAACAGAGGGCGAAGTACTTTGCGTTGTTGTCCGGCAGCATGATGAGCGGGATCGGTGCCGGCCCCTTGCTCGGCCGCGCGGCGAGCGCGTTGGGGCTGCCGCTGACCAGCGCGTTCTACATCGCGGCCTGCGCCAGCCTTGTCGGTGTGGTGATGTTCTGGCGACTGGGTGCTCATCTCAAGCAAGACGCAGCAATGGCAAAAATCTCCTGGCGTGCCACGCGCCAGGTGCTGTCATCGAAGGCTGTGTTCGCGATCATCATGGTCGGCCTGGGCGGTTGTGTGTTCGGTGGGTTGTCTTCGTTTCAGACCAGCTATGCGGCGGCGCATTCGTTGGACTATTCGCTGTTCTTCCTGGGTTTCCTGAGCGCGGCGATTACCAGCCGTTTGTTGATTGCCGGATTTGTCGTCAAGCGTGATGCCTATCGCTCGGCGTGCGTACTGTCGGGGCTGATGCTGGTGTCGGTGTTGATGTTCGGCTTCACGGTGTCGGGGACCTTCAGCTACCTGCTCGCCGCCATCACCCTGGGCGTGGGTTATGGACTGACGTATTCGGTGATCAACGGGCTGGTGGCCAATGAAGCGCCCGTCGGCACCACGTCCCAGGCGTTGCTGTTGTTCAGCCTCGGGTACTTCGTCGGGGTGTTCGGTTTCCCGCTGCTGGCCGGGCGGATCATCGTCGAATATGGCCTGCAATCGCTGCTGCTGAGTGTGACGGCAGTGGCGTTGATCAATTGGTTGATCAGCGTCGCCAGGCTGATCTGGCGGCGGGCCTCGGCACACAAAATCTTACAGGTGAGCTAATACCGTTCGTCGCCACCCAGGCACGAACACCAAGGCCGGGCTGACCAATAGAGGGTAAGGACATTAATCATATGGAGACACCCTCATGAAAAATTCCAAGTTTGCTGCCCTCGCCCTCACGGGCCTGTTGTCTGCTGCGTCGCTGAGCGCCTTTGCCGCCAGCTCGACCACCGGGCCAACCGATCCAACGCCGAATGCCACCACTGAGTCGCAGAAATCCATGGGTACCGGCATGGACACCAACGGTGGCGCGGTCATTGAGCCCGGCGCCGACCCGCGCACCCAGGGCAATGACACCCAGCGCCAAGCGCCTGCTGCCGTCGGCAACGGCAAAATGGGCCCGGCGATCAACCAGCCCAACATTAACAAGGGCGATGATTCCAACGTCCCAGGTGCGCCGAAACAACCTGCGCCTTGACCCATCGAACGCAAGACGAACACCCGATCATTTCCCAGTGAAGAGGTATGCATGAACGTCGATAGAAACCTTGAGAAAGAAGTCCTCACCCGCCTGCTGCACGCTCACCCGCAAGGACTGGGCAAGGAGGTGCTGGATAACTACCGCGGCGAAAAAGAGGTGGCCAGTGTCTTGGCGTTCCTGCAGGACCGTGGGTTGATCAAGGATGGGCATGTGACCACTGATGCGGCCGGTGAGTATGCGTTGAATCTGCCGATCAAGCTGACGGCGTCGGGGGTGGATGAGGCGCGTAAGTTGGAGTCTGAAACGCTCTAGCAGCCCTCATACAAAACTAAATGTGGGAGCGGGCTTGCTCGCGAATGCGGTGGATCAGTGGCAAATCTTTGCCTGACACGCCGCCTTCGCGAGCAAGCCCGCTCCCACAGTTTTGTCCGCATTCAGCCAGCGAGTAGAGCATCGACCTCGGCAGTGCCGGGTGACGTAGCCGGCCCCCAGCGTGTCACCGCCAACGCCGCTGCCGCATTCGCCCGCCGTGCCGCTTCAGCGGGTTCAAGGCCATTCGCCAACCCCGCGATAAACACACCCGCATGCGCATCCCCCGCGCCATTGCTGTCCACCGCCTTTACCTTGAACCCCGGCACATGCTGCGCCTGGCCATTGCGGCTGACCCAGCAACCATTCGGTCCATCCCGCACCACCAGCAAGGCATCCACGGGCAGGTGACGATTGAGATCGACCAGCGCATCCGCCACCGCACCCGCTCCGGTGAATGCCAGGGCTTCGGGCCCATTACTGGTCCAGATATCGATACGCGGTAGCAACGCCACCATCAGCGCGGAATCCGGCGCCTTGACCAACGGGCCCGG
Source organism: Pseudomonas sp. DWRC2-2 (assembly GCF_049897885.1). Lineage (NCBI taxonomy): Bacteria > Pseudomonadati > Pseudomonadota > Gammaproteobacteria > Pseudomonadales > Pseudomonadaceae > Pseudomonas > Pseudomonas sp. DWRC2-2. The sequence goes on from NZ_JAFCXD010000001.1 coordinate 1,315,283, forward strand.
ATCGAACACCACGGTGATCGCTCGCGGCAGCGCCAGCAGCCAGTCGAGCAATGCCTGCGCCTTGCCTTCCAGCAAAAGGCTATAGCCGCTGACATACACGTAATCGTCCGGTTGCGGGACCACGCGCGCCAGGTCCTCGGCACTCAAGTCACCTTCTGCGCCGAGATGGGAAATGAACGTGCGCTCGGTGGTGGCTTCGGTCAGTGAGACACACAAACCGGTGTCTTTATCGGTGCTGGGCGCCTGGGCCATTTCGACCCCTTCGACCTGCATTGCCGAACGGGCCAGGTCACCAAAGCGCCCATTGCCATGACGGCCGAGGTAAACCACCGGCAACCCATTGCGCCGCGCGGCCGCCATCACATTAAAGCCCCCTCCGGCCTCAAAGCTGGCCGATTGCGCCAGCACATCGCCGCCGGTGGCAGGCAAGGTATCGAGGGCCATGACCAGATCGACGATGACTTGGCCTGTGTGCAGCAATCTAGACATTAGGACGCTCTACCAAAGCCGGGCGACGGTCAGCTGCGCCACCCAGTACTGCATAAATCCCGCCGGCCACCACGAAGGTGACAATCCAGCCCAGACCATTGTGGCCCAGCCAGGAGTCGGACAAAGGCCCGGCGAACCAGATGTTTTCGGCGGTGGTGCCGATGGTGGTGAAGCTGAAGCCCAGCACGATCGCCACTGCCCAGGCGCCGAACGCACGCCATTCCACACCGCCGCGATACCAGTAGGCGCTGCTTGGGCTCACGTCCAGCAGGTCCTTGGGGCTGTAGTAGTGACGGTGGATCAGGTCAACCACGAAGATGCCGACCCACGCCGTAATCGGCACGGCCAGCAATGAGATGAAGGTGATGAACGGGCCGTAGAAGCTGTCGGCGATCAACATGAAGTAGATCGAGCCGGCGAAGATCGCCACGATGTCGACGATGACCGCATGCACGCGCTTGACCTTCAGCCCCAGCGTCAGCGTGGTCAGGCCCGCCGAGTACACCGACAGGTTGTTGGACAACAGCAGGCCGCCAAACGCGGTGATCAGGTACGGCACCGCCATCCAGGTCGGCAGCATGTCGCGGATCGCGACGATCGGGTCGGTGGCCGAGGCCAGGTCGTTGTTGCCCACCGACAGCAGGCCGCCGAGGGTGATCAGCAAAACCAGCGGAATGCCCGCGCCAAACGCGGCCGAGGCCACCAGGCGCACAGCCGTGACGCTGCGGTGCTGGTAGCGCGACATGTCGGCGCCGGCATTCGCCCAACCGATACCCGTACCGGCGGCCATGGTACCGACGCCGATGATCATCGCGCTCAACGGCGCCGGGGTCGCGTTGAACACCGCGCTCCAATCGATGGTGGCGCACAGGAAGCCGCCCACCAGGATATTCAAGGCGCCGAACACATACGTGGCCCACTTCTGAATCACCAGCAACGTGGCGTGGCCCAGGCCGGAAACCGACAGGGTCAGCAACACGAAGATCGCGATAAAGATCAGGGTCAGCACCGGCGCGCTTTTCGCCTCCACCGGCGAACCGAACAGGATCGAGCACAACGACAGCAGCACAAAGGCGGCGGTGGTGGTGTTGACCGTTTCCCAGCCCAGGCGCGACATCAGCGACACCAGCGTCGGCCCGATATTGCCGCGCACACCGAAGATGGCGCGGGACAGCGTCAGGCTCGGCGCACGACCACGACGACCGGCGATGGAGATGATGCCCACCACCGCGAACGAGCCGGCAGCGCCGAGGATCGCCACGATAATCGCCTGCCAGATCGCCAGGCCGCGGAACGCCACCAACGTGGCGCCGAGCGGCAAGCCGAGGATGCTGATGTTGGCGGCGAACCAGACCCAGAACAGTTGCAGCGGGTGCCCGTTGCACTCGCCTTCAGGGACCGGTTCGATGCCGCGTGTTTCCAATTGCCCGGCACTTTGGCCGGAAGAGGTGCTGCTCATGAGGGGGTGCTCCTGGTGCCTGTATTGTTGTGGTTGTGGCAGGGGTACAAAGCGAATCGTGTTTCCGGTCGTCCTGACTCAGCGCATTTTCAACAGTTCTTGAACCAGCGGCTGCAACTCCAGGCCATTGACCTGCTTGACCTGTTCGATCATCGCCTCAGGCCAGCACTGCAGGCCCAGGCACGCGCCCAGCATGGCGCCGAGAATGGCGGCAATGGTGTCAGTGTCACCGCCAAGGCTGGCGGCCAGACACAGCGCTTCGAAGGCGTTCAACTCGCCCACCGCCACTTGCTGGGCCAGGGCGAACGAGACCACCACCGACTCCTGGGACGCGACGGAGGTGCCGATCAATTCGTACAGCAGGTCGGCGAACAGGGCTTTGTCGCCGCTGCCGACGCTCAGGGTGCGCGCCCAGCTGATGCGCGTGGAAATACGCCCCCCGGCAATCCAGTGACCGTGGCCTTCCGCTTGCTGGGCAATCTGGGTGCCGATGTTCAGTGCTTCGCCCAGGTCCACGCCGTTGATGCCGGCCGAGACCACCGCCGCCACTGCCGCCGCGCTGGAAATCCCCAGGGTGGTGTTATGGGTGACCTGGCAGGCCTGGATCACCGCCTGGATAAACTGCGCCGGGTCGCTGACATCGGCGGCGATCCCCACCGGGGTGATGCGCATCGCAGCGCCGTTGGTGGTGCCATAACGACCGGACTCTTCAGGAGTGTGACCGGCGAGAATCATGTCGATCGCACGCTTGGTGGACGGGCCGAGCAGATCCTGCGAGCCCTTGGCGCGCATCACCGCTTCCCAGTCGATCAAACGCTGGGCGAGCACCGTCGGCTCGATCACGCCCTGCCCTTCCACCAGCAACTCGCCCACCAGAATCGCCTGCTCGGTGTCATCGGTGATGGACCCGGCGGGCATGTTCGGCGCAATCGGCTGGTCGGCGTCGGCGTCTTCCAGGCCAGTAATGGCACCGAAACGCGCGCGGACCTGCTCGCGGCTCAAGGACTGGGTCGGCATGCCCAGGGCATCGCCCAACGCCAAGCCGTAGAAAGCGCCGAGGGCGCGAGTGTGCGGGGTCATTTCGGGTTTCCAAACTGGAGGTGCAAGCGAAAGTGCAGCGGGTCGAGCAAGCTTTCGACATGCTCCATGAAACGCTCACGGCGGTCGTAGGTGGTCCGTGAGGCCTTGAGAAACACCGTGCCCGCAGGGCGGCCGAGCAGTTCGGCGTCTTCGTCGCTGAGGGGTTCGGCGCCGATCCATTGGTCACCTTCGGCGCCGACGTAACCGTAGGCGGCCAGGGTGATGGTCAGGGAATTATCGATCAGGCCGACTTTAGGCAGGCTTTCCAGGCCGCCCGATGCGGGCATCAACGAGCGTTCCAGCGAGACCGCTGTGCCGTCGGTGGTGCGGCGACGGCGATCAAGGGCAATGAATTGGTCGCTGCCGAAACGGCTGAACAGGTCGGGACGGGTCACCGCTTCCAGGCGCAGGATGTCGGTGTTCACTCGCGCCCCTGTGTCAGCCAGGGCCTGGGCCCAACCGCTGCGTTGGTCGAGCACCATGCCGTCAAAGGTGACGATGGAGCCGACGCCGCTCTGGGTCGCGATGTAGTTGCGTCGCTTGAGCTCGGCGAGGGCTTCGCGCAGGGTGCCACGGCTGACGGCAAACTCTTCGGCCAGTTGGTGCTCGCCCGGCAGCAGGAAACCGTCGGCCATCACCCCACCCTCGATACGGCGGATGAGCTCGTCGACGACGCGTTTTTTCTTATCAAATCGAACATGTCTAATCATGTACAAATTGATAACCGAAAGCGGTCGTTTGCAGCAAGCGAATTATTTCAGGGAGATGAAAAAACCGGCCTCAGGGCTCCAGGCCGATACGGAAAAACTCGCCGCCGCTCCAGACGCCCAGCCAGTTCTGACCGTTGATCGGACGGCTCACCGCCAGCTCCACCAATTGGTAGAACGCATTGCGATGCACCAAGGCTTCGAGGTTGGTGCGCACCCGCAGATAGGGCGCAGGTTCCTGGGTGATTGGGTCGATCACCACCCGCAAGGGGTGTTCAAGGCCCGCTTCGATCTGATCGTCCACGTTGGTGGTAAAGCGCAGCAACTGGCCTTCGCCCTGCCCTTCGACCTCCAGCGTTACCGCCACGAACGGCGCATCATCGACGCTGATGCCGACCTTTTCCACGGGAGTGACCAGGAAGTAATCATCGCCATCGCGGCGAATGATGTTGGAGAAGAGTTTGACCATCGGCTTACGCCCGATCGGTGTGCCCTGGTAGAACCAAGTACCGTCGCGGGCGATGCGCATGTCGATGTTGCCGCAGAAGTCCGGGTTCCATAGATGTACCGGTGCCGGCCCCTTGCCTTTGGGCAGTTGGGCCAACAGATCGTTGGCCTTGGCGGAATCGGTCATGGGGTTCTCCTGGTGCTTATTGATCACTCATGCCCAGCAGACTGCGAGCGTACTGGCGCAGCGGGCGGGCAATCAGATCTTCTGGCTTGTTGTCGTGGAACGTCAGTAAACCGCCACGACTGCGAATCCGTGCAGTATCAATCAAATACTGGGTGCTGGTCTCGATCAACATGATCTGGATGACGCCGCTGTCCAACCCGACACGGTCGAGGGCTTCCTGATCCGCCCATTCATCGGCATTGCCGATACGGTCATCCGCCTTGGCGAAACGGCAGTACAGCAGGTAGTGAGCGCCGGCCGCACGGGCTTCGGACATTGCCTGCTCCAGGCCTTCCGGCTGACGGGCGCGACGCACCATGGGGAAATATTCGATAAAGCCGTTGAAGGCTTCCTCGGCCACCACGTTTGGACGCGGATAAGCGCTGCCCGGCGGCACAAAGGCGCCTTGGGCGATAAACACGAAAGAATCCGGCTGTATGCGAACCGAGGCGGTGCGACGGGTATCGCTGTGATCCAGCAAACCGGCATCGCTCATCTGATAGCGGGTGCCTTCGGCCATATCGCTGACGGTCATGCAACCACTCAGCGTCAACGATGCCAGCAACAAAACCAGACTACGCATCCTAATCCTCCAGAAGCCGGTGACGGAAAACCGGCGAATGGGCGTGAGATGCAGGTTCTGCGCCAGCTTGGAACACTAGCCGCCGATGATCTTCATGATGGTCGCGCCACCGGAGAAGGCGACTTCCTGTTTGTCGCCCAACGCCTTCATCAACAAGCCCTGCAGCGCCGGCAATGCTTGGTGGCGAGGCTTGTCGAGCAGGTCGCCGACATAGTGGCGGTTACTCGACGACAGGCAACCGTGCAGCCACCCCGTGGACGACAACCGCAACCGCGAACAGGTCCGGCAGAACGGCACGCTTTCGTTGGCGATAACGCCGAAATAGCCCTTGCCGGGTATTTCATAACGCACCGCCGTCGCGTCAATGGGCGCACTGGCTTGCAGGTATTCATGCTGTTCGCCGATCAGGCCGAGCAGTTGTTGCAGGCTGACAAATTGCTGCAGGAATGCGTTGGAATCCTTGGCCAGGTGGCCCATGCGCATCAGCTCGATAAAGCGCAGTTCATAACCCCGCTCCAGGCAGTACTCGAGCAGCGGCATCACCTGGTCGAGGTTCTGGCCGCGCAATGGCACCATGTTGACCTTGATCTTGATTCCGGCGGCGCGGGCCTGGTCCATGCCGTCGAGCACGGTGGCCAGGTCGCCGCCACGGGCGATGCTGCGGAAGGCGTCCGCATCCAAAGTATCGAGGGAGACGTTGATGCGTTTGATCCCGGCGTCCACCAGCAGCGGCAGTTTGCGCGCGAGCAGTTGACCATTGGTGGTCAGGCTGATGTCACTCAAGCCCATTTGCCCGACGGCCCCCATGAAGGCTTCCAGCTTGGGACTGACCAGCGGTTCACCGCCGGTGATACGCAGGCGGTCGATGCCGGCCGCCTCGATCAGATAAGCCACGCCACGGGCCATGGCCTCGGCGGAGAGTTCGTCCTGGGCAGCCACCAGCCGCTTGCCGTTGGGCACGCAGTAGGTACACGCGTAATTGCAGGCTGAGGTCAGGCTGATCCGCAAATTGCGAAAACGCCTGCCTTGACGATCAACGATCATGGATCACTCCGGCAGAGGATGATTCGGGCGCGCTAAAAGCTGACTGATAAATCAGCTTTTAGCAAGAGTCCTTGCCTGAGTATATTCCTGGGGTACTACGCGTGGCAGCAAATCATTACGTGGAAGGCGATTCCAGCGGCGGCTGCTCGGTACTGTGCTTGCGCTTGTTGCCCATGCGCACGCCGATGTCCATCAGGAACTGGAAGAACCCTTCCTGATCTTCCAGCACATTGCTCCAGAACGGTGAGTGATACAGCGCCACGGCGCCGTGCACCAACGCCCAGGCCGCGCAATAGTGGAAATACGGCGGCACGTCTTCCAGCTTGCCTTCGCTGATGCGGCCCTTGATCAACAGGGTCAGGCGTTCGAAGTTCGACGCACGGATCTTGTGCAGTTCCTCGACCATCTCCGGCACCTGATGGCCCTTGACCACCTTCTCTTCCAGGCGGTCGAATAGGCGATAGCGCTGCGGGTCGCGCATGCGGAACTCGAAGTAGGCGCGGGACAGCGCTTCCTTGTCCTTGTCCACATCGGCCGAATGCAGCAGCTCGTTCAAGTCACGCTCGTAGTCGAGCATCAGGCGCAGATAGATCTCGGCCTTGGACTTGAAGTGCTTGTAGATCGTGCCTTTGCCGATACCCACGGCATCCGCGATCATCTCGACGGTGACGCTGTCTTCACCCTGTTCGAGGAACAGTTTGAGTGCGGTGTCGAGAATTTCCTGCTCACGGCGGCGAAACTCACGGACCTTACGGGGTTCTTTGTGCATGAGGAAGAAGTCTGCAAAGGTCAAAATAGGGAGGGTTACGCAGGGCCACGGATACGCGGCGATACGATTTACCCGGTGCGAGGGATTATCCCGACTGAACGGTCGCTGGGCAATGCCTATGTGAACCCGAAACGCACTTTACTTTCAGTGCGCCAACGTTTTCATGGATCTCAGTCAGAAATAATACGCAACAACTGCCGTCGTGCGCCCGCCCAATGAGAACTCAAGGGAAGCGCGCGTATTCCAAATCTGTTTAAAAAACGACCAGTCGCGACTGGACTGAATCGGATACTGATCAATACTTGAACTGTCGGCGTGACATCTCCCCCAAGTGACGCGCCGACCTGGGTACCAACGGACCGCGTACCCTTGTTTTACTCCTAATGGTCTTAGCCCGGATTCACCCCCCAGAACCCGGGTTTTTTTTGCCTGGGATTTGGCCGCGTCAGCCAGCGACGTGAGCCAACGGAAACAGGCGCTTGAAGTTCTCGGTGGTCTGCTCGGCAAACCGCTCGTAGGACTCGCCGCGCAGCATCGCCAGGTAATCCGCCACATCGCGCACATATTCGGGCAGGTTCGGCTTGCCGCGATGGGGGATGGGCGCCAGGTACGGCGAGTCGGTTTCCACCAGCAGACGGTCGGCCGGCACCTGGCGTGCGACGTCACGCAGGGCGTCGGCGTTGCGGAAGGTGACGATGCCCGACAGGGAGATGTAGAACCCCAGGTCCAGGGCCGCCTTGGCCATGTCCCAGTCTTCGGTAAAGCAATGCAACACGCCGGCCTGGGGCAGCGCGGCTTCGCGCAGCAGGGTCAGGGTGTCGGCACGCGCGCCACGGGTGTGGACGATCGCCGGTTTGCCGGTCTGCTGGGCGGCTTGCAGGTGCAGGCGGAACGAAGCCTGCTGCACCTGCGCCGCTTCGGGCTCGTAGTGGTAATCCAGGCCGGTTTCGCCGATGGCCACCACGCGAGGATGATTGAGTTCAGTCAGCAGCCAATCAAGCGCTGGGGCTTCACCGGGCTTGAGGTCCAGCGGGTGAATGCCCACCGAGCAATCCACATCGGCGTAGCGATCAGCCAGGGCTTTGACATCGGCTGCGTTTTCGGCGCTGACGCCGATGCACAGGAAGTGCCCTACTCCGCGCTGGCGTGCGGCTTCGAGGGCAGCATCAAGGGAGCCGCCGTGCTGGGCCAGGTCGAGGCGGTCGAGGTGGCAATGGGAATCTACGAGCATAGGGATCTACAACTTCAGTCACGAAAAGTGTCTGGCCGACGATACACCCGTCGGCCACGGAATTTAACGACGGCCAAGCAAGCCTACCCATTGCACCAGCAGCGCCTCAAGCAACAGCACGCGGTTAAGGTTGGCCTTGCCGAGCACCTTCTGGCGCTGGGCGAGGATCCAGTCCTGGATCGTCAGCACCTTGTCCTGGGCACTTTTCTGCGCCAGGTATTGCACCACTTTGCGCATGTCCGGCAGGCCTAGGCCATTTTCATCCTGGGTCAGCTGGTAGCGCAGGATCAGGCTTGACCAGTCGCAGAACCAATCGAACAGCAACAACAGGGGAATGTCCTTCCAGGCAGTTTCGGCCAGTTGGGTGGCGGAGACTTCCTGCTTGATGAGTTTCTTCACGCCCTCCACCACCAGCGCGCGTTGCTCACGCACGCCCTGGGCGTGCAGCTTCACCGCCGCCAAGGGGGAGCCGGCCGCCAGGGTCAGCAGTTCGACCCGTTCATCCGCGCTGCACTCCGGCAACGCCTGCGCGAGCCATTCCAGGCTCATGGCCTCGCTCGGCAGTGGGCACGCCTGCTGCACGCAACGGCTGCGGATGGTCGGCAACAAACGGCTGGACTGGTGACTGACCAGCAACAACACGGTATCGCCGGACGGCTCTTCCAGGCTCTTGAGCAAGGCGTTGGCGGCGTTGATGTTCATCGCCTCCACCGGCTCGATCAACACAACCTTGCGCCCGCCCATCTGCGCGGTCTGCACCACCAAGCTGACGAGGTCGCGCACCTGGTCGACCTTGATCGCCTTGTCGGCTTCCTCGGGCTCCAGCACGTAGTTGTCCGGGTGGCTGCCAGCCTTGAGCAACAGGCAGGACTTGCACTCGCCGCAGGCTTCCAGGTTGACCGGGCGCTGGCACAGCAGGCTGGCCATGAGGCGCTCGGCCAGGTCACGCTTGCCGATCCCAACCGGCCCATGCAACAGGTAGGCGTGGGCGTGCTGGGCTCGGCCAGCCAGTTGTTGCCACAGACTGTCCTGCCACGGGTAGGCTTCAGCCACGGGCGCGCTCCAGCAGTGTCGGCAACAGCGCGTCGATGGCGTGTTGCACCTGGGCCAGCGGTTGGGCGGCGTCCAGCAAATAGTAGCGCGCAGGCTCGACCGCAGCGCGCTTGAGGAACGCGGTGCGTACGGCGTCGAAGAAGGCCTGGCCTTCCAGCTCGAAACGATCCAGGCGACCACGGGCGCTGGCGCGAGCCAGGCCCACTTCCACCGGCAGGTCAAAGACCAGGGTCAGGTCAGGGCGCAGGTCGCCTTGAACGAAGGTTTCGAGCGTGGCGATGCGCTCCAGGGACAGGCCCCGACCACCGCCCTGGTAGGCATAGGTGGAATCGGTAAACCGGTCGCAGATCACCACGGCACCGCGCGCGAGGGCTGGGCGAATCACCTCGGCCAGGTGCTGGGCACGGGCGGCGAACACCAGCAGCAGCTCGGTGTCCGGGTTCATCTGCTCTTCACCCGGCGCCAGCAACACCTCGCGGATACGCTCGGCCAGCGGCGTGCCGCCGGGCTCGCGGGTCAGCACCACTTCGATCCCTTCGCTGCGCAAGCGCTCAGCCAGGTAATCGCGGTTGGTGCTTTTGCCGGCGCCTTCAGGGCCTTCCAGGGTAATAAACAAGCCAGTCACAGGCAGTCCTTAGTCAGAATTATTGCGGGTTTTGCGGCGCTTCAACATCTGGCGCAGACTCGGCCGGTTTTTCAACGGGCACATCGGCCGGCGGCGTTGCATCTTCCGCAGGCTTCACCACTGGCGCCGGGCTGGAGCGATAATCGGCGCGGCGCTTGAGCTGGAACTCGCGCACGGCGGCATTATGCGCATCCAGGTCATCAGAGAAAATATGGCTGCCATCACCCCGTGCGACGAAATACAGGCTACTGCCCGGCACCGGGTTCAGCGCGGCATGGATCGCCTCGCGACCGACCATGGCGATGGGCGTCGGCGGCAAGCCGGCGACCATATAAGTGTTGTAAGGGTTGGCTTCCTTGAGGTGGGCGCGGGTCAACTTGCCGTTGTAGCGCTCGCCCAGGCCGTAGATCACCGTCGGGTCGGTCTGCAACAGCATGCCGATCTTCAGGCGACGCACAAAGACGCCGGCGATCTGCCCACGCTCTTCAGGCACGCCCGTCTCTTTCTCCACCAGGGAGGCCATGATCAACGCTTGATAAGGGTCGGTGTACGGCGCATCGGCCGCACGCTTGCTCCACTCCTGGGCGAGTACATCATCCAGACGGTTGTAGGCTTTTTTCAGGAATTCGACGTCGGTCATCCCACGCACGAAGCGATAGGTATCCGGGAAGAACCGCCCTTCGGGAAACACGCCGGGGTGGCCAAGCTTGTCCATGACTTCGCTGTCACTAAGGCCTGCAAGGGTCTGCACGATCTTTTCATGCTTGGCCAACGCCGAGCGCACCTGGCGGAAGTTCCAGCCTTCCACGAGCGTCAGGCTGTATTGCACCACTTCGCCACGCTGCCACAGGCCGATCAGGCCTTGCGCCGTCATGCCAGGGGTCATGCGGTATTCGCCGCTGTGCAGCGGCTGGCCGTCGAGGTTGAAGCGCCAGTACAGGCGCAACCAGAAGGCGTCATCCAGCACGCCGTCGGCTTCCAGGCGATTGAACGTGCCGGTCGGGGTCGCCCCAGCCGGTACGTCGAGCAATTGCTCCTGGGTCAGGTTCAAGGGCTGCTTCAGGGCCGCGTCGTATTTCCACGCGCCATAGCCCAACAGCAACGCAGCCGAGAACAGACCGATCAGCAGCAGTACAACCAGTTTTCGTATCAACTCAAATTTCCAATAGCGCGCGAACAATGCCCTGCAGTTTACGGGTGAGCGGCCCAACCGGCCAGCTCATCCCAGCGCAACCGCGCACCGGCCAAATGCCATAAACGCTGTTGCACACGAAGACTTCGTCGGCCTGCTGCAACTGCTCAAGATTGATGTCGGCCACGGCCACCGGGATTCCCAGAGTATGTGCCTGGGCCAGAATCTCGGCGCGCATCACGCCGGCAACGCCGCATCGGGTCAGATCAGCGGTTAGTAACAAGCCGTTGCGCACCAGGAACAGGTTACTGAATACGCCCTCAATGACACGCCCGGACACATCCAGCATCAAGCCTTCAGCGTGCTCGGCGTCCTGCCATTCGGCGCGGGCGATCACCTGCTCCAGGCGATTGAGGTGCTTGAGACCGGCCAGCAACGGCTGCTCGGCCAAGCGCGTCGCACACGCAAACAGACGGATACCGTCGACTGCATGGGCGTGGGGATAGGTAGCGGGCGGGTTGCCCTGCAAAATACGGCGCGCCGGCGCGCCAGGGTTGATGCCATAACCGCGCAGGCTGTCGCCACGGGTGAGGATCAACTTGAGGACACCGTCGCCGAGGGCGGCGGCATAGGACAGCACTTCGCTGCGGATCACCACGGGGTCCGCAACCAAGGCGAGGCGCCTGCAACCCTCATCGAGGCGCTGCAAGTGACGGTCGAGCAGCACCGGCTGCCCGGCCCTGACGGCGATGGTCTCGAACAGCCCATCACCGTACGCCAGGCCGCGATCTTTCAGGGGCACGCTGTCCGCTGGCTGACCGTCGACCCAGCTGTGCATCACTCGGCGAACCGGCGGAACACCAGGGAACCGTTGGTGCCGCCAAAACCGAACGAGTTGGAGATCACCACGTCGATCGGCATCGGTTGCGCTTCGTGAGGCACGAAGTTCAGGTCGCAGCCTTCGTCCGGCTCATCCAGGTTAATGGTCGGCGGAGCGACCTGGTCCTTGATGGCCATGACGCTGAAGATCGCTTCGACCGCGCCCGCCGCACCCAATAAGTGGCCGGTCATGGACTTGGTGGAGCTGACCGCCAGGTTGTAGGCGTGTGCGCCGAACACTGACTTGATGGCTTCGGCTTCCGCCAAGTCGCCGGTCGGGGTCGACGTGCCGTGGGCGTTGATGTACTGCACCTGGTCCGCATTGACCTTCGCATCGCGCAGGGCATTGGTGATGCAGCGCGCAGCACCGGCACCGTCGGACGGTGGCGATGTCATGTGGTACGCATCGCCGCTCATGCCGAAGCCGATCAGCTCGGCGTAGATGGTGGCGCCACGCGCCTTGGCGTGTTCCAACTCTTCCAGCACCAGGGCACCGGCACCGTCGGACAGTACGAAACCGTCACGGCCTTTGTCCCATGGACGGCTGGCGCGGGTGGGTTCGTCGTTACGGGTCGACAGCGCACGGGACGCGCCGAAGCCGCCCATGCCGAGGCCGCAGGCCGCCATTTCGGCGCCGCCGGCGATCATCACGTCGGCTTCGTCATAGGCGATGTTGCGCGCCGCCATGCCGATGCAGTGCGTGCCGGTGGTGCACGCCGTGGCGATGGCGTAGTTAGGCCCCTGTGCGCCCAAGTGGATCGACAGGAAACCGGAAATCATGTTGATGATCGAGCCCGGAACGAAGAACGGTGAAATTCGACGGGGGCCGGAATCGTGCAACGTGCGGCTGGTTTCTTCGATATTGGTCAAACCGCCAATACCCGAACCCATGGCCACGCCGATGCGGTCACGGTTGGCGTCGGTGACTTCCAGGCCGGCGTTACGCACTGCCTGAAAACCGGCTGCCAGGCCGTATTGAATGAACAGGTCGAGTTTGCGGGATTCTTTGACCGAGAGATATTCCTCGACATTGAAACCCTTTACCGAGCCGCCAAAACGGGTGGAATAGGCAGAAAGGTCCGTGTGTTCGATCAGACCAATACCACTGTGGCCAGCCAGAATGCCCTGCCAACTGCTCGGCACATCCGTGCCCAGTGGCGACAACATACCCATACCGGTGACTACGACGCGTCTACGCGACACAGCACTCTCCTTTTTCTAATGACGACACTTTTGCTTCAGCGCTTGTTTTTCATCAGGGCTAAAGAAAAAACCGCACGCCGTTACAGCAGTGCGGTTTTTCCCTGACAGCAAGCGACGACTACAAACTATTACGCCTGGTGGCTAGTAACGTAGTCGATAGCAGCTTGAACAGTAGTGATTTTTTCAGCTTCTTCGTCCGGGATTTCGGTCTCGAATTCCTCTTCCAGAGCCATCACCAGCTCAACGGTGTCAAGGGAATCGGCACCCAGGTCTTCTACGAAGGAAGCAGTGTTGACCACTTCTTCTTCTTTAACGCCCAGTTGCTCGGCGACGATTTTCTTGACGCGCTCTTCGATGGTGCTCATACCTTGTTTAACTCCTAATGGACAAATTCAGGCAGCTGGCCAGTGGGTAAGTGTATAGAAAGCCTTTTCAGCTTTTCAACTGAAAGCTTCACCCTGTACCCGGTCGGCCACCTGCCTATAAATTAAGTTGCAGCTTTATAACGGATTTTAGACAGCTCGTATGACATTTTTTTGAAGCGATCCGTCACAATTTAACTCATGTACATCCCGCCGTTCACCGGGATTGTAGCCCCAGTCACGTATGCCGCACCGTCGGATGCCAGGAAAGTGACCACATTCGCGATCTCTTGGGCCTGGCCCAGACGGCCCAGCGGAATCTGCGTCAGCAAGGCTTCACGCTGTGCTTCCGGCAGCTCACGGGTCATATCGGTGTCGATGAACCCTGGGGCAACCGAGTTGACCGTAATCGACCGCGAGCCGACTTCACGTGCCAATGCACGGCTGAAACCTTCCAGACCGGCTTTGGCGGAGGCGTAGTTTACTTGGCCTGCGTTGCCCATGGCACCCACTACGGAGCCAATATTGATAATTCGGCCCCAACGCGCCTTGGTCATGCCACGCAAAACGCCCTTGGACAGGCGAAACAGACTGTTCAAGTTGGTGTCGACCACGTCGTACCACTCGTCGTCTTTCATGCGCATCATCAGGTTGTCGCGGGTGATACCGGCGTTGTTCACCAGAATCGCCGGCGCACCGAACTGTGCGGTGATCTCGGCCAGTACGGCAGCCACGGACTCATCACTGGTCACGTTCAGCTCAAGGCCAGTACCTTGCACGCCGTTTTCCTTCAGGGTCGCGGCGATACGCTCGGCGCCCGAAGCGGAAGTGGCGGTGCCGATCACAACGGCGCCCTGACGGCCCAGTTCCAGGGCGATCGCCTGGCCAATGCCACGGCTTGCGCCGGTAACCAGTGCAACTTTACCTTGCAGACTCATGCAGGCTTCTCCTAAGTTCGGGGATTAAGCCAGTGCCGCGCGAGCGGCAGCGAAGGCATCCGGGGTATTGAGGTTGGCAGTCGACACGCCGTCGGCGCAGCGCTTGTTCAGGCCGGCCAGGACTTTGCCCGGACCGCACTCGACCAGCTCGGTGGCGCCATTGGCCGCCAGGGTCTGGACCGATTCAACCCAGCGTACGGGCTTGTAGAGTTGTTCCAGCAGGTCGCGCTTGAGGGTGTCGAGGTCGGCAGCCACGGCGGCGCTGACGTTCTGTACCAGCGGAATCTGCGGCGCCTGCCAGTTGATAGCAGCGATGGACTCGGCAAAGCGCTCGGCCGCCGGACGCATCAGCTCGCAGTGCGACGGCACGCTCACCGGCAATGGCAGCGCACGCTTGGCGCCACGGGCCTTGCAGCCTTCGATAGCACGCTCGACCGCAGCCTTGGCACCGGCGATCACCACCTGGCCAGGCGAGTTGAAGTTCACGGCGCTGACCACTTCGCCCTGGGCCGCTTCGGCGCAGGCTTCGATCACCACGGCGTCATCCAGGCCCAGGATAGCGGCCATGCCGCCCTGCCCGGCCGGAACGGCTTCTTGCATCAGTTGGCCACGACGCTCGACCAGCTTGACCGCCTCAGCGAGGGTCAGGCTGCCCGCGGCAACCAGGGCGCTGTATTCGCCCAGGCTGTGACCGGCGACGAATGCCGGACGCGTGCCGCCTTCCGCCAGCCACAAGCGCCACAGGGCGATCGAAGCGGTCAGGATGGCCGGCTGGGTTTTATCGGTTTGATTGAGCTGCTCTTCCGGCCCTTGCTGGGTCAGTGCCCACAGGTCGTAACCGAGGGCGTCGGAAGCCTCTTTAAAGGTGTCCAGGACCAGCGGGTATTGCGCGCCCAGCTCGGCCAACATGCCGAGGGACTGCGAACCCTGCCCTGGAAAGACGAATGCGAGGGATGTAGACATGTAACAAGCCCCTAATGATCTGGTCGTCAAAAATGCGCACTCCTACGGTGGGAGCACACGAAACTGACAGATTGGATGGTCAATTGAACTGGCCGGTCACATTTAAGCACTCTCGGGCCGATTCGCCTAAGGCAACAGGTCCTCAAGACGGCCGTGCAAGCGTTGCGGCAGGTTTTCCTGGATCTCGATCAGGGCCCGCGCAATCGCACTTTGAAAGCCTTCCACGCCTGCAGAACCATGGCTTTTCACCACAATGCCCTGCAACCCCAGGAAACTCGCACCGTTATGCCGCGCAGGGGCAAGGTCGGCTTGCAGGCGACGCATCAACGGCAACGCCAGGGCGCCAACCAGACGCGTCGCCAGATTCTGCTTGAACAACGCCTCGATACGCGTGGCGATCATGGTCGCCAAGCCTTCGCTGGATTTAAGCAGGATATTTCCGACAAACCCATCGCACACCACCACATCGGCTTCGCCACGGTACAAACCGTCACCCTCGACAAAACCGATGTAGTTCAAGCCACGCGCGCCTTGCAGCAAAGTGGCGGCCAGCTTGACCTGCTGGTTACCCTTGATGTCTTCGGTGCCGATATTCAGCAAGGCCACCCGTGGCCGGGCAACACCCAGCGCTTCGGCGGCCACCGAGCCCATCACGGCAAACTGGAACAAGTGCTCGGCACTGCAATCGACGTTCGCGCCCAGGTCCAGCAGTTGGCAGTAGCCTTTCTGCGTCGGAATCGCCGCGACCATCGCCGGCCGGTCAATGCCAGGCAAGGTCTTGAGCACAAAGCGCGACAACGCCATCAGGGCCCCGGTATTGCCGGCACTGACACAGGCTTGCACCTTGCCATCACGCAGCAATTCCAGCGCCACCCGCATCGAAGAGTCGGGCTTGCCACGCAGGGCCGCCGCTGGCTTTTCATCCATGGTGATGGTTTCGCTGGCTGGCGTAATCGTCAGGCGCGCGCGATCCACCGCCGGATGGCTGGCAATCAGTTCTTCAAGTAGGGAGGGTTGACCGACGAGGGTCAGGTGCAGCGAGGGTGTTGCGGACAAGCTGGCAATGCAGGCCTGAACAATGCTGCGGGGACCGAAGTCCCCGCCCATTGCGTCTATCGCGATGACTAGAGCAGACAAGTGATTACTCGTCAGCGCCCTTGTCGATCACTTTACGACCACGGTATACGCCTTCTGGCGATACGTGGTGACGCAGGTGAATTTCACCGGTGGTTTTTTCTACAGACAGAGTGCTCGCCGTCAGGGCATCGTGCGAACGACGCATGTCACGGGCAGAGCGGGATTTTTTGTTCTGCTGAACAGCCATAATTGATTAACTCCTAAACGTTTGGGTCACGCTTTAACTGCGCCAATACACTGAACGGGTTGGACCGCGTTACCTCGTCCTCGCTCGGTTCGGGCTCGTCATCGAGCCCCTCCGGCTGCTGGCATTCTTCCGGATGATGAGCAGGCACAATGGGCAAGGCGAGCAGAAGCTCCTCCTCGATCAGTGCATGCAGATCCAATGGATCTTCGCCCAGTTCCAGCACGTCATAACCTTTCGGCAACGACTGGGTATTCGCACCCTCCTTCACCACAGCATAACTGCACTCGCTGTGAATCGGCAGGGTGACCAGCTCAAGACAACGCTGGCAAACCATTTTGACTTCGGTGTCGATAAAGCTGTGGATTACCACAGACTTACGTTCATCTCGTTCAAAAACGAATTTGGCCTGCACCGTACCGACAGTGTCGGAAAGCGGGTCGCAGAGTCTCTCCAAATCGGCCAGCAGCAATTCACCTTGGAGGGAAGTGCCACGATCAGCCAATTTGCGCGGGTCAACGTGAGGTGGAATCGGGTCATTCAACATAGGCGCAGCATTATAGGGATGCACCCAGCCATGTCAAAGGAAATTCAGCCCTGTGCGTCAGCCGGTCGCCCCGCTAGAATCCCCGGCTGCCCTGAGGAGACGCCCATGCTGCCTTTATTACTCGCATCCAGCTCGGTTTATCGCCGGGAATTGCTGAGCCGCCTGCACCTGCCGTTCATCTGCAGCTCGCCGGATATCGACGAAAGCCACCGTAAAAATGAGTCCGTTGTGGAACTGGTCAAGCGCCTGGCCGAACAGAAAGCCCGCGCCCTCGCCGCCAGCCATCCAGGGCACCTGATTATAGGCTCCGACCAGGTCGCGGCGCTCGATGGCCGGATCATCGGCAAACCGCACACCTTCGAAAACGCTCGCGAACAATTGCTGGCCGCCAGTGGCAAGCGTGTGAGCTTCCTGACTGGCCTGGCGCTGCTCAACAGCAAAACCGGTCAATGCCAGGTCGACTGCGTACCTTTTACAGTGCACATGCGGGAACTGGACGCGGAACGCATCGAGCGTTACCTGCGGATTGAGCAGCCGTATGACTGTGCGGGCAGCTTCAAGGCTGAGGGGTTGGGCGTGAGCCTGTTCCAGAGCACAGAGGGGCCGGATGCGACGAGCCTCGTAGGCCTGCCACTGATCCGACTGGTGGATATGCTGCTGGCGGAAGGCGTACAGATCCCCTGACGTACGAAAAACCGGCCGCAAGAGCCGGTTCTTTTTGACCTTGGACTGTCAGCGCAGCGTCGGGCCCTGAAAGCCCATATACAACGCCAGCTTCTCTGCCACGCTGGCACCCAGCCGCTTGGAGAACCGGTCAAATGGCGACTCTTCGACGGTGAAGTCCACCAACTCTTTCTCGCCAATCACATCCCGCGCCACCGAACTGGCACTGCCCAGGCCGTCGATCAGGCCCAGCGGCAACGCTTGTTCGCCCGACCACACCAGGCCGGAGAACAACTCCGGGTGGTCTTTGTCCTTCAGACGATCGCCGCGACCCTGCTTCACGCTGGCGATGAACTGGCGATGAGTGGTGTCGAGCACACCCTGCCAGAACTGGGTCTCGTCAGCCTTCTGCGGCTGGAACGGATCCAGGAACGACTTGTGCTCGCCCGACGTGTAGGTGCGACGTTCTACACCGAGCTTCTCCATGGTGCCGACAAAGCCGTACCCGGCCGCCGTCACACCGATGGAACCCACCAGACTGGCTTTGTCGGCGTAGATCTGGTCGGCAGCACTGGCGATGTAATAGGCACCCGACGCCCCCAGGTCGGAAATCACCGCATACAGCTTGGTATCCGGGTGCAGGCCACGCAGGCGGCGAATCTCGTCGTACACATAGCCGGACTGCACCGGGCTGCCGCCTGGGCTGTTGATGCGCAGGATCACGCCCTTGACCTTGGGGTCTTCAAACGCGGCACGCAGGCTGCTGACGATGTTGTCGGCGCTGGCGGACTCCTTGTCGGCAATCACCCCGCGCACTTCGATCAGGGCGGTGTAGTTGGCACCACGGGTTGCGCTTTTTTCCATGTCCATCAGCGGGCTGAACAATGCGAGCATGGCGATAAGCCAGACGAACGTCAGCAGCTTGAAGAAAATCCCCCAGCGCCGTGCACGGCGTTGTTCCTGGACGCTGGCCAGGAGGGTTTTCTCCAGCAATTTCCAGCTTTTGTCGTCGCTGTTTTCAGCCTTTTCGGGCGCTTTCCACTCGTCACTCATGCCATCAACCCCAGCAAAGACTTATTGGGCCCGGCTGAGCCAGGCCTGCAATTCGGAAAAATGATCGATCGTCAGACGCGGCTCGTATTGCTGCAAGGCCTCGGCAGCCTGGGCGCCATAGCTGACCGCCACACTGTCCATGCCCGCATTGCGCGCCATCATCAGGTCGAAGGAAGCATCACCCACCATCAAGGCCTGGCGTGGCGACACGCCGCAATGAGCCAGGATCTGCTCCAGCATCAGAGGGTGAGGCTTACTGGCAGTTTCATCGGCGGCGCGGGTGATATCGAAATAATCTTCCCAACCGTGAGCCTTGAGCACCCGATCCAGCCCGCGACGCGCCTTGCCGGTGGCGACCGCCAGGTGATAACCCTCGGCGCGAAACGCCTCCAGAGACTGCACCACACCGTCGAACAACGGCGAAGGCGTGGCCTCCAGGGCGATGTAGTGGTCCGCATAGTGATCACGGAAGGTGACCAGTTCGGCGTCACTGATCTCGGGGTACAAGGTACGAATCGCCTCAGGCAGGCCCAGGCCGATGATGCCCTTGACCGCGTGATCGGTGCACAGCGCATAGCCCGAGCGGGTCGACGCCGCGTGCATCGACTCGACAATCCGGCCAATGGAGTTGGCCAGGGTACCGTCCCAATCGAAAATCAGCAGTTTGTAATCAAGGTGCGACACTCAAACGCTCCACGGTCTTGGCCCACATCTCATCGACCGGCGCCTGCAGCTTCAACTCGCCACCATCAGGCAGTGGCACCGTGAGCATGTAGGCGTGCAGGAACAGGCGCTTGCCGCCCAGGTCGCGGATTTCCTTGGAGAAATCCTCGTCGCCGTACTTGGTATCACCAGCAATGCAATGGCCGGCGTGCAAGGTGTGCACGCGAATCTGATGGGTACGCCCGGTCACAGGCTTGGCCTCGACCATGGTGGCGAAGTCACCGAAGCGACGCAGCACCTTGAACAGGGTCAGGGCCTCTTTGCCCTCCTCATCCACTTCCACCATGCGCTCGCCGGAGCGCAAGTTGCTCTTCTGCAACGGCGCGCGGACACTCTTGATGGAACTGGCCCAGTTGCCACGCACCAGCGCCATGTAGCGCTTGTCCACGCCATCGCCACGCAGGGCGGTGTGCAGGTGGCGCAACATGCTGCGTTTCTTGGCGATCATCAGCAGGCCGGAGGTGTCGCGATCCAGGCGATGGACCAGCTCCAACTCCTTGGCATCCGGGCGCAACTGACGAAAGGCTTCGATCACACCGAAATTCAGCCCGCTGCCGCCGTGAACCGCAATACCGCAAGGCTTGTTGATCACGATCAGCTTGTTGTCTTCGAAGACAATCGAGGCTTCCAGGCGTTGCAACAAACCCTGGGCCAAGGGCACAGGCTCGTCACGCTCGGGCACGCGAACCGGCGGAACACGGACGATATCGCCCGCCTGCAACTTGTACTCGGGCTTGATCCGACCCTTGTTCACCCGCACTTCACCTTTACGCAAGATGCGGTAAATCAAGGTCTTGGGCACGCCTTTGAGCCTGGCCAGGAGAAAATTGTCGATGCGTTGGCCGGCATATTCCGGCGAGACCTCGAGCAGCTGGACGCTGGGGGTCTGGGGGGCGGTAGTCGTCATGGCGGCGATGATAACAATTTTTTATGGAATTGAAGCACTTAATCATTGCTGCTATAGTCGCGAACGCCGCCAAAAGCGGCCTGGACAGAGGACTTGCGGCAAACTGCCGGCCCTGACCATCGCAATTCATCAGGACGCGAGGCCGTCCTACGGGGCTTTCGCCACCCTGGAAGGCTCAAGATTGTAACAAGCGCAGGTGACATGAGGCCTGAAGCGAGTGCAGAAAGCAGAGTGAATACTCGCATTCTGCGCCGATATTTACGGCCAGTTCACAAAGTGCAGTCAGTCTTGGACCAGACCACGGCGAATGCTTCGGAAACAACGCCTGTTAAGAGCTGAGTGAGAGCGCAACCGCCCACACCTAGTCTTGTTTAGCCATGAGCGTGGACTCCCCATTGGAGAACACGGTAAATGCCAACCCGCTGCGGATTCTGCGCGCGGCAGCACCCGAATTATCAGGGATACGTGTAGGGTGGAGATGCACAACCGTCGGACCGTGTAGCACTAGGCTTATATTTAGACGCTTCATCTCGTCCACAGTCGCCGGTTGATTCCTCCTCCTGACCTTAGCTTTTGTTGAAGTGGTGCCTTTGTCACCACCGCTAACAAGCAGGACGCGTCCGTCGCGATACCGGCCCAATTGGCTGGTTTTTGCTGGACACTGGAGTGGCCAACCACTCTTGACGCACCTGACACCGACCGTGAGAAGTCGTGTGTGCCGAACGCCGTTTCCGGCAGCCCGGAAACCGACGGTACAACATGAAAAGAATGCTGATTAACGCAACTCAACCCGAAGAGTTGCGTGTTGCACTGGTAGATGGCCAACGCCTCTACGACCTGGACATCGAATCCGGTGCGCGCGAGCAAAAGAAGGCCAACATCTATAAAGGCCGGATTACTCGCATCGAACCAAGCCTTGAGGCTGCCTTTGTCGATTTCGGCTCCGAGCGCCACGGCTTCCTGCCCCTCAAGGAAATCTCCCGCGAATACTTCAAGAAAGCCCCTGAAGGCCGCGTGAACATCAAGGACGTCCTGAGCGAAGGCCAGGAAGTCATCGTCCAGGTCGAAAAAGAAGAACGTGGCAACAAGGGCGCAGCCCTGACCACCTTCATCAGCCTGGCTGGCCGTTACCTGGTCCTGATGCCGAACAACCCACGTGCCGGCGGCATTTCCCGTCGCATCGAAGGCGAAGAGCGCAACGAACTGCGTGAAGCGCTGAACGGCCTGATCGCACCGGCCGACATGGGCCTGATCGTTCGCACTGCAGGCCTGGGCCGCAGCAGCGAAGAAATGCAGTGGGACCTCGACTACCTGCTGCAGCTGTGGACCGCTATCAAAGAAGCGTCCCTGGATCGTTCCGCGCCGTTCCTGATCTATCAGGAAAGCAACGTGATCATCCGCGCCATCCGCGATTACCTGCGCCAGGACATCGGCGAAGTGCTGATCGACAGCGTTGAAGCCCAGGACGAAGCCCTGACTTTCATCCGCCAGGTAATGCCGCAGTACGCCAGCAAGATCAAGCTGTACGAAGACAGCGTTCCGCTGTTCAACCGTTTCCAGATCGAAAGCCAGATCGAGACCGCCTTCCAGCGCGTGGTCGAACTGCCTTCCGGTGGTTCCATCGTGATCGACCCGACCGAAGCCCTGGTGTCCATCGACATCAACTCGGCGCGTGCGACCAAAGGCAGCGACATCGAAGAAACCGCCCTGCAGACCAACCTGGAAGCGGCTGAAGAAATCGCCCGCCAGCTGCGACTGCGTGATATCGGCGGCCTGATCGTGATCGACTTCATCGACATGACCCCTGCCAAGAACCAGCGTGCCGTGGAAGAAAAAGTCCGCGAATGCCTGGAAGCTGACCGTGCCCGCGTACAGGTCGGCCGCATCTCGCGCTTTGGCCTGCTGGAAATGTCCCGTCAGCGCCTGCGTCCATCCCTGGGCGAGAGCAGCGGCATCGTCTGCCCGCGTTGCAACGGCACCGGCATCATCCGTGACGTTGAATCGCTGTCCCTGGCGATCCTGCGCCTGATCGAAGAAGAAGCCCTGAAAGACCGCACCGCCGAAGTCCGCGCGCAAGTGCCGATCCCGGTTGCCGCCTTCCTGCTCAACGAAAAACGCAACTCGATCACCAAGATCGAACTGCGCACCCGTGCCCGTATCGTCATCCTGCCGAACGATCACCTCGAAACCCCGCACTTCGAAGTGCAACGCCTGCGTGATGACAGCCCGGAAGCCCACAGCGGCCAGTCCAGCTACGAAATCGCCGCTGCCGCCGCCGAAGTAGAAGAAGTCCAGCCAGCCGCCGCGACCCGCACCCTGGTTCGCCAGGAAGCTGCGGTCAAGACCGCGCCGGCCCGCGCCAACGCACCGGTTCCAGCTGAAGTTGCCGCGCCAGTTGCCGCGCCGGCCGCCCTGCCTGAGCCAAGCCTGTTCAAAGGCCTGGTGAAATCGCTGGTCAGCCTGTTCGCCACCAAGGAAGAGCCAGTGGCTCCGGTCGTGGTTGAGAAACCGGCCTCCGAGCGCCCTGCGCGCAACGAAGAGCGTCGCAACGGTCGCCAACAGAGCCGTAACCGCAACGGTCGCCGTGACGAAGAGCGTAAGCCTCGCGAAGAACGTGCACCGCGTGAAGAACGCGCGCCACGTGAAGAGCGTGCCCCTCGCGAAGCCCGTGAAGAAACCCCGACCGTAGAACGTGCACCCCGCGAAGAGCGCGCACCACGTACTCCGCGCGCCCCACGTGAAGACCGCAAGCCACGTGGCGAGCGTGAAGAGCGTGTGCGTGAACTGCGTGAGCCGCTGGACGCAGCTCCTGTTGCCGTAGCCGGTGCCGCCGCTGCTACCGAAGAGCGCCCAGCTCGCCAGCCGCGTGAAGAGCGTGCGCCACGCGAAGAACGTCAACCTCGCGCCCCGCGTGAAGAGCGTCAACCGCGTGCCGAACAAGCCGCTGCCGCCAGCGAAGAAGAAGTGCTGACCGGTGAAGAGCAACTGCAGGAAGACGGCCAGGAAGGCGCCGAAGGCGATCGTCCACGCCGCCGCTCCCGTGGCCAGCGTCGTCGCAGCAACCGTCGTGAGCGTCAACGTGATGCCAACGGCAACGTGATCGAAGGCTCAGAAGAGACCGGCGAAAACGCAGAAGCCGCTACCAGCGAACCGACTGGCGCCGAACTGGCTGCCGGCCTGGCCGTTACCGCGGCTGTTGCCAGCTCGGTCATCAGCGCTCCTGCTGAAGCCCAGGCTCACGAGCAGGCTGAACGCGCTACTGCTGCTGTCGAAGAAACCGTAGTGGTTGAAGCACCTGCTGCCCAGACCCCAGTAGTTGAAGCGCCGGTTGTTGAAGCACCAGCAGTTGAAGCGCCAGTTGTAGAGGCACCGGTTGTCGAAGCCACTACCCCAATCGAAGCGCCGGCTGTTCCGGAAGTGGAAGTTGCCCAGGCACCTGAAGCCCAGCCAGAAGTTGAAGTGGCGGTCGTTGAGCCTGCCCCTGTGGTTGAGCCCGAGCCAGTGGTTGAAGCACCGGTTGTCGAAGCCGCTCAAGAAGTTCGTGAAGTTCGTGAAGAACAGACCGCCTTCCAATGGACTGCCGAGCCAGCCGCTCCGGTTGAAGCGCCAGAACCTGCCCCAGTGGTAGAAGAAGCGCCGGCACCGGTTGCCGAAGTCGTGGTTGCCGAGCCAGCCCCAGTGGTTGAGCCTGCTCCGGTCGTTGAAACTGCGCCCGTGGTTGAAGCGCCGGCGGTTGCCGAAGTGGCAGCGCCAGTGGTTGAAGCCGCGCCGGTCAGCGCCCTGACTGAAAACGGCCGTGCACCGAACGACCCACGTGAAGTGCGTCGTCGTCGCAAGGAAGCTGAAGCCGCAGCAGCTGCTGCCGCGGCACAGGAAGCAGAACACGAGAGCAAACCTCTCGCCTGATTCGAGCAGCCACTAAAAAGCCCCGCCTGAGTGATCAGGCGGGGCTTTTTTATATTTGCTCGGTCAGGAATAGCGCAACAACGCTGGCACATCCACATCCCATAACACGCCGGGGTCATCGACTGGCACCTCCCACACCGTCGCCTGAGCAAACAACGGCTTGGCGCCACGATCACCGGCCAAGGCCATCAGCCCAGGTCCCAATGCTTGGCCAAACGCCACGGGATGCCCGTAGCGTTCATCCTGCACCGGCACGCTGATACCGCCCGCCTCCAGCCCATCGATTACGCGCTCAATACTCGACGACCGGATAAACGGCATGTCCCCCAGCAGCACCAGCCAGCCATCTGCCGGGCCACTGGCCGCCACCGCCGCTGCAATACTGTCGCCCATACCAGCCGAACGCAGCAGCAGGACGTCACAACCATAGGCTTCGGCCAACCGAATGACATCCGCACGATCAGGTGACGTCACCACCCAACGCCTCACGACGCGCTCAGGCAGGTTCACCAGCACCTGCTCGATCACCGGCCGCACCACGCCGTCCAGGCCAACGCAATCCGCCAACAACTTATCCTGGTCCGCCCCGGCTTCAGCGCGGAAACGACTGCCCTGCCCTGCCGCCAGCACAATCGCCGTGACGGTCACCCTGCGACCACCGGCAACGGCTTCTTCTGCATCGGCGCTACGCCATTCTTGATCGCGATAATTTCCGCCATCAACGACAACGCGATTTCGGCCGGTGTGTGGCTGCCGATATGCAAGCCGATCGGCCCGTGCAGGCGCGCAATCGCCTCCGTCGATAAGCCAAGCGCCGCCAGGTTTTCCCGGCGTTTCTGGGTGTTGACCCGCGAACCCAGGGCGCCAATGTAGAACGCCGAGGAATTCAGTGCCGTGAGCAACGCCATATCATCCAGACGCGGGTCATGGGTGAGGCAGACGATGGCCGTACGCTCATCGGTCTGGATGTTCAGCACCGCTTCATCGGGCATGCCCGGCACAAAGCGACCGTGCTGTTCTTCCCAGCCGTAGACGAACTCGTCGCGTGGGTCGCAGATCAACACTTCGAAATCCAGCAAACGCCCCATTTCCGCCACATAACGTGACAGTTGGCCGGCGCCGATCAGCAGCAGGCGCCAGCGCGGGCCGTAGATGGCGCGCAAGCGTTCTCCGTCGAAGGTCACGACATCAGTC
This sequence comes from Pseudomonas sp. DWRC2-2, assembly GCF_049897885.1. Taxonomy (NCBI): domain Bacteria; kingdom Pseudomonadati; phylum Pseudomonadota; class Gammaproteobacteria; order Pseudomonadales; family Pseudomonadaceae; genus Pseudomonas; species Pseudomonas sp. DWRC2-2. Next base: position 1,340,787 of record NZ_JAFCXD010000001.1, read on the forward strand.
TTGCTCGCGTCGCTCAGGGTGACTTTGCCACTGGTCAGCTCCAGCTCACGTGCGACGATCTGGTGATCTTCACATCGCGCCAGCAAGTCGGCTACCCACGCCCACTCGTCCACGCGCTCCTCGGTCAGGCGCAAGGTGCCACCGCATGGCAGGCCAAAACGCGCGGCTTCATCGCGGGTAACGCCGTAGGTCACCAACTGCACCGGTGGCCCATCTTCAGGTAAGCGACCATCCTGCAGGCGTGCAATCAAGTCATCCTCGATGCAACCGCCCGACACCGAGCCGATCACCACGCCATCGCCGCGCAGCGCCAGCATCGCCCCAGGCGGCCGTGGTGCGCTACCCCAGGTCTGGACCACGCTGTACAACACCACTCGCTGCCCGGCGCGGCGCCATTCGAGCACGCTGCGCAGGACATTCAAATCAACACTGTCCACATAACCTCCTGCAAGCGTTACAACCGAATCACTTACTGTAAAACAAAAGCCGCCAAAGTAATGCGCCAGAAACGCAAACGCCCCGAACGAGTCGGGGCGTTTGCGGGTTGCTGTGGCGTCAGGTCACGCCAGCAGCAGCTTACTTGACGGCAGGTGCAGGGCCTTCGGCCACGCCCAGGTCGTCGATTTCGCGGGTTTCCGAGATACCGGTTCCGCCGGACGCCAGCTCGCTTTGCAGCTTGTCGGTGTCCAGTTCCTTGACCCACTTGGCCACAACGATGGTGGCAACAGCGTTACCCACCAAGTTGGTCAGCGCGCGGGCTTCGGACATGAAGCGGTCGATACCCAGGATCAGCGCCAGACCGGCAACCGGCAGGTGGCCTACGGCCGACAGGGTCGCAGCCAGTACGATGAAGCCCGAACCGGTCACGCCAGCAGCGCCTTTGGAGGACAGCAGCAGCACCAGCAGCAGAGTGATCTGGTGGGTGATGTCCATGTGGGTGTCAGTCGCCTGGGCGATGAACACGGCAGCCATGGTCAGGTAGATCGAAGTACCGTCGAGGTTGAACGAGTAGCCGGTTGGGATCACCAGGCCTACGACGGATTTCTTCGCGCCCAGACGCTCCATCTTGATCAGCATGCGTGGCAGTGCGGATTCGGAGGAGGAGGTACCCAGAACGATCAGCAGCTCTTCACGGATGTAGCGAACCAGTTTCAACACGCTGAAACCGTGAGCGCGGCAGATACCACCCAGCACCACCAGCACGAACAGCAGGCAAGTGATGTAGAAGCAGATCATCAGTTGGCCCAACTGCACCAGGGAACCTACGCCGTAGGCACCGATGGTGAACGCCATGGCGCCCAGGGCACCGATTGGCGCGAGCTTCATGATCATGTTGATGATGTTGAACATCACGTGGGCGAAGCGATCGATGAAGTCCAGCACCGGCTTGCCGTAGGCACCCAGGCGGTGCAGGGCGAAACCGAAGATCACCGAGAACATCAGCACTTGCAGGATGTCGCCGTTGGCGAAGGCGCCGACGATGGTGTTAGGGATCACATTGAGGATAAAGCCGACGATGCTCTGGTCTTTACCGGCAGTGACGTAGGCCGCCACTTTGGAAGCGTCCAGGGTCGCTACGTCGATGTGCATGCCGGCGCCCGGCTGCACAACGTTGACCACGATCAGGCCGATCAGCAGTGCGATAGTCGAAACGATTTCGAAGTACAGCAGCGCGTAGCCGCCAGTCTTGCCGACCGATTTCATGCTTTGCATGCCAGCGATGCCGCTGACAACGGTGCAGAAGATGATCGGGGCGATGACCATTTTGATCAGTTTGATGAACCCGTCACCCAGCGGCTTGAGGGCCACACCGGTCTGCGGGTAGAAGTGACCGAGCAAAATACCGATAACGATTGCGACGATCACCTGGAAATACAGGGTTTTGTAGAATGGCTGACGAGTCGTCATTGCAAAGTTCCTCAATCGTCCCGTGTGGCAAAGATCCGCCATTGCCCACGACACTTGAATTGCGAACCCTCCTGCACTGGAGGGATTTGTTGTTTGCGAGCCCTGTAGAAACAAGCCTGCGCTGTAATCCTTATCGCAAACGCCGTGCCACTTTGCTTAAAAACCCTGAAGGCCTTTAGACATCAGGGCTGGGGGTTCAAGGGCGCCCTCCCCCGCGCCAAAACAGGTGGCGGATTTCCGCCCACTCGACCCATCCCGTCCTACAATTTGGCGGATATCCGCCTTGTGACCGCATCCTCGGCTGGCTACCATCGGCCCCTCCATGGACGAGGCCTTCGCATGCGTGAACGTACCATCGCCAGTCATTACGCCAGGGCCGCCCTCGGCGGGGCGCGTCGGGCCGGCTATGACTACTCGGGCCTGCTGCAGCAGGTGGGCATCACCCCGGAACTGTTGACCGAACCCCGCGCCCGCATCGCGCCGGAACAGTTCACCCGCCTGCTGCAAATGCTCTGGCTGGCACTGGACGACGAATACCTGGGATTCGCCGACGGTCCGAGTAAACGCGGCACCTTCGCCATGATGTGCCACGCATTGATCCACTGCCGCACCTTGGAAAAGGCTCTGGAACGCGGCTTATTATTTTATAGCTTATTCCCACAAGGCCCGCGCTGGCAGCTGACACGCGAAGGCGAAATGGCCCGCTTGAGCCTGGACGACTCGCAGTTGTGGGACCCGGATCATTTCTTGAGTGAGTGCCTGTTGGTGATCTGGCATCGCCTCGGCAGTTGGCTGATCGGCCAGCGTATCCGGTTGCATCAGGCCACTTTCAGCTACCCAATGCCGGCGCACGCCAGCGAATATGACCTGTTGTTTCCCTGTGCCCAGGTATTCGGTGCACCGAACAGCAGCCTGGTATTTCCCGCGCGCTACCTGAACCTGCCGTTGTTGCAGGATGAACGCACCCTCAAGCACTTCCTGGAACGCTCCCCCGCCGATCTGCTGTCGCGGCCGGACGAAGGCGACAGCTTGAGCAGCCAACTACGCCGCCTGCTCAGCCGCGACCGCACGCCCTGGCCGGACCTGGAAGCCGTGGCCCAGCACCTGCACATCAGCCCGCAGACCCTGCGCCGGCATTTGCGCGAAGAAGGCACCAGCTTTCAGGCACTCAAGGATGAGCTGCGGCGGGACATCGCCATCTATCATCTGGGCCGGGCGGATTTGTCGTTGCAGGAGATTGCCGAGCAGCTCGGGTTTTCCGAACCGTCGGCGTTTCATCGGGCGTTCAAGAAGTGGACGGGGCTGACGCCGGGGGCGTATCGGGCCCAAGAGAGTTAGAGGAGAAAGATATTTCTAAAGCTGATCAAGCGGCCGGGAAGTGAATCTTGAAGGCGGCGCCGCCCAACGGCGAATCACCCAAGGTCAGCCGCGCGCCATAGCTTTCAATGATGTCCTTGACCACCGCCAACCCAATACCTTGCCCCGGATGCTGGCGATCAAGCCGCTCGCCCCGCTGCAGAATCCTTGCCCGCTGATCCGGCGGCACGCCTGGGCCATCATCTTCAATACACAGCTCACTGCCTTCGAGGTTTTCCACAAAGCTGATGCGCACTTCGCCCAAACACAGGCGGTAGGCGTTTTCCAGCAGGTTGCCGAGCAACTCCAGCAAGGCGCCCTTCTCGATCGGCACGTCGCACTCTTCCGGTAACTCAAAGGACACGGTGACACGCTTGTCGCGGTAAACCTTGTCCAGCGTATCGCACAGGCTTTGCAGCACCGGCTCCAAGCGCACCTGGTGCCGCACCAAGCCACTTTTACGCAGGCTGGCACGTTGCAACTGGTAGCTGATCTGCTGGCTCATGCGCTCGATCTGCGATTGCAGCACCCAGGCCTGGTCGCGGTCTTCCGGGCGCTGGGCCATGTCTTCGCTCACACCTTGCAGTACGGCGAGCGGGGTTTTCAGGCTGTGGGCCAGGTCGTCGAGGGAATCGCGGTAACGCGCCCGTTGCTCACGTTCGCTGTGCAGCAAGCGGTTGAGGGAGCCGGTGAGGCGCAGCAGTTCGCGAGGATGTTGTTCGGACAGGCTTTCGCGAGTCCCGCCTTCGATCTGGTCAAGCTCCTGGCTCAGCCGTCGCAGCGCCTGCAAACCCCAGGTCAGCCCCAGCCAGAGCAAGGTCAGCAGCACCAGCAACGCGGCGCCAAAGCCCAGGTAGAGGTTTTCGCGCAGGCCTTCGAGGGTCAGTTGGTATTCGCGCACCGGTTGCAGGGCGACAATACTGAAGGCCGCGCTCTTGCCGCCGAGCAGCCTGACCTCCACGTCATAAACAAAGAACTCCTGACCGTTGGCCTCGCGAATCCGCGCAAATTCATTGCCGCGCCCGTCGTAGCGCGGTTTGTAGTTGATATTTTCTTCCTTGGTCGCCCGCGAACGCCACACCAAGTGGCCTTCACGGTCGTAGATATAGCCGAGCAGGCGGCTGTCAGTGAGATTGAAGCGTTCGTCCGGCAACTGTGCCGGCATCAACAGGCGGTTGTTTTCGACCCGCGCGGCAGAGATCAGCGTCGTGACGTCCGAGGCCAGGCGTTGCTCGATAGAATCCTGCAACGCCAGGCTGAACGCTCCTTGCATGGCCGGCAACAAGCCCAGCATGAACAGCACGGCCAGGGTCGCGGCCGCCAGCATCAAGCGCACGCGTAACGAGCGAATCAACGGCAGCGCTCATTGAACAAGTAGCCCAGGCCACGCACCGTGTCGATTGGCTTGAACCCGGCCGGACCTTCCAGCTTGCGACGCAGGCGGCCGACCAGCACTTCGATGACATTCGGATCACGCTCGTCGTCATCGGGATAGAGCTGTTCCATCAAGCGGTCCTTGGCCACCACTTGCTGGTGGTGACGCATCAGGTACTCAAGGATTCGGTATTCGTAGGCCGTCAGCGCCAGGGGCTGTTCGTCGAGGGACGCCTGCTTGCGGTTGAGGTCCAGCAGCAGCGGGCCTGCGACAATCGTCGACTGGGTAAAGCCACTGGAGCGGCGCAACAACGCGTTCATCCGCGCCTCCAGCTCTTCGAACTGGAACGGCTTGACCACGTAGTCGTCGGCACCGGCCGCCAGGCCTTCGACCTTGTCCTGCCAGTTGCCACGGGCGGTGAGGATCAGGATCGGGAAGGTCTTGGCCTGGGTGCGCAGTTGGCGGATCAGGTCCAGGCCGCCCATGCCGGGCAGGCCCAGGTCGATGATCGCCAGGTCATGGTTGAACTGGCCGGTCTGGTACAGGGCCTCTTCGGCATTGGCCACGGCCTCGACCACATGCCCGCTGTCGGTCAGGCGGGTCAACAGGTGATGACGCAGCAGCGCCTCATCTTCCACCACCAGCAATTTCATAAGGCTCTCCAAAGCAAATCAACTGTCCGACAGAGGGATATCATAGCGGCCCTGCAAGTCTTGCGGGCGCAGTTTAATGCCATTGAACTGGCCGGTCAGGTGTTCATAGCCGGCGCGATAGGCCGGCTGCGGGGTTGCCAGGCCCAGGGACTGGCCCCAGGGCGTGGGTTGGCTGGCAGATTCTTCGAAACTGACACGCTGGATCAAGGTGCTGGATTTCTTGGTTTTCTCACCGCCGAACGCGGCAAAGGCACGATCGCCTGCCTGGGCTCCGGCAGTGGCACTGAGCATGGTTAACGCCAACATCAGCTGTTTGATCACGGTCATGGTGTTACCTCTACGCGTTTGGCTGCTGCCCTAGTGAGAGTTCCAGACTACGCAGGCGCCCCTGAACTCCCCCTGAACAGGCTCTGAACCTCGCCTGAACCGCAGCGGGCTATCCTGTTGCCCGTCAACTCGGCAAAATACCGCCCATGAATTCCCTACCCGCTTGCTGCACCCCACTCGACGCCCATTGGCCGCTGCCCGAACCCTTGCCAGGCACGGTGTTTCTCAGCACGCGCTTTGACCCTGCCTTATTAACGGCCGGCGATTTCCAACGTAGCGCCGTACCGCCACCGGCCAGCATCCAGCGCTCGGTGGCCAAGCGCCAGGCCGAATTCCTGGCCGGTCGAGTGTGTGCCCGCGCGGCCCTGCAACAACTCGATCACCTCAACTATATCCCGGCGATCGGTGAAGACCGCGCGCCGGTGTGGCCTGCGCATATCTGTGGCTCCATCACCCACAGCACCGGGCATGCGGCGGCGATTGTCGCGCACAAGGCGCAATGGCGTGGGCTGGGAATGGACTTGGAGAATGTGCTGACGCTGGAACGGGCGGAGCGCTTGGCCGGGGAGATCCTGACGGCAGATGAACTGCAACGTATGGCAACGCTACCGCGAGAGCAGATCGCACAATTGGTGACATTGACGTTTTCGGCCAAGGAGAGCCTGTTCAAGGCGCTCTATCCAATTGTGCAGAAGCGTTTCTATTTTGAGCATGCCGAAATGCTCGAATGGTCTGACTCGGGCCAGTTGCGGCTGCGGTTGCTGACGGATCTGTCCAGCGAGTGGTGCGATGGCAAAGAGCTGATGGCGCAGTTTTCGGTGAATGATGGGCAGTTATTGAGCCTGGTAGCCATCCAGGCTTAGGACTTTTCCTGATCCCTGGGCCAACTGAGACTGAAGCACGCCCCACCCAGGTTATTGCTCTTGCCAATCAGCGCCCGCCCGCCGTGCCAATAGATGATCCGCCGCACGATCGACAACCCCAACCCGTGCCCGCCAGACGCACGGGTGCGGCTGTCGTCCAGGCGCAGGAACGGCGTGAAGATCCGCTCCCAGGCACTCTCAGGCACACCGGGGCCATCATCTTCGACATCGATGCGGCAACGCACCTGACCCACCTGATAACTGATCAACACCTGGCCCTGGGCATGGCGCATGGCATTGCTCACCAGATTCTGCAGCGCACGGTGCAGGTAACGTGGCTCGGCATCCACCCACGCATCGTCCCAATGCGCCGAAGACAGGCAAATGCCCCTGCTCACCCTAACCTGCGGACGCAGTGGCGATAATTCGCCTATCACCTGATCAAGCAGCGCATCGAGGTCGACCCGCTGGAAATTCAGCTCCGGCGAGCCTTGTTCCAACCGCGCATACGTGAGCATTTCATCGACCAGGCCATCGAGGTCCTGGATATCGCTGTCCATGCCTTCGAGGTATTTGCGCCGCGCCTCGGCCGTAGTGGCATCGCCGACCATCTCCAGGCCGAACCGCAAGCGCGCCACCGGTGTGCGCAGTTCATGGGACACCGCGCGTACCAGCTCACGCTGGATCGCCAGCAACTGCTGCAAGTGCTCGGCCATGCCATTGAACGCCGCGGCCAGACGCCCCACCGAGTCAGCGCCACGGGCCGGCACACGCACTTCCAGGTTGCCCTTGGCGATGCGGGTGGCGGCGGCTTCCAGGCCGCGCAGCCGACGCTCAAGCTGACGCACCAATAGATAGACGATCAAACCGATCAGGGTCAGGCCGATCAACGCGATCAGGATCAGCCATTGCGGCGGGTAAGGGTTCATCTGATACAAAGGCCCCAGTTCCAGCACCCACGGCGTGCCGACCATGCCAGCGAACACGCGGATCGAATCGCCGCCCTTGCCCAGGGCCATCACTGTGTCGCCTTCCGAGACGCGGCGGCGCTGGTCTTCGTCCATATCGGCCTGGTCGAGGGTCATCAGGTGCATGTCGAAGCCAAACCCTTTGGCGTCTTTTATATCCGCCAGGCGTTGCGGCTGTTCAGCCACCGGAAAGCGCACCAGTTCGTCGGCGAGCAGGTAGATAGTCGCGCGCGCCAGCTGTTCGCTGATCTGCTGCACTTCGCCCGTGAGTACCAGTTGCGACTGATCACTGACCAAGCGCAGCACCCGCGCGGCGTGAGGCCCGGTCTGCTCGACCAGCACCTGGCCGCGTTGCAGGCGATTGCGCTGGCTCAAGTCCAGCTGCGCATCGGCCAGGGGGCGCAGCTCCAAGGGAATGCCGAGCAAGCGCTCCCACACGGCCAAGGCGCGCTGGCGTTCGATGGGGCTCATGGGTTGCAGGTTGTCGCCCATCAAGGCGAAGGTGCCGTGGGCCAGGCGCTCGCGGTATTGGCCGCTGCGCACCTCGTTGAGCAGGTGCAGGGCCAGCACGCCGAGCAGCGCCACCAGGATCAGCGCCGCGCACATGCCGCCGTAGATGCGCAGGAAGATCGAGTTCACAGCGGCATGTCGGCGGCGGCTTCGGGGACGAACAGGTAGCCCTTGCTGCGAATGGTCTTGATCAGGCGCGGATGGATCGGGTCATCACCTATCTTGGGGCGGATGCGTGAGATACGCACGTCGATGGAGCGGTCCTGGCCGTCGTAACCGATACCGCGCAAGGCGATGAAGATTTCTTCGCGGGACAAAATGCGCCCGGCATTAGCCACCAGCAGCCACAGCAGGTCGAATTCGGCACTGGTCAGCTCGATACCGTCGTTGTTCAGCCAGGCTTCGCGCAGGGCATTGTCCACCACCAAGGGACCGAATTGCAGGCGACGCTGATTCTCCACTGCCGCCGGTTCCGCCGGTTCGCTGCGCCGCAGCAAGGCCTGAATACGGGCCAGCAACAGGCGCGGGCGCACGGGTTTGCACACGTAGTCGTCGGCGCCCATGTCCAGGCCCAGCACCTGGTCCATGTCATCGGTGCGCGCGGTGAGCATCAGGATCACGCCGTCATAGCGCTCGCGCACCTTACGGCAGATGCTCAAGCCGTCTTCACCGGGCAGCATCAGGTCGAGGATCACCAGGTCAGGCTGCTCGTCGATGATGCGCGCCGCGGCCAGGGCGCCATCGCCTTCCACGGACACCCGCAGGCCGTTGCTCTCCAGATACTCACGGGTCAATTCGGCCAATCGCTGGTCGTCTTCGACTATCAATACCTGCCAGGCTTCTTGCTCCACGGGTGACCTCAATGTCTGTCATAAAAGGCGGGCATGATCTGGGTAACTGCACAGCCCGATGCGGCCGATTGTAGCCATGGGCCAGCCCTCAAACACAAGCCGGGAAATCCATTCGGTGATCGCGTTTTTTTGTGATAGGGTTCGCGCCCTTCGAAAATGGGCAGGTTGTTTTAAGCCCGAAACATTTAATGACAAACGGCGTAATCCAGCAGCAGTGCGGCCTACACACCCATTCAACCTTTCTTACACATTTTACCCACAGCGTTATCCACAGGTTACTGCGTTGCTAACCCCTCAAAAACGCATTATCTTGTACCTCGGCACTGGAGAAGACCCTACATGTGGGGTTTTCGAAGAAAGCGCCCAACCACACAAGTGGCAAGAAATTCAAGCGTTTTATTGCTAGCGCAGCATGGAACCAACCGATTTTCAGTAGACCAAACCGCTCACGCGGATGGCAGCTGTTTCCCATCCCCGATATGGAAAACGGTACGGGTGTTGCAGGAAGAGCCTGGCACTCGCAATCAAATATAGAACGTGGAGACAACCCCCCATGCAAACCGACACAACTCGCGAGAACCCGCAAGGCTCCGTGCCGCAGGCCGCCGATTCGAACCTGGATCTGTCCGCCACTGCACCCGGCCAATTGCGTGTGATCAAGCGTAACGGCACTGTCGTTCCTTACACCGATGACAAAATCACCGTCGCCATCACCAAAGCGTTTCTTGCAGTTGAAGGCGGCACCGCTGCCGCCTCGTCGCGCATCCACGACACCGTTGCCCGCCTGACCGAACAAGTCACCGCGACCTTCAAGCGTCGCATGCCTTCGGGCGGCACCATCCACATCGAAGAAATCCAGGACCAGGTCGAACTGGCCCTGATGCGTGCCGGCGAACAGAAAGTTGCCCGCGACTACGTGATCTACCGTGACGCCCGTTCCAAGGAACGCGCTGTACGCACCCCAGCTGAAGAAGCTGCGGTACAAGCTCACCCATCGATCCGCATCACCCTGGCCGACGGCACGTTTGCACCGCTGGACCTGGGCCGCCTGAACACCATCGTCACCGAGGCCTGCGAAGGCCTGGAAGAAGTCGACGGTGACCTGATCCAGCGCGAAACCCTGAAGAACCTGTACGACGGCGTGGCCCTGACCGACGTCAACACCGCCCTGGTGATGACCGCCCGTACCCTGGTTGAACGCGAGCCGAACTACTCGTTCGTGACCGCGCGCCTGCTGATGGACACCCTGCGTGCCGAAGGCCTGGGCTTCCTGAAAGTCGCCGACAGCGCCACCCACCACGAAATGGCCGACCTGTACGCCAAGGCGCTGCCTGCCTACATCGCCAAGGGTATCGAATTCGAATTGCTGAACCCGGTCCTGGCCACCTTCGACCTGGAAAAACTCGGCAAGGCGATCAACCACGAGCGTGATCAGCAGTTCACCTACCTGGGCCTGCAAACCCTGTACGACCGTTACTTCATCCACAAGGACGGTATCCGCTTCGAACTGCCGCAAGTGTTCTTCATGCGCGTGGCCATGGGCCTGGCAATCGAAGAGAAGCAGAAAGAAGACCGTGCCATCGAGTTCTACAACCTGTTGTCGTCCTTCGACTACATGTCGTCGACCCCGACCCTGTTCAACGCCGGTACCCTGCGTCCACAGCTGTCCAGCTGCTACCTGACCACCGTGCCGGATGACCTGTCGGGCATCTACCACGCGATCCACGACAACGCCATGTTGTCCAAATTCGCTGGCGGCCTGGGCAACGACTGGACCCCGGTGCGTGCACTGGGTTCGTACATCAAGGGCACCAACGGCAAGTCCCAGGGCGTTGTACCGTTCCTGAAAGTGGTGAACGACACCGCCGTCGCCGTGAACCAGGGTGGCAAGCGCAAAGGCGCTGTGTGTGCCTACCTGGAAACCTGGCACATGGACATCGAAGAGTTCATCGAGCTGCGCAAGAACACCGGTGATGACCGTCGTCGTACCCACGACATGAACACCGCCAACTGGATCCCTGACCTGTTCATGAAGCGTGTCTTCGACGACGGCCAGTGGACCCTGTTCTCGCCTTCCGAAGTGCCGGACCTGCACGACCTGACCGGCAAGGCTTTCGAAGAGCGCTACGAGTACTACGAAGCCCTGGCTCAGTACCCTGGCAAGATCAAGCTGTTCAAGACCATCCAGGCCAAAGACCTGTGGCGCAAAATGCTGTCCATGCTGTTTGAAACCGGCCACCCATGGCTGACTTTCAAAGACCCGTGCAACCTGCGCAGCCCGCAGCAGCACGTGGGCGTGGTCCACAGCTCGAACCTGTGCACCGAGATCACCTTGAATACCAACAAGGACGAGATCGCCGTTTGCAACCTGGGCTCGATCAACCTGCCGAACCACATCGTCAACGGCAAGCTGGACACCGCCAAGCTGGAACGTACCGTCAACACCGCCGTGCGCATGCTCGATAACGTGATCGACATCAACTACTACTCGGTGCCACAGGCGCAGAACTCCAACTTCAAGCACCGTCCGGTCGGCTTGGGCATCATGGGCTTCCAGGACGCGCTGTACCTGCAGCACATTCCTTACGGTTCGGACGCTGCGGTCGAGTTCGCCGACAAATCCATGGAAGCGGTCAGCTACTACGCGATCCAGGCTTCCTGCGACCTGGCCGACGAGCGCGGCGCCTACGAGACGTTCCAGGGTTCGCTGTGGTCCAAAGGCATCCTGCCGCTGGATTCGCAACAGATCCTGATCGAGCAACGTGGCCAGAAGTACATCGACGTTGACCTGGAAGAATCCCTGGACTGGGCGCCAGTACGTGCCCGTGTGCAGAAAGGTATTCGTAACTCCAACATCATGGCCATCGCGCCGACCGCGACCATCGCCAACATCACTGGCGTATCGCAGTCGATCGAACCGACTTACCAGAACCTGTATGTGAAATCGAACCTGTCGGGCGAATTCACCGTGATCAACCCGTACCTGGTTCGCGACCTGAAAGCCCGCGGCCTGTGGGACTCGGTCATGATCAACGACCTGAAGTACTACGACGGTTCGGTACAGCAGATCGAGCGCATCCCGCAAGAACTCAAAGAGCTCTACGCGACGGCGTTCGAAGTGGACACCAAGTGGATCGTTGACGCCGCCAGCCGTCGTCAGAAGTGGATCGACCAGGCTCAGTCGCTGAACCTCTACATCGCCGGCGCTTCGGGCAAGAAGCTCGACGTGACCTACCGCATGGCGTGGTACCGTGGCCTGAAAACCACTTACTACCTCCGTGCCCTGGCCGCGACCAGCACCGAGAAGTCGACCATCAACACCGGTAAGCTGAACGCGGTTTCCAGCGGCGGCAACCACGGTGATGATTCGGTGCTTGCAGCGCCAGCCGGCCCGGCCCCCGTGCCAAAGGCCTGCGCGATCGATGAGCCGGATTGCGAAGCTTGCCAATAAGCTGAGTCGGTTCCGGGTCGCAATGATCCGCAACTGAAAAAACGCCGACAAACCTGAGCATGATTGGGTTTGTCGGCTTTTTTATGGCCGCTTAGAAAAGCACCGTGTAAATACCTGGTCCTGGCGCACCGCCTCGCCCTCCCCAGAGCTCCTTACGATTGCCAATCACCGCCATGGAATGCGCATTCGTTTCATAAGTCCCCACCATCCCCCGCGCAAAATCACTTTGAAAGCCCGGCCTGTAGTGATCTTTCAGCCCAAGCCTGTGCAAGCCTTCACGGGAGTGCTCGCCATCATTCAAGCTGATCAGCGCATCCTTGAAGCTTCTGGTGGCATTTCTGTCGTTTTCGCCAGGAGAGCCACTATTCCCTTCCATCTGCGCTCGCTTGGCACTCGCCGCATACATAAAGTTGGCGTTGGTCATTAAGGTCGGGTCATCGCCCTTGAAGCGCGCCTCTCGCGCAGCCATGCGCAGCTCATCCTTGGTCAGCTTGAGTTTGAATCCATCACGCATCTCCACCTCATAGGTATTGCCCTTCAACTCGACATTCTTGAAAACATCTTTGGGGTCCTGGCCGAAATGCTGCATGGCAGCCTTGATAGAAGAAACCGTCGTGCAATTACCTTCGTAGCCTTGAGAGAAACCACTCCAAATGTTATCCGGCTTTTTCCCACGCACACTTTTATCAGGCTGGTAATCATGGTACTTCGCCCCCTCAGTGATGGGCTTGTTGCTCATGGATTCGGAAGGGCCAAAATTCTCCGGGTTCACACGGCCGCCACCGCCACCTCCTCCACCGCCACCAATGTCTGGAGGGGCCGGTGGAGAGGGCGATTCATCATCTGCAAACAGCTCTGGAAAAAGCGCCTTCAAAAATGCGAGCCAACTGTCAGATGCGTCTTTTTTTAACGCCTCGATAATCGCCTTGAACTTCTCCTCTCCGAGTTTCTTGCGCACCTCATTGAGCTTGTCACGCAAGTCCTGGACGGTTTGGCTCTTGGAGGTTTTCTGCGCCTCCTCCAATGCCTTCAGAAGATTGGATACCACCGCCTTATCGGCATCCAGGCTGTGAACACCATCGGTTTTGTCCTGGGTGTTTTCAACACCAAAAGCAGCGGTTCTGTCGCTAAAATAAACCCGAGCCGTTTGGCCTGATATCTGTTGAGCCCATTGCATAAATTTCCCCCGCCCGTAAGCCACCGTTGGTGTACTTGGTAGGGAAAAGTGCGTCGGCCGTTCCAGTAAAAACGAGTGGTCTCGTAGGGACGCAGGCAGTACGAAAAGTCGCGCCTACAAAATGAACGCGCAAAAAAAACCCCTCGTTGAGGGGTTTTCTTTCGCCAGCGTCAGACCAATGACATTACGTCATCTGAATGATGGTCTGCATGATGGTGCTCTGGGTGGAGATGGTCTTGGCGTTCGCCTGGTAGTTGCTCTGGGCCTTGATCAGGTCCACCAGCTCGTTGGTCAGGTTGACGTTGGAGTTCTCCAGGGAGTTGGCCACGATCGACCCCAGGGTACCGGCTTGCGGGGTGTCATAACCTGGCTGGCCCGAAGCGAAGGTCTCTTTCCAGGTAGTACCGCCGTTCGGCTGCAGGCCCTGTTCGTTGTTGAAGCTGGCCAGGGAGATCTGGCCGATGGCCTTGCTCTGCTGGTTGCTGAACGTTGCGAACAGTACACCGCTGCCGTCGATTTTCAGGCCGGTGATCTGGCCGGTGGCGTAGCCATCGGTGACCGGCGGGTTGCGGTAGGTGGCCGAGTTGTACTGGGTGATGTTGGCCATGTTGACGGCGATGCCGGTCGGGTTGGCATTCGCGCCGTTGGCCTTCCACACACCATCAGTCACAGTGCCAGGGACCCAGCCGGTAATAGTCAGAGTCTTGTCGGACACACCGCCGGTCACGACGCTAGTCAGCTTGCCATTGCCATCAAAGGTCAATGCCGACGGCACTGGCGGAGTCGATGGCGTGCCGGTTGGCGCAGAACCGTTAGGGTTGCGACCATCGATCAGGGTATAGGCATTCCACTTATTGCCGTCGGTTTTCACCAGGTACTGCACCATCGGGTGTGCGTTGCCCTGGGAGTCGTACAAGGTGGTGCTGTACTGGGTAGTGAAGGTGCTGGTGTCGTTCGGGTTGAACGGCTTGGCCACCTGGTCGATCACCGGCTCCGAGGAGTTCAGGTTACTGGTGGAGTCCACTTTGGTAGACGCCTTCGGCGGCAGGTTCGACAGGTTCAGTTGCAGGTCGGTCAGGCCGCCCTTGATGATCTTGCCGTCTGCGTCTGCCGCATAACCTTGCAGCCGCGAGGTGCCGGTGTTGTTGGTGATGTAGCCGTCTTTGTCGGCACGGAAGGCACCACTGCGGGTGTACTCCAGCGAACCGTCGCTGCCCTTCTGCACGAAGAAACCGCCACCCTGGATCGCCATGTCCAGGATGCCGCCACTACCGTTTACATCACCTTGGGTGAACTGCTGGGATACCGCCGCCAGGTTCACACCATTGCCGATACTGTTCTGGCCGGTGCCCAGCTTGGAGGCGGCGTAGATGTCCGCGAATTCCGCACGGGACGATTTGAAGCCGGTGGTTGCGACGTTGGCGATGTTGTTGCCCGTCACGTCCAGTTGTTTGTTGGCCGCATAGAGGCCGCTAAGGCCGATGTTAAAAGACATGTTTCTCTCCCTCTGCCGTATTTAGCCGGCTCTATGTACCGATAGTCTGAATTTGCGACAGCTTGACGCTGCCCATGCCGCCAGCCAGGTTCAGCAGCATTTCGCCGCCGGTCTTGTTCAGGGTTACGCTCGTTACCGTTGCTGGCAGCGAAGTGGTCAGGGCCACGGCGTCGCCCTTGTCATTCTTGGTGGTGGCATTGAAGGTGTAGGTGCCCGCAGGAGCGACCTCGCCCTTGTCGTTCTTGCCATCCCAGATAAAGCTCTGGTTGCCAGCACTCTGGGCACCCATTTCGATGGTGCGCACCAGGTTGCCGTCTTTGTCGGTGACCTTGACGGTGACGTTGCCCGTCGCCGTTTTCACATCCACCGAACCGGTCATGCTCTTGCTGGTATCCACCATGGCCTTGTCGGTCTGGATGATGATCGAGCGCCCTACCAGCGACGACGCCTGCAGCGCTTGCGACGAGCTGAAGTTGCTGGAGATCGCATTGACCGAGTCATTCAGGGTGTTGATGCCTTCCAGGCTGCTGAACTGCGCCAGCTGGGCCACGAACGCGCCGTTGTCTTGCGGCGACAACGGGTTCTGGTTTTTCAACTGGGTAACCAGCAGTTGCAGGAACGCATCCTTGCCCAGCGACTGTTTGCCGGTCGCGGCCTTGGAAGCGTCACCCAGGCTGCTGGCGTTGTCTGTCGCGGTCTTGACCTTGGAGTTGAAAAGGTCCTGGACTGGCGTGTTGTTACTCGTATCAACAATGGCCATTATTTGGCGCCCCTTATCACTGACCCAGGGTCAGGACCTTCTGCATCATGGTTTTGGCGGTGTTCATCATTTCCGCGTTGGTCTGGAACGAGCGGCTGGCGGAAATCATGTCGGCCATTTCCTCGACCACGTTGACGTTCGGGTAGTAGACATAACCCTTTTCGTTCGCGGCGGGATGGTTGGGTTCGTAGCGGGCTTCAAGGTTGCTTTGGTCTTCGACCACGCCGAGCACTTGCACGCCGGAGCCTGCTGCACCTTGATCCTGGAACAACGAATCGCTGCCGCCCGCCTGGCCGCCCTGGAACATGGTGGCGAACACCGGGTGACGGGCGCGGTAGGTCTGGTCAATGCTCGAAGACACGGTCTCGGCGTTGGCGATGTTACTGGCGACGGTGTTCAAACGCGTGGTCTGCGCGCTCATGCCACTGCCGGCAATATTGAAAACACTGGACAGGGACATGGCTTACTCTCCACGCAGGGCTGACATCAGCCCTTTGAATTTGCTGTTAAGCAGGGTGAAGCTGGCTTGAAAGTTCACCGAGTTCTCGGCGTAGGCCGACTGCTCCAGCTGCGCGTCGACGGTGTTCTGGTCGATCGACGGCTGCATCGGCGTGCGATACAGCAACGACTCGTCACCATTGCTCAGGCCTTGCGCTTCGATATGACGGCTGTTGGTCATGTTCAAGGCGAAGGTGCCGTTCTTGGTCTTGTCCTGCTGTGCGGCGAGCACGGCGGAGAAGTCCAGGTCCCGAGCCTTGTAGTTCGGGGTGTCGGCGTTGGCAATGTTGTTGGCCAGGACTTCGGCACGCTGGGCGCGGAAGCCCAGGGCTTGTTCGTGGATACCGAGCGCTTTATCGAAGCTGATGCTCATGGCGGAAACCTTTAAGGGCTGACCTGCTTTTCGTTAACTGGGTTATAGCAAGGTGTGTGCCAGTTTGTGGGAAGCCCGTATTTAAAGGGCTTGGGGGCGGATTGCCGGGCGGCAATGCCAGAAAAGCGGCAACGGGTTTCCGCGTGGTGCCAGTAAAGCGGCAATCCGGGTTGCCGCTATTGAAAGGTTTGCCGCAAAAACAAATGTGGGAGCGGGCTTGCTCGCGAATGCATTCTGTCAGTTGATACATGCATCGACTGACACTGCGCTTTCGCGAGCAAGCCCGCTCCCACATTTTTACCGCGTACAACTTACTTCGCCTGGTAGATGATCCCCGGACTGCACTGCACCATCTGGTAATGATCCGGCAGACCGTTCAGCGCTTCGGAAGCACCGAGGAACAGATAACCGCCACGCTTGAGCGTGCCATGGATGCGCAGCAGGATGTCTTTCTTCACTTCGGCCGAGAAGTAGATCAGCACGTTGCGGCAGAACACCATGTCGAACTTGCCCAGGCTGGCGTAGCTGTCGAGCAGGTTGAACGAGCGGAATTCCACGCGGCTCTTGATCGGCGCCTTGACCGCCCAACGCCCTGCCCCTTTCGGGTCGAAGTAACGCTGCAGGCGCTCCTGGGACAAACCACGGCCCAGGGCCAGGCTGTCGTACTCGCCGGTCTTGCAGTTGGTGAGCATGGTGCCGGACAGGTCGGTGGCGACGATTTGCGCCCCCGCCTTCAACTGGCCCATGTTGGTCCGTTCGAACTCATCGATGGACATCGAAATCGAGTACGGTTCCTGCCCCGAAGAGCAGGCGGCCGACCAGATGCGCAAGCGCTGGCCGGGGCTGGCCTTGATGGCCTCCGGCAGCACTTTGCTCTTGAGCACTTCAAACGGGTAGGTGTCGCGAAACCACAGGGTTTCGTTGGTGGTCATGGCATCGACCACCATCTCCTTGAGCCCGCTGCGCGGCTGCCCCTGGATGCGCTGGACCAGCTCACCCAACGACTTGATGCCCTGCTGCTCCATCAGTTTGTTGAGACGGCTGGATACCAGGTACTGCTTGTTTTCACCGAGCAATATGCCACAGGCTTTCTCCAGGAAGACCCGGAATTGTTCGAAATCCAAATTACCCGTAGACAATGATACCGCCTCTTAAATCGTGTGACCGCCAGGGGAAATCCCCCTAGCCGTGATCTGCTGCCTTGATCCGGTCGACTACCCGGGATGCCAGGTCATCAGGACGGAATTTGGCCAAAAAGTCATCGGCACCGACCTTCTTGACCATCGCCTGGTTGAAGACACCCGACAACGAAGTATGCAGGATGATATGCAATTTTTGCATGCGTGGATCGTTGCGTATCTCGGCCGTGAGGGTGTAGCCGTCCATTTCCGGCATCTCGATGTCGGAGATCATCATCAAGAATTCTTCTTCCGGCTTCTTGCCGTCATCCACCAGCTTGCGCAGGTAATCCAGCGCCTGGCGACCATCGTTGAGGGCCACCACTTCCACACCGACGGTTTGCAGGCAACGGGTCACCTGTTTACGCGCCACCGAGGAATCGTCCACCGTCAACACACGCAGGGAGATTGCCTTGTGCGCGGTTTCAGCGTCCACCACCCCCACGGAAATTGACTCCGATGTGGGCGCCACTTCAGCAAGGATCTTCTCCACGTCGATGATTTCCACCAACTGGTTATCGACCCGCGTCACCGCCGTGAGGTAGTGATCGCGACCGGTGCCCTTGGGCGGCGGATGAATCTCTTCCCAGTTCATGTTGACGATGCGCTCCACCGAGCGCACCAGGAAACCCTGGGTCTTGGTGTTGTACTCGGTAATGATGACGAACGGGTTCTCGCGGTCCTGCAAACCCGCCGAACCGGTGGCCAGGGCCAAGTCAAGAATCGGGATCGTCGCGCCACGGATGTTGGCGACGCCACACACCACCGGGCTCGATTTGGGCATGATCGTCAGCTTGGGACATTGCAGCACTTCCCGCACCTTGAACACGTTGATGCCATACAACTGCTTGCCATCCAGGCGAAAAAGCAACAACTCCAGGCGATTCTGCCCTACCAGCTGTGTGCGCTGGTTTACTGAATCCATTACTCCTGCCATGCCTTGACTCCCACGCTAAAACCTTTGGCCATACCTATAAGGGCAGTGACGCGCACCCAACTCTAAACGGCACGGCCTTTGCTATTTATTGGTCATGGATATTAAAACGACAGTTTCCCGACGCCCCATCCTGACACGGTACCGCAGCTTGCTCTGCGTACCGCTGGCGTTGCTCGCCTTAGGCCTGGGCGCCACGGCCCGCGCAGACAACGTCACCTTGCCTGATCTACTTATCGGCGTCACTCAAGGCTTTCTTGAGTTCACTGTAGAAGATTATCTGGCGACTACCCAGACGCCAGGGCGTTATGAAATCCAGGTCAACCAGCTGGACCCACGTTTGCGCATGCCCATGTGCGACAAGGAATTGACAGCCACCCTGGAAAGCCCCGCCCAGCCCATCGGCCGCGTGACGGTCAAAGTGCGCTGCGACGGCGCCTCGCCCTGGACCGTGTTCGTGCCGGCGCAGGTCAAGCTGTTCCGCGATGTGGTAGTGGTTGCTCGGCCATTGAAACGCACCGGCATCATCGGTTTCGACGACGTTGTGCTGCGCGAACGCGACATCAGCATGATCAGCCAGGGCTACCTGACCTCCCTCGACCAGGCGGTCGGGCAGAAATTGACCCGACCAGTGGTCACCGACCAGGTCATTACTTTGGTGCATCTTGAGCAGGCAGAGGTGATTCGCAAAGGCGACCAGGTGGTGATTTCCGCCAGCAGCGGTGCGTTGCAGGTCAAAATGCCGGGGGAAGCGTTGTCCAAAGGCGGCATGAGCGAACAGATTCGCGTCAAGAACCTTAACTCCAACCGGGTGATCAAAGCGCGGGTCACCGCACCGGGTCAGGTGGAGGTGGCTTTATAGATTACTGGTATCGGGCGCGCGCTTTTCCTACACTGTCGGTTGGATGCTGGCCTGTAGGTTTTATTGTCAATCGAGCCTAAAGTTTGTCCGGGTATGGCCGAAAACATGGCAAGCGTCCAAATACCCAGAGGTTTTTTGATCATGGTCATCGATTTCAGTCGTTTAAATAACACCCCGACCACGTCGGCCCCTACGCGAGCCACTGTCACCAAGGACAGCGTAGAAGCCAAGGCCCAGCCACTGCCCGCCAAGGCAGAACAGGCCAGCGCCAGCCAGAGCGGGGAATCCGTACACCTGAGCAATGAGGCTCAACAGTTGCAGAAGGTCACTGACTCGCTGCGCGATCAACCGGTGGTCAATAAAGCCCGTGTGGCCGAATTGAAACAGGCAATCGCCGATGGCAGCTATAAAGTCGACAGCAACCGTGTAGCCAGCAAGCTGCTTAATTTCGAAGCCGAGCGCTAGGCTAAGGCCTGCGCCGGGCTTTTGGACGCTTAAACCCCAAGGCCAGCCATGCATCACGACGAAAATCTGCTTCAACTGATCATTGATGATCTTGCGCCGACGCAACAGCTGCTCGAGCTGCTCAGGGAAGAATCCCTGGCCCTCTACGGCCGGGACATGCCACTGCTGGAAGAGATCCTGGCGCGCAAGCAGTCGCTGATTGTCCTGCTGGAACAGCACGGCAAGAAACGCAGCCAGATCCTCGCCAGCCTGGGCCTGCCGGCAGACCATGACGGCCTGGCGCAACTGGCCAGCCACTCTTCGGTTGGCGATCAATTACTGGCCCAGAGCAAAGAACTCAATCAATTGCTCAGCCAGTGCCAGGAAGCCAACCTGCTCAACGGTCAGTCGATCCAGCTTCAGCAAGCCACGACCGCCAACCAGTTGCGTATACTTCACGGCGGAGAGCCTCCGGCGCTTTACAACGCCCAGGGTTCCACCTCGCGCCTGGTCAAGCCAAGCACCCGCAGCCAAGCCTGACGCCGGTTTACAGCGCGACCTATCCAAGGCGCGCCACATACTGGCAGAATGCCTGCTCTTGCGTGTAGTCGTATTTTGTCTGGAGATGGAAGAACCGTGTTCAACGCCCTTAATGCGGAAGATGCCCCGCAGCCACCCAAGGTCCTCACCACGCCTCTGGAAATCGCCAGCACCTTGCGGATGCTGCAAGACAGCCATGACCCGCTGATCATCACCTTCCACGAACGCAGCCAGCGCTTCCAGAGCTACCTGGTGGACGTTGACCGGGACAGCAAGACCCTGGCGCTGGACGAAATGATCCCGCGCGACGGTGAGCGCTTCCTCGAAGGCGGCGAACCGTTTCGTATCGAAGGTTTTCATGAAGGCGTGCGCGTCGCATGGGAAAGCAACGGCACTTACACCATCAGCGAAAAAGACGGTCACCGCATCTACACCGGCGCCATGCCCGACGAAGTGGTCTACCACCAGCGCCGCAATGCGTTCCGCGCCGCCTTGAAGCTGGCCCAACTGGTCAATATTGAATTGGGTGGCGAGAAGCTCAAAGCGCCCGTCAGCGGCAAACTGCTGGATATTTCCGCCACCGGCTGCAAACTGCGCTTTGAAGGGGATATCTCCGAGCGCCTGCAACTGGGCCAGGTCTACGACCGTTTTATCGCCGCCCTGCCCTTTGGCAGCATGACCACCTCGGTCGAACTGCGTTACCTGCACTTCGAAGAGAAGATCAACACCACGTTCGCCGGCGTACGCTTCCACAACATGAGTGGCTTGGTGCAGCGCCAGGTCGAACGCTTTGTGTACCAGTTGCAACGCGAAGCACGACGCTTCGACAAAGACGACGATTTTTAAAGCTTAAAGATCGCGTAAAAAAAACGGGCAGATCCTGATGGGATCTGCCCGTTTTTTGCTTTCAGGGACGTGCCCTACTCAAATCGTGAGGGTGCTCGTCTGGCCCCACAGGTTCAGGAGGCCCCACGAAGGGCGGTTCCTCTGCCTCCGGACTTGGCTCCGTTTGCGGTTCAGGCTCCGGGGCCGTGGTTTGCATTTGTTCCTGCACCACCGCCTCGTCCACCCGCGGATCAAGTGCGGCGACCAACGGCGAACTGGACATGCTGTCGGGCATTGCCACATGGTGCAGTGGTGCGTCGTCCACTTGATGCAGGTTGGTCACCGCTTTCGGCCGGATGCGCCACACCAGGATCAACGCGCACAAGCTGAAAAACGCATACAACATGTGGCTGCCGAACAGCTTCATCACCACACCGGCCAGCAAAGGCCCGACACTGGCGCCAACACCGTACGTCACCAGCAGCATGGCTGTCAGCGATACGCGGCGATCACCCTCCACGTGGTCGTTGGAGAACGCCACCGCCAAGGGATAAAGACAAAACTGCACCAGGGAGCAGACGAAGCCTGCCACGAACAACACTTCCAGCGGCACCTTGGTCAGTATCGCCAACGGCAACGCCGCCACTGCCAGGCACAGCGCAAAGCAACGGATCAGCAGCGCGCGATCATAACGGTCAGACAACCAGCCCAATGGCCACTGCACCACCAGCCCGGCAAAAATACAGCTGCCCATGAACAGTCCCACTTGCTCGGTGGTCAAGCCTTGCTGAGAGGCATAGAGCGGCGCCAGACCGTAGAATGAACCAACGATCAACCCCGCCCCAAGCACCGTACTCAAGGACTGCGGCACGCGCTTGATAAAGAAGCGCGGCTCCATCGGCGCGGGGTGCAGAGGCGCCGGGTGAATCCGTCGCGTCATGGCCACCGGCACCAGGCACAGCGCAAAGCACAGCGCGACCAGCATCAGCAACTCAAGCCCCAGTTGAGGGTGCATGACCAGGATCAACTGACCGAGCACCAGGCCCAGGTAAGACGCGATCATATAACCACTGAACACCACGCCGCGCTGCTTGGCGTCGGCCTGCTCATTGAGCCAGCTTTCGATGACCATGTACTGGCACATCATGCCCAGGCCCACGATCATCCGCAGCACGATCCAGGCCGGCAGCCAGTCAATCAGACCATGCCCCAACACCGCCGCACCGACGATCCCGGCACAGGTGGCGTAGGCGCGGATATGCCCGACCCGGGCAATCAGGCGATGCCCGATCTTGCCACCCAGCACCAGGCCAAAATAGTTGGCCGCCATCAACGCACCGACCCACAGGCTGTCGACATGATCGGCCGCCAGGCGCAGGGCCAGGTAAGTACTGAGCAGGCCGGAGCCGATCAGCATCATCAAGGAGGCGAAATAAAGGGCTCGAAAAGATTTCCAGATCTGGCGCATCGGCGTTCCGAGCGGCTCCTTGCGGTGAGAGACAGGGCTATCGGCATGATAGTCCGGGGTGGCCGGGTCCGGACAGGCGGTATGCGCTGTTTCCGGGGATTATTTTGCTTCAAGGCTCTGACGCTGCCTGGCTGCTCGCGGGATACACGGATTGCTATAAATACACGATGCCAGGGCTGTGAACCCATAACCCCGGCAAGGTTCGACCCATCTTCGGAAAACGCCCACAAAAAAGCCCCGCCAGACGGAACTGTGCGGGGCTTTGAATGTGGTGTCCCAGGGCCGGTTCGAACGGCCAACCTTCCCCTTAGGAGGGGGATGCTCTATCCAATTGAGCTACTGGGACAAATGACAGCCGCAGCGCTAAAGGCGCGGCGACGGACGGCGTGCATGTTAACGGCCGAGGTGGGTTTTGTCATGTCGTCCGTGGGCTTTTTGAATGTAGGTCGATGCCAGCCTTATTTATCCTGCCTTGACCCCGCAAACACGGGACTGTGAGGCCATCGTGCAAAATGCACTCCCCCAAAACGCCCTCATTGCAAATTGCAACCGTCCAGCCACTTAAAGTAGACTCAAGCACTTGTTTTTATTGAATAAATAGATTGGCACGACACCTGCAATACTTCTCCTACAAACCCAACAAGCCACGGCGTTAAGCGGAGAACATGACCATGAACAGTGCCTTTCTGTTAGCCCTCAACACCGTAGCCTTGGCTGCATTACTGATGTTTCACTTTCAATCGACCGGCAGCAATGACCCTGCGCAGATCAGCCAGGCTGTGCCACATCACCTGCAACAACGCCCGCAACTGGCGGTGATGACACCTAATGCACAATCCCCCGTGCGCCTGACCCAAGACACTCAGTCCGCACCCGCCTCTGAACACTGGGTTTTCTGAGGAAGCTTTGATGAACAAATTTGCCTGGCTGTTTTTGTGCCTGACCGCAATAACAGGGATTCTGGGCCTGAATGCCGAATCCCACGATAGCCAAACCACTGCATTTATCGCCAGCGGCGTCTTCGCCAGCCTATGGCTGCTCACCCTGATCGTGGGTCGACGCATCAAATTCGACCCAGTCCTGCGCTAACTCCCCTCCTACCTTATGTCGCCTCCCTCTCGCTAATCGGCAAATTGCCACTAGTCTTAAACTTAAGGGCAAAAGGCCACTTTGCTATAGGATGTGCGGCCTCAAACCCTGTGGTGGCCTGGACTTACGGGAAGTTCCTTCGCAGATTCACGCGTTGAAAAGTTTTCCAACCAGTCCGCAAAAATGCAAATGAGTGCTGGCATAAAGCCTTTAGGCAGTTCAATATTTGTCACAGAATTGACGCCAAGGAAATGTCAAATCTGAGGCATGATGCGGCCTCTTTGCAATTCGGGTTGAACTTTGGTCGTGAGCCTTGTCTTAACACTCATCTTGCGGCCAATTCCAAAAACCGCTCCCCTGAACTAACCGGTTAAATATATGCGCCCATTGAAACAGGCAATTTATTCCAGCCGTACGGCTGACAAGTTCGTCGTACGTCTGCCAGACGGAATGCGGGAACGCATTGCCGAGGTGGCTCGCAATCATCACCGCAGCATGAACTCCGAAATCATCGCGCGCCTGGAACAAAGCCTCATTCAGGAAGGTGCGCTGGGCGACGAGTTGAGCATGCGCCTGGACAGCCCCGAGCTGTCGCTGCACGAACGCGAACTGCTGCAGCGTTTTCGTCAGCTCTCCCACCGCCAGCAAAATGCTCTCGTCTCGCTTATCGCGCACGACGTTGAGGCGGCCGCAGAAGCCAATTGATCTGCAACTGAAAGCCGAAGCCAGCCATGTGCTGGCTTTTTTTTGCGTGAAATTCACGAAGAGAATTTGAAGCGGGGGCAGATTTGCCCCCGCAGGATGGAATCAGAGCAGGAAGATCGTCGCCAAGCCCAGGAAGATGAAGAAGCCGCCACTGTCAGTCATGGCGGTGATCATCACGCTGGCACCCATTGCCGGGTCGCGCCCAAGGCGGGCAAGCGTCATTGGGATCAATACCCCCATCAACGCCGCCAGCAGCAAGTTGAGGGTCATGGCGGCGGTCATCACCACACCGAGCGACCAACTGCCATACAGCAAGTAGGCCACCACACCGATCACCCCACCCCACACCAGGCCGTTGATAAGACCTACCGCCAACTCTTTGCGCAGCAGGCGCGACGAGTTCGCCGTACTCACTTGGTCCAGCGCCATGGCGCGCACGATCATGGTAATCGTCTGGTTACCCGAGTTGCCGCCGATCCCGGCCACAATCGGCATCAGCGCAGCGAGCGCCACCAGCTTCTCGATCGAACCTTCGAACAAGCCAATAACCCGCGACGCTATAAAAGCGGTGATCAGGTTAACGGCCAGCCACGCCCAACGGTTATGCAGTGAGCGCCAGACCGAGGCAAAGATGTCTTCCTCTTCACGCAGACCCGCCATGTTGAGGACTTCGGTCTCACTCTCCTCACGAATCAGGTCGACCATTTCATCGATGGTCAAACGGCCGATCAGCTTGCCGTTCTTGTCGACCACCGGCGCCGAGATCAAGTCATAACGCTCAAACGCCTGGGCAGCCTCGTAGGCGTCTTCATCCGGGTGAAAACTTACCGGATCGCTGGCCATGACGTCGGCCACTTTTTTCTCAGGGTCGTTGACCAGCAGGCGCTTGATCGGCAGCACGCCCTTGAGAATGCCCTCATAGTCGACCACAAACAGTTTGTCGGTATGGCCTGGCAATTCTTTGAGACGACGCAGGTAACGCAAGACCACTTCCAAACTGACGTCTTCGCGGATGGTGACCATCTCGAAGTCCATCAGCGCGCCGACCTGATCCTCGTCGTAGGACAGCGCGGAGCGCACACGCTCACGCTGCTGGCCGTCGAGGGCCTCCATCAGCTCATGGACAACATCACGAGGCAGTTCGGGAGCCAGGTCAGCCAGTTCGTCGGCGTCCATCTCCTTGGCAGCAGCCAGGAGCTCGTGATCGTCCATGTCGGCGATCAGGGTTTCACGGACCGAGTCGGATACTTCGAGCAGGATGTCGCCGTCGCGGTCAGCCTTGACCAACTGCCAGAGGGTCAGTCGATCATCCAGTGGCAAGGCTTCGAGAATGTAGGCGACGTCGGCGGAGTGCAGGTCGTCGAGCTTGCGTTGCAGCTCGACGAGGTTTTGCCGGTGAACCAGATTTTCGACCAGGTTGTTGTTCGGGCCGTCCTGGCGATGCGTAAGGTCTTCGACCACACGCTGGCGCTGCAGCAGCTCGATGACTTGAGCCAGGCGATCCTGCAGGCTTTCTTGTGTTTTCTTTACTTCTACTTCGGTCATAGGCGAACTCCACTCCCAGCAGCGGGGCACGCCGGAAGGATCAATCAGTCAATTCATGATTGGTAAAGCGGGGTACTGAGCAACTACTGGGTAAGTCCATGGAGGTATTCCACAAGCCCCGGCGGGGCTGACGGGCGCAATGATACACCGCCCGGCCACTTTAAACGTCAAAAAACTGGAAAGAACAAGCGCTTGCGAGCCAAAGCTGAGCATTGGCTGCATCTATGAACTGCGACGACGCAGTGGAGAAGGAGAACACATGAAGGCGAGAGAAAAAGAAAAAATCCTACACAAACCCCAGACGGCAAAAAGCCCGCACTAGGCGGGCTTTTTGTTTGTATGGTGCACTCGACAGGATTCGAACCTGTGACCGCTCGGTTCGTAGCCGAGTACTCTATCCAGCTGAGCTACGAGTGCAGATTGTGTTTTTAGACCAGATCACAACTGGTTGTAACCGAATCACCTGCATGACTGCAACTGACTCTTAAATGGTGCACTCGACAGGATTCGAACCTGTGACCGCTCGGTTCGTAGCCGAGTACTCTATCCAGCTGAGCTACGAGTGCATTTGTTGCCGCGCATTATAGGCCGTTCAATCTCTATGTAAAGCTATTTTTTCGTTAATTTTCAACAACTTAGCGAAAAAACCAGATTGCAACGTACTAAGCAAATAATGGCGGAGAACGGGGGATTCGAACCCCCGACACCCTTTTGAGGTGTACTCCCTTAGCAGGGGAGCGCCTTCGGCCACTCGGCCAGCTCTCCGCAACACGGGGCGTATATTAACCACGTTCATCCCCGTTTGCAAACATAAAAAACGATAAAAATTAAAGGCTTGGTTCTTCGTCCTTCTCTTTCTTGATCCGCAGGTAGATTTCCTCGCGGTGTACCGCTACCTCTTTCGGAGCGTTAACCCCGATACGCACTTGATTGCCTTTGACGCCGAGCACGGTCACGGTGATTTCGCCATCACCGATAATCAGGCTTTCTGCGCAACGACGAGTCAGAATCAGCATACCTTTCTCCTCACGCATTTCAGTTCAGGAACAACAGTCTGCAAAAAAAAGGCCTTCGACCTACAACCCAAGGGCCATAGCCCTACCCGCCTAAGTATTGTCGAGCGCACGCAAAAGAACATGCGCCCTACAAAAAAAGGAAAGGCGCGGTAAACCGCGCCTTCCTGGCACTGCATCACTCGCCCTGTCGGGCCGGAGCGTCCAACTCAAAGGCGGTATGCAAAGCGCGTACAGCCAGTTCCAGGTATTTCTCTTCAATCACCACCGAGACCTTGATTTCCGACGTGGAGATCATCTGGATGTTGATGCTTTCCTTGGCCAGGGCTTCGAACATGCGGCTGGCAACGCCCGCGTGAGAGCGCATGCCCACACCCACGATCGACACCTTGGCGATCTTGGTATCGCCGACCACTTCACGAGCGCCAATCTCCTTCGCAGTGTTCTGCAGGATCCGCTCCGCCGCATCGTACTCGTTGCGGTGCACGGTGAAGGTGAAATCGGTGGTGTTATCGTGCGAAACGTTCTGCACGATCATGTCGACTTCAATGTTCGCGCCGCTGATAGGGCCCAGGATCTTGAAGGCCACGCCCGGGGTGTCTGGCACGCCACGGATAGTCAGCTTGGCTTCATCACGGTTGAAAGCGATACCGGAAATGATCGGCTGTTCCATGGATTCCTCTTCATCAATAGTAATGAGGGTGCCCGGACCCTCTTTGAAGCTGTGCAATACGCGCAGCGGAACGTTGTACTTGCCGGCGAATTCCACCGCACGGATCTGCAACACCTTGGAACCGAGGCTGGCCATTTCCAGCATCTCTTCAAAGGTGATCTTGTCCAGGCGCTGGGCCACGGACACCACACGCGGGTCAGTGGTGTAGACGCCGTCCACATCGGTGTAGATCTGGCATTCATCGGCCTTCAGCGCCGCTGCCAGCGCCACGCCGGTGGTGTCCGAACCGCCACGTCCAAGGGTGGTGATGTTGCCCTGCTCGTCCACACCCTGGAAGCCCGCTACAACTACCACGCGACCGGCTTTCAGATCCGTACGGATTTTCTGATCGTCGATCTGCAGGATGCGCGCCTTGGTGTGCGCGCTGTCGGTCAGGATGCGCACCTGGCTGCCAGTGTAGGACACCGCCGGCACACCGCGCTTGTTCAGCGCCATGGCCAGCAAGGCGATGGTCACCTGCTCGCCGGTGGACACGATCACATCCAGCTCACGCGGGAGCGGCTGTTGATCACCACTGATTGCCTTGGCCAGATCGATCAGGCGATTGGTCTCGCCGCTCATGGCCGACAGCACCACCACCAGGTCGTCGCCGGCATCGCGGAATTTCTTAACCTTGTCGGCCACCTGCTCGATTCTTTCGACAGAACCGACCGAGGTGCCTCCAAATTTCTGTACGATCAAAGCCATTTCTAAGCCGCCTCAGCCCGTAAAGGGGCGCCTAATATCCAATCAACCAGCACCGAACAGGCCCGTGACTAGACCACGGGCCGGTTAACAGTGCCTTAAATACCTGCCTCGACAAACGGCACGGTCAGGGCCAGGGCTGCGTCCAGGCTGCCGGCGTCTACACCACCGCCTTGCGCCATGTCCGGACGACCACCGCCCTTCCCGCCCACTGCCGCGGCGGCTTGCTTCATCAAATCACCGGCCTTGAGTTGGCCAGTCAGGTCCTTGGTTACACCGGCAACCAGAACGACCTTATCCTCATGGACACCGCCGAGCAGGATCACTGCGCGGCCGAGCTTGTTCTTCAACTGATCGACCAAGGCCAACAGCGCCTTGCCGTCCTGACCGTCCAGGCGTGCGGCCAAAACCTTCACATCCTTGACGTCCACCGCCGAAGCCGACAGATCTTCGCCCGCCGCGCTGGCTGCCTTGGCTTGCAACTGCTCCAGCTGTTTCTCCAGGGCGCGGTTACGCTCCAGCACAGCGGACAGTTTGTCGATCAGGTTGTCGCGGCTGCCCTTGACCAGGCTGGCCGCTTCCTTGAGTTGTTCTTCTGCTGCATTGAGGTAGGCCAGGGCCGCAGCGCCGGTGACCGCCTCGATACGACGCACACCGGACGCCACGCCACCTTCGCTGATGATCTTCAGCAGGGCGATGTCGCCGGTACGGTTGGCGTGGATACCGCCACACAGTTCTACCGAGAAGTCGCCACCCATGCTCAGTACGCGCACGCTGTCGCCGTACTTCTCGCCGAACAGCGCCATGGCGCCCTTGGCTTTTGCAGTCTCGATATCGGTTTCTTCGGTTTCTACCGCAGTGTTCTTGCGAATCTCGGCGTTGACGATGTCTTCCAGGGCCTTGATCTGCTCCGGCTTGATCGCTTCAAAGTGGCTGAAGTCGAAGCGCAGGCGCTGGCTGTCGACCAACGAACCCTTTTGTTGCACGTGATCGCCCAGTACCTGACGCAGCGCAGCGTGCAGCAAGTGCGTGGCCGAGTGGTTCAGCGAGGTGGCGTGACGCACATCGGCGTCCACCTGTGCATCCACCGGCGAACCGACGGTGAGGCTGCCCGAAGCCAGCACACCGTGGTGCAGGAATGCGCCGCCGGTCTTGGTGGTGTCGCGCACGTCAAAACGACCGGACGCGGCTTTCAGGAAACCACAGTCGCCAATCTGGCCACCGGATTCGGCGTAGAACGGCGTCTGGTCCAGGACCACCACACCGTCGTCACCTTCATTCAATACGTCAACCGACTGGCCTTCTTTATAGAGGGCAACCACTTTGGCCGAACCGCTGGTGGCCTTGTAGCCGGTGAACTCGGTGGCCACGTCAACCTTGACCAGGCTGTTGTAGTCCATGCCGAACGAGCTGGCCGAACGAGCGCGCACACGCTGGGCATCCATCTCACGTTCGAAACCTTCCTCGTCGAGGGTCAGGTTGCGCTCACGGGCAATGTCGCCTGTCAGGTCCATCGGGAAACCGTAGGTGTCGTAGAGCTTGAACACCACATCGCCCGGCACCACGGTGCCTTGCAGGTTGGCAAGGTCTTGCTCGAGGATCTTCAGGCCCTGCTCCAGGGTCTTGGCGAACTGCTCTTCTTCGGCCTTCAGTACGCGCTCGATGTGCGCCTGGTTCTGCTTGAGCTCCGGGAAGGCTTCGCCCATCTCGGCCACCAGGGCCGCGACGATCTGGTAGAAGAAGCTGCCATTGGCGCCCAGCTTGTTACCGTGGCGGCAAGCACGACGGATGATGCGACGCAGCACATAGCCACGGCCTTCGTTGGACGGCAACACGCCGTCGGCAATCAGGAAGCCGCAGGAACGGATGTGGTCAGCGACGACTTTCAGCGAAGCCTGGTCTTCATTGGCGCAACCAATGGCCTTGGCTGCTGCGGCCAGCAGGCTTTGGAACAGGTCGATCTCGTAGTTGGAATGCACGTGCTGCATCACCGCACTGATCCGCTCCAAGCCCATGCCGGTGTCTACCGACGGCGCTGGCAACGGATGCAACACACCATCGGCGGTGCGGTTGAACTGCATGAACACGTTGTTCCAGATCTCGATGTAACGGTCGCCGTCTTCCTCTGGCGAGCCCGGTGGGCCACCCCAGATGTCAGCGCCGTGGTCGTAGAAGATCTCGGTGCACGGGCCACACGGGCCGGTGTCGCCCATGGTCCAGAAGTTGTCGGAGGCGTACGGGGCGCCTTTGTTGTCGCCGATGCGCACCATGCGCTCGGCCGGCACGCCGACTTCCTTGGTCCAGATGTCGTAGGCCTCGTCATCGCTGGCGTAGACGGTGACCCAGAGTTTTTCCTTCGGCAGCTTCAGCACGCCGGTGAGGAAGGTCCAGGCGAAGTTGATCGCGTCTTGCTTGAAATAATCGCCAAAGCTGAAGTTGCCGAGCATTTCGAAAAAGGTGTGGTGACGGGCGGTGTAGCCGACGTTTTCCAGGTCGTTGTGCTTGCCACCGGCGCGGACGCATTTCTGGCTGCTGACGGCGCGGGTGTACGCGCGCTTTTCCTGGCCCAGGAAGCAGTCCTTGAACTGGTTCATCCCCGCGTTGGTGAACAGCAGGGTTGGGTCATTGCCTGGGATCAAGGAGCTGGAGGAGACACGGGTGTGACCTTGCTCTTCGAAGAAGCGAAGGAAGGCTTCACGGATTTCTGCGCTTTTCATTAGGATCTTCCACGGAGGCTGCGGCCAAAGGCCAGTGCGCAACATCATCAGACGGAGCGACGGCAAAGGGCCGCATTATATCGGCCCTTTGCCGGTGGTACAGCGTGTTTACACGATTGAAACGTTCAATTAGACGGTCTGCACTGTCATTTCCGCGAAAATTCGACGAATGTCTGCGCGACCTGCTCGATCTGCGCCCGGCTGACATCCAAATGCGTGACCATGCGCAGGCGCGGGGCGGCGCTTAACGTGATCTCGCGTTCGGCGGCAAACGCCTTCAAGGCCTGGGCCTGGTCACCGATCTGCACGTAGACCATGTTGGTCTGCACTGGCTCCACCTCATAACCGGCTTGGCGCAACGCATCGCCCAGCCATTGGGCGTTGGCGTGGTCGTCGGCCAGGCGCTGAACCTGGTGATCCAGGGCATACAACCCTGCTGCCGCCAACGAGCCGGCCTGGCGCATGCCGCCGCCGACCATCTTGCGCAGGCGCCGGGCCTTGGCGATCAACGCCGTGGAGCCGCACAACACCGAGCCAATCGGTGCGCCGAGGCCTTTGGACAGGCACACCGACACCGAATCGAAATGCTGGGCAATCTCGCGCGCCTCCACGCCGAGCTTGACCGCTGCGTTGTAGAGCCGCGCGCCATCCAGATGCAGGGCCAGGTCATGCTCACGGGTGAACGCCCGTGCCTTTGCCAGGTAATCCAGTGGCAATACCTTGCCTTGCATGGTGTTTTCCAGCGCCAGCAAGCGGGTGCGGGCGAAGTGGAAGTCGTCGGGCTTGATCGCCGCCAGTACCTGGCCCAGGTCCAGTGAGCCATCGGACTGCACGTCCAGGGGTTGCGGCTGGATCGAACCGAGCACCGCCGCGCCACCGCCTTCGTATTTGTAGGTATGAGCCTGCTGGCCGACGATGTATTCCTCGCCGCGCTCACAATGGGCCATCAACGCCAGCAGGTTGCTCATGGTGCCGGTCGGAACGAACAACGCAGCGGCAAAGCCCAGGCGCTTGGCCAGCTCGGCTTCGAGGTGATTGACGCTGGGGTCTTCGCCATACACGTCATCGCCGCTGAGGGCAGCAGCCATCGCGTCCCGCATGCCGGGGGTGGGTTGGGTCACGGTGTCGCTGCGCAGGTCGATCACAGACATGAAACAAGCCTCTGAAGGGTTGAGTAAGTTCCTTTTGAGTGTGATTACTGCGGGCAATGCCACGGAATATCAAGCCCCCATTGCATTCAATCGAATACCAACCAAACAAACCGATATAGGTTATCGATACGGCAATCGTGCAGTTTTCGAAAAAGCGTGTTAAAAACTCTCCGCCGCCAGGGTTCTGGTGGCAACGTTCTCAGGGCGGGGTGCAATTCCCCACCGGCGGTAATTACACGCAATGTGTATAGCCCGCGAGCGCTTGGCGCCTCGAACTGCTCAGGCAGGACGGCGACAAGGTCAGCAGACCCGGTGTGATCCCGGGGCCGACGGTCATAGTCCGGATGAAGAGAGAACGGGATTGGCACCTAAGGGCCGCGCACGAAGTGTGCTTGCGTACCCTTAAATCCCATTCGATTCATAACGCCCTGTTTTTTTCTTAAACAGGAGTCAGAACATGCAACCCACCGCCATCGACAGCAAAAGCAAGAACCACCACGGCGAGCGCGTCGCGTTTATCCAGGCCTGCTGGCACAAGGATATTGTCGACCAATCGCGCAAAGGCTTCCTCGCCGAAATGATCGCCCAGGGCTACCAGGAATCGGACATCGATTTCTTCGAAGTCGGCGGTGCCTTTGAAATGCCCCTGCACGCCAAGCTGCTGGCCAAGACCGGCCGTTACGCCGGTATCGTCGCTGCCGCGCTGGTAGTGGACGGCGGCATCTACCGCCACGAATTCGTTGCCCAGTCGGTGGTCAGCGGCCTGATGCAAGTTCAGCTGGAAACAGAAGTGCCGGTGTTCTCGGTGTCCCTGACGCCGCATCACTTCCATGCGGGCAGCGAGCACCACACCTTCTTCTACGAGCACTTCGTGCACAAAGGCCAGGAAGCTGCACGCACCTGCGCCGACACCCTGCACAAGGTCCGTGCGATCCGCCGCAGCGAGCAAAAACTGGCGGTCTGACACATCCGCAGCCCGTGATTAAAAAATGCCCCGACAGGTCTCTGTCGGGGCATTTTTTTGACGCCTGCATATCTACCGTTTCAAGCACTCACTCCTGCGGTTTAGTAAGGCCTGCCCTTAAACGCAAGGAACTGCGACATGCTCCCACATCAAAATGCCGAAGGCGTCTACGTCATTGATGCGCTTATACTCACCCCCGACCCCAGGCGCGAACCTACCAACGAACGCCCCGACGGCCCAGGCTTTATCGAAGTCCACGAAGTACTTGAAAATGAAAATGTGCGCATCGAACGTAAGTTGTTCAGGGATGAAGACGTCGATCAACTGTGCCTCACCACTTTCAATACACACGACACGCTGAACATCTTCGCCGCCCCTCACCTAGACGCTCAACTGACACTGACGGTGCAGATCAACCAGTCCCGCTACGAGATCACCCTCAACTGGCGCACGCAAACACTGGTGCTGTATACCCAAGGCGGTAACGATCGAATTCATATTGAAGATAACGTGATTGTGCCGATCTTTGTGTACAGCGGCGAAGGCGACGACCGAGTGGTCAGCGCCGCCAAAACGGCCACCCTCTACACGGGCCCCGGCGAAGACTTCATCGCTGTCGTCAACGGCACTTGCCATGTGGAAGCGGGCGAAGGCAATGACGAAGTGCACGGTTTTCAAGACACCCACATGACCGTGTATGGCGGTCCCGGCGCTGACGAAATCAGCGGCGGCAACGGCTCTTGCTTCATTGATGGAGGCCAGGGCGATGATCATATTGTCGGGGGGCGAGGATCGAATATCCTCAGTGGTGGCCCCGGTAATGACCGGATCAAGGCGGGGCCCGCCGGCAACGTCATCTACACAGGCGATGGGCTCAACGATGTCACACGCCTCAAGGCGGACGACGTCACATACTACAACTTCAAGAGCAGCCTGACAGTTGACTGTGCCTTGATGATGCACCCGGACGTGCCGGA
This sequence comes from Pseudomonas sp. DWRC2-2, assembly GCF_049897885.1. Lineage (NCBI taxonomy): Bacteria > Pseudomonadati > Pseudomonadota > Gammaproteobacteria > Pseudomonadales > Pseudomonadaceae > Pseudomonas > Pseudomonas sp. DWRC2-2. The sequence continues at coordinate 1,375,181 of NZ_JAFCXD010000001.1, forward strand.
TGACCTTCCTCCCGGCCAGTTGGCTTCCCATGCGGTTCATTTGGAGCCCAAACCCCTGAACCAGAGCGGACTAGTTGTGCAAGGCAGTGCGCAATTCGTCCAGCGGGTCAATGACGATTTAAGCCTGCTGCTCAGTTCACCGACCGGGCAACGATTGCTCGCGCAACTGGAGCGTGCCGCGCACGACAGCGGACAACCCATCACCATTCATGAGTTCTACCCCAAGCTCAACGGGCACTTCGTCCCTGCGCCCGGCACCCGGGACTGGCCGTTTATCGATAATGACCTGCCCGGCCAGCCGTCTTTTGGCGGGAAAATCTGGTACAACACCACCGACATAACGCCCGGAACGCCAAGCATCATCAACCTGTTCCATGAGCTGTGCCACGCCTGGAACCACATCAGCGGCACGCTGTTGCGTGGCGAGAGCCTGGACGGCATCGACGGCACCAAGCCGCGCTACCCGGTAAAGAACCCCGAACTGCAAGCCGTAGGCCTGCCAACAACGGCACCGCCGTTCGACTTTGACCGCGACCCAAGCACCCCGCCCAGCAACACCAACCCGCCGCAATTCAGCGAAAACGGGCTACGCAAGGAACTCGGGTTACCGCTGCGCAAACAGTACCTGAATAATTAAACCAGGCCGTGCTCGGTGGTGGGCACAATCAAAATTCCCGCGCGCAAGCCATTCTTCACCTTCGGATTAGGGAAGATGATGCGCGCACCGTCTTCTTCGATCACCCAACGGGTCTTGGCCACGTCTTCAGCGAGCAGATACCCCTGCGCCAGCGGCGAGAAGTTTTCTACGTCAGCAGGCAGGTGCATCAGAAAGGCGTCGCTGTGCTTGATGACCTCACGGGACACGGCAAACAGTTTCAATCCATCCAGGCTGGATGTCTCAGGTTCAGTGCCTTCGATGATCTGCTTCAGGCGGATCTCCAGGCGCGACACATCCACGCCCTGGTTCTGTCCGAACGGTCTCGCCTTACCCAGTTCCAGCGTGAAGGCTTCGGCCTCCAACTGCTCGTAGGTAAACGCGGTGAAGGTGATCGAGGTCTTGTTCTGCAACAGCACCGCTTCCATGCCGGCGGCACGCAGACGGGCCAGTTCATGGCGCGAATGCTGACGGCCCTCCTTCCACGGGTACAGCGCAAACTGTTCGATTTTCGAGCCGCGTATGGCAGTGTGCAGGTCGTAATGCAGGCGCGAACGGCCCGGCAGGCTGAAGAAGGTACGGGCCAGTTGCTCCAGCTCGGCGGCGCGCATGGCTTCGGGGCCGATGTTGTTTTCATGACGGCCATTGAATAGCCGGTTGACGTCCAGTTCGAGGTAACGCTCGCCGCGGCGCATGGCCTCGGGGTTGCCGAACAGGAACAAAATACGGGTGCGGGGCTTGATCTCCCCACGGGCAATGCCATGCAACAGGCGGTCGAGCAGTTCGATCGGTGCCGTCTCGTTGCCATGGATGCCGGACGACAACAGCAGGTCACTGCCATTGTCTTGAGCCTGCGGCGGACGCACTTCAAGCGCGCCCTCGCTGAGCCAGCGCATCTGCACGCCGTCGACAGTCAGTTGAATTTTTTGCGCCGGTTCGCGACCGGCGAGGGTCAGTTCAAGCAGTTTGCCGAGGGCGAGCATACGCAGCTTCCTTAGTGGTTGCAGCCTGGGCCGTGGACGTGATCGTCGTCATCACCTTCAACGTCGGCCGGTTCCATTTCCAGTTGCAGGCTCATCAGGTTGGTGGCCAGTGGGCGCATCAGCAGGTTGGCGTATTCGGCGTCGCCTTCTTCCACGTCCACACCGATCAGCAGTTGGCCACGGCCGTCGTGCTGGATCCAGATCTCCTTGCCCTGCCAGACCACGGCGACGCGGGTGCAGGAAGTTTCCAGCTGGGTGCCGTCGGTGTCTTCAAGAATCAGTTTCAGGGTGTCGGTGGTCATAAATAGCTCTCAGCCATGCGGCGTTTAATTGATCTGGAAAGGATAAACAGCGCCCAGTTTAAGGATTTGCGTCAGTTCATCCAGTGCCGTCCGGCATTCAAGCAGCAATTGCGGGTCAGCCAAGTCGCTTTCGCGCAGGCTGTCGCGGTAGTGCTTGCCTACCCACTGAGTCAGTGTTTCGTACAACGGCGCGGTCATGATAACCCCTGGATTCACCGCCGCCAGTTCCGTTTCGTTCAACGCCACACGTAAACGCAGGCACGCCGGGCCGCCGCCGTTCTGCATGCTTTGCTTGAGGTCGAACACCTTCACTTCGCGGATCAGGCCACCGGCGGCAGTCAGGCCTTGCAGGTACTGCCAGACGCGCTCATTGGCACGGCACTCTTCCGGCACGATCAGCAGCATCGAGCCGTCAGCGCGACTCAACAATTGGCTGTTGAACAGGTAGGAACGTACCGCGTCTTCGACACTGACCTGGGCGCGGGGCACGCAGACGGACTGGAAGTTGCCGCCCAACTTGCCCAATTTTCCTTGCAGTTCGGCGAGCATCTGCTCGGTATTGAGGAACGCATCCTCGTGATAGAACAGCACTTCGCCGTTGCCGACCGCGATGACGTCATTGTGGAACACGCCGGCATCGATTACCGCTGGGTTCTGCTGGGCGTAGACCACGCCGTCATCCTTCAAGCCGTGCAGGCGTGCGACGGCCTGAGAGGCTTCAAGGGTCTGGCGCGCCGGATATTTCTGCGGCGCCGGGTAACGGGGGTCGAACGCGCTGCGACCAAACACAAAGAACTCGACGCCCGCTTCGCCATAGTCACGGCAGAAGCGCGTGTGGTTGGCCGCGCCTTCATCACCGAACTGCGCCACCGCCGGCAACGCGGCGTGGTGGGCGAAGTACTTCTGATCGGCAAACATCGCGCCCAGCACACGGCTGGTGGTCGGGTGCTCGATGCTGCGGTGGTATTTGCAGTTGAGGTTGGCGGCGGTGAAATGCACGCGGCCGTCAAAGGTGTCGGCGCTTGGGCTGACGGTGGCGGCGTTGGCCACCCACATGCTCGATGCGGAGCAACTCGCGACCAGCAACGGCATCGCATCCTTGGCCGCTTGCTGGATCACTTGGGCGTCGGTGCCGCTGAAACCCAGGCTGCGCAAGGCGGCCACATCAGGACGTTCCTGAGGTGCCAACACCCCTTGCACAAAACCCATGTCCATCAGGGCTTTCATCTTCTGCAGGCCCTGCAACGCCGCTTCCTTGGGGTTGGAATGCTGCTGGCTGTTGCTCTGGGACGCGACGTTGCCGAAGGACAAACCGCCGTAGTTATGGGTCGGCCCCACTAGACCGTCAAAATTGACTTCATAGGATTTCATCAGCGAGGCTCCACGAACATCTGTATTTTTATAGGCATCAATAGCAATCAGGGCAATCGCACGCCGGGTGTCAGCGCGGCTGGCAACACCAGGCTCGGGGTCTCAAGCGAGGCCACCGGGTACGCGCAATAATCCGCCGCGTAATAGGCACTGGCGCGATGGTTGCCCGACGCCCCTACTCCACCAAACGGCGCGGTACTGGCGGCGCCGGTCAGTTGTTTGTTCCAGTTGACGATGCCCGCGCGGCTTTCCAGCCAGAACTGCTGGTAGCGTGCTTCGGAGTCCGACAACAAACCGGCGGCCAAGCCGTACTGGGTGTTGTTGGCCTCGGCAATCGCCGCTTCGAAATCAGCGTAGCGGATCACCTGCAACAGCGGGCCGAACAGTTCTTCGTCTTCGCGCTCGCTCACGCCAGTCACGTCGATGATGCCGGGGGTCAGCAGGGCGGCCTGGTCCTGGGGCTGAGTCATTTCCAGCAGCGCCACGGCGCCATTGGCGAGCATCAGTTCCTGGGCGTCCATCAAAGCTTTGGCCGCCGCGAGGGAGATCACCGAGCCCATGAACGGTGTCGGCTGCTGGTCGAACGCACCCACTTCAATTGTCGAGCTGACCGCCACCAGACGCGCGAGCAACGCATCACCCCACGCGCCTTCCGGCACCAACAGGCGACGGGCACAGGTGCAACGCTGGCCGGCCGAGATAAATGCCGATTGGACAATGGTGTACACCGCCGCATCCACATCCGCGACTTCGTCCACCACCAACGGGTTGTTGCCGCCCATTTCCAGCGCGAGGATCTTGTCCGGGCGCCCGGAGAATTGCTGATGCAGATGATTGCCAGTGCGGCTCGAGCCAGTGAAGAACAACCCGTCGATACCGGGGTTGGCCGCCAGCGCGATACCGGTTTCCCGCGCGCCTTGCAGCAGGTTCAACACACCCGCCGGCAACCCGGCTTCGATCCAGCATTGCACGGTCAGCTCGGCAACCTTGGGGGTCAACTCGCTCGGCTTGAACAGCACGGTGTTACCCGCCAGCAGCGCCGGGACAATATGGCCGTTGGGCAAATGGCCAGGGAAGTTGTACGGGCCAAACACCGCCACCACGCCGTGCGGCTTGTGCCGCAGCACGGCGGTGGCGTCGCCCAGGGGGCCGCTCTTCTCGCCGGTACGCTCGCGGTAGCTTTGCACCGAGATCGCGATCTTGTTGGCCATGCTGGTGACTTCAGTGGCCGATTCCCACAGCGGCTTGCCGGTTTCCTCACCGATGCAACGGGCGATTTCGTCGGCGCGGCTTTTCAGGGTGGCGGCGAAGGTTTCCAGAATAGCGATGCGTTCTTCCAGCGGGCGCTTGGCCCAGGCCGGAAACGCCTGGCGTGCAGCCTGCACGGCAGACTCAACCTGCTCCGCCGTCGCGCCGGTGCCAGCCCACAGCACCTGCTGAGTCACCGGGTTGCGCGATTCAAACAGCTCACCCTGGCCAGCCAACCAGCTACCTGCGATATACAGCGAATTCATTATTTCGACTCCCGAGCAGCAGACAACGGAACAGCACGCACTTGATCACCCACCACCAGTTGCAGGCGCTTGGCGGTCTGCGGATCGACCACCAGCGTGCCTGCCGCCAGGCGGGCCGGTGCGGCGGTGATGCGGCACTCTTCGCGCTTACGGTTATGGATCAGGAATGGCGTGGCATCATCCCCCGGCGTGCCGATGGCCAGCACCAGCGACTGGCTATCGCGTACGGCGCGGATCTTGGTGGTTTCACATTCCACTGCAGGTCCCGCGTCGAAGATGTCGACATAGCCCTGATAGCTGAAGCCTTCGCTCTTGAGCATGCTCAGCGCCGGCTCGGTGTCCGGGTGGACCTTGCCGATCACGTTGCGCGCATCCTCGGACAGGAAGCAGCTGTACAGCGGAAACTTCGGCATCAGTTCGGCGATAAACGCCTTGTTGCCCACACCGGTGAGGTAGTCGGCCTGGCTGAATTCCATCTTGAAAAAATGCCGGCCCAGGCTTTCCCAGAACGGCGAACGCCCCGCGTCGTTGGACACACCGCGCATCTCGGCAATGATCTTGTTGCCAAACAGTTGCGGGAACTCCGCAATAAACAGCAGGCGCGCCTTGGCCAGCATGCGGCCGTTGAGGCCGGTGCGGTAATCGGCGTGCAGGAACAACGAGCACAGCTCGGAGTTGCCGGTGAGGTCGTTGGCCAGGAACAACGTCGGGATCTCGCGGTAGATATTCAGCTCCTGGGAGGCGCTGACCGTCAGGCCGACCCGGAAGTTGTACCAAGGCTCACGCAGGCCAACGGCGCCAGCAATGGCGGAAATCCCCACCACGCGGCCTTCGTCGTTTTCCAGCACGAACAGGTAGTCGGCATCGCCGCGCCCGGCGTCGCCGCGAAAGGTTTTCTCGGCCCAGCCCACACGGTGGGTCAGGCGCTCTTCGTTGGCCGGCAAGGTGGTGAGGCCGGTGCCGGTGCTGCGCGCCAGATCAATCAGGGCCGGTAAATCGCTGCTGCGTACGGGACGAACGATCATGCTATCTCCTCGAACGGGCCGCTGTTGTCAGCCACCCGCGAAACTCTCTTTTTAAACCGCTACCAGGCGCACACTCGCGCCTTCGCCAACACCCAGGGCTTCGGCCGCTGCGAGGTCCAACGTCACCGGTTTACCCGGCGCGTAGTCCAGTTCCAGCATCACCGCGCGGTAATCCTGCAACTGCGCGTTGCTCACCAGGTACTGGCGACCGACACCCTTGACCATCTCACCAATCTTCACCGGCACCACGCGGCTCTGGGCAATCGAGCGAATGCCCGAAACCCGCGCATGCAGCGTCGGGCCACCGTCGAAGATGTCGATGTAATGGTCAGTCTCGAAGCCTTCGCGCATGAGGATGTCGAAGGTGATCTGCGCACGCGGGTGCACCTGGCCCATGGCTTCCTGGGCCTCGTCCGGCAGCAGCGGCACGTAGATCGGGTAGTGCGGCATCAGCTCGGCGAGGAAGGTACGGCTTTTCAGCCCGCACAGGCGCTCGGCGGCGGCATAGTTGAGGTCGAAGAAGTTGCGACCGATGGCGTCCCAGAACGGTGAGTCACCGTTCTCATCGCTGTAGCCGACGATCTCGGTCACCACCGAGTCGGCAAAGCGCTCGGGGTGGCTGGCCACGAACAGCAGGCGGCCACGGGAATTGAGTTCCGACCACGGCGAACCGACCAGCTCAGGCACCACGTAAAAGCTGGTGAGCAGGCTGTTGCCGGTGAGGTCGTGGCACTGGGAGAGCACGTGGATCTTGTTGTGGATCTTCAGCTCGCGAGAGGCGTGCACGAAGGTCTCGTTACGGAAGCTGTAGAAGGGTTCCGAGTAGCCGGCGGAGGCGACGATGGCCGAGCAACCGGCGAGCTTGCCGGTCTCGGTGTCTTCGAGCACGAAGAAATAACTCTCTTCGCCGTTGAAACTGACCTCGGCCGCGAAGGACGCTTCGCTGGCGGCGATCTTGTCGCTGAGGCGTTCCACATCGTCCGGCAAGGAGGTGACACCAATCGGGCTGTCCGCAGCCAGACGCTGTACCTCGCCCAGATCAGCCATTTGCGCGGGGCGCATCACCAGCATGGTGTCACTCCTTAACTCGAAAAACAGGCAGGCCTGGAGCCTGCACAGAGGAAAAAATGCCGGGCGGGCCCGGCACACACACAATTCGGTTCACCACCCGGCGTGCCAGGTGGTGAAGGGTCATCAGCCTTGCGTCAGCACTTTCACAGCACGCTCAAAACGGTCCAGGCCTTCCTTGATATCCGCCTCTTCCACCACCAAACTCGGCGCGAAACGCACTACGTCCGGGCCGGCTTGCAGGATCATCAGGTTTTCTTTCTCGGCCGCGTTGAACACGTCCTTGGCCTTGCCCTTGAACGCTTCGCTCAGTACGCAACCGAGCAACAGGCCCATGCCACGCACTTCGGTGAAGATGCCGTACTGCTTGCCGATCTGCTCCAGGCGCGCCTTGAACAGGTCGTGCTTGGCATTCACGCCAGCCAGCACTTCTGGGGTGTTGATCACGTCGATCACCGCTTCAGCCACCGCGCACGCCAACGGGTTGCCGCCGTAGGTGGTGCCGTGGGTGCCGACCACCAGGTGCTTGGCCAGCGCTTCGGTGGTGAGCATCGCCGCAATCGGGAAACCGCCGCCCAGGCTCTTGGCGCTGGTGAGAATGTCCGGGGTCACGCCGTAAAGCTGGTAAGCGAACAGGTGGCCGCTGCGGCCCATGCCGGTCTGCACTTCGTCGAACACCAGCAGCGCGTTGTTCGCGTCGCACAGCTCGCGGGCGCCTTGCAGGTAAGCCAGCTCGGCCGGCAGTACGCCGCCTTCGCCTTGGATCGGCTCCAGTACAACGGCGCAGGTCTTGTCCGACACGGCGGCTTTCAGCGCAGCCAGGTCGTTATAAGGAACGTGCGTGATACCGGTGATTTTAGGACCGAACCCATCGGAGTACTTGGACTGGCCACCGACGTTGACGGTGAACAGGGTACGGCCGTGGAAGCTGTTCAATGCGGCGATGATCTCGTACTTCTCGGTGCCGAAACGGTCGAACGCGACGCGACGAGCCAGCTTGAACGCAGCCTCGTTGGCCTCAGCGCCGGAGTTGCAGAAGAACACGCGCTCGGCAAAGGTGGCGTCGATCAGCTTATGGGCCAGGCGCAGCGCCGGCTCATTGGTGAAGACGTTGGAGACGTGCCACAGCTTGTTGGCCTGTCCGGTCAGTGCTCCGACCAGCGCCGGGTGGGCGTGGCCCAACACGTTGACCGCGATGCCGCCGGCAAAGTCGATCAGCTCGCGACCCGCCTGGTCCCAGACACGGGAGCCTTCGCCACGCACGGGGATGAAGGCGGCAGGCGCGTAGTTAGGCACCATGACCTGGTCGAAATCGGCACGTTGCACCGGGGCTTGCTCAACGGACATCGGAGTCTCCTGAAGAGGAACGCCTGCCTGGAACTGGCGGGCGATGCAGGGATTGTAAGGACAGTTTTCAGCGCGGCCTTGCCGCCAAGCGACAACTTCTTATAGCGCCAACCCGCGATTTTGGCGGGTTTACGCCAATGCGACAAATAGCGTCGCAATGGCGCAGTTTAAACGGTGTGCCGCTTGAGAGGCAGAGGCACGGCATGCTGATTTTCTTTGTACGCCCTAACTATTCGCTGCCCTTTCGGCTACCAGGCTTGATGTGATGACGCAGACGCTATTGATCACTGAAGGATTAGCCACGTGTCCACAGCTACTATCGCCCAAAGCCTTATCGACGCAGCAAGCAGAGTACCCGCTGGGGCTCACACCCACCTTCCAAAATGGCTCGGGAACGCTTCAAACGACAAACGCCAAGCCTTGCAGAACATCCGGCTCGAATTCAGCGATTGGCAGAGTGACGCCAATCGCTCGCAACACGTCCCCGTCAAAAATGCAGTGCAGGCCAGCTGGGAGGCGCAAAACCGGGTTGATACGGCCCTGGCGACGCTCCAGTCACCCCAGGCATTTGCGGCCCCTTTGCTGCAACAGGCACTCAAGCAACAATTTGATGTGGAGTCCGATGTCAGCACCACCTATCTGCGCCTGTATACCCCTTTGACCCTCCCCTTGCTTCCCATCGAGACCGGTGCAGTCAAGTCCTGGACGGTGTCGCTGGTGGCGGCGGCGCTGCACAACTTCGATGCGGATGAGAGCAAAGCAACGGCTTACACCCCAGAGTCGACCTTCATTACCGAACCGTCCGGCTCAGGGCAGTTCGACACGCTGCCTGCGGTACGCGACCAAATCAGCATCGCGCAATTCATCGGGTTGTGCCGCCAGCTGGATATTGGCACGCACTATCAGCGCTACCTGAAGCAATTTTTCGGTTTCCAGAACGCTGTTCTCAAGGCCCGATTGCGTAACAAGGTCATCCAGAGCCTGAAAGCCGAAGCACGGGCCAGCCTGCAAATGGCGCGGCTGAAAAAGGATGTGACGCCCACGGCCTTTCGTGCGTTGGAACTCTGCCTGAATAACTTTGGCGCCGAGCTTGCCGGCAAGAAGCTGTTCAGCCACGACCTGAGCCTGATGAACGCACCGCTGACCGGCATCGTATTGTTCGCCGCCGACCTGGAGTTACACCGCAGCGCAGTCCCGGTGGTGGCCTACATCCCCGGCGACCCGCAGTCCCCCCTCAAGTATTACCTCAACGGCACAGTGTTTATGCAGGACCTGGCCAACAAGCTACGCAACGCCGACTACCAGGCGTTTTTCAGCCGTTTCGTCAACCAGGAACACCGTGGCTACTTCTTTGCCGATCTCAACAACCGCTTGTCGCAAGTCGTCTGGCACGAGCAGATCGCCGGCGACTCACGGCCCACATGGCGCGACGAGCCGATAGCCAACCCCCAATTGCAATTCAACGCAGAAAAAATCAGCGGCAACCTGTACGAGCACCTGTACGAAAGCAAACTCGACAAACTGCTCAATGACGCGCGGGTGACGGCCATACCCACCGCCGACGCCGATAGCCAAGCACGCTGGCGACGCTGGGACATTGTGCAAAAAATCGGTGAATCCATTCTTGAAATCGCTGCGTTCATCGCCGCGCCTTTCGTTCCCCCGCTAGGGTTGCTGATGCTCGGCTATACCGCCTATCAACTGCTTGATGAGGTCTTCGAAGGCATCTTCGATTGGGCCGAAGGCCTCAAGCGCCAGGCATTCGAACACCTGATGTCCATCCTTGAGCAAATGGTTCAACTGGGCTTGTTTGCGGTCGGCGCACTGATTGCCGAGGGTCTGCTGCGACAGGCGCTGCCGAAGGAGCTGTGGGACTTTTTTGACTCGCTCACGCAGGTCAACACGGATGGTAAAGCCCGCCTGTGGAACCCCGACCCGGCCCCCTACGCCCATGACATTCAGCTCGCCGCCGGTTCACGCCCCGACCAGCAGGGGCTGCATGCCCACTCAGGTAAACAGATCCTGGCGCTCAACGGACGGCATTTTTCGGTCACGCAACAATCGGGCGACACGGTCCTTGCACACCCCACCCGCGCGCACGCCTACCGCCCACCGGTAATCGGCAACGACAAGGGGGCTTGGTTGATGCCGCATGATCGCCCGCTGACGTGGGATCGCACGACCCTGCTGAGCCGCCTCGGCCCACTGGCTGACGACATCAGTGAAGCGGGCCTTGAACTGGCCCATCGCATCAGCGGGGCCGACGACGGCGTTCTGCGCAAGATGTATATGGACCGCCAGCCGCCGCCCCCACTGCTGGTCGACACACTCAAGCGCGTCAGGATCGATGAGCAATTGCAAGACTTCATCGACCAGATGAACAGCGACGATCCTCTGGTTTATCGACAAGCCGATCCACAGACCCAACTGTGGCTGCTGAGCCAGACCGGCCTGTGGCCCGAATCCAAGACGCTGCGATTTCTGAACGCAAAAGGTGAAACCGTCTGGGAGCATCAAGGCAAGGCGAACGCCGCCGTGGCACAGATACACGAAGCCCAGATGAACAACGGCGACCTGTTGAAAACCCTGCTGGAAACCTTGAACGAGTCAGAGCGCAAAACCTTGCTGGAAGAAGATTTCGGCACCCCCATCGCTCAACTGCACGTGCGCGTCGCCAAACTGCGCAAACGGTTGGCACGCCAAGCCCAAAACAAACGCGCCAGCCTGTTTGACTCGCGCTATCGGACAGTGGAAATAACCGATGACCCGCGCGTGCAGAAGATCATGGACACCACCTCTGGCCTGCCAACGAGCATGGCCGAAGAAATACTACGCGGCGCCACCGGCCAAGAGCTGCTGGACATCGATCAAGGCAAAGTGCCCACGTCGCTGATTGAGCGCGCGCTGGGCCGCTCATGAAGTCCGAATCAGTCGGGCCCACGAAGGGCTGTACATGGACGCACTGGAAAGCAACGACACACACCGGCTCGCCCTGCATTCGCTGGAAAATCTGCCGGGGTGGTCGCCACAGGTGCGCCTGGTCGTCACCGATTTCAGCCGTACCGGCAAGGTGCGAGATGCTATCGGCAGCCTTCAGGCCCCCATACAACGCACCCTCGTGCGCACCGTCGAGGGCGATTACATTCCCGAGGACGGCAAAGGCACTTTGTTTGGAGAGACCGACTTTTACACGGCACTACTCCAAGCATTGCCTGACGAACAACGCAACGCACTGGGCATTCATATTGGCCAAGGTCCGCAGCTGAGACAAACCTTGCGTCAACACACTTTGGCGCGTGAAGCGCTGGGTAAGCTGCTGGCCGAACACCCTGTGCGCAAACCCTTTTACGACCCAAACTTGATGCGCCTGCCCGGCGGCATGGAGGGCTACGACGCGAACGCGGCACACCTGAACAGCCCGGAGGCGCAGTTGCTGCTTGAGCTATACCCCCGCCTGAACCCGGCACAAGTGAGCAGTACGCTGAGCTTCCTGCAAAACCTGCCCGGCTCGCCACTGCGCACGCTTCAGTACCTCAAGAGCGAGTTTTTACGGTTCGAAGACAGCCTTTCGGCCTGGTACCGAAATACTCCGCGCACCTTGCTTGGCACCGAAATACCGCTCCCTCCCCAGACCGCCACCGATGAGCGACTCAGCCGCTGGAGGTGGCGCCAACAACTGATCGGTGCCTGGCGCAATGAAACACCAGCGGACCCGACCTTTAGCGAAGGCCACCTATTGCAACTCGAGGCCGTGTATGGCGAACTGCCGACACTGGATGCGCGCTTCCACTTCATCTCCACCCTGAACCTGAAGGGCTATCGCACCACCCGGAACGCAACCGCCTTCCTGGCTAGCTTTCCCAAATTGCGCACACTGAATATCAGCGATCTTGCCATCACGGCCATCCCCCCCGAGATACTAGGGATGCCCGATCTCAACAGCCTGACGCTGCGCAACTGCAACCTCCACTTATCCATTCAAAACCGTGCAAACCTTGCGACGTTGACCGGGCTTCGACATCTGGACCTCTCCAACAACAACCAACTATCACTCTCTCCCGACCTCAGACCCATCACCCACCTGCAGACGCTGAACCTGAGCCGAACCAACATTGCCCAATGGCCCGAAGGCCTGCTCAACCGCCCTCGGCTGACCAGCGCCAACCTCAGTAACAATTACGTGAGGAGGCTGCCCGCCGCCCTCTTCGACGTACCCTGGGAAACCGCTAGAGCCATTGACTTGTCAGGCAATCCACTCTCACGCGCAACGCTTGAAAGCATAAAAAACTATTGCCAGAGAACCGGCGAACACTTTGGCGCAGACGCCCATCCTGCCGAACGTCGGCTAGTCCATGAGCTCTACCCCACCTATACCGACAATGAAGCCAATAACTTTATTTTCAGGCTGCCCGGCGGGCTGGATGACTCAATGGCAAGACTGGTACGCCTGAAAGCAGACTACGAGCGACTACAAGCAGACTTGGCAGAATGGGCGGCAAACGTACCCGACCAGCACGCCGGCGCCCCCATGGACGAAGAAACGCGGGCGCGACAACAAATCCTGCGGGACCGGTTCAAGGCAATGCTGGAGGAAGGCTGGCGACGGGAAACCAGCCTCAACGCTGAGCAAGGGCCATCGACAAACTCCCACGACATGACACTCGCCGTGCCATTGATCGGCGACCTGCCGGTACTTAGGGTTGATTTCGAGCATGTTTCAAGGCTGGAACTGCGGGGAGAAAACACCACATCGATCCCGACGGGATTTCTCGAGGGCTTTACCAACCTGGAAAGCCTGTTTATCCACCGCTACGCATTGCAAGACATGCCTGCCGGTGTATTCAACCTGCCGAAGCTCAAGCGACTCACCCTGACTCAAAGCGATGTCCGTTTGACGCAACACAGTGCCGCAGGCTTGAGCGAGCTGCACGCGCTTGAATACCTGGACTTGAGCGACAACACCAGCCTGGGAGTTTCTCCCGACGTCAGCAACATGTCCGACCTGGAGACCCTGATGATCGAAAATGCCGGCCTCACTGAGCCGCCTAATGGGGTGTTCAACCTGCCACGGCTTGAGATTCTGGACTTGAGCAACAACCAAATGACCGAGCTGCCTGACGACCTGTTTGAACTGGACGCGGACAGGGCCGACGGTTTCAATCTCAGCGGCAACCCCTTCTCTGCCGAGACGATCGCCAAGCTGCGCCATTATTATCGTCGTACAGCTGTGGACTTTGACGTGCCTGAAGCCCGGCAGCCAGAAGCAACAGACAACGGCACTTCCTCCGAAGAAGAAGGTGAGGAGTAAAAAATGCTCAACCGCGCTCGGAAGGCACCGACGACAACTCGAACGGGCTGCTGCTACGTCGCTGGTTACGGTCTTCACGCGGCGTGGCGCCGAAGAAATTGCGGTAGGCGCTGGAGAAATGCGGCCCCGAGGAGAAGCCGCACGACAGGCCGATCTGGATGATCGACTTGCTGGTTTGCATGAGCATCTGGCGCGCTTTGTTAAGGCGCAATTCCAGGTAGTACTGGCTGGGAACGCGATTGAGGTATTGCTTGAAGATGCGTTCGAGTTGTCGTCGCGACACGCAGACATGCTGGGCGATTTCGTCGGTGGTCAGCGGTTCTTCGATGTTGGCTTCCATCAGCAACACCGCCTGGGTCAACTTTGGATGGCTGGAGCCTAGGCGGTTTTGCAGGGGAATGCGCTGGCGCTCCCCGCCTTCGCGGATGCGCTCCACCACCAGTTCTTCGGACACCGCACCGGCCAGTTCGGCGCCATGATCACGGGCCAGCACTGCCAGCAGCAGGTCGAGTACCGACATGCCGCCGCAAGCCGTGAGACGGTCACGGTCCCAGTCAAACAGATGGCTGGTGGCGATAACCTTGGGGAAGCGCTCGGCGAAATCGTCCTGCCAGCGCCAGTGCACGGCGGCGCGGTAGCCGTCGAGCAGACCCAGCTGGGCCAACGGGTACACACCCGCCGACAGGCCACCGATCACGCAGCCTGCCCGGACAAGCTGCTTGAGCGCGGTGCTCAGTTGCGAAGCGATGACGGTGGGCGGTTCGTCCGCCAGCAGGAACAGCTTCTGGAAACCTTCCAGCTTGCCGGCCCACGGCTCGCCCGGCAGTTGCCAGGCGCCGTCGGTGGCCGGCTCGGCGAGCAGGAACGACAGCTCGTAGACCACGTCCGGATGCACCCGCTGAGCAACGCGCAAGGCCTCCTCAGCCAGCGCAAGCGTCAGTGCTTTTGTGCTGGGCCAAATCAGGAAACCAATGCGATGGGCGGTCATGGAGGGCTATCCGAAGCGAGTAACAGTGTTAAGGCCAAAAGTGGCAACCACCAACATAGTGCATGTTGCGCAAAGCGCGAAGCATGCCCTATATCAGTGCACAACGGCAGTCTTGATTATTTCAAGCTACCGGAAAGGAACTGCTGCAAACGCTCGGACTGCGGGTTCACCAGCACTTCACGCGGGTTGCCGCGCTCTTCGACGATACCTTTGTGCAGGAACACCAGCTGGTTCGACACTTCACGGGCAAAGCCCATTTCGTGGGTCACCACCACCATGGTGCGGCCTTCCTGGGCCAGGTCCTGCATCACCTTGAGCACTTCGCCGACCAGTTCCGGGTCCAGCGCCGAGGTGGGTTCGTCGAACAGCATCACCTCCGGCTCCATCGCCAGGGCGCGGGCGATGGCCACACGCTGCTGCTCGCCACCGGACATATGGCCGGGGA
The DNA here is from genome assembly GCF_049897885.1 of Pseudomonas sp. DWRC2-2. Classification (NCBI taxonomy): domain Bacteria; kingdom Pseudomonadati; phylum Pseudomonadota; class Gammaproteobacteria; order Pseudomonadales; family Pseudomonadaceae; genus Pseudomonas; species Pseudomonas sp. DWRC2-2. The sequence goes on from NZ_JAFCXD010000001.1 coordinate 1,390,187, forward strand.
ACGCATCCTTGCGATGGCCCACGCCGACTTTGGCCAGGTAATGCTCGGCCTTTTCACGGGCTTCTTTCTTCGACACGCCCAGCACGTGAACCGGGGCTTCCATCACGTTTTCCAGCGCGGTCATGTGGGACCACAGATTGAAATGCTGGAACACCATGGACAGGCGCGAACGCATGCGTTGCAGCTGTTTCGGGTCGGCGGCCTTCATGGCGCCGTCCTTGTTGGCGACCAGCTTCAGCTCTTCGTTGTTGAGCAGGATCTTGCCGGCGTGGGGCTGCTCCAGCAGGTTGATGCAGCGCAAAAAGGTACTTTTGCCCGAACCACTGGAACCGATGATGCTGATCACATCACCGGCTGCGGCGGCCAGGGACACACCTTTGAGCACTTCATGACTGCCATAGCGTTTATGCAGGTCTTGGACTTCAAGTTTGTACATGCGGTCGGTTCTCACAAAAACAGGTGGTCAGTCGTTGAGCAAGCGCCCGTGACGCAGCGCTTCGCGCCCCGCCACCTTGGCCAGCCAGAAACCCGCTTGGGCATAACGTAGCCGTTCAACGGCAAACAACACCCCCGAGGTGCCCGCGCAAATCGTGCTCACGCGGTCTTCAAGGGGGTCAATCACTTCAAAAATCGGCTCGCCTTTTTCGATCCATTCACCGGCTTTACGCAGGTAGCTGATCACCCCAGCGTGGGGCGCGAACAGCAATTCGGTGCCCTCGAAAGGCACGCCTTCGCAAGGTTCGAATTGCGGAGCAGGCCATTCGCCCTTGATCAGGCCCTGCTCGGCGAGGAACGCGAGAATACCTTCGGCGTGGAAAATCGCCTCGTCACGCCCGGTATCGGCCTGGCCGCCCAGCTCAAGCGTAGTCGCCATGCAGGCCAACGGGATTTGCGCCTCAGGAAACACCTGGGACAGACGCAGCCACGGCAGCGAACAGGCCTCATCAAACGAACTGCCACCGGAGTCTTCCGCCAGCAGGCCGACCTTCACATTCAAATGCGCCGACAACGAACGCCACTGCGGCCAATGCTGAGGCAGTGCGTACATGTGCAGCGCGGCTTCGGCGTCGCAGTGCAGGTCGAGCACCACATCGGCGGTGCAGGCATGGCTCAGCAATAGGCGCTGCATGCCTTGCAGCTGGCTGCTTGGCTCGGGCAACGCATTGAGCGCGTCAGACATTGCTTGACGGATCATGCGCACATTGGCGTGAGGATCATCGCCCAGCTTGCCGTTGAGCAACTCGGCAACCGGCTCGCTCAACTCCACGAAGTCGCGATTGAAATTCTTGCCGCTGCCCACCTCGAAACGTCCCTGGTGACTGCCTTGCAGCAGTTGGCCCAAGCCCATCGGGTTAGCCACCGGCACCAGCTCGATCACGCCGTTGAGCGCACCTTGCTGTTCCAGTTCGGTGAGGCGCTTTTTCAGCTCCCACGCGGCGCGCATGCCGGGCAATTCATCAGCGTGCAGGCTGGCCTGGATATAGGCCTTGCGCTCGCCCTGGCCGAAACGGAATACGCTCAGTTGGCGCTCGCAGCCCAGGTGCCCCCAGGGCAACAGATGATCAATACGTTCCATCTCAATGCTTCCGTGGAGCCAGGTAGCTCAGCCAGCGGCGCTCGGCCAACTTGAACAGGCGCACCAGGATGAAGGTCAGGCACAGGTAGAACACGCCGGCGGTGATGTAGGCTTCGAACGGCAGGTAGAACTGGGCATTCACCGTGCGCGCGGCACCGGTGATGTCGATCAGGGTCACGATGGAGGCCAGGCTGGTGGTCTGCAGCATCATGATCACTTCGTTGCTGTACTGCGGCAGCGCGCGGCGCAGGGCCGATGGCAGCAGGATGCGGCGGTACAGCTTGTAGCGCGACATGCCCATGGCCTTGGCCGCTTCGATCTCGCCATTGGGCGTGGCCTTGAGGCTACCGGCAATGATTTCGGCGGTGTAGGCGCTGGTGTTGATCGCAAACGCCAGGCACGCACAGAACGTGGCGCTGGACAGCAGTGGCCACATAAAACTTTCGCGCACGGCTTCGAACTGGGCCAAACCGTAGTAGATCAAAAACAGCTGCACCAGCATCGGCGTGCCACGGATCACGTAAGTGTAGAGCCAGGCTGCGCCATTGACGATCGGCTGCTTGGACACGCGCATCAAGCCCAAAGGCAAGGCGGCAAGCAGGCCGAAGAACAGCGAGATGGCGAGCAGTTTCAGGGTGGTCAGCAGGCCGCCAAGGTACAGCGGCATGGCCTCCCAGATGACGTTGTAGTCGAAGATCATAGATCAGCCGCCCTTACGCCTACCGAGTAGCGCTTCTCAAGATGACGCAAGGCCAGCAACGACACGCTGGTGATCACCAGGTACATCGCCGCCACTGCGAGGAAGAAGGTAAAAGGTTCGCGGGTGGCATCTGCCGCCTGCTTGGCCTTGAACATCATGTCTTGCAGGCCCACCACCGAAATCAGCGCAGTGGCCTTGGTGAGGACCAGCCAGTTGTTGGTGAAACCGGGGATCGCCAGACGGATCATCTGCGGCACCATCACCCGGAAAAACACCTGGAAGCTGCTCATGCCATACGCAAGGCCGGCTTCGGCCTGGCCCTTGGGAATGGCCATGAAGGCGCCGCGGAAGGTTTCCGACAGGTAGGCGCCAAAGATGAAACCCAGGGTGCCGATACCGGCGGCCAAGGGGTTCAAGTCGATATAGTCGTCGTAACCCAACATCGGCGCGACACGGTTGAGCAGGTCCTGACCGCCGTAGAAAATCAGCAGGATCAGCACCAGGTCGGGGATCCCGCGGATCACCGTGGAGTACAAGTCACCCAGCCAGGCCAACCAGCGCACCGGCGACAGGCGCAACGCGACCCCGATCAGACCCAGAACAATGGCCAAGGCCATGGACGACAAGGCGAGCTGAAGCGTCAACCATGCGCCATCGAGGATGACGGCCCCGTAGCCTTTCAACATGATTCAGGTCCTCGAAAAGGGGGATGAAAAAATGGCGCAAACCTCAGGAATTCTGTTGCTTGCGCCATTTCGGACAGACCGCTAAGACGATTTACTTGGCTTCAGGGCCGTAAATGTCGAAGTTGAAGTACTTGTCTTGGATAGTTTTGTACTTGCCACTGGCGCGGATCGCCGCGATAGCCGCGTTGATGCGGTCCAGGTTTTCCTTGTCGCCCTTGCGAACCGCGATGCCTACGCCGTCGCCGAAGTATTTGACGTCGGTGAAGGATGGGCCGGTGAACGCGTAGCCTTTGCCGGCCGGTGTGTCGAGGAAACCTTCCTGCAGCAGGGTGGCGTCAGCCACGGTGCCGTCGAGGCGACCGGCTTCCACGTCCAGGTAGATTTCGTTCTGCGAGCTGTAAGGCACAACCGTGGCGCCTTTAGGGGCAAGGACTTCCTTGGCGAAACGATCGTGGATCGAACCGCGCTGTACACCGATTTTCTTGCCTTTGAGTTCGTCCAGGCTGTCGCTGACCGCAGTGCCTTCCTTCAATACCAGGCGTGCAGGGGTCAGGTAGTAGCGATTGGTGAAGTCCACGGATTTCTTGCGGTCTTCCGTGATGGACATGGACGACAGGATCGCGTCGATCTTGCGCACTTTCAGCGCTGGGATCAGGCCGTCGAACTCTTGCTCGACCCAAGTGCACTTGACCTTCATCTCTTCGCACAGGGCGTTGCCGATGTCGTAGTCAAAACCGACGATGCTGCCATCGGGGGCTTTGGAGGCAAACGGAGGGTAAGCCGCTTCGATACCAATTTTCAGGGGCTTGCCTTCAGCGAAAGCCTGCATGGACAGCACGGACAGCGCCAGGGCGCCCAACAGCACGAGTTTCTTCATCTTGGGACTCCATCGGTATAGGGCAAAACAGCAGTATGAGCCATGGCCCACGATGCGACTTAAGGGAAACCGAATTGCGGTGCTGCGTCCTACACCAGCTACACACTGGAGACGACGAGCGAGTGATCGGCATTCTAACGACAGGCCGGAAGCCGATATTTCCTCAATGCGACAACAATTTACAGAAGCACCGAGAAAGCGGTTCCAGCTCATTGACAGCCTCTGTTTTTTATGCAGAGACAAAAGACATTAAACCTGTAGACGCTGCAAATTGCGGGCCTATTATTCGCAAACCCTTCTAGCACGGCAAGTCTGGCGTTTAATCTTATTTAGCGGCGTGTCTAAAACGCGGTTTTTCGGGGCATGGGCGTAGCACTTTGCCTCATGTTTGGGCGACGGGTTACACATTTGCGTTCGACGGTAACATTCAGAAACCTCCTACGAGAGAAACCGATATTTATTGGCCTCCGATCAGATATCACTCACCACAACAGCCTGTCCTGAACACAAAAAACCCCACCCGGCCTACGCCAAATGGGGCTTTATCTGACTATCGCGCCTTACGCGACGTTCATGGTCTTGTGCGTCTCAATCAAATGCGCGACCACGCCCGGATCCGCCAGGGTGGAGATATCCCCCAGCCCGTCGTACTCGGCCGTGGCAATCTTGCGCAGGATACGGCGCATGATTTTCCCCGACCGCGTCTTCGGCAAGCCCGGTGCCCACTGGATCACGTCCGGCGAAGCGATCGGTCCGATCTCCTTGCGCACCCAGTTTTTCAGCTCCAGGCGCAGGGCTTCGTTGGGCTCTTCGCCGTTCTTGAGGGTGACATACACATAGATGCCCTGGCCCTTGATGTCGTGGGGCACACCGACGACGGCAGCCTCGGCGACTTTCGGGTGGGCAACCATGGCGCTTTCGATTTCGGCAGTGCCCATGCGGTGGCCGGACACGTTCAACACGTCGTCCACGCGGCCGGTGATCCAGTAGTAACCGTCTTCGTCACGACGCGCACCGTCACCGGTGAAGTACATGCCACGGAAGGTCTTGAAGTAGGTGTCGACGAAGCGGTCATGGTCGCCGTACAACGTACGTGCCTGGCCTGGCCACGAATCGAGGATCACCAGGTTGCCTTCGGCAGCGCCTTCGATCAGGTTGCCCAGGTTATCCACCAGCGCCGGCACCACGCCGAAGAATGGCCGTGCCGCCGAACCCGGCTTGAGCGCATGGGCGCCCGGCAGCGGGCTCATCATGTTGCCGCCGGTTTCGGTCTGCCACCAGGTGTCGACAATCGGGCAACGGGATTGGCCGACGTTCTTGTAGTACCAGTCCCACGCTTCCGGGTTGATCGGCTCACCCACCGAACCGAGCAGACGCAAGCTGCTGCCGTCTGCGCCTTCGCACGCAGCGGTGCCGGATGCCATCATGGCGCGGATTGCAGTCGGTGCGGTGTAGAGGATATTGACCTTGTGCTTGTCGACGATCTTCGCCACCCGCGTGATATCCGGGTAGTTCGGCACGCCTTCGAACAGCAGCGTGGTCGCGCCATTGGCCAGCGGCCCGTAGACAATATACGTGTGGCCGGTGACCCAGCCGACGTCGGCGGTGCACCAGTAGATTTCGCCTGGGCGGTAGTCGAACACGCGCTCATGGGTCAGGGACGCATACAGCAGGTAGCCGCCGGTGGTGTGCTGCACGCCCTTGGGCTTGCCGGTGGAACCCGAGGTGTAGAGGATGAACAGCGCTTCTTCGGCGCCCATCTCTTTTGGCGCACACACAGTGCCCGCGACTTTCATCAGGTCTTCGTACCAGATGTCGCGATGCTGGTTCCACTTGATGTTGCCATTGGTGCGCTTGCAGACGATGACCTTCTGGATGCTGCTGGTTTCCGGGTTGGTCAGGGCGTCGTCGACGTTGGCCTTCAGCGGAATCTTCTTACCGGCGCGGATACCTTCGTCAGCGGTGATTACCACCTTCGACTTACAGTCGATGATGCGACCGGCCAGGGCTTCCGGCGAGAAACCGCCAAACACCACGGAATGGATCGCACCGATGCGGGTACACGCCAGCATGGCGACCACAGCTTCGGGGATCATCGGCATATAGATAGTCACCACGTCGCCGCGATGCACATCCTGGCCGCGCAGGGCGTTGGCGAACTTGCAGACTTCTTCATGCAGCTCACGGTAGGTGATGGTGCGGCTCTCGGCAGGGTCATCGCCCTCCCAGATGATGGCGGCCTGGTCACCGCGCTCGGCGAGGTGACGGTCCAGGCAGTTGTAGGAAACGTTCAGGGTGCCATCGGCGAACCACTTGATGTCGACATGGTGATCGTCGAACGAGGTCTGCTTCACCGTGGTGAAAGGCTTGATCCAGTCAAGGCGCTTGGCTTGCTCGCGCCAGAAGCCATCGGGGTTGACCACCGACTGCTGGTACATGGCCTTGTAGGTCGCCTCGTCGGTCAGCGTGTTGGCTGCTACTTCGGGGCGAACGGGGTACAGGGAAGCCGCACTCATCTTTCTTACCTCGGTGACATAGTTGTTTTTGTATGGCCCTGTTGTAGCCGGGGCCGACCTATAGAACCATTCGACGATGGTAGTAACAAGCCCCTACAAATTGCCCTGATATCCCCTTGTGCACCTCTAGCCCGCGGGCTGCGGCGCTTGGCCGCTTTGTTAAAAAAGCTTTACCACGGGATTGTTACAAAAACCGCCAATAGTGTTTATCAAAAGTACGGGTATATGAATATAACCCAGGGGCCTAAAATCACTTCCGTCAACACGACACTGTGGTTAACACAGCAGCGATTAACAACGCAACAGCCCCCACGAAGGCAACGTTAATCCGAACTTCCCAACTTTTAAGTTACACACGCGGCCTCACAAGGACCCCGTGACCCCACTCGCCCTGAATAAGGTAAATAGAGAAATGAAAGCTTTAGTAGTTATGGCCCTCAGCAGCTTGTGCGCCACCGCCGCCCTGGCCGACGAAGCCCCGACTGACGTAGCTAGCCGCAACACCCCGATCGTCGAGGACTACACTTACAGCACCCACTTGGATGTGGCCAAAGTATTGTCCATGAGTAGTATTCCGGAAGTCTGCGAAGTTGTACCGGTGAAGATGGAATATGAAGACTCACAAGGTCAGCGTCATATTCTTAATTACCACGTGATGGGCAATGGTTGCTCTAACGGGTAATAACCTGAAGCGTTCGATCTGAACCTGATCTTATTCGCCGCAAGAAATCGTTCTTGCGGCAAAGAACCCGCCTCCTCCTCACCTCGCTGTGCCCCCTCGAAAAAAATCCCGCCGCTCGTCCCTCCGGCCAACCCCAGCAAACCCGCGTCCTGGCTTGAAAAGCAGGCTTTTTGTCTGCGATCCGTGACCATCCGCCACAACACAAAGTCGATTTTTTCCCTATAATGCGCGGGTAAATCGGGCCTGCAATATCCCTTTACACTGGGATGAAGAGCCAGACCTGAGGCCTCCCGCGGGAGCAAGCACCTACCGCTCCGCACCTCAAGCCTCACGCAGACCACCCGTAACCCTATTCCGTTTAATGCGTGCGCTAGCTGCAACAAACGATTCCTTAAGATCCACCGCGGCCTCAGGGCCGTGTGAACACCCAACCATCCGGTTTCACACGGGCACCTTTGAGCCCTCACGCAGGAGACGACACGTCATGCTGAGCTGGGACGAATTCGACAAAGAAGAAGAAGGCGAAGTAGCCACCAAAGGCGCCAACGCCGGCCACGCCACCGAAGCCAACATGGATCGCCTCGACGGTGCTGGCGCCGCCGCCGCCATCGAAGCCCGCGCCGTCACCGCCAGTGACTCCGCCGCCATCGTGCGCGCCAAAGCCGCCCTCGACAAACTCGACGTCGCCGAAGGCCTCGCCGAGCTGGAAGGCTCCGCCGCCCGCGTCGCCGTTGACGAAAAACGCATGATCAACTGCCGTGCCGACCTCAACCAACTCGTACCCTTCAAGTACGACTGGGCCTGGCAGAAGTACCTCGACGGCTGCGCCAACCACTGGATGCCGCAAGAGGTCAACATGACCGCCGACATCGCCCTATGGAAAAACCCCGAAGGCCTGACCGACGACGAGCGTCGTATCGTCATGCGCAACCTGGGCTTTTTCTCCACCGCCGACTCCCTGGTGGCCAACAACCTGGTGCTGGCCGTGTACCGCCTGATCACCAACCCGGAGTGCCGCCAGTACATCCTGCGCCAGGCCTTCGAAGAGGCGATCCACACCCACGCCTACCAGTACTGCATCGAATCGTTGGCCATGGATGAAGGCGAGATCTTCAACATGTACCATGAGATCCCATCGGTCGCCAAAAAGGCTGCCTGGGGCCTGAAGTACACCCGTTCGATCTCCGATCCGAAGTTCGAAACCGGCACCGTCGAAACCGACAAAGAGCTGCTGCGCAACCTGGTCGCCTACTACTGCGTGCTGGAAGGCATCTTCTTCTACTGCGGCTTCACCCAGATCCTGTCCATGGGCCGTCGCAACAAAATGACCGGCGTCGCCGAGCAGTTCCAGTACATCCTGCGTGACGAGTCGATGCACCTGAACTTCGGTATCGACGTGATCAACCAGATCAAAATCGAAAACCCACATCTGTGGGATGCGGAGATGAAGGAAGAAGCGACCCAGATGATCCTGCAAGGGACTCAGCTGGAGATCGAATATGCGCGCGATACCATGCCGCGTGGCGTGCTGGGGATGAACGCGGCGATGATGGAGGACTACCTCAAGTTCATCGCTAACCGTCGTCTGTCGCAGATTGGCTTGAAGGAAGAGTATCCAGGTACCACCAACCCGTTCCCGTGGATGAGCGAGATCATGGACTTGAAGAAAGAGAAAAACTTCTTCGAGACCCGTGTGATCGAGTACCAGACTGGCGGCGCGCTGAGCTGGGATTGATTCCGGAGCTCATCAACCCCATTAAGCCCTGACACGTTCAGGGCTTTTTTATGCCCGGTGAATGGCCACTTCTTGAAGCATATCAAGCTGACCACCTCGCCCCAAAGGGTTCGGATCGCATCACCAATGCTGTAGCCTTGTGCCCCAATTGACATCAGCGTAGTGATCGGGATGCCTTCACCGAGGTGGCTTTACGCCAAAGTCGGAAGATTGGCACGGGAGTAAACTCCCGCTGTCACACCTGATGCACACTCAAAAAATACCAGATAGGACCGAGGCCAACCCGTGACCCCAGACATGCTCGAAGCCGGCCCCGCTGACGCCAAAGTACTTTCCGTCTTTGACTTCGACGGCACCCTGACCCACCACGACAGTTTCGTGCCCTTCCTCAAGTTTGCCTTTGGCCCTGGCGAGTTCTATGGCCGGATGGTCAAGCTGGCGGTGCCGGGGCTGCGCTTTTTGGTGCGGCAGATCAGCCGGGATGAGTTGAAGGCGCAATTGATCCGCACCTTTATGACCGGGGTGGAGAAGGCGTGGGTGCAGCAGAAGGCCGAGGAGTATTGCCAGAAGACCTGGGCGCGGCTGATGCGGCCGACGGGGGTGTTGTCGGTTGAGCAGGAGTTGGGCTCCGGGGCGGAGGTCACGCTGTGTTCGGCGTCGCCGGCGTTGGTGTTGCAGCCGTTTGCCAATCGGCTCGGGATCAAGTTGATCGGGACTGAGCTTGAGGTGGTGGATGGAGTGCTGACCGGCAAGCTCACCGGGAACAACTGCCGCTGTGAGAACAAGGTGCTGCGGCTTGAGGCGGTGTATGGGGATTTGGGCGAGTATCGGCTGCGGGCTTGGGGCGATACGCGTGGGGATCGGGAGTTGTTGGCAGCGGCGCAGGATGCGCATTTTCGGCATTTTCATGCGAAGAAGAAGCGGGTGAAAGCGCTGCGCTGACCATTGTGGTTAGCGGGCTTGCCCCGCGCTGGGGCCCGTAGCGGCCCTAAAACCAAACGCCGCATTCTGTCCGACAGCATGCGGCGTTTTTATTGGCACTGCTGCGCAGCCCAGCGCGGGGCAAGCCCGCTAACCACAAGTTGATCAGACAGTGGCCTTGAGGTCCACGCCCAGCGCTGTGGCGAAGGCTTTTACCATCGGGCTTCTGGGAGCGTTGTGGCGCAGGATGAGGTTGAAGGCGGTGCTGAGGTGAATCTGCTCCGGGCACAGTGCGCGCAGGCGCCCTTCTCTCACCAAGGGCATGGCGTAGTGTTCGGGCAAGAAGCCGAGGAAACGCCCAGTAAGGATCAGGATCGCGACGGCTTCGACCTGTGAGGCCGAGGCGGACTGGCTGTCGTAGTTGACGAAGTTGGCCTTGTCGCGGTGGATCGCATACCGGTGGTTCACCACTTCGTACTGGCGCAGCAGTTCCGGTGTGATGTCACTCGCGTTGAACAGCGGATGTCCTACAGCACAGTAAGCGTGGGCCTTTTCTTCATACAGCGGGAAATAGTCGAATTCTTCGCGGCGCTGGTACACCGGCACGATACCGACAATCAGCCGCCCTTCCACCACGCCGCGTTCAACTTCGTCCAATTGCGAGGCATGTAGGCGCAATCTAATCTTGGGGGATTCGCTATGTAATGTCCCCAACGCGGTAATCAGCGGGGAATTAACGTCGGACACGGTGTTATCAATAACGCCGACACTAAGGTCACCAATAAGCTCGTTTTGCGCCGAACTAAGCTTGTCGCGAAAACTGTCCACCGAGGTAAATAATTCGATGGAGGCTTGATATACCAGCTTGCCTTCTTCGGTCAACCCGAACCCTTCCCGCCCCCGTGTACACAGGCGCATGCCGATGCGGATTTCCAGGTCGGAGATCTGTTTGCTGATCGCCGCCAGGCCCACGTTCAGCTCGTTTTGCGCGGCACTGAAGCCGCCCGCTTCGACCACGGCCATGAACACGCGCAGCAATTTGAAGTCCAGGCCGCTCAGTTGCAGGGGCGGTCTTGAGCCGGGTTTTGGCGGCAGGTTTCCAGAAGTGGAAAGTGGGGTTTCCATAATACGCGTTGACCTCAAGTGCCATATTCAACAGGCTTCAACCCAATCCTTGAACATAGCCAGGCGGCGATAATGAACATAAACATCCGCCCTTGGCAACCTTGAATACGGCGCGTCAGACGCCGGTTCAGTCTAGTTGAAAACTTATTTTTACTGCCTCCGACTCTTCTAAAAACAAGCGTGAGGAATACCCATGTCCCAGCCCACCGACCGCCTTTGGGGCGCTCGTTTCAAGACCGGTCCGTCTGCTGCATTGGCCGCATTGTCCCGTTGCCCTGAGCGCTATTTCCGCCTGACGCCCTACGACCTGGCCGGCTCGCGTGCCCATGCCCGTGAGTTGCAGCGCGCCGGTTTACTGGACGAGTCGGAAACCCTGCGCACCCTAGAGGCCCTGGACGGTATTGGCGCAGATTTCGCTGCCGGCAACCTGCATCCAACCCTGGATGACGAGGACGTACACACCTTCATCGAGCGCGTATTGACCGAGCGGCTCGGCGCCCTGGGCGGCAAGTTGCGCGCCGGGCGTTCGCGTAACGACCAGACCGCCAATGACCTGCGCCTTTTCCTACGCGACCATGCGCGCACCATCACCACCGAGGTGCTGGGTTTGCAGCAGGCGTTGGTGGAACAGGCTGAGCAGCATATCGAGAGCATCTGCCCCGGCTTTACCCATTTACAGCAAGCGCAACCGATTGTGTTTGCTCATCACTTGCTGGCTCACGCGCAGTCAATGTTGAGGGATGTGCAACGTCTTGTGGATTGGGATGCGCGCACGGCCTTGTCGCCCTTGGGCGCTGCCGCGATGGCTGGTTCTGCGATTGCCCGTCAGCCGGAACATTCCGCCAAGGAAATGGGCTACACCGGGCCGTGCGAAAACTCCATTGACGCGGTCGCCAGCCGTGACCACGTGGCGGAATTCCTGTTTGTCGCGGGCATGCTCGGGGTGAATATTTCGCGCTTGTCCGAAGAGTTTTGCCTGTGGTCGTCACGGCAGTTTCGCTGGGTGGTATTGGATGATGCCTACGCTACGGGCAGTTCGATCATGCCGCAGAAAAAGAATCCGGATATCGCTGAACTGGCGCGAGGCAAGGCGGGGCGGTTGATTGGCAACCTGACGGGATTGATGTCGACGCTCAAGTCGCTGCCACTGTCGTACAACCGCGATTTGAGTGAAGACAAGCACAGCGTGTTGGACAGTGTGGATACCTTGCTGCTGGTGTTGCCGGCAATGGCTGGAATGGTCGCGACCATGAAGGTGCAGGTGGAAGAACTGCGGCGTCAGGCGCCGATGGGCTTTACATTGGCGACGGAAGTGGCCGATTGGTTGGCCACCCGTGGTGTGCCGTTCAAAGAGGCGCATGAGATTACCGGCGCATTGGTGCAGGCCTGTGAGAAGCATGAGATTGAGTTGTGGGAAGCCTCGCCGGCGATGTTGGCCGAGGTGGATGCTCGGTTGACGCCTGAGGTGCGCGACTGCCTGACATTGGAAGCGGCGATTGCAGCCCGCAGTGGTTGGGGTGGGACGGCGCCGGATCGGGTTCGGGAGCAGATTGGGCGGTTGAAAGTGGCATTGGCCGAACAGCAGACGTGGGCCGAGAGTTACCAGGGATTTCGCATTTAAGCCTGTGGGTGATGAGGTGTCTGGCCGGGCGCTTTCGCAGGCAAGCCAGTTCCCACATTGGATCGGGTTTTAACAGTTGGACCGAGTGCAGCGGTAGTCGCTTTTTTTGGAGATTCACCATGAACCAAACCCCGGCAGAGCGCTTGGAAGCCGAGCGCAAGTTGTCCGAGAACCAGTTCGATATTACGCAGTACGAACACGTGCCGCGTCGCTATTACGGGCGGATGTTTTTTGCCACCGTGATCGTGATCGTGTTGGCCGCGCTGTTGCGTGCATTCGCCAACGGCCAGATCGAATGGTCCTACATCGGGCAGTTCCTCACGTCTGAGGCCATCCTCTGGGGCCTGGTGAACACCATCGTCATGTCGATTCTGGCAATGGCGTTGGGCGTGGTGATCGGGGTGATCACGGCGATCATGCGCATGTCGGCCAACCCGATCCTGCGTTACGTGGCCATCACCTACACCTGGCTGTTCCGCGGCACGCCGCTGATCCTGCAACTGCTGCTGTGGTTCAACCTGGCGTTGATCTTCCCGGTGATCGCGATTCCCGGCCTGTTCAGTATCGACACCGTCGACCTGATGACGCCATTCGTGGCCGCCCTGCTCGGCTTGAGTATCAACCAGGGCGCCTACACCGCCGAGGTGGTGCGCGCGGGTTTGCTGTCGGTGGACACCGGCCAATACGAAGCCGCCAAGTCCATCGGCATGCCAAGCCTTCAGGCGCTGCGTAGGATCATTCTTCCGCAGGCGATGCGCGTGATCATTCCGCCTGTAGGCAACGAGTTCATCAGCATGGTGAAAATGACCAGCCTGGCCAGCGTGATCCAGTACTCGGAGCTGCTGCACAACGCGCAAAACATCTACTACGCCAACGCGCGGGTCATGGAGCTGCTGATTGTGGCCGGCATCTGGTACCTGGCAGTGGTGACTGTTCTTTCATTTGGTCAAAGCCGCCTCGAGCGTCGTTTTGCCCGCGGCGCCGGCAAGCGTTCGTAAGCCTGGGTTGAGGAGATTTGCCCCATGAGAAGCATCGTCAAGGCCGTCAACCTGAACAAGTATTACGACCAGTATCACGCGCTGCGCGACATCAATATCGAGGTCGAGCAAGGCGAAGTGATGTGCATCATCGGCCCGTCGGGTTCCGGTAAAAGCACCCTGCTGCGTTGCGTCAACCAGCTGGAAAAAATCGACAAGGGTGGCCTGTGGGTCGACGGCGAACTGGTGGGTTACCGCGTCGTCGGCAACAAACTGCATGAGATGAATGAATCACAGATCGCCCGCCAGCGCCTGGCCACCGGCATGGTGTTCCAGCGCTTCAATTTGTTCCCGCATATGACCGTTTTGCAGAACATCATCGAAGGCCCCTGCCAGGTGCTCAAGCGCTCGCCCAAGGAAGCCATCGAAGATGCGCTGGAACTGCTGGCCCGCGTCGGCCTGGCGGACAAGCGCAATGCTTACCCGGTGGAGTTGTCCGGCGGCCAGCAGCAACGTGTGGCGATTGCCCGCGCGTTGGCCATGCGCCCCAAATTGATGCTGTTTGACGAACCCACGTCAGCCCTCGACCCGGAGCTGGTAGGCGAAGTGCTGTCGGTGATGCGCGACCTGGCCACCACCGGCATGACCATGATCGTGGTCACCCATGAGTTGGGCTTCGCCCGTGAAGTGTCCAACCGCATGGTGTTCATGGATGCCGGTCAGATTGTGGAAGCCGGCAGCCCCGAAGAAATTCTAATAAGCCCACAAAACCCACGTACCCAAAGCTTTATTTCTGCCGTTCGCACTTAACTAAAAAACAAACGAGAACGCCCCCATGAAAAAATTGTTTATCCCAACGTTGCTCGCAGGCCTGATGGCCTCCTCCGCTGTTTTCGCGGCGCTGCCGGCGGCAATCAAGGACAAGGGTGAGATCAGCGCGGCCATCGTGCCGAACTATCCGCCGATGGATTTCAAGGACCCGGCCACCAACAAGATCACCGGCCTGGACTTCGACCTCGGCAACGCCCTGGCCGAGCGCCTGGGCGTGAAGATCAAGTGGCAGGAAACCGGCTTCGAGCAGATGCTCAGCGGCCTGACCACCAAGCGCGTGGACATCGTACTGTCGGGCATGACCGACACCGCCGAACGCCAGAAGTCCGTGACCTTCATCGACTACTTCACCAGCGGCCCGCAGCTGTACACCCTGGCCAAGCGTGAAGACCTCAAGGCATTGACTGACCTGTGCGGTAAAAAAGTCGGCACCAGCCGCCGTACCACCTGGCCGTCGGAAATCGCCGCGTGGAGCAAGGAAAACTGCGAAGCGGCAGGTAAGCCGGCGATCGTGGTGATCGGCACTGAAGGTTCGGCGGACGCGCGGGCGCAGTTGCAGCAGAACCGGTTGGATGCGGCGATGCAGGGCAGCGAGACCATTCCTTATTTGATGTCGTTGGATAAGGGCAAGTACAAGCCGGTGGGTCTGGCGATTTCCAAGCAGTTCACCGGGCTTGGGATCGAGAAGAGCAACACTGAACTGGTCACCGCGATCAGTGAAGCGTTGCAGGGCATGATCGATGATGGCACGTACGGCAAGATCCTGAAGAAGTGGGATCTGGAGCAAGGTGCTGTAGAGAAGATCACCATCAACTCCGGCCAGTAACCCAATCTAAATGGGGGAGTTGGCTTGCCTGCTCCCCCATTTGATGTGTGTTGCGTTGGAAAAACAATAAGGACACTCGCCCCGCCGTGGCCACCTACTCCCTGGTAATCCGCCGCCTGATGATTTGCTCGCTGACCATCGTCATCAGCCGGGCCATGACCAGTCCCTTGATGACCTTGCTGCTGAGCCGACGCCTAGGCCTCGACCAGCAGGACATCGGCTTGCTGATGGGCATCGCGGTATTCACCGCCACCTTGATGGGTTTGTATGGCGGCTACGTCATCGACCGCATGGAAAAGCGCAAATTGCTGATCCTGGCGATGCTCTCCAGTTCCATTGGTTTTCTGTTGCTGACCTTTGCCACCAACCTCTACCTCACCACTTTGACGCTGGTGATTACCGAGTCGGCATCGGCGCTGTTCCTGATCGGCTCCAAAGCGATCATCAGCGAAAACCTGCCGGTTGAGCAGCGCGCCAAGGTGTTTTCCCTGCGCTACACCCTCACCAATATCGGCTATGCCACGGGCCCTATGGTCGGCGTGGTGATTGCCGGGCAAATGCCGCTGCTGCCATTCATGCTGTCCAGCGCCATCGCGTTTATCAGCGTGTTCCTGATGATCGGCATCCCGCCCACCCAGCGTGATGAAAGCAGCAAACCCTTGAGTTTTCTCAGCACCCTCAAGACCCTGCGCAACGACCGCAGCCTGGTGCTGTTCACCGGCGGCAGCCTGTTGAGCACCATCGTGCATGGCCGCTACACCTTGTACCTGTCGCAATTTCTGTTGGTGATCCACAACCCGGATGATGCGCTGAAGATTCTTTCCGCAGTCCTAGCCTGTAACGCCATTACCGTGATGTTGCTGCAATACCAGATCGGCCGCTTCCTCAAGCGCGAGCAATTGCGCTACTGGATCCTGCTGGGCACTGCGCTGTTCATCGGTGGCCTGATCGGCTTCAGCCAGGCAAACAGCCTGCTGTCGTGGTGTGTGGCGATGTTCGTGTTTACGTTGGGCGAGATGATTATCTTCCCATCCGAGTTCCTGTTTATCGACACCCTCGCCCCCGAGTCGCTGCGGGGCAGTTACTACGGCGCACAGAACCTGGCGGCCTTCGGCGGCGCGCTGAGCCCGGTGATTTGTGGCTATCTATTGATCAACTCACCGCCGACCACGATGTTTTATGCGCTGGCCGGGTTGACGGCGGTGGGCGGAACGCTGTGTTTCTTGAGCGGGCGACGGGTTGCAGGTTCTTGCTGATATTTACGTAAGATCCCGCTATTAATAGCGAAACCTCTCACGGACCCGAGCCCCATGAAATTCGACACGGCCTACAGCCTGAGTCTCGATGACAAGCTGTCGATCTACGACGTACGAGACCTGAATTTCGACGAAACAACCGACTTCGATTCAGACAAGGACAGCTTCCTCTGCCCCAATGATGAGTGTCGCGCGGCGTTTGATACCGGCAACGCGCTGAGCACCTTCAACGCCAAAAACGTCAATTACCTGCGCACGCCGCATTTCAAGAACAAGACCAGCACCCGGCATATCGACGGTTGCCGTTACGCCAGCACTCACAAGGCTGCGACAGGTGAAAATGAAGACGAGCGTGAGGACAATTTCCCATCGGAGTTTGTACTCACCCGTCGTCAGTACGAACGCAAAACGCCGCTTGTCGGGGCAGAGGGAAACATCTCACACGATCCCGTGAAGGCGCCTTCAAATCGAAGCTATGCCTCCCACAGCACCAGTGACAGCACTCCAGACAAAACCAGCGTGTTCGCCCACCCCGTGGAATGTTTCGTGTCTAACATCGACGACAAGGACAAGCTCAGGTCCATGCCGTTGAAGATCGGTGAGCACGCCGCAACCTACTGGACGTTTTTCAAGAAGATCGAATACCTGCAGGACAACAAGGGCCTTATCTACTGGGGCAAGATCAAGGCGATCAAGGACTACACCAGCAGCTTTCGCATCGACTTCGAAAAGAAGGTGTGGCTCGACAAGAAGCCCTACTCGGTCAACGTTTACTTGAGCAAAAAGCTCATCGAGAACTACCGCAAGCGCAAAGCATTTTTAGAGCAGATCAAGGCAGCGGTGGACAGCGAGCGCGCGTTGTACTGCTTCTTCTATGGGGTGACGCCGGAACTGAAACAGGTGCCGAGCAAGAAGAACCCCGAGCAAACGTTCGGGGTCTTCAGCGCGAACATCGAAAATCTGGACCATCTGATCATTCGGGAGGCGCCAGGGGTGGAATAGCGGGTCCGCGAGAATCCAGTTGATGAGCGGTCAAAACAACTGTACAAAAACACAGTATAGTTTGTCCTCCCCCGTCGAACCTGGAGAAAACCCATGTCCTCTCTGGCAATGAGCTCTTTCGTAGAACAGCAGATCGTCCTGCATCAATTCACCGCCAAGCACAGCGTTCAGGCCCGCGCGATGCTGGGCTGGAGCCGGGAAGACCTGGCTTGCCAGGCCGGTGTGGCGGTTGAAGCGGTTCAACAGTTTGAACACCATCATGACGTAGGTGATGAAACCCGCCTGGCCTTGGCGTTTCGGTTGGAGGCTGAAGGGTTGGTGTTCTTCCCAGGGTTTGCGCCGGGGTGGGGGATGAGTGTGCGCCGGTTTGACACCGAAGAATCAGAGCCTGTAGCGCAAGGCATCCTCTCTCGCTTGATAGGACCGACGTCGGCCCCCTTTGAACCTAGTGGTGCATAGAGCCTCAAGCCTGCAATTGCAGCGCCCGACGCATCATCTGCGGCGGTTGGCCAAAGGCCCTCAGGAAGGCGCGGCGCATGCGCTCCGGGTCGCCGAAGCCCGTTTCGCGGGCGATGATGTCGATGGAGTGATCGCCAGATTCAAGCAGCAGGCGGGCTGCCTCGATGCGCAACCGCTCGATAGCCTTGGCGGGAGACTGGCCGGTTTCGGCACGGAACAATCGGCTGAATTGGCGCGGGCTCAAGTGCGCAACTTCAGCCAACTGCTCTACTGAGAGATCGTCCTGCAAGTGCTGCCGAGCGTAGACCAGGGCGGTTTGCACGCGGTCGGATTTGGGATCGATCTCCAACAGTGCGGAAAACTGTGACTGGCCACCTGCGCGTCGATGGTAAACCACCAATTTACGCGCTACTGCACGTGCAACCTCGACACCCAGGTCATGCTCGACCAAGGCCAGAGCCAGGTCGAGGGCGGCAGTCAGGCCGGCGGAGGTCCAGAGCGGGCCATCGACGGTGAAGATCCGGTCTTCCTCCAGCCGTACATTCGGGTAGGCCTGACGAAAGGTGTGGGCGTGGTACCAATGGGTCGTCGCTTTGCGGCCCTCCAGCAACCCGGCAGCGGCCAGATAAAAGGAGCCGGTGCAGGCCGATGTCACGCGACGCGAAGTGAGCATGGCTTGCTGCAGGTAAGTGAGCATGCCGGGCGTTGCTTGCAGCAGTTCGTTGTCTCCCACTACCAACAGTGTGTCGTAGTGCTGTTGGCCGAAGGGCATGGTAGCGATGGCGAAGCCCATGGAGCTTTTGATCGGCCCACCATGTTCCGACAACAGGTCCACGCGATAGAACGGCTGGTCCAACTCGAAGTTGGCGAATTCGAACACGGTACTGGTGCCCAGGCTGAGCATCTGGAACCCGGGAAACAGCAGAATACCGATGGATACCATGGCGAAACCTCATGTCCCGAAAGGAGGGATATACGACATTGCAGCCAATACATTACACCCATAATCTTGGCTCCAACAAGGCCGCCCTTCCCCGGCCCTTCTGGAGCAACTGCAATGACTCAATCCAAAGGTTATGCCCTGATCACTGGCGCTTCGTCCGGGATCGGTGCCGTGTATGCCGACCGCCTGGCTCGCCAGGGTTACGACTTGATTCTGGTGGCACGCAATCAGCAACGACTCGACCAACTGGCGGCCCGACTGAAAGTCGAGACCCAACGGGACATCCAGGTAGTGGCCGCCGATCTCAACTTGCCTGCCGACCTGGCGCGCATTGAACAGATTCTGCTTGAAGACAGCCGCATCAGCCTGCTGGTGAACAACGCCGGCGTTGGTGCGACGGCGTCATTGCTGGCCTCTGACCCGGACAAGATGGACGCCATGATCCTGCTCAATGTCCTCGCGCTCACTCGCCTGGCAAAAGCCGCCGCGACAAACTTTGTCGCCCAGGGCCGTGGCACCCTGATCAACATCGGGTCGATCGTCGCGGTCGCGCCTAAGTTGTTGAATGGTGTGTACGCCGGCACCAAGGCTTTTGTGCAGGCGTTCAGCGAATCCCTCGACCATGAGCTGAGTGACAAGGGGGTCAGTGTTCAAGTGGTGCTGCCAGGCGCCACCGCCACCGAGTTCTGGGATGTTGCGGGGCTGCCCGTGAACAACCTTCCCGACACCATCGTCATGAGCACGGAAAATCTGGTGGATGCGGCACTGGCAGGCCTTGCCCAGGGCGAAAAGGTGACCATCCCGTCATTGCCCGACAGCCTCGACTGGGACGCTTACGAAACAGCACGCCTTGCCCTGGGGCCCAACCTGTCGCATCGCTCCCCCGCGGCACGCTATGGCGTCAAAGTTGCGGCTTAACCGCTACTTGAGCGGCCTGTTCATACCCATGGGCCACCGCCAGCAAGGTGGGTTCGGTCCATTGGGTACCAAAAAAGTAGGCACTGGTGGGTAGGCCATCCTCATCTACACCAGACGGTACGGCGATTCCAGGATAGCCAGCCGCCGCGACACCGAAGTAACTATTGGTGTCGAAATCCGACACCATCGCGTCCAGGTTTTCTGCCTTGATCGGGTCATCGATCGTGTTTCTGAAATCCTGAATGAGCGCATCCCAAAGTGGCTTGCGTTCCTCTGGCGTCAGGGTTGAGGCGCTGATTTCCTTGAGCACTGGCTGATGATCCGTCTCACTGCCGTCACGTAGATCATTGAACCGGATCAACTCGGTCAACGATTTGACCGGCAACCCAGAACGTTTGCCCAGGTAGGTGTTCAGCTCCTCTTTCACATCCGAGAGCAGCAACTCATCGTAGCGCGAGGCATCAGCCAGCCGCAGGTTGACCGGCACCAACACCGCGCCTTGCTCGCGAAGCACTTCCAGTGTCCGATTGAACTGCGCGCTGTTCTCCACAGGCAAGGTTTCACCCTCTTTGGAGAACGTGGCGGGATAGCCGATACGCTTGCCTTTCAAAGCGCTTGGAACCAGCAACTGCGTGTAATCGATACCTTGAGGCGCTCCCACACTTGCCGGGTCCTTAGGATCACTGCCAGACATGGCATTGAGCATCAGGGCAGCGTCGTACACGGAACGCGTCATCGGGCCGGGTGTGTCCTGGTGATGGCTCGCGGGAATAATCCCGTTGCGGTCCAACAGGCCGACAGTGGGCTTGAGCCCGACAATACCGTTGCGTGCTGCCGGCACAATGATCGAACCGTTGGTTTCCGCCCCCACCGCCAAGGGCGCCAACCCGGCTGCAACAGCAGCGGCAGAACCGGAACTGGACCCTCCAACATCGGCATCTGATCGATGAGGGTTGCGGGTTTGCCCACCCCGGCTGCTCCAGCCATCCGGGCCTCCACGGAACCCCGCCATTTCGGTCATATTGGTTTTGCCGAGGATCACCGCGCCCTGCTTGATGAGGTAGTCCACCAATGGCGCATTCTTGCCGGCCGCTGCACCGACTAACCCAAACGCACCGGCACTGGTTTGCATACCTTCGGTTTCGATCGTGTCCTTGAGCAAGATCGGAATACCATGCAAGGGCCCGCGCACCTTGCCGCTGGCTCGCTCACGGTCCAACTCACGTGCGGTCTCGAGCGCCGCGGGGTTGAACTCGATGACGGAGCTGAGTTGCGGATCCAACCTGCGGATCCGTTCCTGCAGGTAAGTGACCAGACTGGTCGAGGTGAGCCCGCCCGGCCGGGCCATGTGCGCGCCCAGCTCTTTGACGCTCAGGTACTCAGTGCCAGCGGGCACGGGTGCTGAAGCAGAGGGTGAGTGGTCTCCAGCAATGGACTGTATGACTTGCCGAACTATGGAGCCCATCCCATATGCGATACCTAACATACAACCTCCCCAGGAGTAAGAAATGAAGAAGGACCAACGTTGATCCGTGGCCCAGTCTAAAAACTCCACTCCTCCCTGGCAGCGCGATGCAGGCGATTCAGCGTGTGGGATAGTTCAACGCAGCGGGTGGCTCATCCGGCAGATCCACCACACGGCAGACGCTTCGATACCCCTGCACCAAGGCCGGCAACCAATCCCTGGCCCATCGTGCGCCGTAGAACCACAGCGTCGCGCCACCCCCCAGTGGCTCGCCAAACCCTGGATAACCACTCCAGCACGCCCCGTGGAATGCGCTGCTGCGGCTGTCGGAAACCAGGGCGTCCAGGCGGAATGCGCGCACCAGTTCATCGATTTCGTTGCGGGAATACAGGGTGTGGTTGGCCCGGTGTGCAGGCACCGGTACCAGCTCAGTCCCAGACCGGCGCAGGATATCCAAGGCTCTCAGGAAAGAGGGGTGGTGCTCGATCTGCTCATGTTGGTCACCCTCCACAAACCGCTCGGCAAACCCCACGCGTCTGCCGCCGAGCGCGTGATCCGCCGTGAAGGTCGTGTTGTTTTCCACCAGGGGGACTTCCACCATCACCGGCCCAGAAGGATCAACTCCACTCAAGGCAATCAGTGACAGCGACGGGTCCCGCGAGGGTTTCAGGGGAAGACTTGGCGCGTCATATCCAGGAATCGGGACGCTTCGCCCAGGGTTGTCACGAGCCAGCGGCTCGACACCAAAAGCGATACCTCGCGGATTCACTTGCTCGTTGAGCGTAGTCGCCAGGCCAGACGCTTCAGCGAGCACTGAAGCAGGTTGGCCCGTCGGGCAAGCCAGACCCGCCTGCCAATATTTCTGACACTTACTCTCCATAAAAACCGTCCCCGAAAAATGACTTTCCGGGGATCATCGCACCGTTGACTGGCGTCTGTCGCAGCTCTGAAACAGCTTGAAAACTCCTTTTTCCGACGCCTCTTCCTTCAACTGACGAGGCGCTCCTCTACACCTTGATTTTCCACCTCCAGCCACCACGCATACCCGCGCTCAGGCTGGTTCAAACTGAACGCCTGGCCCATCTGCGGTGTGGTGATAAACACGTTGCGCTCCCAGGCCAGGGCCATGATGCGGTCGAACGGTTCGTGCCAGGCATGGAACGCCAGGTCGAAGGTGCCGTTGTGAATCGGCAGCAACCAGCGCCCTTTGAGATCGATATGCGCTTGCAGCGTTTGCTCAGGTTGCATGTGCACGTGCGGCCAATCGACGTTGTAAGCACCTGTTTCCATCAGCGTCAGGTCAAACGGGCCGTACTGTTCGCCGATGCGTTTGAAGCCGTCGAAATAACCGGTATCACCGCTGAAAAAAATCCGTCGCGCACCCTCGATCATCACCCAGGAACACCACAGCGTCTGGTTGGCATCAAACAGGCCGCGCCCGGAAAAATGCTGCGCAGGCGTGGCAACAAACCGAATGCCGCCCACCTCAGTGCCCTGCCACCAATCCAGCTGGCGCACTTTGCTGGCGTCCACACCCCATTTGACCAGAATGTCCCCGACGCCCAGCGGCGCGAGAAAATAGCGGGTCTTATCAGCCAATTGGACGACAGCCTTGCGGTCAAGATGGTCGTAGTGGTTGTGGGAAAGAATCACTGCTTCTAGCGGCGGTAGCTCTTCAAGACTGATCGGCGGCTGATGGAAACGCTTGGGCCCCGCCCAACTGAACGGCGACGCACGCTCGGCGAACACCGGATCGGTCACCCAGAATTTGCCGCGCATTTTCAGTAAGACGGTGGAATGCCCGAGGCGGAACACGCTGTGATCAGGCGCCGCCAGCAACTGCCCGCGGGTCAGCGGTTGTACCGGAATCTGCCCCACCGGCCGCGTGCTGCGCGGCTTGTTGAACAGCATGTTCCAGAAAATACGCAAGGTCTTGCCGAAGCCGCCCTGCTGCACGGGCGCCTCGTTGCTGAAGTGCCCCAGGTCTTGCTTGGGCGCTGCCGGCGAAGAATCGACACGGGACGAAATCGTAGCCATTTACAGGTGACTCCTACAGACCGCTCTTGAATTACACTGCACAGTGTAGTTTCAAGATTGCAACAAAATACACAGCAAGTAAACTACCGAGTGTAACTTTCCTTGACGAACCGAGCGCCCTCCATGACTGCCCCTCAACGCCTCACCGACCGTAAACGCGAAGCCATCGTGGCCGCGGCCATCGCTGAATTTCGCGAGAACGGTTTCGAGGTCACCAGCATGGACAAGATCGCCGCCACCGCCGGCGTTTCCAAGCGCACGGTGTACAACCACTTCCCAAGCAAGGAAGAATTGTTCGCTGAAATTCTTCATCAACTCTGGGCCAGCAGCGTGGCCCAGCTGGACGTCAGCTATGCCAGCGACCGCCCGCTGCGCGAACAATTGCGCGGCTTGCTGGAAGCCAAGATGAAGATGATGGCGGATGCCAATTTCCTCGACCTGGCCCGGGTCGCCATCGCCGCCACCATCCATTCGCCGGAGCGTGCGCAAGACATGGTCACCCGCCTGAGCAAACGCGAAGAAGGTTTTACCCAATGGGTCCGCGCCGCCCAAGAAGATGGTCGGCTCAACTGCAGCGACCCGGCCTTTGCCGCCCACCAGATTCAGAGCCTACTCAAGGCGTTTGCCTTCTGGCCGCAGATTACCCTGGGGCAGCCTGTCCTGGACGCCGCCAGTCAGGCCAGTGTTATCGAGTCGGCCATCGACCTGTTCCTGGCCGGCTACGAAGTCAGCCAATCCCGCCAACCGTAAAAACCTGTTGTGTGAACGACATTCCTGGTCGTTTTTTGACATATTCGCACGCCGTCCTACACAAATGGCTTGGAAGGACACTGATTATTCCCACGCGAATAACTGACAATATTCACAACTATTATCCGATCAACGGTTCGACCCGCTGACGCATCTTGCCGCACCTGCAGAAAAAGAACGGCTCCAGGAAATTATGGAAAACAGACGAGGCAAAGGGCTTTCATTTGCCAGACGTATCTACAAGCCAAGGATTATCGGCTTGGGCATCGGCTGCATCAGTGTCACAGGCGCGCTTTATCCACTCGCAATGCCGGGCTGGGTCTGGGTATTCCTGCTGTTCAACGGTTTCGCCTGGGCGCATGTGGCCTACCAACTCTCGGTGCGCTCGCAATTCCCCTATCAGACCGAGCAACGCAACCTGTTGTACGACTCATTGTTCGGCGGGTTCTGGGCCGCCGCCACGCAGTTCACACCACTGACAACCGTCACCATCCTTTCCATGATGACCATGAACAACGTGGCAGCGGGTGGCAAGCGGCTGTTCCTGCGCGGGCTGCTGGCGCAAGTGGCCGGTATCGGGGTGGCGTGCGCGCTTTTCGGCATCCGGTTCAACCCCAACGTCAGCCTCACCCAGGTCTACACCTGCCTGCCGATGCTAACGCTCTACCCCATGGCCATCGGCACGGTCTGCTACCAGTTGGCGATCAAATTATCGGAACACAAACGCGCACTCAGTGCCCTCAGCCGAACCGACAGCCTCACCGGCCTGCTGAACCACGGCTCCTGGAAAGACTTGCTGCACCTTAAATTTCATAAGTGCCAACAGCAGCAAAGCCATGCCACCATCGCGTTGATCGATATCGATCACTTCAAGCAGATCAACGACACCCACGGCCACATCGTCGGCGACGCCGTTCTGCGTCAACTGAGCCTGGAACTGCGACGCAACCTGCGTGAAAACGACCTGGCCGGGCGTTACGGGGGCGATGAGTTCTGCGTGATTCTTCCGCAAGTTCCGCTGGAAGAGGCGGCACAGGTGATGGAACGCATGCGCGAGACCTTCAGCAATTACCGCAACCCGCAGATCCCTGAGTTGCGCGTGAGCCTGAGCATCGGCCTGGCTGATTTCCAACCCTTCTTTACCGACGCCGCCATGTGGCTGAATGCGGCGGACCGGGCGCTGTATGCCGCCAAGGACACCGGACGCAACCGGGTCAACATCAGCGAAGCAGTGATCGCTCATTCCGCCTGAGGTTGTCCTACGACTCCTCGTCTGAATCCTCCTGCCTGTGCGCGAGGAGAAAGCATAATGCCACCACTTGTCGGCTACCCAAAAAAGGTCCTGCCCCTGAGGCGAACTTCTTGCCAGGCTGATCACTCTGAACCCGTTGTTCCCCCCCCCCCGCTGTCGGCACAAGGAAGCTGACAATGAGCAAGTCAACCGTATAGCGAATGCCTTACGGGGGCAGGCGCATATCCAAGGAAATCCAGAAGCTTGCTTGCCCGAGCACCCGAACATGCTATTCAACGCCCATAAAAAAACCATCAATGCCCTGCAACACACCGTCGCCCAACAGGCCAGCCTGCTGGATGCCATCGAGCGCTCCATGGCGGTGATCGAATTCGACCTGTCCGGCACTGTGCTGCGGGCCAATGCCAACTTCCTCCAGACCATGGGCTACCGCGCCGAGCAGATCGAGGGCCAGCCCCACCGTATGTTCTGCACCCCCGCATTCGCCCGCAGCGCCGAGTACAACCAGTTGTGGTCGAACCTGCGTAACGGCCAGTTCCAGTCCGGCACCTTTGAACGGGTGGCGGGCGATGGCCAATCGGTTTGGCTGGAGGCCAGCTACAACCCGGTGCGTGACGAAGCAGGCCAAGTCACCAAAGTGGTGAAGTACGCCATGGACGTTACGCCGCGCCTGCAGGCTGAAAGCGAAGCCAATGCCAAACTGGCCGCCATCGGCCGCGCCATGGCGGTGATCGAGTTCAACCTCGACGGCACCATCATCACGGCCAACACCAATTTCCTGCAGCGCATGGGCTACACCCTGGCGCAGATCCAGGGCCAGCATCACCGCATGTTCTGCAGCCCGGCCGTGGCCAGCAGCTCGACCTATAGCGACTTCTGGAAGCGCCTGAACCAAGGCGAAATGTTCAGCGGCCAGTTCGAACGGGTGGATAAGAACGGCCAGGCCGTGTGGCTCGAAGCCAACTACAACCCGGTGTACGACGCCGGCGGACGCCTGTGCAAAGTGGTCAAGTTCGCCTCCGACGTGACTGCCATGGTGCAGCAACATACCGCCGACGCCGCCAGCGCGGCCCAGGCGTACCACATCTCCCTGAGCACTCGGGACATCGCCGAAAAAGGCGCCGAAGTGATCCAGCAAAGCGCCAGTGGCATGCGCGATATTGCGGCGGACATCGACGGCTCCTCGCAGCTGATCGCCAAGCTGGGCGAGCGTTCGCAGCAGATCACCGCCATCGTCAACACCATTCGCGGCATCGCCGACCAGACCAACCTGCTGGCGCTCAACGCCGCCATTGAGGCGGCGCGGGCCGGCGAGCAAGGTCGTGGGTTTGCCGTGGTAGCCGATGAAGTGCGGCAACTGGCTGCGCGCACCAGCGGCTCCACGGCGGAAATCTCCAGCATGATCGCGATGATCCAGGACGAAACCCGCCAGGCCATCCACAGCATGGACGGCACCCGCGACCGCGCCGCCCTGGGTGTGGAGCTGGCTAACCAAGCCGGTACCGTCATCGTGCAGATCCGCGAAGGCACCAGCGAGGCCGTGCAAGCGGTGAGTGCATTCGCCAATGAGCGCGGTGGCAACTGACCCGATCTTCATACGGAGCGCTGGGGGCTCGGTCTATAGTGCTTGCTTGTCTTCAAGCAAATGATCCGAGCCTGCCATGACCCCAGAAAAGACCGAAACCGCTCCCGTCGACCACCTGCGTTTCCACCGCCCTCATGCCCACCTGGCACCGACCTTCGGCAACGACACCTTTGCGCTCAAGGCCGAAGCGTTCGCCCGATTCTTCGGCACGCCCACCTTCCTCGGCGCGCAAACCGCCATCGTGGTGTTGTGGGTGGTGCTGAACATGACCGGCGTCACGCACTTCGACGTGTACCCGTTTATCCTGCTCAACCTGGCGTTCAGCCTGCAATCGGCCTATGCCGCGCCGCTGATCCTGCTGGCCCAGACCCGCCAGGCGGCTCGCGACAAAGCGCAGTCAGATGCCGACGCGCAACACCGTGAAGCCCTGGCCATAGCCAACACCGAGCGCCAGGCCCAGGCCGCGCAAACCACCAAACAGTTGCTGGAACTGCTCGAACAAAACACCCGGCTGACGGAAATGACCAGGCAGCTGACAGAACACATCGAAAGCTTGACCTGCGAAATGCACGAGCACTTTGTGCGAAAAACCTAAGGTAACCGTAGGTGTCGCCCCAACTCGTCAAACAGCGTCACCACCGAGCGCAATGCTCGACAATCGGGGCGTGTGAGCAACCATAACGCCGTGTCGTGCCCCGCCAATGCGGGGCCCAGCGGTTGCAGGCCGTTGCCCAATAGAAAGTCCGGCAACGCCGCCACTCCCAACCCCGCGCGTACCAGTTCGGTGACCGACAACATGCTGTTGCAGCGATAGCTGGGACGCACGCCCGGCAGTTGCTCGCGGCGCCAGACGACGGTGGGGTGATCGGGCAGAAAGTCATCCGGGGCAATCCAGGGCAGGTCTGCCAGCTCGCGGCCTTCGTGCAGTTGGGCGAAACCCGGACTGGCGCACACCTGGTACGCCACATTGCCCAGGCGCCGCCCCACCAGATGCTCCGGCGGCGTGCGGGTCAGGCGCAGGGCGATATCCGCGTCGCGGCGGCTGAGGTTGGCGAAATCATTCGACGTACTCAGTTCCAGGGTCAACGCTGGGTACTGCGGCATGAACTGCGCCAGGGCCGGTAACAGCAAGCCTTGCAGCACCGAGTCAGTACAGGTCAGGCGCACCGTGCCGCTGATCACTTCACCGCCCTGCTCCACACCAATGCGCGCGGCCTCCAGCGCCTGCTCGGCGCGTTCCGCCTGCTGCGCCAGATGGCTTGCCAGGCTGGTGGGCAGGTAGCCGGCGCGGCTTTTTTCGAACAACGTCTGACCCAGCGCCGCCTCCAGGCGCCGCACCGCGCGGAAAACCGTGGACACGTCCACCCGCAACAACGCGGCCGCCCGTGCGAGTGTGCCGCCGCGCACCAGGGCGAGGATCAGCGAGAGGTCCGGGTAGTCGATTGAATAGTGCGTGACTGCATTGAACATATGCTAAAACGCCAATATTGATTGCGTGAGCGCCAATCTATAGTGCGCCCCAGGACACCACAAGCCATGGGATGAACACAATGAAAACCACGCCTCTGCACCTCGCTCTGATCGGCGATTACAACCCCGATGTCATCGCCCACCAGGCCATCCCTGTGGCGCTGCAACAGGCGGCCGAGACCCTCGGCCTGAACGTTCATGTGCAATGGCTCGATACCGATAACCTGCCCCAATCACTGCATGACTTCGACGGTTTCTGGTGCGTCCCCGCCAGCCCTTACCGCGACACTGAAGGCGCAATGCGGGCGATCCGGTTTGCCCGCGAGCAACGCCAACCGTTCCTCGGCACGTGCGGCGGTTTTCAGCATGCGGTGCTGGAATACGCACGCAATGTTCTGGGCTGGAAGGATGCCGAGCATGGCGAACTCGCACCGCAGGCCAAGCGCGCGGTGATCGCGCCACTGAGCTGCACCCTGGTGGAAGCCACCGACACTGTGCGCCTGGCGCCCTACACCCGCATCGCCGAGGCTTACGGAACGCTGGATGTACAAGAAGGTTATCGCTGCCGTTATGGCGTGAACCCCGAGTTCCTCGATGCCTTGCTCGAAGGCGACCTGATCCCCAGCGGCCATGATTCGGCCGGCGACCTGCGCGCGGTGGAACTGCTCGACCACCCGTTCTTCGTCGCCACCCTGTTCCAGCCCGAACGTGCCGCGCTGGCAGGCAATACCCCGCCCTTGGCGATGGCCCTGCTCAAGGCTTGCCAGGCGGTGTCCGCATGATCGCCCGCACACCTTCGCCGCCCTACTACGCGGTGATCTTCAGCTCACTGCGCACCGAAGGCGATCAAGGCTACGGCCAGGCGGCCAGCCGCATGCTGGAACTGGCGCGTGAACAACCGGGGTTCCTCGGCGTGGAGTCCGCGCGGGAAGACGGCCTGGGCATTACTGTGTCGTACTGGGAGAGTGAGGCGGCCATCCTGGCCTGGAAGCAGCAGGCCGAACACCGGGCAATGCGCGAACAGGGGCGCGCTGCCTGGTACTCAGCCTTCCAGACGCGGCTATGCAAAGTCGAACGGGCCTACCGTTTTGAAGCGAGCTAGCTCACCAGACTGCGCAACGCACTGATCTGCGGTATCTCCACCCGGCGCATATACACCCGCAACGGCTCGGTGATGTTGATGCGGTCGTCGATGTTCTGGTCCAGCAGCAATTGGATGCGCTCGCGGGACAGGGTCATGGTCTGCTCCGGGGCCGGCAGCCAGACGAATTCGGCGGTGGGGATGATGCCGTCATCGGCCACGTCCATGCCGAAGGCGTCTTCGCTGAAACGCACGATGTACTGGCCGGTCTTGCGGTTGAGGCCAACAAACCCGTGGAGCTGGTCGGCAGCCTGGCAGATAAGTTCGGAAGTGATGCGCATGGTAAACCTCACTGAAAAGTCCCAAAGGGACTGGAAAGATGGTTTACACGCGTGGCGGAAAGTACCGCCCTCTAACGGGGCAGCTTCGGGCAAGAATACTGCAATGCCTGGCAAAAAATCCGAGAAAATTGAAGCCTGCGCACGTTAATGTCGGTTTGGTGATAGCGCCTTTCGCAATCAATTGTTAAAAAGGAGGCCTTCTCAAAGCTACCTCCACGAAAGGACTTCGCATATGCCTGTCACGTTTACCAAGAGCGCCCTGCTGCTCGCCCTGATGCTCGGCCTTGGCCAGGCACATGCGCAAGACCCGATCAGCCCGGCTGAATTGGCAACCAATGAAGGCATTCCGTACCCGGCCGTGATCGCCCACCGTGGCGCCTCCTTTGATGCTCCGGAATCCACCGCCGCCGCCTACAAGATCGCCCGCGACCTGGGTGCCGACTACCTGGAAATGGACCTGCAGCGCAGCAAGGACGGCGTGCTGTTCGCCCTGCACGACAACAACCTGCAGCGCACCACCGACGTGGCCACCAAGTTCCCGGATCGCAAGGACGCTCCAGCCAACGAATTCACCTGGAAAGAACTGCAAACCCTCGACGCCGGCAGCTGGTTCAACGCCGCCTACCCGGACCGTGCGCGCCCAGGTTTCGTCGGCCTGAAAATCCAGAGCCTGGACGACATCATCAAGATCGCCGAAGGCAACCCGCAGCACAAACCGGGCCTGTACATCGAAACCAAGGAGCCCAAGCAATTCCCTGGCATCGAAGCCGACCTGAAGAACAAGCTGCTCGACAAGGGCTGGCTGAGCTCCGCTGGTTCCAAGCTGGGCAAGAGCAACACCGGCGTCGGCCAGGGCAAAGGGCGCGTGGTGCTGCAAACCTTCGAAGTGGCCAGCCTGAAAGAGCTGCAGAAAGAAATGCCGAACACCCCGAAAATCCTGCTGCTGTGGGTGGGTGAAGGCAGCATCGAGCCGAAGAACAAGCAGACGTTCGCGGAGTCCGGCGAAACCACCAAGGCCGCCTACTACGCCAAGCAAGAGCCGAAAGACGCGGCCGAGTTCGAAAAGTGGGTCGACGAAGCCAAGAGCCTCGGCGCCATCGGCACCGGTCCCTCGGCTGAGCTGACCCACCACGGCGACCAGAGCTATTCGGACCTGGTTAAACCGGAGATGAACAAGCTGACCCACGACAAGGGCCTGCTGGTGCACGTCTACACCGTGGACGAGCCGGTGGACTTCGACAAGGTGATGAAGGCTGGCGTGGATGGCATCTTCACCAACCGCGCCGCCGAACTGCTGAAGTTCTACAAGCGCTGGCCGTCGTCCAGCGTGCAAGACCTGCTGAACGACTATAAGTACTGAGTGAAGGCCGAATGGTCAGGCCGCCTGTGGTTGGGTCGTGACTACGGCCTGATCCTCGGCGAGCTGGGGCGCACTGCGCCCCATGCGCACTACGCCGACCAACTGATGTGCTCCAAAGGCGCACCGATCACGGTCAGCCTCGATGGCCAGGTCACCACGGCCCATCGCCTGTTCATCCCGTCGCGACAGACCCACGCCATTCTTGAAACTCAAGGTGAGGTCTCGGTGCTGTACGCGGAACCTGCCGTATTTGATATCGCCCCTTTGCTGCACCAGGACCTGTCCCTGGATGCATTGCGCCAACTCCCTCGGCGCAGCCTGGAAGATCCGCGCCTGGAGCGCGCCCTCGCCGCTCTGGATCAGCAACTCAACGGCAAAGTGTCAGCCCAGGCCCTGGCCCAGGCCGCACACCTGTCATTGAGCCAACTGGAGCGACTGTTCGCCCACCAACTCGGTTTACCCGTGCGTCGTCTGGTGCTGTGGCGACGATTGCGCATCGCCCTGCAGTTGGCGCTTTTCGGAGGCACGCTGACCGAAGCGGCTCACGGTGCGGGTTTTGCCGATTCGGCGCATTTCTCGCGGACCATGAAGCAGCTGTTTGGCGTCACGGCGGCAGCCTCATTGCGCCAGCTGGATGTTCAACTGTTAACGTAAATCGTCCGGCAGTGACGGTTCCTTGCTCAAGCGAACCGGCATGAAGGGATCACGCAACTGTGCCCCATAGCCCACCGGGAAATCCGGTCGCCTGCCAATCCCCAGATCCCCCGGCCCCATGCGATAGCGTTCGCGGTAATACGCCGTGCCCAGCAGCCAATCCCACAGGTTGAAGAACAGACCGAAATTCACATCCCCGGCGCGGCCATATTTCATGTGGTGAAACCGATGCACCGGCGCCCAGGCGAACACCCAGCGCAACGGCCCCAGGCGCATGTCCACATTGGAATGCTGCAACAGCAGTTGCAGGGCAATGGCCAACGCCAGCAACTGCGCCACGTCCAGGGGAATCCCCAGCAGGATCAACGGCAGCAACCCGGCCGTGGCTTCCAGCATCTGGTGCAGCGGATGCTTCATCAGCCCGTTGAAACCATACAACCGCTGCACGCTGTGATGCACCGCATGGAGTCGCCACAGCGGCCGGATGCGATGGCTGGCGTAATGCATCAAGGTGATACCGGCATCGGCCAGCACGATGGCCATCAGCAGTTGTTCCCACAACGGCCAGCCACGCGGCCAAATGCCTTCGAACGCCAACAGCGCCGTGAGCCCCGGCAGGATCAACAAGCCCAGCGCGTTCAGGCTTTCGTTGACCAGGGCGTGCAACGCATCGCGCCGACGATCGCCCAGGCTGCGATTCCACTGCGGTTCATAGGGCAACCAGTGTTCTGTCAGGAATGACACCGCGACCGCAATCACAAACAGCAGAATCAAGCTGTCCGGCTGCCAAAGCGCGTAACTGAGAAACCCCAGCAGGAATGCAGGGGCGTAGAGCCAACTCACGAATCGTTTCATGCCGAGTCTCCTTTGAAGTGAGTCTCCAGCATGAAATTCCCTGCGCGTGGCGGATTGAACAAACTGCGCAACCGCTTGAAATAATTAAGGGTGAATTAAGTTGCGCTGGATAACCTGATCCCACTTAAACAGCTCACCAGAAGGACACACACCATGAAAACCCTGACCGCTTTGTTCGCCGCTACTGCTCTGACCCTGACCGCCGGCCTGGCCCAGGCCGATGTTCGCCCCGACCAGATTCCAAGCCTGTTGCAATCGGGTGCGGTGAAGCCTTTCGAGCAGCTCAACAAAGACGCCCTGGCCAAACATCCCGGCGCCGTGATCAACGACACCGAGCTGGATAACGAAGCCGGCCGCCTGGTCTACGAAGTCGACCTGACCGACACCACCGGCAAAAAGTGGGACGTGAAGCTCGATGCAAAAACCAGCGAAGTGCTGGAAAACAAACTCGATACTTGAGTTCGCCTACTCCAAAAACCGCGCCACCTCAGGGTGGCGCGGTTTTTTTGTGCGCGCTCGTCGGCAAGCTGTAGGA
This sequence comes from Pseudomonas sp. DWRC2-2, assembly GCF_049897885.1. Classification (NCBI taxonomy): domain Bacteria; kingdom Pseudomonadati; phylum Pseudomonadota; class Gammaproteobacteria; order Pseudomonadales; family Pseudomonadaceae; genus Pseudomonas; species Pseudomonas sp. DWRC2-2. Next base: position 1,423,223 of record NZ_JAFCXD010000001.1, read on the forward strand.
AATGTACCTTGGAGACGAATGAAATTACCCCCACACAGTACAAGGCCGTTAGACTCTCAAATTACAGCCAAGGCATAACGCCATTGCACCCGAACAGGGACCGTTACATGGGGCAAAAAGCCGCCGACATCGCCGCTATCGGGCGTATCAGCGCCGTACCGGCCATGCTCAAGGTGATCAGTGACATGACCGGCCTGCGGTTTGCCGCTGTTGCTCGCGTGACGGAAGACACCTGGACGGCCTGCGCGGTGCTCGACAGCCTGGGTTTCGGCCTGGGTGTGGGAGGCGAGCTGGACCTGACCACCACGATCTGCCACGAAATCCGCGGTTCGCACGTGTCCGTGGTGATCGACAAAGCCAGCGAAGACCCGCTTTACCACGACCACCACACGCCACGTATCTATCAGTTTGAAAGCTACATTTCCGTGCCGGTGTTCCGCACCGATGGGCGCTTCTTCGGCACTATCTGCGCGCTGGACCCCAACCCCGCGTCACTGCGCGGCAGCACCATCCAATCGACCATGGAGTCGTTTGCACGCGTGCTGTCGCTGCAGATCGAAGCTGAAGAAAGCCAGCAACAAACCGAAGCCGATTTGCAGGAAGAACGTGGCACCGCCGAATTGCGTGAACAATTCATCGCGGTGCTCGGGCATGACTTGCGTAACCCGTTGTTCGCCATAAACTTTGGCGCTGAGCGACTGCTGCGCAAACACCCCGACCCCGCCTCAGACAAGATCGTGCGGCATATCCTCACCAGCGGTCGGCGCGCGGCGCAACTGGTGGAGGACGTGCTGGATTTCGCACGCGGGCGCATGGGCAGCGGCATTCCCTTGAGCATGGGTGATTGCCAGGGCTTGCAGGCTGCGTTGCAACATGTGGTGTCGGAGGTGCAGAGCGTTCATCCACAACGCGAAATCGTTGCGCATATCGGCGAACTTCAAGGGCTCAAAGGTGACCGGGAGCGACTGGCGCAACTGCTCTCCAACCTGGTCGCCAACGCCATTCACCACGGCAGTCACGATGGCCCGGTTGAAGTCACGGCAAGGGTCGAGCAGTCGCAGTTCACGCTGACGGTGAAAAACCCGGGGCAGATCAGCGCACAAGCCCTGCCGCGATTATTCCAGCCCTACGCGCGGCCGGTTACCGATGCGCCCCAAGCCGGGCTCGGCCTGGGGTTGTACATCGTCAAGCAGATTGCCGATGCCCACGGTGGTGAGCTGAGCGTGTCCACCACCGAGCAGCACGGCACCGTGTTCACGTTCAGCTTGCCGACCGCTTGATCAGGCGCCAAGGCGCGCCGTCACCTCATTCAACTCACCTGACAGCCCGCGTAGGTTGTGACTTGCCGCTTCGGTACGCTTGACGTTATCGAGATTGGCCGTGGCCACGGTGGTGATCTGCGTGATGTTGCGCGAGATGTCCTCGGCCACCGAGGTCTGCTCTTCGGCCGCCGTGGCGATCTGACGATTCATGTCGCGGATCGCCTCCACTGCCTGGGTGATGTGCGCGAGCATGGCGCCGGCCTGTGTGACCTTCTCCACGCTCTCATCACTGCACGACTGGCCACTCACGATGGCTTCAGCCGCATCCACCGCGCCGGTCTGCACCGCTTCGATAATCCCATTGATCTCGATGATCGACGCCGCCGTGCGTTGCGCCAAGCTGCGCACTTCATCGGCCACCACCGCAAAACCCCGGCCGGCTTCACCCGCGCGTGCGGCTTCAATCGCAGCGTTGAGCGCCAGCAGGTTCGTTTGTTCGGCAATGCCGCGAATCACTTCCAGCACCTTGCCGATGCGCACGCTGTCGGTTTCCAGGCGGCGGATGATGGTGCCGGTATTAAGGATCTCGTTGCGCATCTGGCCGATGGTGGCAATGGTGACTTTCATCACTTCACCGCCTTCGCGGGCCGAGTGATCGGCCTCGTCCGCCGCGCGTGACGCACTCGCGGCGTGGCGCGCGACTTCCTGCGCGGTGGCCGACATTTCCGTCATGGCCGTGGCCACTTGATCGGTACGGTTGAATTGATCGTTGGTGCCCGTCGCCATCTGCCCGGCGATGGCATTCAACTCGCCGCTGGCGCTGACCAGGTCGGTCGCACTGCGCTGCAAACGGCTGAAGGTTTCGGCCAGGAAATCGCGCAAGGTATTCGCGGCAGCGGCCAGGTGGCCCAGCTCATCCTGACGACGGCTGGCAACACGCTCGGCAAAGCGACCATGACTCAGTTGCGTCACGTAGTCGATCAAACCACGGATCGGCAGGATCAGGTTGCGGTTGATCAGCCACAGGCTGAACAGTCCGATCAACACACCGGACAACAACATGATCGCCAGCCCCACCAGCACGGTGCGTTCAGCATAGGCGCTGATGGCCTTGGATTGCTGGCTGCCTTGTTCGCGCAGGTCGCCGACCAATGCACTCATCTGCTCACTGGCGGCGCGATCCACACCTTTTACCGCTGTGTCGCCGGCCGTTGCATCGCCACCTGCGGCCACATAGGCATCGCGGCCCTTCTGGTAAGCCACGCCGAGTTGCTGGTGTTCCTGACGCAGGGTTTCGATGCGTCGGCTCAGGCTCGGGTCGCTGCTGGTCTGGGTGACTAGTCGGGTGAGGATACCTTGCACATCGCGCTGGCGGTCCTGGAACTGGCCCCAGTATTTCTCCATGTCCTGGGGCTGTTTGCCGCGCAGCAGGACGTTTTTCCATTCCTGCACCTGCACCTTGAATTGCAGGTTGGCCTCGTCAATCAGCTGTGAAGTCAGCAGCGGCCCATCGATCAAGCTGCGATAGCTCTGCACCCCGTTGGACAAAAAGTTGAAACAGGCCAGGGCGATCAACAGCATCGCCAACAGGCTGCCACCGAGCAGCGACAGGATTTGTGCTCTCAAGGAGGTTCGCAAAACATTCATCGGGGAAAAGCCTCGATACAAGGAATGGGTGCATGCACGCGTAACGTCCTTGTCATCGAAAGGCACCGCCGGTCCACTGCGGTTCGTAACGCCTTGAATCGGCCGATTTAGAGCCTTCTTGAACGGTTGCTGACAAACGGTCAAATAAATGTCACCACAACGAAATAAATCCAAAACCGTCACAAAACTGTCAAATCCCCTTGCAATGATTCGCGCATGCGAACCTGTGAAATCTCCTACAGGCGCTTTTTCTGCGAGCCCTCATGAACCACAGCATCGATCACAGCCACCAGGATTCCGACCTGTTTGGCTTGCTCTACGGTTTTCGTTTTCGCCCAGGGGAAAAGGGTGAGCAGATAGATTCGGCGGCGGCGCTCCAGGCGTTGCGCCAACCGGGCGACCCGGAGGAGTTTTTGTGGCTGCACCTGAACCTCGCCCACGCCGCGTGCGAGCGTTGGATGCAGGCCCACCTGGACCTGCCGGAAGAATTCTTCGAAGCCCTGCATGAAGGCTCGCGCTCCACGCGCATCGAACACGTCGACTCGGCCTTGCTGGCGGTGGTCAACGACGTGGTGTTCAACTTCAGCAGCATGGTCTCGTCGGACATTTCCACGCTGTGGGTCTGCGCCCGCAGCCGCCTGTTGATCAGCGCACGCCTGCAACCCTTGCACTCGGTGGACAAGTTGCGCTCATCGGTGAAGGCCGGCGAAAGCTTTCGCTCGCCACTCGCCTTGCTCGTGCATTTGCTGCGCGACCAGGGTGAAGTACTGACCCAGATCGTGCGCAAGACCAGCATCAGCGTTGACCATATCGAAGACCAGTTGCTGTCCTCACGCCTGTCCACCAACCGTGCTGAACTGGGCGCCGCACGCCGGGTGCTGGTGCGCCTGCAACGCCTGCTGGCGCTGGAACCGGGCTCGCTGCTGCGCCTGCTCAACCGCCCGCCGCAATGGCTGCAAAAGGAAGACGTGAAGGAGTTGCGCAAATCCACCGAGGAGTTTGCGTTGATCATCAACGACCTGATGGCCCTGGGTGAACGCATCAAGCTGTTGCAGGAAGAAATCGCCGCCAACCTCAACGAGCAAAGCAACCGCACGCTGTTCACCCTCACGGTGGTGACGGTGCTGGCGCTGCCGATCAACATCATCGCCGGGTTTTTCGGCATGAACGTGGGCGGCGTGCCGCTTTCCCAGGACCCGGAAGGCTTCTGGATATTGGTGGCGTTGGTCGCGACCTTTACCTTGATAGCCGGGCGCTGGGCGTTCAGGAAGCGCAAGGATTACTGACCAGCGGCCGACTCAATCACCCAAACACTGATGTATGGCAGCATCTCTGTAACATCTTGCAATGATCATGAACGACATCCTCCCAACATGGATGCTCCGGCATGGCCACCCCTTCCCTGACTGCCTCCACCCACGCCTCACCTGCAGACCCAAAACCCAGGCTGGACAAGAAACCCGGCCTGGTGACGGTAATCATCTTCTTCGCCGTGCTCGCCATGGGCCTGTTGTTCACCGCCTACAGCCTGATGCATGACATGCATGAAATGGGCGCCCAACTCACCACCTGGACGCCCTTCTTGCTGCTCGGCGTGGCGCTGTTGATCGCCCTGGGGTTCGAGTTCGTCAACGGCTTCCACGACACCGCCAACGCCGTGGCGACGGTGATCTACACCAACTCGCTGCCGCCGCATTTTGCGGTGGTGTGGTCGGGCTTTTTCAACTTCCTTGGCGTGCTGCTTTCCAGCGGTGCGGTGGCGTTCGGCATCATTGCGTTGCTGCCGGTGGAGTTGATTTTGCAGGTGGGTTCTTCCGCCGGTTTCGCGATGATCTTCGCCCTGTTGATCGCCGCGATCCTGTGGAACCTCGGCACCTGGTGGCTGGGTTTGCCGGCGTCGTCGTCCCACACGTTGATCGGCTCGATCATCGGCGTCGGCGTGGCGAATGCCTTGATGCACGGGCGTGACGGCACCAGCGGCGTGGACTGGAGCCAGGCGATCAAGATCGGTTACGCCTTGCTGCTGTCGCCGCTGATCGGTTTCGCATTTGCGGCGATGCTGTTGCTGGCCCTGCGCGCGTTCGTCAAGAATCGCGCGCTGTACAAGGCACCCAAAGGCGACACCCCGCCGCCGTGGTGGATTCGCGGCCTGCTGATCGCCACGTGCACCGGCGTTTCTTTCGCTCACGGTTCCAACGATGGGCAAAAAGGCATGGGCCTGATCATGCTGATCCTGGTGGGCACATTGCCGATGGCCTACGCGCTGAACCGCACCATGCCCGCCGAGCAGTCGTTGCAGTTTGCGGCGGTGGCCGAAGTGACCCAGGTCGCCCTGGTGAAAAGTGCGCCGCAAACACTGGCCGGCGACCCGCGCCCGATCCTCTCGACCTACGTGCGCACCAAGGAAGCCACGCCAGAACTGGTCCCCGCCCTCGCCGCCCTGGCCGGGCAGATCGGTGATGAGGTGAAAGGCTACGGCTCCCTGGCCAAAGTGCCCGCCGAAGCCGTAGGCAACGTGCGCAACGACATGTACCTGACCAGCGAAACCATCCGCCTGATGGACAAGGGCAAGGTCGGCAATTTCGACGCGGATACCCAGGGCAAGCTGCAACTGTTCAAGCAACAGATCGACAGCTCCACACGCTTCATTCCACTGTGGGTGAAGATCGCCGTGGCCATCGCCCTCGGCCTGGGCACTATGGTGGGCTGGAAGCGCATCGTGGTCACCGTCGGCGAGAAGATCGGCAAGACGCACCTGACCTACGCCCAAGGCGCTTCGGCGGAAATGGTGGCGATGCTGACGATTGGCGCGGCGGATATGTATGGGTTGCCGGTGTCGACCACGCATGTGTTGTCGTCCGGTGTCGCGGGGACGATGGTGGCGAATGGCGGTGGGTTGCAGATGCGCACGATCCGCAACCTGGCGATGGCGTGGGTGCTCACATTACCGGCTGCGATTCTGCTGTCGGGCAGCCTGTACTGGCTGTTCACCAAACTGTTCTGACACAACACCGAGCAAAATGTGGGAGCTGGATTGCCAGCTCCCACACTTTTTAGCCGGCGAACAACCCCGACATCATCTTCAACCGCTTCTTGTACACCCGCCGCGCCTCCAACGCCTCTTCCAGCGTCACCGCCACAAACCCCGCCCGCTGGTTCGGCTGCATCTGCCCGATCAGGTCCAGGTCGGCGCTGATCACCGTGCCTATCATCGCGTAGCCTCCGCCCGACACTGCATCCCGGTGCAACACTATAGGTTCCAATCCTGCCGGCACCTGGATCGAACCAATCGGGTAGCAACTGTCGACGATATTCGACGGATCCGACCCCGCGCCAAACGGCTGCTCCCGTCGCTGGAAGCTCAACGCACTGCCGCCCTTGAAGCGATAACCGATGCGGTCGGCTTCGGAACCCACGGTCCAGGGTTCGGCAAAGAAGCTGCTCTTGGCGGCATCAGTGAGGCGCTCGTAATACAACCCCGGCACCACACGCAGTGTCACGTCGCCGCCCACTGATCGGCGCAGTGCCATCGGCAGACTGTTGCCCGCCCGGCCCGTGCCACTGGCTGTACCGATGGGCAATTCATCGCCTTCCTGCAAGCGCCGCCCGCTAAATCCGCCAAGCGCGCCGAGGGTATAAGTCGAGCGGCTGCCGAGCACCAACGGCACGTCAATGCCACCGGCCACCGCAAGATAAGTCCTCGCGCCCGCCTTGGGAAATTCAAAGCGCAACACCTGCCCGGCGCGCACCTGGAACGCGGTGTCCTGGTGCACCACTTCACCGTCCAGGCGCGGCGACATCAAGGCGCCGCTGAGGGCTACCAGCGCGTCTTGCTGGAACTCCAGCTCGGGGCCGATCAATGTGCATTCCAGGCCCGCCGCGCCGACGGGATTACCCACCAGGTGGTTGGCCGCACTCAACGCATATTGATCCAATGCACCCGACGGCGGGATGCCCAGGTGGTAATAGCCTTCGCGGCCAAGGTCCTGCACGGAGGTGGCGAGGCCGGGTTTGAGGACCTTGATCATGCCAGGGCCTCCTGCAGGGATTTCGGATAACCGATGGGGTCGGCGAGAAAAGCATCGAGGGAAAATTCCACAGGGCGGATGCGCAGGTCGAAACGTCCTGCGTCGACTTCGGCAACGGCCAAGTCGTAGGCCTCCCGGTCCATGGGTGTGAACTGCACAATATCGCCAGGACGGAAGAACACCATGTGTTCCTTGAGGTACGCCAATTGCTGCGCCGGGTCGTAGATCGGCGCCGGGGTCACGCCGAACATCTGGTAACCACCGGCACCGCGTACCGAGTAAATGCAACCAAAACAGCCGCCATGGCCGAGGGTGAGTTTCGGCGTGTCAGTGCGTGGACGCAGGTACTTGGGCACCTGAAGTTGCCGCTCACGCTCAACCATCTGGAACATGAACGGCAGGCCCGCCACAAATCCGACCATCGACACAAACCACGGCGCCCCACTGTGGGCGGCAACAAACGCCTCCACATCGGCCAGGCCGTTGATGCGCGCAGCGTACTCCAGGTCCGTACCGCTGGGGTCTTGATGGCGGTCGCGAAAACGCATCAGGGTCTCAAAGGTCCACGGGTCGTTGTACAGCACCGGGATTTCGATGATGCGCGTGTGCAAGGTGCGCTCAGCCACGGCCTGGGCTTCGGCGGTCTGCACCGCATCAAGCAGAACGTGGGGTGCGATGCGGTCGGGGTCGAAGCGGATCTGGAACGACGCATTGGCCAGGCACACATCCAGCACACCCTCCAACGCCAGGCGCTCCACGGCGCGGGTCACGGCCATGCCTTTGAAAAAGGCCTCCAGGGACATGCTGTCGCTCACCTCGGCAAACAGGTGTTCATCACCGCCGAAGCTGTAGCGGATGGGGGATGTTTCAGCCATGTCTGTTCCTCTTGGAATCATTGTAGAAAGGCAGGCGAAAAAATTGAGGGATCGTTTTTATTGGGGTGTTTTGACGGTGATGCCCGCTCGGTCCAACGCTTCGCGGGTCGCCTCTACCAGCTCAAGGGCACCGGGGGTGTCGCTGTGCAGGCAGATGGAATCAAATTCTATAAACAGGTCTTCGCCTTCCACGGTTCGCACCAGCCCGGTCTGACAAGCCCGCAGGACACGCGCCGCCACCGTCGCAGGATCCAATGCCCGCACGTTGCGGGTAAACACAATGGAGCCGGTCAGATCGTACTCACGGTCGGCATAAAACTCCCGCACCACTGGCTGCCCCAACTCCTTGGCCACGCGCCAGATCACCGAGTTGGGCATGCAGTACAGCAGCAGGGTCGGCTCGATAATTTGCAGGTTCTGCACCAGCAGCCGCGCGGCCTCTTCATCGCGCGCCAGGTGCATGTAGAGCGCGCCATGGGGTTTGATATGTTGCAGCGTCACGCCTTGGGCGCGGGCGATTTCACGCAGCGCACCGAGCTGGTAGAGCATGTCGTCCACCAGCTCTTGGGCCGGTGCGTTGATGTGGCGACGGCCAAAACCGACCAGGTCCCGAAAGCCCGGATGCGCGCCGATGGCTACGCCCAGTTGCTTGGCGCGCTCGACCGTGCGGCGCATCGTGCCGGGGTCGCCGGCGTGGAAGCCGGTGGCGATATTGGCCGAGCTGATGTAGGCCATCAGCTCCGCGTCAACGCCATCACCGATGGTCCAGGGGCCAAAGCCTTCGCCCATGTCTGAGTTGAAATCCACTGCCTGCATCAAAGTCGCTCCGCCTAAGTGATGGACGAAAAGTAGGCTGCGGCTTGACCCCTTGGGAAGATCTATTATCAGATGGCCCATCTTCTGAAAATCAGATAGCCCTATGTTTTGGAGAGACTGATGTCCCTCACCTTGCGCCAGATTCGTTATTTCGTCGCCACCGCCGAAATCGGCCAGATTTCCCAGGCGGCCATCCACCTGAACATCTCGCAATCGGCGGTGACCACGGCGATCAAGGAGCTGGAGGCGATGCTCGGCGTGCAGCTGTTCGTGCGTTCGGCCCAGGGCATGAACCTGACCGACGCGGGCCGGCATTTTCTCAACCGTGCCTACGTGATCCTGCGCAGTGTCGATGACGCGCTGAACAGCCCGCTGCCCGACTACCGCGCCCGTGGCGTGCTGCGCTTGGCGGCCAGTTACACGGTGCTCGGTTACTTCCTGCCGCACCACTTGCAACGCCTGGAACACTGGCACCCGGACGTGACCATCGAAGTCTTCGAACAGGAACGCCAGGCCATCGAACAGGGTCTGCTCGACGGCCAGTTCGACATGGCGGTGGTACTCACTGCCAACCTGACCCACCCGGATATCGTCTCGGAAATCCTGTTCAACTCAGAGCGCCGCCTGTGGCTGCCCAGCCATCATCCCTTGTGCGAACGTGGCGCCGTGAGCCTGGCGGATGTGGCCCAGGAGCCGTATATCCTGCTCACGGTTGACGAGGCTGAACACAGCGCCATGCGCTATTGGGAACAGGCCGGGCAGACGCCCAAGGTGCGCCTGCGCACCAGTTCGGTGGAGGCAGTGCGCAGCATGGTCGCCAACGGCAGCGGCGTGGCGATCCTGTCGGACCTGGTGCACAGGCCCTGGTCCCTGGAAGGCAAACGCATCGAAACGCTCACGGTCACCGATCCAGTGACGCCGATGAGCGTGGGCCTTGCCTGGCACCGCGAGCGCGCGTTTACCCCGGCAATGCAGGCGGTGCGCGATTATTTCCACGACGCGTTCCTGGCACCGCAGCAGTTGTCGGCACGGCGCTAGAGGTGGGCTTGCAAGGTCGCCGCCAACCAGTCCATGAACACTCGCACCCGCAACGGCAAATGCCGCTGGCCGGCGTAGAGCAATGACACGTCCAGCGGCGGCGCCGGGTAATCCGGCAGCACCGACACCAGCTCTCCAGTGGCCAACAAGGTGCGAATCCCCAGCAGCGGCACCTGGGTAATGCCGAAGCCGCCCAGGCACGCCGCCTGGTAGGCATCGGTGCTGTTGACGGTGACACGCCCGGCCATCGGCACCCGCTGCACTTTGCCGCCCGCCTGATATTCGAAGCCGGACGAACGCGCGCCCAACGGCCGTACGTAATGCACCAATTGATGATCCGCCAAGTCCGCCAGGGTCTGCGGCACACCATAGCGTTGCAGGTAGGCCGGGCTCGCGCAGTTGACCATCGGCATGCTGCACACCCGGCGCGCCACCACGGTTTGATCGGGCTGGGCGCCCACCCGCAACACGCAGTCGAAGCCTTCGGCGATCAGGTCCACCTGGCGGTCCGAGCTGCTGATTTCCATCTGGATCAGCGGATGGCGCTCCATGAACAGCGGCAGGTGCGGCAGGATCATGCCGCGCGCCATCACGTTGGGCATGTCCACGCGAATACGGCCGGTCAGCTGCGCCTCATCCTGGCGAAACAACCCCTCCAACTCTTCCATGTGCGACAGCAAATCCTTGCTGCGCTCATACAGCACACGGCCATCCTGGGTCGCCTGCACCTTGCGCGTGGTGCGTTGCAGCAAGCGCGCGCCGAGCAATTCCTCCAGCGCCTGCACGTGCTCCGACACGGTGGAACGCGGCAGGCCCAGGCTCTCGCCGGCCTGGGTGAAACTCGACAGTTCGGTGACGCGCACAAAGGTGCGCAGCAGCTCAAGCTTGTTCATGGGATTGTTCGCCTTATCCGGCCAGTGATTCCGGTATAGCGCTGTTTATCACGTTATGGGCGAATAAATACACTCGCTGCCACTGATCACCTGAGAGGACCGCACCATGACCCGTAAAATCGCACTCATCACCGGCGCCAGCCGTGGCCTGGGCAAAAGCGCCGCGTTGCACCTGGCGGCACAGGGCGTTGACATCATCGGCACCTACCACAGTGCGGCAGCTGAAGCCCAAGCAGTGGTCGAGCAGGTTCAGGCCCTGGGTGGCCGCGCCGCCATGCTGCAACTGGATGTGAGCCAGAGTGGCCGCTTCGATGGTTTTGTCGGTGAAGTCGGCCGCTTGCTCAAGGATGTATTCGCACAGGATCACTTCAACTTTCTGATCAACAATGCCGGCATCGGCGCCCACGCCAGTTTTGCCGAGACCACCGAAGCCCAGTTCGACCAACTGGTGGCGATCCACTTCAAGGCACCGTTTTTCCTCACGCAAAAACTGCTGCCGCTGATCCGCGATGGCGGGCGCATCGTCAATATTTCCAGCGGCTTGGCGCGGTTCAGTCTGCCGGGGTATGCGGCGTACGCGTCAATGAAAGGTGCGATGGAAGTGCTGACCCGCTATCAGGCCAAGGAGTTGGGCGGGCGTGGGATCACCGTGAACATCCTCGCGCCCGGCGCCATCGAAACCGATTTCGGCGGCGGCGCCGTGCGCGACAATGCGGCGCTCAACACGATGGTCGCCAACAACACAGCCCTGGGCCGGGCAGGCTTACCGGACGATATTGGCGGTGCCATCGCCGTCCTGCTGGCCGACGGTAGCCACTGGATCACGGGGCAGCGCCTCGAGGCGTCGGGCGGCATGTTTCTTTAAAAACTTGTCGCGCAGTACGTCATAGCCCCAGTGATAGACATAGGTATACGGCAGGAAAAACAGCAGTACACCAATGTCGAGCATAAACGCCTGGACCAGGCTGATATTCAGCCACGCCGCAATCAACGGCACCGCGACGATGATCAGTCCGCCTTCGAACATCAGCGCATGCAACACCCGCGTCCAACCGCCACCCGAGAGTTGCAGGCGCACCTTGAGGCGGTCGAACAGGCTGTTGAAAATGATGTTCCAGGTCAGCGCCAACAGGCTCAAGCCCAGGGTCACCGCGCCCATTTCCAGGGCCGGCCGCCCGGTGATCCAGACTAGCAGCGGTGTACAGATCAACAACGCCAGGCCTTCAAACCCCAGGGCTTGGCAAACACGTTCAGTAATCGACTTGGTGGGGTGCATGACCCTTCTCCGTGAGTGACGATGGTTGCCATGATTACCCTTTGAATCGATACTTCATAACTAATAACCATCGATCAAGGCGATAGTCATGGCCTCCCACGAAGTGCTGCAAGCGTTTGTCCAGGCCGCGACCCAAGGCTCCTTTTCTGCCGCAGCGCGCAAGCTGGGCAAGAGCCAGTCCACTGTCAGTGCGGCAGTAGCGAGCCTGGAGATTGACCTGGATGTGGTGCTGTTCGACCGCAGCAGTCGCAAACCGACACTGACCCCGGCCGGGCATGTGCTGCTGCAACGCGCCGAGCAGGTGCTGGAGGCCAGCAGTCGTCTGGAGTTGGCGGCGAGCCAGTTGGCCCAGGGGTTGGAGCCGAAGGTGACGATCGCCATGTCCGACACCTACCAGTCGGAACGCTTCGAACTCGCCCTCAAGGCGTTCGAACAACGCTACCCGGACCTTGAGCTGGAATGGCTGATCGCCGAGTGCGAAGACCTGATCGCCCTGGTGCAGAGTGGCCGCGCACAGATTGCCTTGATCGAAGCCCAGGCGGTTTACCCGCCCGACCTGACCCGCTCGCCCGTCGCCGAACGCACGGAAATCGCGCTGTTCGTCGCGCCCGACCACCCATTGACCCGCGTCGAAAACATCGACCCGCAAGCCTTGCAACAACACCGTGAACTGCGCCTGGCGAGCATCATCAGCCCTAACGAAACGCGCCCCTCGGGCCGTGTGTGGTCGGCGCCGAGTTTTCTGATGTTGATGGAGATGGCGCAACTCGGCTTTGGCTGGGCAGAGCTACCGCGTTGGTTGGTGGAGCGTTTTGGCAACGCCGGACTGGTTGAACTCAACGTCCGGGGTTGGCCCCGCTCGGTGGCGGTGGATGCGCTGTGGTCGCGGCAATATCCACCAGGGCCGGCGGGAAGCTGGATGCTGAGCCAGATGCTCGAGTAACCCTACAGGGTTATGCGGCCGACAACTGCGGCGGGCGGTGGGTCTGGAAATACTCGTGCAGCGCACGTAATGCGGGCGACTCCAAGGCTTGCGCAGCGAAACACAAGCCCACCCGACGCGTGGGGGCCGGTAAATGCCACTCCCGAATCACCACACCGGCCCGCTCCGCCGCCAGCGACTGCGGCAACATCGCCACGCCCACACCCGCCGCGACCATATGCAACGCCTGGGTCAGCGAACCGGCATGCCCGGCCACCGCTTGCGGCGAGCGACCGTACAAGGCCATCAAGCGCTGATGGGAATCGTGCTGCGGGCAGGTGATCCAGTCTTCAATCGGTGCCCAGGCCTGCTCCCTGCCCGACTGCGCCATGGGGTGCGCGACAGGCAACACCATCACGTAGGACTCTTCCCAAAGTGGCAGGAACAATTCGTCCTCACAGCACATTTCCTCCACGGCCAGACGCCCTTCGCCTTCGCAGCCTTCCTGCAAAGTCAGCAACAAGCCCGGCAGACCTTGGTGCGCCATGCGCAAGAAGGTTTCAATCTGGCTGTCGGCAATATCGCCTTCCACACCCAGTTCCAGCGCGATGCGATTTTCGCGTCCGCGAAACAAGCGGCTCAACGCCTCGGCTTCGGCCACCATGCGTCGCGCCTGAGGGTACAGCACACGCGCCTCGGCACTCACTTCCACACCCCGTGGCTGACGCACAAACAACGCCACGCCCAGCTCGTCTTCCAACTGCTTGATCGTCACCGACAACGTCGGCTGGCTGATAAACAACCGCTGGGCTGCCGCAGTGATATTGCGCTCTTCAAAGACTGCAAGAAATGCCTTGAGGTGACGAACATCCATAGCTTAATCCGATGACTGACAGAGAAATAAGGCATTTTTCAGCCTTGGCGACGGTAAATATACTGCGCCCACGATCCCGTTATCGATTTTTCTTATCTCAGGAGTTCATGCATGAGCAAGCCATTGATCATCATCACCGGCGCCAGCTCCGGTATCGGCGAAGCCACCGCCCGCCTGTTGTCGGCCGTCGGCCATCCGTTGTTGTTGCTGGCGCGTCGCATTGATCGCCTTAACGATCTGGGCCTGCCGAATACCTTGAACCGTGGTGTCGACATCACCGATCGCGCGGCCCTGGTCGCCGCCGTGCAAGAAGCCGAAGCCCAGTTCGGCCCGGCCGATGCACTGATCAACAATGCCGGCGTCATGCTGCTGGGCGCGGTCAGCGAGCAAGACCCGACGCAGTGGGAACAGATGCTGGATGTGAACGTAAAAGGCCTGCTCAACGGCATCCACGCCGTGGCCGGCAGCATGGTTGCACGCCAAGGCGGCACCATCATCAACGTCAGCTCGGTGGCGGGTCGCAAGACCTTCCCGAATCACGTGGCATACGTCGGCACCAAGTTTGCCGTGCATGGGATTTCGGAAAACCTGCGCGAAGAATTGTCGCCCAGCAACGTGCGCGTCATCACCATTGCCCCAGGTGCGGTGGAAACCGAATTGCTCAGCCATACCACCGATGAAGCGATCAAGACCGGCTATCAGACGTGGAAACAGGACATGGGCGGCACTGTGCTCAGCGCCGATGACGTGGCCTCGGCGATTGTCTATGCCTACCAGCAGCCGCAGCATGTGTGCATTCGCGAAATCGTATTGGCCGCCACCCGCCAGCAGCCTTGATTCAGAGTTCGGCCAAACGTTTGTCGATAAACCTGCGTTCGGGTGCTTGCTGGGTCAAGGCCAGCGCCCGTTCGTAGGCGACTCGTGCCTCTTCGACACGACCCAATTGCCGGTAAAACTCCCCGCACGCCGAGTGCGCCAGGTGGTAATCCAGCAACTCGCCACGCGCCAGAATCCCTTCTACCTGCTGCAATCCCGCCAAGGGTCCATCGCGCATGGCCAGCGCTACGGCGCGGTTCAGTTCGATCACCGCTGACGGCATCATCCTGAGCAACACATCGTAGAGCCCGACAATCTGCGGCCAGTCGGTTTCACCCGCACTGGGCGCTTCGGCGTGCACGGCTGCAATCGCGGCTTGCAGGCAATACGGACCAAAGCGCCGTGTGCTCAGTGCGTGCTCCACCAGTGCACAGCCTTCACCGATCATGGACATATCCCACAGCGAGCGGTCCTGTTCATCCAGCAGCACCAACTCTCCACTGGCCGAGGTGCGTGCCGGGCGACGGGATTCGTGCAGCAGCATCAACGCCAGCAGGCCCATGACTTCCGGTTCAGGCAGCAATTCCATCAACAATCGGCCCAGTCGAATGGCTTCACGGGTCAGATCCTCGCGGGTCAGGTCCGCCCCCATGGACGCGGAATAGCCCTCGTTGAACACCAGGTAAATCACCCGCAACACGCTCTCGAGGCGCTCGGGCAATTCGTCGCGGGATGGCACTTGGTAAGGGATCTTCGCCTCGCGGATCTTGCCCTTGGCCCGCACGATGCGCTGGGCAATGGTGGCCGGCGTGGCCAGGTACGCCCTGGCGATTTCTTCGGTGGTGAGGTCGCAGATCTCGCGCAAGGTCAACGCCGCCTGGGCATCGGCCGCCAACGCGGGATGGCAGCAGGTGAAGATCAGGCGAAGGCGGTCATCTTCCACGTCTTCATCGCTCCAGTCAGCCGCTTCCAGTGTATCGGCCTGCGCCTGCAACAGCGGGGTGAACCGCGCCTGGCGGCGCAGACGGTCGATGGCCTTGAAGCGCCCGGTAGACACCAGCCAGGCGCGGGGATTGTCCGGCACTCCGTCTATCGGCCAACGCTGTACCGCCACGAAAAACGCTTCGTGCAGGGCTTCTTCGGCCAGGTCGAAATCGCCCAGCAAGCGAATCAGCGTCGCGAGGACCCGGCGTGATTCGCCGCGGTAAATGGCCTCGACCGACAGGGTCAATCGCGCATGCCCTCGGTCACCAGGGTGACCAGTCGATCCAGGCTCTGGCCCCAGCCGTCATGAAAGCCCATGGCTTCGTGGGCCTGCTTGTCTTCGGCACTCCAGTGCATGGCGCGGGCGGTGTACAGCGTCTTGCCGTCGACCTCTTCGAAGGTCACTTCGGCGCTCATGAACGGCTTGCCCGAAGGGATCCAGCCGGGCATGAAGGCGTCGGTAAACACCAGCCGATTGGGCGCATCGATTTCCAGAAACACACCCTGGGTCGGGTATTCGGCGCCGTCCGGGGCACGCATCAAGGTGCGAAACAGGCCACCGACCCACAGGTTCATTTCGCACTCGGGGGTGGTCATGCCATGAGGCCCCCACCATTGCTGGAGCAAGGCGGGTTCGGTCCAGGCACGGAACACACGGCTGCGCGGTGCATCGATCACGCGGCTGATGGACAATTCAAACTCGGCAGGTTGCGTAGACATGGGGTAAACCTCTTGAGTCTTAGGGTTGTTGTATTCAGAGATTCAATTCACGCACAGGGCGCACTTCCACACTGCCGACCCGGGCGGCCGGAATGCCACCGGCCACCTGGATCGCTTCGTTCAAATCACGGGCCTCGATCAGGTAGAACCCAGCGAGCTGCTCCTTGGTTTCGGCGAACGGCCCGTCCGTGACCGACAACTTGCCATTGCGCATGCGCACAGTGGTGGCGGTGGTCACCGACTCCAGCGGCTCGGCGGCCAGCATGCGGCCGCTGGCCTGAACCGACTGCGCGTAGGCGAAACACTCCGGGTCTGCCGGGCTGTCCGGCGAGGTGTGCAGCACCTGTTCGTTGCTGTAGATCAGGCAGAGATATTTCATGGGTTTCTCCGTTTTCGGACGACTGACTATAGATCGCGCGGGTCAAGGTTTCAGGTCGAACAGACCAGCGCCGGTTTCCATGTCGAACGGCGCGGACCAGTGCTCATGCACCACTTTCCATTGGCCATCGATGCGCTGGTAGCCGGCGCTGACCCGCATCCAGCAGGTCTTGAGTACGCCGTCCGGGCCGGTGCCGCCGCAGTGGGCCAACCAGTGGGCGAAGGCGCTGTCTGCTCCGGCAACGATATGCAGCTCATGAAAGTCGAAAACGCCGGGGCCAGGGCAGAATTCCATGCAGGCCTGCCAATGCGCCTGGTACGCCGCCTTGCCTTTGAATTGCAGGGCGCCAACGGCGTCGAACGCGACGATATCGTCGGCGTAAAAGCTGACAATCTGCTCGACATCCTTGGCGGTGACAGCGTGTTTCCATTGTTCGATCAGGGTGTTGATGGCCGTGCTCATGGCGATACTCCTTGGGGTAGAAAACATCACGGAAGACACCCTTAGTCGAATGGCCCACCGGCCAATCGACAAGCCGCTTAAAAATAATTTCGCCCCCGGCAAACCCGCTAGAATCCACGCCTCTTTGTAGGATTTCGGATACGCCCCCGATGGAAACCCGCCTCGCCCTGTATGAGACGCTGAGCCTTGCGCAGAAACAGCAGCTCGACACCCTGCAAGTGCACCCCGAGCAACTAGCGTATTCCGGCGATATCTACTGTGCGCTGAACAGCCTGCTGGTCAATCCCCATCCTGACGCCATCAAAGGCTTCGCCCTGCTCGCCGACGAAACGCCCGTGGCCTTCCTCCTGCTCAAACGCCCGCCTTGCCTGCCCCACTGGGCGGATGAGCACAGCGCGACCTTGCATGCGTTGCAGGTGGATCGGCATCAGCAAGGGCGTGGCTTCGGCAAAGCCTGCCTGCAGGCGCTGCCCGCAGCGGCGTTGCAGGCGTGGCCGCAGATTCAGGGGCTGGAGTTGTCGGTGGACGCGGATAATGTGGCGGCGATGGGGCTGTATCTGAGGGCTGGGTGGGTGGATGGCGGAGAGGCGTATAAGGGGCGGATTGGGTATGAGCGCAGGTTGAGGTGGGTGTTTAACCCGGCCCCTTGATGTCACGTAAACATGACCTTCAGACGTCAATGTCCTGTTTACGTGACATCGCCTACGGCTTCAGCCTCTTTCGCCCACCGGCAACCAGATCTCCACCGTCCCGGTGCCCTTGCGCGCATCAAAATCTGCGCTGTAGCGCTCGAAATCCGCGCCCATCACCTTGTAGCCTGAGTGCGGCAGCCATTCGAACATGATGCGCTCGTAGGTTTGCTCAAGCGCCTGCACCGGCCCGTAATGGGGGAACACGGCGTAGTTGAGCGGGGGGAGTTCGATGACTTCGAAGTTGCCTGGCACATCGGCTTTGGTCGGGACTTCGACACCGGCCATGTAGTCGAACTCGCCGTGCTTGGGGTTATGGCAAACACCATAGGTCACACCGCCCACGCGCTTCTTGATGTCCTTGATGCAGGTGTCGAACAACTCCCACAGTTTGGGGATATCGCCCACGGTGGCCTTCGAATAACGCCCTTGCACCCCGGCGATCACCAGGGCTTTACCGGCTTCCATGCGTGGCTCTAACGGTTGTTTTGTCTGCTGATCCATACGAACAGTCTCCTTCTTATGAGGGAACAAACCCGCATCGAGTATAGGGGCATATCCGCGCTGGACTCCATGTAGAAAATTTTCCTGCGCATCTGGACAACCGGCCATCATCGACCGTATTGTCTGCCCCGCAGGCCACCGCAGTGGCCGACGTCGCTCGGACGGTTCCGGGCGCTTACGTACTCTCGAGGCAACAATGGCCGACCAAGGTTCGCCGCGCCGCTTTGCGCGCATAGATCGACTCCCCCCTTACGTTTTCAACATCACGGCCGAGCTGAAGATGGCTGCGCGTCGGCGCGGCGAAGACATCATCGACTTGAGCATGGGCAACCCTGACGGCGCCACACCCCCGCACATTGTTGAAAAACTCGTGCAAGTCGCCCAGCGTGAAGACACCCACGGTTATTCCACGTCCAAAGGCATTCCGCGTCTGCGCCGGGCGATTTCGCGCTGGTACAAAGACCGCTATGAAGTGGACATCGACCCCGAGTCGGAAGCCATCGTGACCATCGGTTCCAAGGAAGGCCTGGCGCACTTGATGCTGGCCACCCTGGACCAGGGCGACACCGTGCTGGTGCCCAACCCGAGTTACCCGATCCACATCTACGGTGCGGTGATTGCCGGCGCGCAAGTGCGTTCGGTGCCGCTGGTGCCGGGCGTGGACTTCTTCGCGGAGCTGGAACGGGCGATTCGTGGCTCGATCCCCAAGCCGAAGATGATGATCCTCGGCTTTCCGTCCAACCCCACCGCGCAGTGCGTGGAACTGGACTTCTTCGAACGTGTGATCGCCCTGGCCAAGCAATACGACGTGCTGGTGATCCACGACCTGGCCTACGCCGACATCGTCTACGACGGCTGGAAAGCCCCGTCGATCATGCAAGTGCCGGGCG
The DNA here is from genome assembly GCF_049897885.1 of Pseudomonas sp. DWRC2-2. Classification (NCBI taxonomy): domain Bacteria; kingdom Pseudomonadati; phylum Pseudomonadota; class Gammaproteobacteria; order Pseudomonadales; family Pseudomonadaceae; genus Pseudomonas; species Pseudomonas sp. DWRC2-2. The sequence continues at coordinate 1,442,298 of NZ_JAFCXD010000001.1, forward strand.
CCAAGGACATTGCGGTGGAGTTTTTCACCCTGTCCAAGAGCTACAACATGGCGGGCTGGCGCATCGGTTTCATGGTGGGCAACCCGGAACTGGTCAACGCCCTGGCACGTATCAAGAGCTACCACGACTACGGCACCTTCACCCCGCTGCAAGTCGCGGCCATTGCGGCACTGGAAGGTGACCAGCAGTGTGTGAAAGACATCGCCGAGCAGTACCGCCAACGCCGCAATGTGCTGGTCAAGGGCCTGCATGAGTTGGGCTGGATGGTGGAGAATCCGAAGGCGTCGATGTACGTGTGGGCGAAGATTCCCGAGCAATATGCCGCCATGGGCTCGCTGGAATTTGCCAAGAAGCTGCTGCTGGAGGCCAAGGTGTGTGTGTCGCCGGGGATTGGCTTTGGCGAGTATGGCGATGATCACGTGCGCTTTGCGCTGATCGAGAACCAGGACCGGATTCGGCAGGCGGTGCGGGGGATTCGCGGGATGTTCAGGGCGGATGGGCTGGTGAAGAAGACCAGCGAATAACGAAAAAAGGGAGCCCAGCGGCTCCCTTTTTTGTTTGCGCGGCGGTCAGACCACCAGCGACAACAGCATGATGAAGATCAACGCCACGACGGACAGAATCGTCTCCATTGCCGTCCACGTCTTGAACGTCTCGGCTACCGTCATGTTGAAGTACTGCTTCACCAGCCAGAACCCCGCATCGTTGACGTGAGACAGGATCAACGAACCCGCGCCCGTCGCCAGCACCAGCAGCTCCCGGTTAACCCCCGGAATCATTCCCACCACCGGCACCACAATGCCTGCGCCGGTAATGGTCGCCACCGTGGCCGAACCGGTTGCCACGCGAATCACCGCCGCCACCAGCCATGCCAGCAGGATCGGGTTGATCTGCGCGTTCACCGCCATATGGCCGATCACGTCACCCACGCCGCTGGTCACCAGCATCTGCTTGAAGCCACCGCCGGCACCGATGATCAGGATGATCGCAGCGGTCGGCGCCAGGCTCGCATCGAGCAGTTTGAGGATCTGTTTGGAGTGGATGCCCTGGCGATGGCCAAAGGTGTACAGCGACAGCAGCAATGCCAACAACAGGGCGGAGATCGGGTGACCGATCATGTCCATCCAGTTGCGCACGATATGGCCGTCCGGCAAACCGATGTCAGCGAAGGTTTTGAGCAGCATCAGGAACACCGGCAACAACACGGTAATCAGGGTGATGCTGAAGCTCGGCAGGTTCTTGTGTTCCGACTCGCGGGCCAGTTGATCGACCAGTTCCTGGGACGGGTTGCCCGGAATGTACTTGGCGATAAACGTACCGAAGATCGGACCGGCGATGATGGCGGTCGGCAGTGCGACGATCAGGCCGTAGAGGATGGTCTTGCCGATGTCCGCGCCAAATACGCCGATGGCCAGCAGCGGGCCCGGATGCGGCGGCACCAGACCGTGTACCGCCGAGAGGCCGGCCAGCAGCGGGATGCCGATCTTGATCAGCGACACGCCGGTACGCCGTGCCACGATAAACACCAGCGGGATCAGCAGCACAAAGCCGATCTCGAAGAACAGCGGGATGCCCACCAGGAACGCGGCGAACATCATGGCCCACTGGACCTTCTCTTTGCCGAAGGCGCGGATCAGGGTCTGGGCGATCTGATCGGCACCGCCGGATTCGGCCATCATCTTGCCGAGCATCGTGCCCAGCGCAAGGATGATGCCGACAAAGCCGAGCACCCCGCCAAAACCGTCCTGGAACGCCTTGATGATCTTGTCCACGGGCATGCCCGAGGTCAGGCCGAGGAAGCCGGCCGCGATGATCAGCGCAATGAACGGGTGCACCTTGAACTTGGTGATCAGAACGATCAACCCAATGATTGTGACCACTGCATCAAGCAGCAGGTAGGACTCGTGGGACATGCCAAACATGGGGGGTCTCTCCTGTTTGTTGTTGTTATTAAAGCGGGTGTTGAATTTCCTGCCGGGGATAGCGCTATCTTTTCCGGCAAAAAATTAATGAGTAGGTTCAAAGCCGTGTTGCAGCCACCAGGCGTTGGTCTGCTCGGCCAGTTCCTCGACGCTGTCTTCACTGGCGTTGAGGGCCAGGGTCAGCGGTTCGCCTTTGGGCGATTCAAGGGTGGCGAACTGGCTGTCGATAAGGCTGGCCGGCATGAAATGCCCAGGGCGATGGGACACGCGGTCGGCGGCCACGGCGCGGGTCAGCTCCAAAAAGACAAAACCCAGGCCCGGCGCGGCTTCGCGCAGGTGGTCGCGGTATTTCTTTTTCAGGGCGGAGCATGTGAGCACGGGATGCTCGCCCGCTTTGAGCGAACGGCGCAGTTCATCGCAGAGGATGTCGAGCCAGCCGGCGCGGTCGTCGTCGTTGAGGGGGTGGCCGGCGCTCATCTTTTCGATGTTGGCGGCAGGGTGAAAGCTGTCGCCTTCAATGGCGGTGGCACCGTTCAGGCGGCACAGGGCCTCGCTGACGCTGGACTTGCCACAGCCGGAAACACCCATGATGACCAGGGCGGTAACAGGTTGACTCATGAAACACCTCAGGACGCAGATAGCGCTACCTTTGCACGCTGTAAGGCTAGTGCAAAAACAGGCTTTTCCCGCGCCGTCTTGTCATTTTTATGGAGTGACGCGTGCATCCGCTCCAATCATTTGAACCGGATCAGGCAACCCAAAGTTCAAGAATTTGCAGCCTTTTGGAGACAGCGCTACCTTAGTGCCTCGATTTTTGTTTGGCAAGCCGCCTGATGACCTCCAAGAACGATAAAAAATTGCGCACCACGGGTCGCCCGACCCTTAATGAAGTCGCCCGCCTGGCCGGCGTCAGCCCGATTACCGCCTCCCGCGCCCTGCGCGGTATCAGCACCGTGGCCACCGAACTGGTGGAAAAAGTGCAGCAGGCCGCCGCCGAACTCAATTATGTGGTCAACCCCGCCGCCCGCGCCCTGGCCTCGGCCCAGAGCCATTCAGTGGTGGTGTTGGTGCCATCGTTGTCGAACCTGCTGTTTATCGAAACCCTCGAAGCCATCCACCAGGTGCTGCGGCCCAAGGGCTTTGAAGTGCTGATTGGCAACTCCCACTATTCCCGTGATGAAGAAGAAAACCTGCTGCGCAACTACATGGCCTACCAGCCACGGGGTTTGCTGCTGACCGGGTTTGATCGCACCGAAAGCGCCCGACGGATGGTTGAGGCCAGCAATGTGCCCTGCGTCTATATGATGGATTTGGACCCGAACGCCGGGGTGAACTGCGTAGGGTTCTCGCAATTGAGCGCGGGCGAAACGGCGGCGGCGCATCTGTTGTCCCGTGGTTACAAACGCTTGGCTTACATCGGCGCGCAGTTGGACCAACGCACGTTGCTGCGCGGCGAAGGGTTCCGCCGAGCGCTGCAACAAGCCGGCTTGTACGACCCGGCGCTGGAATTGCTGACGCCGCGCCCCTCCTCCGTGGGCCTGGGCGGCGAACTCTTCCTGCAACTGCTGGCCGCCCATCCCGACGTGGACGCCATCTTCTTCGGCAACGACGACCTGGCCCAGGGCGCCTTGCTGGAAGCCCTGCGCCATGGCATCAAGGTGCCGGAACGTGTGGCCGTGCTGGGTTTCAACGACCTGCCCGCCTCGTCCTACATGGTGCCGCGCCTGAGCAGCATCAGCACCCCGCGTGAAGCGATTGGGCGGCGTGCGGCGGAGCACCTGTTGACGATCATGGCAGGTAACAAGATCGCCAAGCCGGTGGTGGACATGGGGTTTGAGTTGCAGGTGCGGGAGAGTACCTGACCCTGCTAGATTGGTTGCTCTCCACTGCCAGGGAAGCACCATGGGACACTCACTGAAAATCTTGGGTCGCACGTCCTCCATCAACGTGCGCAAAGTGCTCTGGACCTGTCAGGAACTGGGCATCGACTATCAGCGTGAAGACTGGGGCATCGGCTTCAAGCCCACCCAGTCCGCCGACTTCCTCGCCTTGAACCCCAACGCCCAGGTGCCGGTGCTGATCGATGACCACGGCGTGTTGTGGGAATCCAATACCATCTGCCGTTACCTGGTCAGCCTCTACCAACGCCACGACCTGCTCCCCGCCGACCCCGCGCCACGCGCCCGGGTCGAGCAATGGATGGACTGGCAAGCCACCGAACTCAACCCGTCCTGGGGCTACGCGTTCCATGCGCTGGTGCGCCAGAATCCGGACTACCAAGACCCGCAGCGCATCCAGGCCGGCGTGCAGGCCTGGAACGACAAGATGAGCCTGCTCGAACAACAGCTGATCAAGACCGGCGCCTACGTCACCGGCGATGAATTCACCCTGGCCGACATCCTCGTCGGCCTCTCGGTACACCGCTGGCGCAACGCGCCGCTGGAGCATCCTCCCTACCCGGCGGTGGAGGCGTATTACCAGCGCCTCAGCCAGCGCCCTGGCTTTAAAACCTTTGCCCTCGACGGCCATAACTAAAACAAGGACTGCACCGTGAAAGGACTCAACGTACTGCTCACCGGCGCCTGCGGCAGAATCGGCAAGACGTTTTTCGACGCATCCAAAGACCGTTACCGCTTTACCCTCACCGACCGCATCGCACCGGATTTCGACTTGGGCGAGCACCGCTTCGTGCACGCCGATCTCAGCGACCCATCCAAACTCGCGGCCTTGCTCGACGGCATCGACGTGATCGTGCATCTGTCGGGCATCCCCCACGCCAGCGCCTCGTTCGATGAATTGCTGCCAAACAATATCCTCGCCACCACCTACCTGTTCGAAGCGGCCGTGACGGCCGGGGTAAAGCGCCTGGTATTCGCCAGCAGCGCGCAAACCATCGAAGGCTACCCGGTAGACCGCCAGATCACGCCCGGCATGCCGGTGCTGCCGGCCAATCTGTATGGCGTGAGCAAATGCTACGGCGAGGCGCTGTGTGGCTACTACGCGGCGAAAACCCCGCTATCCACCATTGCCCTGCGCATCGGCGCCTTCGAATTCCCCGAAACCCACGACCTCAACAACGCCCGCGACCTCAGCGCCTGGCTCAGCCCGCGTGACGCGGTGCAGTTGCTGCAACGCTCGGTAGAAGCCGAGGGCGTGAAGCACCTGATCGCCCATGGCATTTCCAATAACCGCTTCAAGCGCCTGGACCTGAGCGAAACCACGCGGGTGCTGGGTTACCATCCCCAGGATGATGCGTTTCAAACATTCGAGATTCCGATCACTTATTGAGTTTCCCCATGCCCGCACTCTCTAGCACCGACGGCATCGATCCGATCCGCGCCGCCCATATCAGCGCACGCATCGATCGCCTGCCTGCCGTCGCCACGGTCTGGCGCCTGGTGGCGTTGCTGTCCATCGGCGGCTTTTTCGAGCTGTACGACCTGTTCCAGACCGCCTACATCAGCCCCGGCCTGATCAGTGACGGGATTTTCCACACCGGCAGCGAAGGCGTGTTCGGTTTCTCGGACCAGGCCGCCTTTGCCTCGGCAACCTTCCTCGGCCTGTTTCTCGGCGCCAGCCTGCTCAGCCCTATCGCCGACCGTTTCGGACGGCGGGCGATCTTCACCTTTGCGTTGATCTGGTACACCGTCGCCACGGTATTGATGGGCATCCAGACCTCCGCCGTGGGCATCATCTGCATGCGCTTCCTGGTCGGCATTGGCCTGGGCATTGAGCTGGTGACCATCGACGCCTACCTCTCGGAACTGGTGCCCAAGCGCATGCGCAGTTCGGCGTTTGCCTTTGCGTTTTTTATCCAGTTCCTGTCCGTGCCGGCGGTGGCGTTGATGTCGTGGTGGTTGGTACCACAGGCGCCGTTCGGCGTGTCCGGCTGGCGTTGGGTGGTGTTGTCGAGCGCCGTGTTTGCGCTGTTTATCTGGCAATTGCGCAAGCGTTTACCAGAGTCGCCGCGTTGGCTTGCACAAAAAGGACGTTTCGAAGAAGTCGGTGTGATCATGGACAACCTTGAAGCGCGCTGTCAGAAAGATCACGGCAAACCACTGGATGAGCCCGAGCCCGAAGCCGTCAGCGTGCAGGGCAGCGGTCGCTTTGCCGATATCTGGCAACCACCATACCGCCGCCGCGCCTTGATGCTGATCGTGTTTCACGTGTTCCAGGCCATCGGCTTCTTCGGTTTTGGTAACTGGCTGCCTGCGTTGCTGTCGGGCCAGGGCGTCAGCGTGACCCACAGCCTGCTCTACGCCTTCATCATCACCCTCGCCTACCCGCTGGGGCCGTTGCTGTTCGTGAAGGTGGCCAACCGCTTTGAGAACAAATGGCAGATCGTCGGCTCGGCGTTGGGCGCGATGGTCTTCGGCAGCCTGTTCGCCCTGCAAACCACGGCGGTGGGGCTGGTGATCTGTGGGGTGATGATCACCTTCTGCAACGCGTGGCTGAGCTTCAGTTATCACTCGTACCAAAGTGAATTGTTCCCCACCAACATCCGCGCACGGGCGGTAGGGTTCTGTTACTCGTTCAGCCGTTTGTCCACGGTGTTCAGCAGCTTGTTGATCGGTTTTATCCTCGAACACCTGGGCACACCGGGGGTGTTGGCATTCATTGCCAGCAGCATGTTGATCGTGATGATCACCATCAGTTGGTTCGGGCCGCGTACGCGGAACCTGGCGCTGGAAAACATCGCCCACTGACAGCAACGCTGCCATTTGTCGTGACTGTTATTTCTGACAGTAGACTTGAAGTCGCTATAGGCATCAGATTTTGAGCAGGGCTTGGACAGCTCTAGAAGTCCCTTAGCGAACACATCAGGATAACGTCATGACAAATTCCCAAGTTGAACGCGACGACAAAAATCCCACCAATGGAACATTTACCGCACAACTGGTCAGGGGCAGCGTGATTTTTGAATACATCGCCGACGAAATCAGGCTAAAGAAAACGCCCTTCGGCTATGTATTGGATACCACTATGCAAGGCTCAAATGCCGCTTACCTGGAGTTTCACCTCCCAAGTGGAATTACGGGAGACCGAGACAAATACACCATCAGCAACCCCAGCGGACAAGTGACCGCCAGCTGCGAATTGAAATACACCTCCGACCCTGCTCCCCTCAAGTTTCAAGCTTCGTCCGGAGAAATTACATTTTATGAATTCAATACCAGCACTGGAAAAGTCCATGCCCGGTTCTACATGAGAGCCACAGGTGCAGGGGGTGAGTTGCTGGAAGTCAATGGAGGGGAGATGCAGTTAGTGGGTATCGGCCTTTGAGATAATGAGCAGGCCTGCAGGGGCTTTCAAACTGCCAGCAACCGGCAAGAAATGGCCGGCAGCAGGACAACTCTTGCCATAGCAGCTTGGCCAGGCCCCAAATTCCCTAGCGTTCACACCCGGCACGCTATTTGCTCCACCTGTGGCACCGAACATTTCCCCAGGTGACGATCATGCTGGTTAACAACAACACCTTAGCCGTGTCGACCGTTCAACAACTCAAACGGCCCGACATGGACCCCGCCAACGCCGCTGCCAGCGCGCTGTACAGCGGTGCCCTGCAAGCCGCGCAACAAAGCGTGACCGTGCCGGCCGCGCAGAAGGAACTGGACAAGGCCAACGACCGCATTGACGAGGCCTTCGCCAAGACCCGCGTGCAGTTGCAGACTTCCACAGAGGCCGTCACTGCCGCTACGACGACACCGGACGTACCGAAAACCGGCGCCACCGCCAGCACCGCACGCTCTGAGTTCACTGACTACATGAGCAAATCCCCGGCCGAGCGCATCCGTGAGCAGTTGCTCAAGGAACAGGGTTTGACTGAGGCGGACGTGCAGAACATGTCCCAGGAAAAGCAGGATGCGATTTCCAAGCAAGTGGCCGAACGCCTGAAGCAACAGCAAGAGCAGCAGGTAGCGGCAAAGACCGTTGACCCGCAAGCGCAGGCAGTGAAAGAGACCCTGGCGGCGATCTAAGCCGCACCGCAGATCAACGGTGAAAACCGTCTTGTGTGGGAGCTGGCTTGCCTGCGATGCGGATCACTCGGTATTTCTGATGTACCGAGGTGATGCTTTCGCAGGCAAGCCAGCTCCCACAGTGATCGGGTTATCAAGCCGACAATGCGTTTATTGCAGTTGCAACGTCGAATTGAACTGCCCGATCGCATCCACCACATGCCGTGACCCTTCCTGAATCTCCAGGATCACCTGCCCCGCTTCATTCGCCAATTCCACCCCCAAGCCCGTGCGGCTCAAGCTCGATTGCATGCTTGATACCGCGCTCAGCGACAAGTCGTGGTTCTTGCGCACCACATCGACGATTTCCACCGTCGCCTGGCTGGTTCGCGCCGCCAGGCTGCGCACCTCGTCCGCCACCACCGCAAAGCCGCGCCCATGCTCACCGGCCCGTGCTGCTTCGATCGCGGCGTTGAGCGCCAGCATGTTGGTCTGCTCGGCAATGCTGCGGATGGTCTGCACGATGGCGCCGATGATGTCCGATTGTTTGCTGACCGCATCGATGCTCTGCGCCGCCTGGTTCAGGTCGTGGGAAATTTCCTCGATGATCTGCACGGTTTGCTGCACCACCTCCGAGCCCTTGCGGGCGCAGGCGTCATTTTGCACCGAGGTGGCGTGGGCCGAGTCGGCGGCGGTGCGCAAGGTGGTGACTTGGTCAGTGATGTCGCTGGCGAACTTCACCACTTTGTACAGGCGCCCATTGGTGTCGAAGATCGGGTTGTAGGACGCCTCCAGGAACAGGGTCTTGCCGTACTTGTTTTTGCGCTCGAAGCGGTGCGAGTGGTATTCGCCACGATTGAGCGATGCCCAGAACGCCTTGTAGGCCGGCGACTCCACTTCGTTGCGGTGGCAGAACAGGCTGTGGTGCTGGCCGACGATTTCATCCAGGGAGTACTGCACGGTCTTCAGGAAGTTTTCGTTGGCGTTGATGATCTGGCCCTGCGGGGTGAACTCGATCACCGCCATGGAACGGCCAATAGCATCGATCAGGCTCTGGTTTTCATGTTCGTGGTGGACCCGCGCCGTGATATCCGACGCGACTTTGATCACGCTTTGAACGTGATTGGCCTTGTCCAGCACCGGCATGTAGCTGGCTTCCAGCCAGACTTCCTGGCCATGCTTGTTCAGGCGCATGAAGGTGCCACTAAGGGCCTCGCCCCGCGCCAGGTCGCGCCATAGCTTGGCGTAGGCGTCGGTATGGGTGTAGGGCTCGTCGCAAAAGAGCCGGTGATGTTTACCGCGTATTTCCTCGACGCTGTAGCCCATGGTTTTGCAGAAGTTGTCGTTGGCGTCGAGGATCACGCCACTGGGGTCGAACTCGATAATGGCCATGGAACGGCTGATGGCGGCCAGTTTGGCGTTGGATTCGGTGAGGGCGCAGGAGAAACGTTCGATTTGTTGCAGGTCGGATTTGTGATGGCGGTTGAACATGGTCAGATCACCCTAGATTCCCGGCGCCTGGAAGGCGCATTCCATTCATTTGTTGGATATTGCTGGCACACCTTCATGGGGAAATAACCATCCGAATCGCTTTATATGCCAAGCGTCATCAACGGTTCTGGGTGAGCATAGACAGGGCTTGGCGCTATGCAAGGCCACTAGTCAGCCAGCATTTTTAACAATGCGAGGGCGGCGGCTGACGGTGGGCGGTCCGGCGAGCCGACCAAGGCAAATTCGCGGTGCAGCGGCACATCCAACGCCATCACGCGCAGGCCCTTGCGCTGGGACGGCAAGGCCATTTCCGGCACCAGTGTGACGCCGACGCCCTCACGCACCAGGCTGAAGGCACTGTTCCATTCACGCACCTCCACGCGGATATCGCGCAGGGTCAGGCCTGCCGCGGCGCCCAGGCTGCGGGCATTGGCGGTGCAGCCACCGGTAGCCAGCACGAAAGGCTGCTCAAGCAATTCCTCAAGCGACACCGTGGCATCCGCCGGGCGTTGCGCCAGCGCATGCGCCACTGGCAGCACGGCCATCCATAAGTCACGGCCCAACACCGTCGCATTGCGCTCGGGCGTGGGGTTGAGCACCACGCCTAAATCGATAAGGCCAGTGTCGAGCAGGGTGAGCACTTCGTTGTCAGTGACATCCAGGGTGGTGACCTCGATACCGGGATAGAGCTGCGCAAAACGCTGCAAAGCAGGTGTCAGAAACGTCGCCAGCACCATGGGGAAACTGGCGATGCGAATCGTCCCACGCAGCATCGGCCTGGCTTCGTCCACGGTGCTGCGAATCGCCTGCAAGGCCCCAAGCATCACCCGCGCCTGCTCGATCACACTCAAGCCCAGGGCGGTGGGCAGGGTTTTGCGCGGTTCACGGGTAAACAACTGCGCACCCAGCGTCGCCTCCATACCGGCCATGGCCTGGCTGGCGGCGGATTGGGTCATGCCCACCCGTTCGGCAGCGGCAGTGATGCTGCCGTGATCGGCCACGGCCACCAGCAAGCGCCAGTGCATCAGGTTCATCATGGCAGTAGCTGTCCTTATGGCGGGGGTCTGAACATTTAATTTTACGCACGGTGCCACGCCCGCGAGACTGGCGCAAATTCAACGGAGCTGCCCCAGATGAAACTGTATTTCTTCCCCCACGCCTGTTCCCTCGCCCCGCATATCGTGCTGCGCGAATTGGCGCTGCCGTTCGACCTGGTCCTGGTGGATAACCAAGCCAAGACCACCGCCGACGGCGACGACTTCCTGCAGATCAACCCCAAAGGCTACGTTGCTGCGCTGAAACTGGACAACGGCCAGGTGCTGACCGAAGCCAGCGCGATCCTGCAATACCTGGCCGACCTGAAACCCACCGCAGACCTGGCGCCGTCCACTGGCAGCTGGGAACGCGTGCGTCTGCAGGAATGGCTGAACTTCATCGCCACCGAGATTCATGGCGGCTTGGCGGTGTTCTTCAACGGCGCGATCCAGGGCGAGGTGAAGGCCTCATTCCAGGCCACCCTGTTCAAGCGCTTCGCGGTGCTGGTGCAGACGCTGGAGCGCGAGGATTACCTGTTGGGTGCGCGGTACTCGGTGGCGGATGCCTACCTGTTCGTGGTGCTGCGTTGGGCGGCGTTTCATGCGATTGATTTGGGTGAGTGGCCGGCGCTGGCGGCGTTTCAGCAGCGGGTGGGTGAGCGACCGGCGGTGATTGCGGCGTTGGCCGCCGAAAACCCATGAGTCGAGATGAAGGCACTCAACGCCAGCACATCCACCGAACCCGAGCGATCCTGGTCCAGGTGGACCACCTGGCTACGCACGGTTTCATGGATCTGCCGAGCGCCTTCACCTAAACGTAGCTCGCCGCGCAAGTCCACCGCCTGCGCGGCAACGATCAGTTCAATGCTGACCAGCCACAACACCCGCTCGGTCAAGCGACGGGTCTTGTCGACCACGGCCAAAGCCTGGCCCGCATAGTCTTCAACACGGTCCGCCACCGGCACGCTCACCGCCGGCAGCGGATTGGCCAGGTGCCCGATTTCCGCGACCAACGCCGAACTGGTGCGCTGCAAGGCGGCCATACCGACATGACCGGGTTGAGTGATGAGGAAGCGCGGCAGATCACTCGAAGCCGGCGATAGCAATTTGGCAATCCGCTCGGCGCTGCATGCGGCTACTCGATTGAGCGCCAGGCCCAAGCCTTCAGCTGCCAGCGCCAAATGCGTGCTGTCGAAATTCGCCGTGGCTAACACAAGCGCCTCTTCGCTGATCAACGCCGGGTTATCCGCACCGCTGCGCAACTCCAGTTCGACCAGCTCATGCAACTGTTGCAACGCCTGCTGCGCCGCACCCTGGACCACCGTGGCACAGCGGAAGCTCAAGGGGTCCTGCAGACGACGCGGGCTGTCCGCCAGCTCACCGCCCGCCAGCAACTGCAACAACGCCGCCGACTGCTCGGTTTGCCCCGGTGCCGGCCGCAGGCGCGAAGCCCATGGCTGGAACGGACTCAGGTTGGCCCGATAGCCCTCGCACGATAACGCCAGCGCCGCCAGCACCGCTGCCAACACTTGCTGTGCCTCGGCGACCAGCAATGCGCCGAGCCCGACACTGGCGGCATTCGCCGAGACCAGCGCTAATCCATCCTTGCCGGTCAAAGGCACCGAGAGCGCCAGGCTCAAGTGTGCCAACGGCGCCAGGTCGCTCTCGCCCAAGGAACCGAGCAACGGCACCTCCGGTTCGGCACCCGAGTTAAGTAAATCCAGCAACGCCTGCGCAGCTTGCGCTGAAATACCCGAACGCCCCTGAGCCAATCCGGCCAGGCGCGCAGCAGTGATGGCGCGCAGCTCCTGGCGATTGGCCAAGCGTCCGACACCCACCGCGCGCCCCAACGGAATACTCGCCTGCACGGGTGCCACGGGCGTGTCCACCGCAGCACCGAGGCCGGTGTTTACGCCATAAATTGGCGTGCCTTCAGCCGCCAGTTTCACCAACAACTGGTGGCCTTCATCGATGCGCTGACGGGCCTGCACAGAGAAATCCGCCGGCACATCCTGCCGGGCAATCGCCAGCAAATCTGCCAGGGCTAAACCTTGGGGATCGAAGTGAATCATGCCCAGCGCAGCCGCTGGCCAATCCCCAGGCGCTTGGCTTTCTCCAGCAGTGCATGGCCCAGCGCGATGTCACTGAGGCTCAGGCCACGATGCCAGAACAGGATGGTTTCCTCAGCGGTTTCCCGGCCGTTTTTCAAGCCGGCCACGATCTGGCCCAATTCGGCATGCAGGGTTTCGGCACTGAGTTTGCCTGCGTCGACATGGGCACGTAGCGCGCCAAAAAGCCCGCCTTTGCACTGGCCCCAATCATCCACGACCAACTTGCTCATGATGTCGGTCAGCGACAATTCCACCGCGCTCATGGTGCCGTAGGGCACCACAAAGGCGCCGGGTTTGATCCACTCGGTGCGCAACAAGGGCTCGGGCTGGTCCAGGCGCGACGCCTCGACCACGATGTCGGCGCCACGCACGGTGGACTCCCAATCGTCGGTGACGATCACGGGTTTTCCCAGGTCCTTGCGCAGGCGCTCAGCGAAGGCTTCGCGGCTTTCGCTGCGGCGTGAGTGCACGCGGATTTCGTCGAAGTCGAACAGGTGATCCAGCAAGCGCACGTTCCAATACGCCGTGCCACGCGCGCCAATGTGCGCCAGCACTTTGCTGTCGGGCCGGGCCAGGTATTTGGCGCCGATGGCCGTAATGGCACCGGTGCGCATATCGGTGATCGCCGAGGCATCCAGGATCGCCTTGGGAATCCCGGTGGCCGGGTCCAGCAGGTTGAGGATGGCCAATTCCGAGGGCAAGCCCTTGCGGTAGTTGTCGACAAAATCCCCCACCACTTTGACGCCCGCATAGCCAATATCGCCGCCGAGTACACCGCGCAATACGTTGAAGTGGCCGTTGATCTCACCGCCGGGAATCAGGTGGGTCCGCGGCTCGATCACCGCCTCGCCACGGCCCTGGATCGCCAGGCTGGCTTCGATGGCGGTGAGGATCTCGTCGTTGGTGAGGCCCAGTTCGTCGATGTCCAGGCCGTTGAGAAAGTCGATGTAGATCGGTTGCATGGTCATGGCGCCTTGAATACCGCCTGCTGCACATCGACCTTTTTCGGGATCAGGCCGTTGGCAAAGAACAGGTCGGCCGTGCGTTGTTGGTTGCCGACGTCAACCGCTTCCAACGGGCGAATCGGCGCGGGCGAGCGGTGTTCGAAGTAGCTTTTGACCACGGCCGGTTGCAGGCCCAGGGTCTTGGCCATCAGTGCGATGCTGTCTTCGGGCTGGTCGAGGGACAGGCGCTGCGCCTTGGCCAGGGTCTGGATGATCGCGCCAATGGATTGCGGATATTGCTTGGCAAATGGGCTGCTCACCACGAAGAAACTGCCCGCTGGATTGAGGCCCTGGCCGTCGCCCAACACGCGGGCAGAACCGTCGACCACGGCCGCGGAGTAGTACGGGTCCCACACCACCCACGCGTCGACTTTGCCTTGCTCGAACGCAGCGCGGCCATCGGACGGCGACAGGTACACCACGTTCACGTCCTTCCATTGCAAACCGGCGCGCAGCAGGCTTTTCAGGAACAGGTTGTGGGCGCTGGAGCCCTTGAGCAGCGCCACGCGCTTACCCTTGAGTTCGGCCACGCTCTGCACGCTGCTGGCTTTGGGCACCAACACTGCTTCGGTCTTGCCCTCGTTGGGTTCGACGGCGAAATACTGCAAATCGATGCCTGCGGCCTGGGCGAAGATCGGTGGGATGTCACCGATATTGCCGATGTCCAGGCTGCCGCCGTTCAGCGCCTCGATCAGCGGCGGGCCGCCGAGGAACTCGATCCACTGCACCTGGGTACCGGGCAACGCGTCCTCGAAGAGTTTGTGCTCACGGGCCAGCACCATGCTCACAGAGCTTTTCTGGTAGCCGATGCGCAACGTGGCCGGTTCGGCCGCCAGCACCTGACCGGCGACCAGTGAAAGTACCGCAGCAGCGAATATTTTAAGCATCAGAGCGCCCCCTTCAGCTTGGCCGCCACATCGGCTGGCACCCATTGTTGCCAGACGTCTGGATGGTCTTTGAGGAAGGCTTCAGCCACTTGGCGGGGCGGCGTGCGTTTCTCGCTCATTTCCCCGAGGATGCCGTTAAGCAGATCAATCGGCAGGTCGACCTTTTCAAACACGCTCACCAGTTGCGGATACTGCGCCTTGAACGGTGCCGACACACCAATGGCCAGGCGCGCCGGCATCGAGCGGGTGCCGATGGGGTTGGGGTTTTTCGCGTCGGACAGGGTCTTCCAGGCTTCGGCGTTGAACGGCGGCTCTTCCAGCTTGACCAGCTTGAACCGCCCCAACAGCGGCGTCGGCGACCAGTAGTAGAACAACACGGGTTTACCACGACGGATCGACGACGCCACTTCGGCATCCAACGCCGCGCCAGAGCCGGTGCGGAAGTTGACGAAGCTGTCGGTGAGTTTGTAAGCCTTGAGTTTCTGGCTGTTGACGATCTCCGAGGTCCAGCCGGTGGGGCTGTTGAGGAAGCGCCCACGGCTCGGGTCTTCGGGGTCGCGGAACACGTCCTTGTAGCGCGGCAGGTCGGCCACCGACTTCAAGTCCGGCGCCAGCGGCTTGATACCGCGCGCGGCATCGCCCTTGATCACGAACTCCGGCACCCACCAGCCTTCGGTGGCGCCTTTGACCGTGTCGCCGAGGCCGAACACCTTGCCTTCGTTTTCCGCCTTGACCCACGCCGGACTGCGCCCGGCCCACTCTTCACCGATCACCTGGATATCGTCCTTGGCCAGGGCGGCTTCCAGGCTCACGGTGCTGCCGGGCAAGGTGTCGGTCGGCAGGCCGTAGCCTTTCTCGACGATCAGGCGCAGCACTTCGGTGATCAGGCTGCCGCTTTCCCAGGTGATATCACCGAAGTGAATGGGTTTGACGGCTTCGGCGGCGTGGGCGGCTGGGGTCAGCAGGCTCAGGGCCAGCAGACCACCGCCCAGGAGTTTTTTCAGATGCTTCATCGGCA
The DNA here is from genome assembly GCF_049897885.1 of Pseudomonas sp. DWRC2-2. Classification (NCBI taxonomy): domain Bacteria; kingdom Pseudomonadati; phylum Pseudomonadota; class Gammaproteobacteria; order Pseudomonadales; family Pseudomonadaceae; genus Pseudomonas; species Pseudomonas sp. DWRC2-2. Next base: position 1,457,722 of record NZ_JAFCXD010000001.1, read on the forward strand.
ACCTCATAGTTGTGCGGTGATGTTCGTTAAAAGTCATAACTGAGCCGCGTGTAGTAAAACGCCCCTTCCGGCGCCGACGGCGACAAGTAGCTGTACTGCTGGCCCGGGGTCTGGCGCAGGCGGGTGTTGAAGTCGTCGGGCTTGCTGTCGAACAGGTTGTTGGCGCCGACTGACAAGCGCAGTTGTTTAGTGAAGGCGTAGTTCACGTCCAGGTCGGTGTTCCACTGTGCGCCGAAGGTCTGGTCGTACTGGGCGTTGGCTTCGCTGGCGGCGTATTTGCGGTATTCGCCGTAGCGGGTTTCGCTGAGGGCGATGGTCCATGCGCCGATGCGGTGGGTCGCGCCGAGTACCAGCTTGTCTTCGGGGTAGCCGTGTTCCAGAAAACCACGGGCTTCGCGGGTGAGGATGTCGAAGCCGTTGGGGTTTTCGTGGACCTTCTCGATGGTGGTGCGCGCCTTGGTGTAGCCGGCCGACAGGCTCAACGCGCCGTACTGCGCCAGGTCCAGGTTGTACTTGCCGACGATGTCGACGCCACGGGTGCGGGTATTGGCCGCGTTGGTCATGAACTGCGCCCAGGTGTACTGGCCAAACCCGGCGTGCTGCAGGATCTGCTCGGCACGTGGCCCGGAAATACCGCCGCTGTAGAGCAGGCGATCACGAATCGAGATCTGGTAGGCGTCGATGGTCAATGAAGCGTTTTCGACCGGGCGCAACACCAGGCCCAAGGAGTAGTTGGTGGATTTTTCCGGTTTGAGCGGCTCGGCGCCCAGCGCACGGGCGGCCGGGTTGTCGGCGGGCAACATGCGCGTCAGCACCGGGTTGCCGTTGATGTCGACGTTGGTGGTGGTGGTCCACGACGTGCCGATCTGGCCCAGGGTCGGCGCACGGAAGGAGTTGTTCACTGTGGCGCGCAAGCCCACCTGCGGCGTGAAGTCATACCGCGCCGAGAGCTTGCCGGTAGTGGCCGAACCGAAGTCCGAATAGTGCTCGGTACGCCCCGCCAGGCCGACCTGGAATTTGTCGGTGAGCTGGTGCTCAAGGCCAAAGTAAACGCCGCCGACATCCCGCTTGTAGGTGCCGGCGTCGTCTGGTGTGAGACCGGAGGCTTGCACCGCGCCGACCTGCACACCGTTGATGCCGCCAAAGGAGTAGGACTCGTAGTCGCCCTCCTCCAGACGATACTGCTCATGGCGGTAGGCAATGCCCGCCGAGACGGTCAGCGGATGGCTCGACCAGTTGACGTCCAGGTCCTTGGCGTAATCCAGGCCAAGGTTGGTCTGCTCGTTGACCAATGTCGCCACGTCAAACTTGGTCGGGCTGTTCAGGCCGTAGCTCGGGTTGACGGTGTTAAAGGCCAGTTCATCGTGCTTGTCGCGACCGTAGGTGGCGCTGAGGTCAAAGCGGCCAAGCGTGTCGTCTTCATAGCGGGTGCCGACGGTGAGTGCGCCGTCTTCATAGCGGTAGCGGTATTTGGGAATGGTGCCGTTGGGGTAAATGCCCTGCACGTTATTCGGATTATTCGCCAGCAACGGCGGCGTGTTGTTTACCGATTTGTCCTGGCCAAAGGTGGCGAAACTGTAGAGGCGCCATTGGTCGCTCAGGCCGACTTCGGCGTTGGCCGCCAGGTTGAATTTATCGCGCCCGGCACCGCCCCAGCGCGGGTCTTGCAACTGGCCGTCGGCGACGTATTGGTCGCCAATGTCGGTGGGTTTGTTGTTGAGGGTGTTGAAGCTCAGGGTGAGAAAGCCATCCCCCGGCAACCCCAGGCCGTACCAACCGTCAGTGGTTTTGCTGAAGCCGTCGCCCTGGGCGTACTTGCCCAGTTGGGTGTTGACCTGGCCGCCGCTGTCACGCTCCTTGAGCACGATGTTGACCACGCCCGCCACCGCATCCGAGCCGTATTGCGCCGAGGCGCCATCGCGCAGCACTTCGACGTGGTCGATGCTGCTGATGGGGATCATGTCCAGGTCCACCGGCTGCGCGCCAATGAACGGCACGCCACCGGAGATGTTCACCACCGCCGAGGCATGACGGCGCTTGCCGTTGATCAGCACCAGCGTCTGGTCCGGCGCCAGGCCACGCAGGGACGCGCCCTTGGGGTTCTGGCCACGGGTGGCGCTCTGGTTTTGCGGGAAGTTGAACGACGGCAGCAGTTGGAACAGCGCCTGGTTGAGGCTGGTGGCGCCGGTCTGCTTGAGCTCTTCGGCGTTGATCACATCCACCGGCGCGGCGCTGGTCAAGGCGGTGGCGTCACTGCGCCGTGTGCCAATGGCGACCACGCGGTCCAGGGTCGGCGCTTGCGCTGCACGGGTTTGCGCGTTGACGTTGCTGGTGGCGTTTTTGCTCGCGCCTTCCTTGATGATGAACGCGCCGTCCGGGCTCACCTGGACTTGCAGGCCGGTGCCCTTGAGCGCGGCGTCCACCGCCTGTTGCGCCGACAGAGAACCGTCCACGCTGGCCGAGGAATAGTTACCCAACTGCGGCGTAAACGAGATCACCTGGCCGCTTTGGCGGCTGATGTTCAGCAGCACTTCATCCAACGGGCCAGGTGCGATGTGATAGACCTGGCGCACCTCTTCGGCACTCGCGGCAAACGACAACAACAGACTGGCGAACGGCACCAGGGCAAAGGTTCGAAGCGGCACACGGTTGAACTGATTCACTTTGGCTCCCCCCAAGGAAACTCGACGGCGCTGCTCCCCGCAGCGCTTACGGGAGTGATGTGGGACGGCGGGGGGAAAACTTGCAGATCGTTTGGTTATGTCGATAGAACCGAGGTCACGCAGCATTGACGGTCACCCAAAAACCGGTGCGGCGGGTGATGTGGATCGGCAAGGTGCGCGCCAGGGTGTCGAGGATTTGCTGGGGGTTGTCCAACCGGTACAAGCCGCTGACGCGCAGGCCCGCCACAGCGGGGTCCAGGCGCAGCACGCCGTTGTGATAAGGCCGCAATGCGTCGATGACTTCGGCCAGTGGCCGGTCGCGCACTTGCAGGAAGCCATCGACCCAGGCCGTGGCCCCGGAGGAACTGGCCTGCACCGGGCCGAATCCGACGCGGTCGTAATGCACTTCATGGCCGGCGGCGAGTTGCAGGCGCTCGCCCTGCTGGCCGTCGATTTCCACTGCGCCGTTGAGGGCAACCACCTGGCCCTGCCCTTGCCGTTCACGCACCAGGAAACGGTTGCCGTAGGCGCGCAGACGCGCCTGGTCGGTCTGGATCAAAAACGGTCGGATGCGGTCGCTGGCGACCTTGGCCAGCAACTCGCCCTCGCGCAGGCGTATCAGGCGGCGTTGCGGATCAAACTGGATGTCGGCCGCGCTTTGTGCGTTGAGCAGCAATTCGCTGCCATCGTCCAACGCGACGGTGCGGCGCTCGCCAGTGCCGGTGCGGATATCCGCCGTCAGTTCAGTCAATGGCAAGCCCAGCGACTTGGCCAGCAAGGCCGCGCCAACTGCCACACCAGCACCGGCCAGCGCGACCTGCAACACCTGCCGTCGACTGGACGGTGCCTCCAGCGCCTGCTGCAACACCTTGCCACTCACCCCTTGCGCCTGGGGAACCTGGAACACGCCCAAGCGGGTTTCCAACTGTCGGCACAGGGCGTCATGACGCGGGTCGGCGGCGCGCCATTGTTCATAGCGCTGCCAGTCGCCCGTCGAAGCTTGGCCGGAGCGCAACAGCACGTACCAGCGCGTGGCGCTGTCGATCAGTTCGTCGCTCATTCCAGGCAAAGCCGCAGGCAGCGGTTGAAGGCGCGGGTCATGTAGTCACTGACCGAGCGCTGGGAAATCCCCAGTTCGCTGGCGATTTCCGGGTAGGTCAGGCCATTGAGTTGGGAGAGCAAAAAGGTCGCCTTGACCTTGGCCGGCAAGCCGTCGAGTAACTGGTCGATGGCTTGCAGGGCTTCGAGCATTTGCGCCAGCTCTTCGGGAGAGGGCGCGGTGGAGGTTTCGTCGTTATCGAGTGCGTCGAGGTAGGCCCGTTCCAGATCACGCCGGCGCCACAGTTGATACATCAGCCGCTGGGCGATGGTGGTGAGCAGCGCACGCGGCTGGCGAATGGGCATCACCCCCGGCGCACTCAGCAGCTGGACGAAGGTGTCGGCGGCGATGTCTTCGGCGTGGGCGCGGGAATCGAGGTGGCGGTGCAAACGGCTGCACAGCCAGTCGTAATGACTGCGGAACAATCCGCCCACGTAATCGCTGTGAGAAGTGTCGGCGCCGGACATAGTGGCTCCATCTGAGTAGGCTGCGCGTTATGTCCGGTGTTCCGGTGGAGCGATCCTAACAAGGCTGCTTATTCTTTAATAATATTTAAAAGGTATTTTTATATAACCTTATTGAAGTACTGGGTAGCCCGCGCTGGCGGCTTGTTGCTCGTAGCCCAACAGCACTTGATAGTCGTCTTCGCTGGCGGGCAGTACGGCTTGCAGGCCCAGCGTCTCGGCCACCTGCGGTAAATCCTGCAGTGCCTGGTTCATGGCCTGACGGATCTGAATCACCTGCTCATCGCTCAAGCCAACCGGGCCGATATAGGGCAAGGTCGGGCTCGGTGCGCTGCGCGTGACGATGCACAGCGCCGCCACTTCCTGCGGCGCAAAACGGGCGAGGTAGTCGTAGGTGACGCTGTCGATGGCCGCCAGGTCGGCGCGGTCTTCGCGCAGCCAACGCAGGCTCTCGCGGTGGGCGCCGCTGATGGCGACGCTGGCGAAGAAGCGCCCGTCGCGTTGCAAGGGGGCCAGGCATTCGCGCAGCAGGTTCATGCCGCTGTTGGAGTCGTGGCCGTTGATCACGCCACGGCTGTTGTAGAAGTCCGCCAGGGTGTGACGTGGGTTGTCATCGCGGGTCAGCAACAGGCTGCAATGCTCGCCCTGGCTGCTGTGGGGCAGCGCGTAGCACGGTCGGCCAATGACGCGGACCTGGCCGCGCAGCTGGGTCATCAGTGGATAACCGCAGGTCTGGGTCAGGAGCAATTCAGGCGCGAGCCACAGACCGTGCAGGTCGAGGTGATCGGCATTGCGCCGCCCCAGGTTCAGGTGGTCGAGGATGCGCGCAATCCACTGCTGGTTGGCCTGCTCGATCGGCTCGGGCGCGACGTACATCAGCAGCTCGGCATAGTGGTCACTCATGGTCATCTCTCACGCAAAAGGGTGCCGGGGGCTGTCGATGGCCTTGAGGCCGTGGCGGCTGATCAACTGGCCGTAGCCCTGCACCAGGAAGCCGCCGCTGCGCGCCACCCATTGCTCACGCCGGGCCCGGTAGACCGTGGGCAGCAAGTACCAGGGCAGTTTCGGCAGGTCGTGGTGCACCAGGTGCAGGTTGTTGTTGAGGAACAGCCAGGTCCACGGCCAGGACGCTTCGTTGAGCACGGTGCGTTGCTCCGGCTGCGGGTGCGGGCGGTGTTCATAGTAGGAACGGATCGACGCCAGGGACAAGGCTGGCACGCTGACCAGCAGCAGGTAATGCCACACCGAGAGCGCGCTGTAATGGGCGATGAAACTCAGCATCAACACGGTGACGACGCCATGGGCCAGCCACATCGGCCACACTTGGGGCAGGCGCCGGAATTCATGCCGGGCCAAACGCCCGATTGCCAAAGGGGCGGCCAACACAAAGCGACCCAGAACCGTCTTGGTCAGCCAATGCACGCCACGCTCGAACAACGAACTGTTGTCCCATTGTTGCTGGTTGAGGTAACGGCTTTCCGGGTCGATGCCCGGCAGGGTCAAGTCTTCGTCGTTGTGGTGCAGCAAGTGACTGTCGCGGTACAGCGTGTACGGGTACCACACTGCAAAGGGCGCGTAGCCAAGCAGTTTATTGAGCAGCAACGAACGGGTGGGATGGCCGTGGAGCAATTCGTGTTGCACCGACAGCCACAGCGTCACGATTGGAATCAGCAGCAAGAGGCTCAACCCCAGGCCCAGCCAATGGCTGCCCAGGATCACGGCAAACCAACCGGCGTACACGCCGATCAGCAGCAGCCAGGTCGGCCATTCGGTTCTTGCGGTAAAGGTGCTGGCCAGGGCTTCGATTTCCCGGCGTTGGGTTAGATCAAGGTAGTTGGCCATCAGCCGCTCAGAGCAGGTGTTTCCTGCTCTGTGCAATGAGGCGGGAAAATCTTGCAGATCGTTTGGTTCTAAGCTTGTAACTCAGTGACCGAACAGGCCTGTTTCAGACTTCTTGGCCTTTTTGTCTGCGCGTTTTTCATCGGCGGTCTTTGCCGGTTTTTTCTTCGCGGCTTTCTTTGAATCCATACCTTTGGCCATGATGCATGCTCCACTGACAGGGGGTGTAGCACTGGGTATACCACCTATTGCCCGGCAGAAGGCGCTTATAATCCAAGGCCCTGGATAACGCTGCCTGAACACCATGCCCGAATTGAACATCGAACCGCTGGCAGAGCCGCTGTGGCCGCTGCTGAACAAGTTTTACCGCAACCACAACTCGTCAATGAAGGCCCTCAAGGGTGGGCGTTTGTGGGTGGCGCGGGACGCAGAGATCGTCGCCGGGTTGTGCCTGACGCCGGTGGTGGGAGGGCAATGGTTGACCGGGGTGTTCGTTGACCCGGCCTATCGCGGCCAAGGGCTGGCGGCGCGGGTGATCGAGGCCGCGGTTGCCGATGTCGACGGCACCCTGTGGTTGTTGTGTCATCCAGACCTGGAAGGGTTGTATCAACGGATGGGCTTCACCCAGGACACCGTGCTGCCGCAATCCCTCAGCGAACGCTGGGTACGCTACAAGCGCAACAAACCCATGATCGCGATGGGCTTAGATCGTTTGGTGAGGTCGACCGCAGATAATGTGTGATCGGCGCCTGCAGGCCCCATGCTAGCCTCGGCGGCACAGTGGCCCTTTACAGGATGATCATGAAAACGACGCTTGCAGCTCTCTCCCTCACCGCCCTGCTCGTTCCGGTCTTGAGCCAGGCAGCCGACGCACCCATCACCGCCCAGCAGTACCAGAGCGCGCTCGCCGGCACTTGGCGCGACCCGGCCAACAGCGCCCGCGACGGCTATCGCCATCCGCAACAGACGCTGGAATTCTTTGGCCTGGGCGCCAAGCAGACGGTGATCGAAATTACCCCCGGTGGCGGCTGGTACAGCGAAGTGCTGGGGCCGTTGCTCAATGAGCATGGGCATTACATCGCCGCCGTGCAGGCGGCGAGCAGCAGCGCCTACGCGCGTACGTCCGAAGAGAACCTGAAAAAGAAGTTCGCGGCTGATCCAGCTCGCTACGCCAAGGCCGAGGTGGTCGAGTTCGACCCCAAGGCGCCGGTGTTCGGCAAGCCAGCGTCGGCGGATGCCGTACTGACCTTCCGCAATGTGCATAACTGGGTCGAGGCAGGCACTGCGCCGGCCACGTTCAGTGCGTTCTACAAGGTACTGAAACCGGGCGGCGTGCTGGGCGTGGAAGATCACCGGGCCAAGGATGGGGCGGATCTGGAAGCGATCAAGGACAGCGGCTACCTGACCACCGCACAGGTGGTGAAACTGGCGACCGATGCCGGGTTCAAGCTGGCGGGACAGAGCGAGGTGAATGCCAATCCGAAGGACACCAAGGATTACCCGGCAGGCGTGTGGACGTTACCGCCGACGCTGAGATTGGGCGAGCAGGATAAGGCGAAGTATGTGGCGATCGGGGAGTCGGATCGGATGACGTTGCGGTTCGTCAAGTCCACCCAGTAATCCGTTTGAAATGCATTCCAACTGTGGGAGCTGGCTCCCACAGTTCGACCTCATTGGGCTTGAAAGCTAGTCGTCAGCCGTGGGATCCATGTCCGGGAACATCACCTCGATAAACCCGAACTTGGTGAAGTCGGTAATCCGCGACGGGTACAAGCGCCCGATCAAGTGATCACACTCATGCTGCACCACCCGCGCATGAAAGCCCTCGGCAATGCGCACAATCGGCTCGCCCTTGGGATCGAAACCCTCGTAGCGAATCTGTTGGTAACGGTCCACCGCCCCCCGCAAACCCGGCACGGACAGGCAGCCTTCATAGCCCTCTTCCAGCACCGGGCTCAGTGGGGTGATCAGCGGGTTGATCAAAATCGTCTGCGGCACCGGCGGCGCGTCCGGGTAGCGTTCGCTGGCTTCGAAGCCGAAGATCACCAATTGCAGGTCCACACCGATCTGCGGCGCGGCCAGGCCGACGCCGCCCACGTGTTCCATGGTCTGGAACATGTCGTCGATCAATTGCCACAGCTCGGGGCTGTCGAACATTTCCGGCGGGACCGGAGGCGCGATGCGCAGCAGGCGTTCGTCGCCCATTTTCAGGATTTCACGGATCATCGCTCAGACTTCATCGGCAGTGGGCTTGGAATGGTCCCGGCCGAGGCCAGAGACGTGCTGTTTTTCATCGGTGTGGCCAGGTTCGTCGAATTCTTTTTCACCCGGATCCTTGCCCTCGGCGGACATGTGCTCGATCACCGCGTTCATCTCCGCGCCCAGCAACAGCACGGCGGCGGAAATGTAGAAGTACAGGAGCAACACGATGATTGCGCCGATACTGCCATACATGGCGTTGTAGTCAGCAAAGGTTTTGACGTAGTAGCCAAAACCCAGCGACGCGACGATCCACACCACCACCGCCAGCACCGAGCCTGGGGTGATGAAGCGGAATTTCTGCTCGACGTCGGGCATCACGTAGTACATGAGGGCCACGGCGAACATCAGCAAAATCACGATCAACGGCCAGCGCAGGATGGTCCACAAGGTCACCACGAATTCCTGCATGCCGATCTGACCGGCCAGCCACTCCATTACCTGCGGGCCCAGCACCATCAGCGCAGCGGCGGCCAGCAACATGCCGGCGATGCCAACGGTGTAGAAAATCGACAGCGGGAAGCGCTTCCAGATCGGCCGGCCTTCAACCACGTCATAAGCGGCATTCATCGCGCTCATCATCAGGCGCACGCCGGCCGAGGCCGTCCACAGCGCGATCACGATACCTACCGAGAGCAGGCCACCCTTGGATTGCTGCAACTGGTCGATTACCGGGTTGACCTGCTCCAGGGCCTGGGGCGGCAACACCAGTTCCGACTGCAGGCGCAGCCAGGTGAAAAAGTCCGGCAGGTGCAGGAAACCGATCAGGGCAATCAGGAACAGCAGGAAGGGAAACAGCGAGAACAGCATCTGGTAGGCCAGTGCCGAGGCGTAGGTGGGCATTTCGTCATCGACGAATTCCTTGACGGTGCGCAGCAGCACTTTGTGCAGCTTGAGACCATCGAGAACCGGAAAAATCATAGCGTCTCCTTTCGCCGCAAAAAGGTTGAGTTCGTGGGCGACTCAGGGGCCGTTTTCTACATCAAGGTAGCCTATTTGGCGACCTTGAAACAATTTCGAAACTTTAATCACAGCATGTGACATAAAAACGGCCATCCGTAGATGGCCGTTTGGACTGCTTGAAAGCGCGCTTACTTGGTCGCTTTTTTTACAGCGTCCTTGGTGTCGCCAACCGCTTTCTGCACTTCGCCTTTCTTTTCCTGAACCACACCTTCAGCGCGCAGTTTGTCGTTGCCGGTGACTTTACCGACACCTTGCTTGATATTGCCGACCGCCTCGTTTGCCACGCCTTTAACCTTGTCAGATGTGCTGCTCATGGTATTTCTCCGAAGGAACAATCAAGGGTTTTGGGTCATTACCTAAAGATTGACCCGAGGCCGTTCAGCAGAGTTTCAATTATTTTTGCCCACGCATTTCATCGCCAGCCGCAGGTTTGGCTTTATGTTTTGCCGCCAACCCCTGAGAATGCCCGGCACATTCAGGCTCAAACGCTGAATAACAGATCCCGTAGGAAGGTTATGAAACTCAATAAAGCACAGGCCATCGCCCGCCGAAACACTGAACTGGGCGGTGCCGTACTCGGCGTCAACAACTGCCATTTCACCGACCTGGACCGCAAACGCAACATCTGGTGGTTCGACCTGCCGGTGGGCCGTATTGCCGTGGGCCAGTACGAGTGGATCCATCTGTTGATGCACAACGCCGAGACTGACCAGCTGCTGCACCTGAAGGTGCCGACCGCGTTTTTGCGTGAGCACATCGAAGGGTTGGTGGTGCGCAATGCGAACAAGCGCAAGCCGGAGATCACGCTGGAGCTGAGTGCCGACAAGGACTCGTTCTTGAAGGATGTGCGGCCAACAGGTGCTAACGTGAGCTTCGCGCATTTCGCCCTGTAACCCCCCTTCAATAAAAAACCCCGCTTCGGCGGGGTTTTTTATGGGTTACTTTTTAAGACCGAGCTTCTTCAGCTCTTCATCGCGCAACTCACGCCGCAGGATCTTGCCCACGTTGGTGGTCGGCAACGCATCGCGGAATTCCACAGCCTTGGGCACCTTGTAGGCGGTGACGTTGGCGCGCATGTGCTCCATCACCTGGTCCTTGGTCAGGGTCGCGCCCGGCTTGACCACAATGAACAGCTTGATGTGTTCCCCGGACTTCTCGTCCGGCACACCGATGGCCGCACACTGCAAAACGCCCGGCAGGCCTGCCAGTACATCTTCCAGCTCGTTGGGGTACACGTTGAAGCCCGAGACCAGGATCATGTCCTTCTTGCGGTCGACAATGCGCATATAGCCGTCGGGCTGGATGATCGCGATGTCACCGGTCTTGAGCCAGCCTTCGCTGTCGAGCATTTCGTCGGTGGCGTCCTGGCGCTGCCAGTAGCCCTTCATCACTTGCGGGCCCTTCACGCACAGCTCGCCGGTTTCACCCAGGGCGAGTTCAGTGCCGTCGTCAGCGATGACTTTGCACACGGTGGACGGCACCGGAATGCCGATGGTGCCGATCTGGATGTGCTGGATCGGGTTCACCGTGGCCACCGGGCTGGTTTCGGTCATGCCGTAGCCTTCGCAGATGCCACAGCCGGTCACGGCCTTCCAGCGCTCGGCGGCGGCCAATTGCAGGGCCATGCCGCCGGACAAGGTGACTTTCAGCGCGGAGAAGTCCAGCTTGCGGAACGCCTCGTTGTTGCACAGCGCCACGAACAGGGTGTTCAGTCCGACAAAGCCGCTGAACTTCCACTTCGACAGTTCCTTGACCATCGCCGGCAGGTCGCGCGGGTTGCTGATCAGGATGTTGTGGTTGCCGATCAGCATCATCGCCATGCAATGAAAGGTGAACGCATAGATGTGATACAGCGGCAGCGGCGTGATCAGGATCTCGCAACCTTCGTTGAGGTTGGAACCCATCAGCGCCTTGCACTGCAACATGTTGGCGACCAGGTTGCGGTGGGTGAGCATCGCGCCCTTGGCCACGCCGGTGGTGCCGCCGGTGTATTGCAGCACAGCCACATCGCCACTGGCCGGGCTGACATCGTTGACCGGTTGGCCGTGCCCCTTGGCCAGCACATCATTGAACTTGATCGCCTGGGGCAAGTGATACGCCGGGACCATTTTTTTCACGTACTTGATGACGCTGTTGATCAGCAGGCGCTTGAGCGGCGGCAACAGGTCGGCGACTTCGGTGACGATCACGTGCTTGACGGCGGTCTTGGGCACGACCTTTTCCGCCAGGTGCGCCATGTTGGCCAGGCAGACGAGGGCCTTGGCACCGGAGTCGTTGAATTGGTGTTCCATTTCCCGCGCGGTGTACAGCGGGTTGGTGTTGACCACGATCAGGCCGGCACGAATGGCGCCAAACACGGCAACCGGGTACTGGAGGACGTTGGGCAGTTGCACAGCGATGCGATCGCCGGGCTTCAAGTCGGTGTGCTGTTGCAGGTACGCGGCGAAGGCGCCGGACAATTCGTACAACTCACCGTAGGTGATGGTCTTGCCCAGGTTGCTGAAAGCCGGTTTGTTGGCGAAGCGCTGGCAGGACTGCTTCAGTACCGCCTGAATATTCGGATACTCGTCTGGATTGATTTGTGCAGCAATCCCGGCGGGGTACTTATCCTTCCAAAAGTCTTCGTTCATGGAAGCCCACTCCTCAGCGACGTCAGCGACGCGAATTCATCATCGCATTTGATGCGATTATTATTGGTGTATGTTTTTTTAGGTGAATCTGGCGCTTTCAAGCAGGCCGAGACGTCACAAAGCGCGCCGAGAGTAGCAGCTTTGCCAAAGGTCGCCTAGAGCCAAAGGTGGGCCCCGTGGTCATAAACGCGACTGTCCTACAATATTCGGTCACACTTTAAACATTGCTGAAATACACCCTGAAAAGGCTCTGGAATAGGGTACTCAGGACAACACAAGACAAATGTGGGAGCGGGCTTGCTCGCGAATGCGGTGTATCAGTCACCAGATATGTCGACTGATACACCGCATTCGCGAGCAAGCCCGCTCCCACACTTTATTGCATCTCAATTCAAGGTCAGGCGATGTCGCGCAACTCACGTCGCAGGATTTTCCCCACCGGCGTCATCGGCAAAGAGTCTCGCAGCACAATATGCTTGGGCACCTTGTACCCGGTGAAGTTGGTCTTGCAGTAGGCCTTCAACTCCTCAAGGCTCACCCCCTCAGCCCGCGCCACCACAAACAGCTTCACCGCCTCCCCCGTGCGCTCGTCCGGCACACCGATCACCGCGCAGTTGGCCACCGCCGGGTGAGCCATCACCACGTCTTCGATCTCGTTGGGGTAGACGTTGAAGCCCGAGACGATGATCAGGTCTTTCTTGCGGTCGACGATGCACACAAAGCCATCCTCGTCGATCACTGCAATGTCACCGGTCTTGAGCCAACCTTCGGCGTCCAGCGCCTCGGCGGTCGCGGCCGGTTGCTGCCAGTAGCCCTTCATCACCTGCGGGCCCTTGATGCACAACTCGCCGCGCTCGCCCAGTGGCAACTCGACGCCCTGGTCATCGATCACTTTCATCGCCGTGGCCGGCACGGGGATGCCCACGGTGCCCAGGCGGGATTTGTTGCCGTAGGGGTTGGTACTGGCCACCGGAGAGGTTTCCGTCAGACCGTAGCCCTCGCCGATGGCGCAACCGGTGATCTGCTCCCAGCGCTCGGCGGTGGCCTTGATCAATGCGGTGCCGCCGGAGTTGGTGAGCTTGAGATGGGAGAAATCCAGGGACTTGAAGTCAGGATGGTCCATCAACGCCACGAACAGCGTGTTGAGCCCTAGCAGCCCGGTAAAACGCCACTTTTTCAGCTCCTTGATAAAGCCGCCGATGTCCCGTGGGTTGGTGATCAGCACGTTGTGATTGCCCGAGACCATCATGCACATGCAGTTCGCCGTGAACGCATAGATGTGGTACAGCGGCAGCGGCGCGATCATCACCTCCTGCCCTTCCTTGATCAGCGGGTGGCCGTCCTCACCGGTCTGGGACATACAGGCGCGCACCTGCTGCATGTTTGCCACCAGGTTGCCGTGAGTCAGCATCGCGCCCTTGGCCAGGCCGGTGGTGCCGCCGGTGTATTGCAACACGGCGATATCGTCCAGGGTCACCGGGTGGCGCGTCACGCCCAGGCCCGCGCCCATGTGCAAGGCGCGCTTGAACGACACCGCGCGCGGCAGGCTGTAGGCCGGGACCATCTTTTTGACCTTGTCGACCAGGGTGTTGACCAGCCAGCCTTTGGCGGCGGGCATGAAATCGCCCATCTTGGCTTCGATCAGGTAGTCGATCTCGGTGTCGCTGCACACCTCCTGCACGCGCGAGCCGAACAGGTTGAGGTAGACCAGCGCACGCACGCCGGCGTCCTTGAACTGGTGGCGCATCTCGCGCGGGGTGTACAGCGGGTTGGTGTTGACCACGATCAGCCCGGCGCGCAAGGCGCCGAACACGGCAATCGGGTAGTGCAGCACGTTGGGCATCTGCACCGCAATGCGGTCGCCCGGCTTGAGGTCGGTGTGCTGTTGCAGGTAACCGGCGAACGCCGCACTCTGGCGCTCAAGCTCGGCGTAAGTCAGGGTGATGCCCATGTTGCTGAATGCCGGACGGTCGGCAAAAGCCTTGCAGGAACGCTCGAAGACCTCGATCACCGACTTGTAGGCCGACAGGTCGATGTCATTGGGAACGCCCGCCGCGCGTTTGTCATTCCAGAAATCAGGTTGCATTATTCTTGTCCTCTTACCTGAGTGTGTCCGGCCGCTTTCCTGACGCTATAAAAAGCGGAGCTTTGGGGACGTTAGCAGCTATGGCCAAACAGGCAAATACGCTAAATCGTGTCATTGATTGTATGAATCTTGCCGCTGATGCGTAGGCAGATACCCAGTCCCTCAACAGATGAGCTATACACTGCAACGACCCTGAGCAAAGGAAGCGCCATGAACCACAGCACCTTCTGGCTGACCGCGAATGACCGCAGCCGCCTGTACGTCAATCAATGGATGCCCGAGGGCCCCGCCAAGGCCGTGGTGATGCTGTCCCACGGCATGGCTGAACACAGTGGGCGTTATGCACGCCTGGCCGAGGCCCTGTGCGGCGCTGGCTACGGCCTGTATGCGCTGGACCAGCGTGGTCATGGCCGTACCGCCGACGAAGGCACCTTGGGCCTGTACGCCGAGACGGATGGCTGGAACAAAGTGGTGGGCGACCTGGCCAGCCTCAACCAGCATATCGGCCAGCAGCAGCCGGGGTTGCCGATCATTCTGCTGGGCCACAGCATGGGCAGCTATATCGCCCAGGCTTACCTGCTGCACCACAGCGCCAGCCTGCATGGGGCGATTCTCAGCGGCTCGAACTTTCAACCCGTGGCGCTCTATCGCGCCGCTCGGGTGATCGCACGCATAGAGCGCCTGCGCCAGGGCTTGCGCGGGCGCAGTGCGCTGATCGAATTCCTGTCGTTTGGCTCGTTCAATAAGGCATTCAAACCCAATCGCACCGCGTTCGACTGGCTCAGCCGTGACCCGGATGAGGTGGACAAGTACATCAACGACCCCCTCTGCGGGTTCCGCTGCACCAATCAGCTCTGGATCGACCTGCTCGGCGGCTTGCAGCAGATCAGCAAAGCGTCCAATCTCGCGCAGATCGATCCGGGCCTGCCGATTCTGGTGATGGGCGGCGAATGTGATCCGGTGAGTGAGGGCAAGCGTCTCAACAGTCTGGCCGACGCCTTGCGAGACGCCGGCTGCCAGCACCTGCAACTGACTGTCTACCCGCAGGCGCGCCATGAAGTGTTCAACGAAACCAACCGCGACGCTGTCACAGCGGATGTGCTGGCGTGGCTCGACCAGGCGCTGACACTGCGCAGGCCGGCCCGCTGCGAATAATTTATCGTTTAAAATCAGTCAATTAAATTACCGATTAGCCACAGGATGCACCTTTAGATGACCCAGGTAACCAACACCCCGTACGAAGCCCTCGAAGTCGGCCAGACCGCCAGCTACAGCAAGTTGGTGGAGGAGCGCGATATCCAGCTGTTCGCCGCGATGTCCGGTGACCACAACCCGGTGCACCTGGACGCCGAGTACGCCAAGGCGACTATGTTCAAGGAGCGTATCGCCCATGGCATGTTCAGCGGCGCCCTGATCAGCGCGGCCGTGGCCTGCGAGTTGCCTGGGCCGGGCACCATCTACATCGGCCAGCAGATGAGCTTCCAGAAGCCGGTGAAGATTGGCGACACCCTGACCGTGCGCCTGGAAATCCTCGAGAAGTTACCGAAATTCCGCGTTCGCATCGCCACCCGTGTGTTCAACCAGCGTGATGAACTGGTGGTGGACGGCGAGGCGGAGATCCTGGCGCCGCGTAAGCAGCAAGTCGTGACCTTGACCGAGTTGCCGCCGATCAGCATTGGCTGATCCTGACGCATAAAAAAGCCCCGCATCGGCGGGGCTTTTTCTATTCAGCGACGCCTCAAGACTGAGCGCGAGCCTGGTTACGCAGGGCTTTCACCTGGTCGTGGTTGCGTTGTACACCGTGGTACTGACGCTCAACCAGGTCACGAATGCCCAGCAGGTTGTGCTTGTTGATCTTCTCGATCGCTTCTTTATAAGCCTTCAGGGCGTGGTCTTCACCGCGCTCGGCTTCGTTCAGCACCGCTTCTTCATCTTTGCCGGTGAGCATCGACTTGACGTCGACCCAGCCGCGATGCAGTGCACCGGCCACGCTGCCGGAATCTTCCGGATCGCCGCCCAACGCACGTACGGCGGTTTTCAACTCAGCGGCGGCGGTGGCGCAGTCGGCGGAACGCTTGGCAAACAGAGCTTTGAGTTCTGGGTGCTTGATGTCTTCAGCGCACTCCTTGAAACCCTTTTGGCCGTCGATGCTGGTCTCGATCAGGTCGTTCAGTACGGAGATCGATTCTTTATTGATGTCAGTCATTTTTCAATTCCTTGTACGGGTTAGAAGGTTGTCTTAATGGTTGCAGCGCCCGTGCCAGGTTTTAACAAAACAACTTATCCTTTAATTTCAACTAGTTACGATAAATTGAACCATCTGTATGTACGTTATTTGCATGATCTGTCATTTGGCCTTCATGCAGAATGCCTGTATTTTCCAAAGTCTTGATACACACACCTGAGCCTTCATGAATCCCGAAAAACTCGAACTGCTGATCACCCGCGAAATGCCCTTCGGCAAATACAAGGGACGGATCATCGCTGACCTGCCCGGCCCGTACCTGAATTGGTTTGCCCGCGAAGGTTTCCCCAACGGCGAGCTGGGGGGGTTGCTGGCCCTGATGCAGGAGATCGACAGCAACGGCTTGTCTGAATTGCTCGAACCGCTGCGCGCCAAACACGGCAAACCCGCCCCTCGCCATTAAAGAGTCATGCCATGCCAAGGAATGCAGACAACGAAAAGCACTGGCATGCCATCGCCCAGCGGTATGTGCTGGAGCCCGGCCCGATCAACCTGGAAAACGGTTACTTCGGCCGCATGAGCCAAGCGGTACAGGCGCAGTACCTGGAGCACGTGGCGTTTATCAACCGCAGCAACTCGCTGCATGTACGCCAACAATTCGAGCGCGGTGAAAACGAAGCGATCCGCCGCCAACTGGCCGGGCTGATCGATGCCGACCCCGCCGCCGTCGCCTTCACCCGCAATGCCACCGAAGCCCTGCAATCGCTAATCCGCAACTACAACCGTCTGCAACCGGGCGACCAAGTGCTGATCAGCGACCTCGAGTACGACACCGTGAAAGGCGCCATGCGCTGGCTGGCGGGCTATCGCGGCGTGGAAGTCATCGAACTGTCCCACACGCACCCGGCGAGTTTCGACAGCCTGGTGCAGACGTATCGCGATGCATTCGTGCAATACCCGCGCTTGAAACTGATGGCACTGACCCACGTGACCCACCGCACCGGGCTGGTCATGCCCGTGGCCGCGATTGCCCAGGCGGCGCGCGAGCAGGGTATCGATGTGATCCTCGATGGCGCCCATGCCCTGGGCCAGATCGAATTCAACCTGGCCGAACTGGGTATCCAATTTGCCGGCTTCAACCTGCACAAGTGGATTGGCGCCCCGCTGACCTTGGGCTTCCTGTACATCGCTCCCGAGCGCCTGGCCGACATCGATCCGGACATGGGCGAATTCCACTACCCCGCCACCGACGTTCGCGCACGTACGCCCTACAGCACGCCGAATTTCCCGGCGCTGATGACCTTGCCGCTGGTACTTGAAGAACATCGGCAACTGGGCGGCGCGGCGGCCAAGGGCGCGCGAGTGAATTACTTGCGGGACTTGTGGGTCAGCCAGGTACGGGCATTGCCGGGGATCGAGGTGCTGACGCCGGACGATCCACGCTTGTATTGCGGGATTACGGCGTTCAAGTTCATTGGGAAGGATCAGCAGGTGATGACGGAGCGTTTGCTCAAGGACTACAACCTGTTCACCACGACGCGTGTGGGTGCGTCGTTTGGCACCTGTATCCGGGTGACGCCAGGGTTGGTGACGCAGGCAGCGGAGATAGCCGTGCTGGTCAAAGCCATCACCGAGTTGAGCGCCGACTAGGCGCCTTTTCTACAGGCAAAAAAAAGCGGTACACCGACCAAGTGCACCGCAAAAATGCCGTTAAGCACAACAACAACGATTCGGTAAATCAGATCAATCCAGCAGCGCCAGCGCCTCGGCGGTGACTTCCTGGATGCGGGCCCAGTCGCCGTTCTTGACCCACTCAGGGTCGAGCATCCAGCTACCGCCCACACACATCACGTTTTTCAACGCCATGTAGTTTTTGATGTTGGCCGGGCCGACGCCGCCGGTCGGGCAGAATTTCACTTCGCCAAACGGGCCACCCAGGGCCTTGATCGCGGCCACGCCGCCGCTGACTTCGGCCGGGAACAGTTTGAAGCGGCGATAGCCCAGGCCATAACCCTCCATGATGCCCGAGGCATTGCTGATGCCCGGCAGCAGCGGGATCGGGCTGTGTACCGAGGCTTCCAGCAGGTCGCGGGTGATGCCTGGGGTGACGATGAACTGCGAGCCAGCCACTTCGGCGGCTTCAAGCATGTGACGGTCGAGCACGGTGCCGGCACCGGTGCACAGTTCAGGGCGTTGCTCGCGCAGGACCTGAATGGCCTTGAGGCCGAACTCGGAACGCAGGGTCACTTCCAATGCGGTCAAACCACCGGCTGCCAGGGCATCGGCCAACGGCAGGATGTCCTGTTCGCGGGCGATGGTGATCACCGGCAGGATCCGCGCCTTGGCGCAGAGGCTGTCGATCAAGGCAACTTTATCCGCCATGGACACGGTCGGTTGAGGGCTTTTCATAGCGGCTGATCCTTGGCTCATGGGCACCAGTAAATCTCTAATGTAGGTTGCAGAAACGCGCGAATCGGCATGGCAGCGACGTCGTCACTGGCCAGCGCGGCGCTCAAGGTGGTCAATTTCGAACTGCCGGAGATCGACAGCACGGTGAAGTTCGCCGTGGCCAGCAATGCGCGACTCATGGTCAGGCGTTGGTGCGGCACGGTCGGCGCCAGCATCGGCCAGCAACGGCGGGTACCGTCGGCCTTCAGTGCTTCGGCGAGGTTCGGGCTGTTGGGGAACAGCGACGCGGTGTGGCCGTCATCGCCCATGCCCAGCACCAGCACATCTATGGTTGGCAACTCGCCCAGCAGGCGATCGGCCTGCTCGGCAGCGTCTTCAAGGTTGGCCGCGGCGCTGTACAGGCTCAAGAACTTGGCCTTGGCCGCCGGACCTTGCAGCAGATGCTGCTTGAGCAAACCGGCATTGCTGTCGGCATGTTCCACCGGCACCCAGCGCTCGTCTGCCAGGGTGATGGTGACCTTGGACCAATCCAGCCCCTGCTTGGCCAGGTGCTGGAAAAACGCCACCGGGCTGCGGCCACCGGAGACCACCAGGGTCGCCTCGCCACGGGCGCTGATGGCCGTGCGCAGTTGCTCGGCCACGTCAGTTGCCAGGCCTTCCGCCAACAGCACCGGCGTGCGGTACTCGTGGGGGGTTACGCCCTGGGGCAGTTTCAAATCAGATATCGCCATACCACGACCTCCCATCCCGCGTGATCAGTGCAATGGAGCTCATCGGCCCCCAGGACCCCGCCGCGTACGGCTTGGGCGCATCACCGGATTTTTTCCACCCGGCGATCAACTGGTCACACCACTTCCACGCGGCTTCGATTTCATCTTTGCGAACAAACAGGTTCTGGTTGCCGCGCATCACTTCCAGCAACAACCGCTCGTAGGCATCCGGGATACGGGCGCTGCGGTAGGTGTCGGAAAAATTTAGCTGCAACGGGCCGCTGCGCAGTTGCATGCCCTTGTCCAGGCCCTGCTCCTTGGTCATCACGCGCAAGGAAATACCTTCGTCCGGTTGCAGGCGGATGATCAGTTTATTGCTGATCTGCAGGCGCTGCTCCGGGGCGAAGATGTAGTGGGACGGTTCCTTGAAGTGGATAACAATCTGCGACAGCTTTTGCGGCATACGCTTGCCGGTACGCAGGTAGAACGGCACCCCGGCCCAACGCCAGTTGCGGATATCGGCACGCAGGGCGACGAAGGTCTCGGTGTCGCTCTGGGTGTTGGAGTTCTCTTCTTCCAGGTAACCAGGCACCGGTTTGCCGGCGCTGTAGCCGGCGATGTACTGGCCGCGCACCACCTGGGTGGTCAGGCCGTCCGGGCTGATCGGCGCCAGGGCCTTGAGCACCTTGACCTTCTCGTCGCGGATACTGTCGGCGGACAAGTCGGCCGGCGGGTCCATGGCGATCAGGCACAGCAGCTGCAGCAGGTGGTTCTGGATCATGTCGCGCAGCTGGCCGGCCTTGTCGAAGTAGCCCCAACGGCCTTCGATACCGACCTGCTCGGCCACGGTGATTTCCACGTGGGAAATGTAGTTCTGGTTCCACTGGGTTTCGAACAGGCTGTTGGCGAAACGCAGGGCGATCAGGTTCTGGACTGTCTCTTTACCCAGGTAGTGGTCGATGCGGTAGGTGCGATTTTCCGGGAAAAACTGCGCCACGGCGTCGTTGACCTTGCGCGAGGACTCCAGGTCCGAACCGATGGGCTTTTCCAGCACCACGCGGGTGTTTTCCGCCAGGCCGACCTTGGACAGGTTCTCGCAGATCGCGCCATACACCGCCGCCGGGGTGGCGAAGTAGGCAATCAGGCGTTGCTCGGTGCCGGCGATGTCCGCCAGGGCCACGTAGTCATCGGCCTTCAGGAAATCGACGTGCACATAAGTGAGGCGTGCCAGGAAACGCTGGGCAATGGCTTCGTCCAGCTCCTTGCCGACGAATTCGCGCAGCGCGTGTTCGATATGGGCCAGGTGCTGTTGCTCGGAACCGGCTTCACGGGCCAGGGCCAGGATGCGCGTATCGTCGTGCAGCAGTCCGGCGCCATCGAGTTGATAGAGGGCAGGAAATAACTTGCGCAGCGCCAGATCACCCAAGGCGCCAAACAGGGCAAAGGTGCAGGGTTCTACGGTTATCGAAGGCATGATGTTTGTTCTTTTATCAAGTTAAGCTACAAATACCTTTTTTCAAGGCATCACTCAAGGAAAAATGTAGTAATAACCACAACATTTTCCCGAAATACGCATTCCGAGTGGTGGTGTTCAGCTACCCTCAGTAGGATAGGCCACCGCAAAAGGCCACTCGTCGATTGGTTGCCACCTTTTTATTTGCATCGTCGCCCGAAGGAAAGACTGAATGGACCGCGTGCGAAATCTTCTGGAACAGATCCGGAACCGCCTCGAAGAATTGAACAAGGCTGAGAAAAAAGTCGCCGAGGTCATCCTGCTCAACCCGCAGCAGGCGACCCGCTTCTCTATCGCCGCCCTCGCCCAGGCTGCCTCGGTCAGTGAACCGACGGTCAACCGTTTCTGCCGTTCGTTCGGCGTGAGCGGTTACCCTGAGCTGAAATTGCAATTGGCACAAAGCCTGGCCAGTGGGGCCGCGTATGTCAGCCGTGCAGTGGAGGCCGATGATAACCCGGAGGCTTACACGCAGAAGATCTTTGGCAGTGCCATCGCGTCCCTGGACAGTGCCTGCCAGGCGCTGGACCCGAACTTGATCAGCAAAGCCGTGGACCTGTTGATCCAGGCGCGGCAGATCCACTTCTTCGGCCTGGGCGCCTCGGCCCCGGTGGCGATGGATGCGCTGCACAAGTTCTTCCGCTTCAACCTGGCCGTGACGGCGCATGCCGATGTACTGATGCAGCGCATGATCGCCTCGGTGGCCCACACGGGCGAGTTGTTCGTGATCATTTCCTACACCGGACGCACCCGTGAGCTGGTGGAAGTGGCGCGCATCGCGCGGGAAAACGGCGCATCCGTGCTGGGCGTAACCGCCGAGAACTCGCCGCTGGCCAAGGCCAGTACGGTGAGCCTGAACATTCCGTTGCCGGAAGACACTGACATCTACATGCCGATGACCTCGCGGATCATCCAACTGACGGTGCTGGATGTACTGGCAACCGGCATGACCTTGCGCCGTGGCGTGGATTTCCAGCCGCATTTGCGCAAGATCAAAGAGAGCTTGAATGACAGCCGGTATCCGGTGGGGGATGAGTTCAACTGACGCCTTGCACCATGTGGCCAGCCAGCCCTTAAACGCCGGCCCTAGCCTGCAAACTGAGATGCGCCCGCTCTCCCGGCGCCAGGCTGGCCCCGGCCATCGCCGACTCCACGCACACAAACCCCGATGCCTCGTTGAAGCTCACGCCCAACAGCGGCCGGCTGCCCGGATGCCACACCACGGTGTCGGCGCTGTCGCCCGTATCGATACACAGCTCACGCTGCCAGGCATGGTCCTTGAGCTGCAATTCACCGTCATGCTGGAACACCCGCTGACAACCACCTTCCACGCGTAGCTCGCCTTCCTGCTGGCAAACCTGGCGATTGAGCTGGTCGTAACCTTGCGCGCCCTCAAGCCCAGACAGCGCTACCTCATCAACGTGACCAATACGCCAGTAAGCATGCAAAGCGTGGCTCAATTGGCACGGCAGCTCGTCCTGATGCTCGGTGCTCAAGCGCAATTCCAGGGTTTCGCCCAGGTGCGCGTGCAGGTCGACTTGCCAGTCGCACAGCTGCAGTTGCCAGTGCAGGCGTACGCCGTCGTCGTCGGTGCTGCTGTCGAGCAGTTTCCAGTCAATCAGCCGCGCCCAGCCATGAGAGGGCCAGGCATTTTCGCTCGGGTGACGGCCATACCACGGCCAGCACACCGGTATGCCGCCCCGGATGGCGCCGACTTGCGGCCACTTGGCTGCACACCACAGCCAAGGCTTTTGACCGGTAGGCTGAAAGTGCAGCAATTGCGCGCCCTGGCGGCTGAACACCGCCTGGCACAGCGGATGGTCGATCACCAACACGTCACGCATCTGGAAGCGTTCCCAGGCGAACACCGGACGCTCGCGCAGGGATTTGAAAAAGCGTTGCAGCGGTTGCTCATGCATGTGCCACAGTCCTGAATGTCTTCACGGTGCTGCCCAAAAAAAGCGGGTAGCCATGGCTACCCGCAAAATGCGCACAGAGAGAAGGAGCTTATCGCAACAACGTTAGAACGTAGACTGAATTTTCAGGCCGGCTACCAACGCGTTGTCGACTTTATCCACGCCGCCAGGCTGCACGACGTATTGCAGGTTTGGACGCACGGTCAGCCAGTTGGTGACGTGGAAACCGTAGTTGAGTTCAACGTTGTATTCAGTCTCACGGATCGGCGTGTACAGCGGGTTATCGTAGTCGCTTACACCATTGGCGGCGTTGAGCAGCTCAGAGTTCTTCTTCACGTCATCGTTGACGTGCAGGCGAGCGACGCCGATACCGACGTCATCTTTTGGACGCGCGTCGAATGGCCCTTTGTACACCAGCATGATCGACTGATAGTTGTCGACCAGGTTGGTTTCCTTGTCGTGGAAGGTGGCGTTGGCCGCGATGTTCAGGCCGCGGGAAGCATCGCCGTTATGCGTGGTGAGTTGCTGCTGGGCAACGAACCAGTAGCCTTTCTTGCTGCTGCGGGTACGGTAAGCCGCGCCAGTGGTCGCTGCATCGTTGCCGTTGATATCTTCACGAACGTCCGAAGCATCGGCGGCACTTTTGTAGTAACCCACACGGTATTCGCCCGGCAGGTTATTGACCTTCGGCGACCAGACCAATTCCACCGGAATCACGGTGCCCTTGGTGCCGCTGCCGCTGAGTTTGAAGCCGTTGCCGTGCTCCAGCTGCGACGGGTTCTGGTTGTACGCACCGATTTGCGCATACAGCTCAGGCGTGATGTTGTACTTCACGCGGATCGCCGCCTGGCTGACCGGCCAGTTGTACCAGGTGTTCACATAGTTACCCACTTGCGAGCCGCAGAACGACAGGTTCTGGAAGTCGCATGGGAAGGTGTTGAAGTCTTCGCCTTCGCCGAAGTAACCGAGTTTCACGTCCAGCTTGTTGTCGAACATCTGGTGCTGGATCCAGAACTGGGTCAGACGCACCATGTGGCCACGGCCGTAGACTTCTTGAGACGAACTCAAGGTGCCGGCACGCGGGTCGCCAATACGGTCATTGGAGATATTCTGGCCATTACGGTTGGTCAACTGGATCTTGGCTTGGGTGTTATCCCAACCCCACAACTTTTGCAGGTCCAGTGCTACGCCCAGACCGAATTGATCGGAGTAACGACCGGTCTTGTCGTTGTTGTACCCACCTTTGGCGTTGTAGCCCATCTCCCCAACGTAGTCAGCCTTGATGTCGATACCTTGCTCGATCAGCTTGGTACGCTCACCACCCCAGTCGCCGGTCATCCATTTCGAATCAGCACTGAATGCATCGGCCGCCATCGCATTGGCGGACAGAACCAGGGCTGCTGCAGCTGACATTTGGCAGATCAGCCGAGTGTTGTTGTGTTGCTTTTTCATCCCTACATCCTCGTCTTTATTGTTATTAAACTGTTTTTATCTAACGCGGTTTACTTTTTTTATCTAAAACAACAACTTATCTGCTTCAACGGCCTTTGAATTGGGCCACATTGTCGGCATGCCCCTGTGCGGGCAATGAAGAAGCAGTGCCCAGTCGCTCGCCGGTGTTGGCGTCGAACAGCAATACCTTGGAAGGATCAAATTGCAGGGTCAGGGTCTCGCCCACCTGCGGTGCCACGTCGGGTGCCAGGCGGCAGCAGACCTTGGTGTCATTGAGTTGCACAAATACCAGGGTGTCCGGGCCGGTCGGCTCGGTGACCTGCACTTCGGCACGGATGCTCGACGCACTGTCGCCCTCGCCCGAGGCCAACATGATTTGCTCCGGACGCAAGCCCAGGATCACGTCGCGGTCTTCAAGGCCAGCATCGGTGGTGTTCAGCGCCAGTTCGCAACGGGCCTGGCCGCTGTCGAGCAGGGCCACCAGGCGACCGTCCTTGCGTTGCAGGCGCAGGGGCACGAAGTTCATCGGCGGCGAACCGATAAAGCTCGCCACGAACTGGTTGGCCGGGTTGTTGTAGATCTCTTTCGGCGTACCGAATTGCTGGATGATGCCGTCCTTCATCACCGCAACCTTGTCGCCCAGGGTCATCGCTTCGATCTGGTCGTGGGTCACGTAGACCGTGGTGGTCTTGAGGCGCTGGTGCATCAGTTTCATTTCGGTGCGCATCTCGACGCGCAGCTTGGCGTCGAGGTTGGACAGCGGTTCGTCGAACAGGTAGATCTTCGGCCGACGCGCCAGGGCACGGCCCATGGCCACGCGCTGTTGCTGGCCGCCGGACAGTTGTCCCGGCTTGCGGTTGAGCAGGTGTTCGATCTGCAGCAACTTGGCCACACGCGCCACTTCGGCGTCGATATCGGCCTGGGGCATCTTGCGGATCTTGAGGCCGAACTCGATGTTCTCGCGCACGCTCATGGTCGGGTACAGCGCGTAGGACTGGAACACCATGGCGATGTCACGGTCCTTGGGGCTCATGCCGCTGACGTCCTGGTCGCCAATCATGATGGCGCCGCCGGTGATGGTTTCCAGACCGGCGATGCAGTTCATCAGCGTGGATTTGCCGCACCCCGAAGGGCCGACCAGGATCAGGAACTCGCCTTCCTTGATCGACAGTTCGATGTTCTTCAAGGTGTCGGGCAGGCCGGCGCCATAGGTCTTGTTTACATTGCGAAGTTCAAGCGTAGCCATGATTACCCCTTGACCGCGCCGGCCGTGAGGCCGCGCACGAAATACTTGCCTGCGATCACATAGACCAGCAGGGTCGGCAGCCCGGCGATCATCGCCGCCGCCATATCCACGTTATATTCCTTGGCCCCGGTGCTGGTGTTGACCAGGTTGTTCAGCGCCACGGTGATGGGCTGGGAGTCACCACTGGAGAACACCACGCCGAACAGGAAGTCGTTCCAGATCTGGGTGAACTGCCAGATCAGGCAGACCATGATGATCGGGGTCGACATCGGCAGAATGATCTGACGGAAGATGGTGAAGAAACCTGCACCGTCCAAACGCGCGGCCTTGATCAGCGCATCCGGTATGCTCACGTAGTAGTTACGGAAGAACAGCGTGGTGAACGCCAGGCCGTAGACCACGTGCACGAACACCAGGCCGGTGGTGGTGCTGGCCAGGCCCATCTTGCCCAGGGTGAACGACGCCGGCAGCAACACGGTCTGGAACGGCAGGAAGCAGCCGAACAACAGCAGGCCGAAGAACAGCTGCGAGCCTTTGAAGCGCCAGAACGACAGCACATAACCGTTCAACGCACCGATGGCGGTGGAGATCAGTACGGCCGGAACGGTGATCTTGATCGAGTTCCAGAAGTAACCGTCTACCGTGGCCCAGGCCTTGACCCAGCCGATGCCGGTGACCACGGTCGGCCAGCTCAGCAGGTTGCCGGAGCTGATGTCTTCCGGGGTCTTGAAGCTGGTGAGCAGCATCACCACCAGCGGCACCAGATACAGCAGCACGGCGAGGATCAGCACCGCGTAGATCGCGATGCGACTCAGGCTGATGGGTGATTTGGAGGCGAGACTAGTCATTACGTTTGGTCCTCAGCTCGGAGTAGAGGTAAGGCACGATGATCGCGAGGATCGCACCGAGCATCAGGATGGCACTGGCCGAACCCATGCCCATCTGGCCACGGCTGAAGGTGAACGAGTACATGAACATCGCCGGCAGGTCGGACGAGTAGCCTGGGCCGCCGGCGGTCATCGCCGCTACCAGGTCGAAGCTCTTGATCGCAATGTGCGCCAGGATCATCACCGCACTGAAGAACACCGGACGCAGGCTTGGCAGCACCACGCTCCAGTAGATGCGCGGCAGGCTCGCGCCATCGATCTGCGCAGCGCGCACGATGGACTGATCCACACCGCGCAGGCCAGCCAGGAACATCGCCATGATGAAACCCGAGGCTTGCCAGACGGCGGCGATCACCAGGCAGTAGACCACGCGGTCCGGGTCGATCAGCCAGTCGAGACGGAAGCCTTCCCAGCCCCAGTCACGCAGGAGCTTGTCCAGGCCCATGCCTGGGTTGAGCAGCCACTTCCAGGCGGTACCGGTAACGATCATCGAGAGCGCCATCGGGTACAGGTAAATGGTGCGAATGAAGCCTTCACGACGGATTTTCTGGTCGAGGAAGATCGCCAGGGTCACGCCGATGACCAGGGTGATACCGATGAACATCCCGCCAAACACCGCCAGGTTCTTGCTCGCTACCCACCAGCGGTCGTTGTCGAACAACCGCGCGTATTGCGCAAGGCCCGCCCATTTGTAGGTCGGCAGGAACGTGGAATTGGTGAACGACAGCACAAACGTCCACAGGATGTAGCCGTAGAAGCCCACCAGCACGATGAACATGCTGGGCGCCAGCACCAGTTTGGGTAGCCAGCGCTGCAGTGCATCGAACGGCGAGGCTTTGCTGAACACAGCAACAGAACTCATGGGAAAATCCAGTACAGGGAAAAAGGACTACAGGAACAAGCCTTGTGGGGGGCGAGGGAGTCCCCCACAAGGTCAACCGTTACTTGGCAGACTTGATCGCAGCGCCCAATTTCTTGGCGGTGTCGGCCGGGTCGGCTTTCGGGTCGTTGATGTAGTTGGTCACGACATCAAAGAACGCACCTTGCACAGCCAGGGTAGTGGCCATGTTGTGCGCCATGCTTGGCTGCAGGCCGCCGGTCTTGGCGTCTGCCAGGAAGTCCTTGGCAGCGGTCTGGGCGCAGGAGTCGAAGCCGTAGGAATCCATTTTGTTCAGCATGTCGTTGCGAACAGGGATCGAACCCTTGTTGATGCTGAACACTTTCTGGAAGTTCTCACCCAGCACGACTTTGGCAATGTCTTGCTGGCCAGCAGCGGTGCCTTTGTCTTTCTGCTTGAACACCGCCAGGGAGTCGATGTTGTAGGTGAAGGCTTTGTCGGTGCCTGGGAAGGCTACGCACTCGTAGTCCTTGCCAGCGACTTTCTTGGCCGCGGTCCATTCGGACTTGGCCCAGTCACCCATGATCTGCATGCCGGCCTTGCCGTTGATGACCTTGCCCGCTTCGAGGTTCCAGTCCTGACCTTTACCGTCGACGTCCATGTAGGTCGCGACTTTCTTCAGTTCGGTCAGGGCCTTGACCATTTCCGGACCGGTCAGCGCGCCGTTATCCAGGTCAACCAGGGCTTTCTTATAGCCATCGGCACCCATCACCGACAGAACGACCGCTTCGAACACGGTGCTGTCCTGCCAAGGCTGGCCACCGTGGGCGAGCGGAATGAAGCCTGCGGCTTTCAGCTTGTCGCCGGCTGCGTAGAATTCTTCGAGGGTGGTCGGGTTCTTGGTGATACCGGCTTTCTTGAAGACTTCCGGGTTGATCCACAGCCAGTTCACGCGGTGGATGTTGACCGGTACGGCGACGTAGTCACCTTCGTACTTCACGGTGTCGGAGACTTTCTTGTCGAGCAGGGAGTCCCACTTCTCTTCTTTGGCGACGTCTTTGAGCACGTCGGTGTCGAGCAAGCCGGTGGACGCCCATTCCTGGATGTCGGGGCCTTTGATCTGGGCAACGCCTGGCGGGTTGCCAGCAACCGCGCGGCTTTTCAGCACGGTCATGGCGGTGGCGCCACCGCCACCTGCTACGGCGCCGTCTTTCCAGACGAAACCGTCTTTCTCAACTTGGGCCTTCAGGACATCTACAGCCGCCTTTTCACCGCCCGAGGTCCACCAATGCACAACTTCAACCGTCCCTTTCGAGTCGGCGGCAAATGCAGAGAGGGGAAACAACGAGGCAATGGAAATAGCAACGGCGAGGCGATTAATCGCGTTCATCTGAGTACCTTTTCTTGTTGTTATGCATGCAAGTCTTAGGCTTGCGCTGCACGGAGTTTAAACATGGATTTTTCAGGCGCAGGTAACAAAGGGATGGACAAATGTCACCAACCGGTGACATAGCGCCCAGCCCCGATGGCACTGGCCATGCTTGGCGCCAGCGGCAGCGCAGGCAGCAATACCGCTTGCCAGGCATGGTACAGGTCGGGCTTGCCACCCCAGATGACGCTGCTGGGTTGGTTGTGGGGGCTGAGTTCGTGGTGCCAGCTGCCGTGAATACGGTCGATGAAGTGGGTTTCGCAAAACTCCCAGAAACGCCGGTACCAGGTTTCGTAATGCAACTCGCCGGTGCGTTTGAGCAACGCCTGGGCTGCGGCGCTGGCTTCGGCGTGGGTCCAGTGCAGGCGTTCGCGCACCACCGGGCGCTGGTTCCAGTCTAGGGTGTAGACGATGCCGGGGGCACCATCCACGGACCAGGCGTATTCGCAGGCGCTGGCGAACAAGCCCTTGGCATCGGTCACCAGCCACTCGGGGGTGGCAAGCCCGGCATGCAGGCGCGCGGCTTCCAGGTGCAGCACCAGCCGCGCCCATTCAAAACCGTGGCCGGGAGTGATGCCGTAGGGGCGGAAGCCGTCGGCGGGGTTGTCTTCGTTGTAACCGAGCAAGGGTTGCCAGTGCGTGTCGAAATGTTCGATCACCATGAACTGGTTCCCCGTCGCGTGGGTGTGGATAACCCGCTCGACAATACGCAAGGCGCGGTCCAGCCAGCGCGTATCGCCGGTAACATCGGCCAGCGCGAGGAAGGCTTCAGTGGCGTGCATGTTGCTGTTGGCACCGCGATAGGCTTCGACGCCGCTCCAGTCCTGGGCGAACGATTCGAGCATCACGCCCTCCTCCTCGCTCCAGAAAAACTGGTCGATGATATGGACGGCGTCGGTCAGAAGGTTTTGTGCACCGGGTGCACCGGCTACCACCGCCGAGCTGGCGGCCAGGGCAACAAACGCGTGCAGATAAGCGGCCTTGCCACGGTTGCCATCGAGGGCGTAGGGCGTGGCAAACCAGCCACCGTGCTCACTGTCACGCAGCGGGCCACTGAGGGCTGCAACGCCATGCGCAACCAGCTCGGCATACCCCGGCAAGCCCAAGGCGTGGGCCATGGCGAAGCTGTGAGTCATGCGGGCGGTGTTCATGGTTTCGGCGTGGGCATCGGCCGGCAATTGGCCTTTGTCGTCCAGGTTGCCAAAGCCGTCGGGCAGTCGGGACGCCTTGGCGAAGGCCAGCAGGCGCTGTCCCTCGGCCGCAAGCCAGGCGTGGTGGGCAGGCGCGTTCAGCCAACTGCTGGCAGGCAGTGGTTGCGAGGTCATGGGTGGCCCTTATTGTTTTTTGTGGGATGACCGGAGTCTAAACAAGGGCGCGGCGACGGCAAGTAACGAAGGGGATGGGAAATGTCACCACGCGGTGACATTTCCAACAGCAACCTTATTGCCCGAGCGGGGTGACCCTTGCCGGTGCATTCAACTGCTGGTTCAGGTTCTGCACCTGGCTCTGCAACGTGGTGATATTGCGCGTGGTCTGGATACGGAACACGTCGAACTCTTTATTGGTCGGTGCATCGTTGTTGGCCGGTTGGTTGTCCTGGGCGCTCTTGAGCACCACAAGGTCCTGCTCGATACGGGCGATGGCAGCGCTTGGATTGCCTTGTTTCTTCAAGGCGGCCACGTCCGCAGTGAGCTCCTTGATTTCGTTATCGCGCTTGCCTGCGTCAACTTGCGCCGCCTTGAGCGTCGCCACGGCGTCGGTCAGCGCCTGCACTTGGCCCTGCAGCTTGCTGTTGGCGTTGGACAGGTCGGTGGTGCTGGCGGTCATTTGCGCCAGGCGTTTATCCAACTCGGTGGCTTGCCCAGCCACGCCGACCTGCTGCTTGCCCTGCTCCAGCAACTGGCTTTCAAGCTGCTTGATCTGCAGTTTCAGCGCTTCGCTGCCGTTGTTGACGCTGGCCTCGCTGGCCACGACCTTGCCGGAAATGTCCTGCAGGCGCCCCGCCGCTTCTTCGCTGATGCGCGCGAAGCTTTCCTGGGTGGCCACCAACTGCTGGCCCATCAGGGAGATCTGCTGGAAGCTCCACCAGGCCAGGCCCGCAAAGGCGATCAGCAGCGCGCCGATCAACGCCCACAAAGGCCCGGTGCTGGCGCTCTTGACCTTGACCACTTTGGTGTTGCGCGAGCGCACCGAGGTGGCCGGGGTGGGTTCGAAATCATCGTCATCCCCGACATCGGCCCGCAGGCTGGGAACGTTGTCGAAGTCGTCTTTAGCATCGTTGCGCATGTATCAACCCTGAATCGGTGAAGTGGCGTGCGACGGGAGTATAAACCGCGTTCCCGGCGCACTGATCGACCCGGAACGCCAGATTCGGTTCCCGAAGTGTTGCCGCTTGTGTGCTTACTTGAACCCCGGATCCTGGGCTTTCCACCAACTGCAGAACTCGTCGAGGGCGGTCCACAGGCTGACTTTGGGCTCGTAGTCCAGATAATGCCTGGCGCGGCTGATGTCGAGGGTGAAATCTTTGTTCATCACTTGCATGCCCAGGCGCGACAGCGACGGCTCCGGTCGCCCGGGCCACATCGCGCAAAACGCTTCGTTGAGCGCCGCTACGCTGTAGGACAAACCGTAGGACCGGTAACGCGTCACCTGGGGCAATTGCATTTGACGCATCACGTAGTTCACCACATCCCACACCGGCACCGGCGTGCCGTTGCTGATGTTGTAGGCCCGGCCCAGCGCGGAGCCCGGCGCGAGCAAACTGCTGAGCAAGGCTTCGTTGAGGTTGTGCACGCTGGTGAAGTCGACCTTGTTCAGGCCGTCGCCGACGATGGCCAGGCGGTTCTTGCGCTGCATGTTCAGCAGCCGCGGGAAGATGCTCATGTCACCGGCACCCGTGACGAATCGCGGGCGCAGGGCAATCACTTCAAGGCCGAACTCCTGGGCTCCGAACACCTTCTGCTCGGCCAGGTATTTGGTGGCCGCATAAGGGTGCTTGAAGCGCTTGGGCACTTGCTCTTCGGTCAGGCCCAGGTGATCGCGGCCGTCAAAGTAGATGGAGGGCGATGACAGGTGCACCAAACGCCCGACGTGCTGCTTGAGGCAGGCTTCGACGACGTTTTCGGTGACCAGCACGTTGCCTTGGTGAAAGTCCTGATATTTACCCCACAAGCCGACGGCGCCGGCGCAGTGCACCACGGCCTCGACATCGCGGCACAGGTGTCGCACCAGGTCGGCGTCATTCAGATCACCCTGGATAAACTCGGCGCCGCGCCTGACCAGGTGCTCCACACCTTCGGCACGTCGCCCGTTGACCCGCACGTCCAGGCCCTGCTCCAAGGCGAAACGTGCAAAGCGCCCGCCAATGAAGCCGCTTGCGCCGGTGACCAGAATCTTCATGTATTACCCCATGTTCTTACGTTTTTCATCGCTGTTGCCTTGACGCACGCCATCACTCCAACGGCACCAACCATTGACCACAGGCCTGGGCCAGATGGTCGGTCAGCAAGCCCAACAGTTGCCCGCCACTGCGCCAATGATGCCAGTACAACGGCACATCGATGGGCTTATCTGGCAATAACTCGACCAATATGCCCTTTTCCAATTGGTCGCGAACCTGCAATTCCGGCACCAGCCCCCAGCCCAGGCCCGCCTCGGTGAGGCGGATAAAGCCTTCAGACGATGGGCACAAATGGTGCTCGAAACCGCCGTCCACGCCGAGAGAAGCCAGGTAGCGGTGCTGCAGGAAATCATCCGGCCCGAACACCAGTGCCGGGGTGCGCGCCAGTTGATCGGCGCGTACGCCCTGGGGAAAATGCCGGGCGATAAACGCCGGGCTGGCCAACGCCCGATACCGCATGGCGCCCAGCAACAGGCTGCGCGCGCCCGCCACCGGACGCTCGCTGGCGCAGATACAGGCCGCCACCTCACCCGCGCGCATGCGTTTGAGGCCGACAGTCTGGTCTTCCACCACCAGATCCAGCAGCAAATGCTGCTCGGCGCAAAACCCGCTGACAGCCTCGGCCCACCACGTGGCAAGGCTGTCGGCGTTCAACGCGATGCGCAGGCGTTCGGGCATGCCCTCTTCATCCAGCGCCGGCACCTGGCTTTGCAGGTCACGCTCCAGCAAGCGCACCTGTTGCACATGGTTGAGCAGGCGACGGCCGATATCAGTGGGCGTCGGCGGCGTGGCCCGCACCAGTACCGGCTGGCCAATACGTGCCTCCAGCAACTTGATGCGCTGGGAGATCGCCGACTGCGACAGCCCCAGCACCTGAGCGGCACGCTCGAAGCCCGCCTGTTCCACCACCGCCGCCAGGGCAGAGAGTAATTTATAGTCGAACATCAGTTTCTCTAATGAGCGATCAGTAATATTTGTTTTTCTTATACATCCCAGACAATGAGAATAGCCAGCATCGCTTCTCTCTTTATAAGGAACCTCCCATGGCTGGCGAAACCGCCCTGGCTACGCTGCTGCGCAGCATGAGCCCCCAACTCAATGACGGCGACTATGTGTTCTGCACCGTGCCCGACAACCGCATCCCTGCTGGCTGCGAGGTAATCGGCAGCTTTCGCGAGCAGGAAGGTCTGACCCTGATCGTCGAACGCCAGCAAGCGGAACAGGCCGGCCTGGCTTTTGACTACGTCGCCGCGTGGATCACCTTGAATGTGCATTCGGCCCTGGAAGCCGTGGGCCTCACCGCCGCCTTCGCCAGTGCGCTGGGCAAGGCCGGCATCAGTTGCAACGTGATTGCCGGTTATTACCACGACCACCTGTTCGTCGGGCGTGCCGATGCCGAACGCGCCCTGCAGGTGTTGCGGCAACTGGCAGCAGACGCGGAGTAAATCCTATGTGGCAAAGCTATTTGAATGGTCTGCTGGTGGCGCTGGGCCTGATCATGGCCATCGGCACTCAAAATGCCTTTGTACTGGCGCAGAGCCTGCGCCGCGAGCATCACTTGCCGGTGGCGGCGCTATGCGTAGTGTGTGATGCCCTGCTAGTGGCCGCCGGGGTGTTCGGCCTGGCGACGGTGCTGGCGCAAAGCCCGGTGCTGCTGGCGGTGGCACGCTGGGGCGGCGCGGCGTTCCTGATCTGGTACGGCGCGTGCGCACTGCGCCGGGCCTGTTCGAAACAGAGCCTGGACCAAGGCGACACTCTCAAAGTGCGCTCGCTGCGCGCGGTGTTGCTGAGCGCGCTGGCCGTGACCCTGCTCAACCCGCACGTGTACCTGGACACTGTATTGCTGATCGGCTCACTCGGCGCACAGCAAACTGAACCCGGCGCCTACGTGGCCGGCGCCGCCAGCGCATCGTTCCTGTGGTTCGCCACCCTGGCACTCGGCGCGGCGTGGCTGGCACCCTGGCTGGCGCGCCCCGCAACCTGGCGCCTGCTAGACCTGTTGGTGGCGGTGATGATGTTCAGCGTGGCCTATCAATTGATCGCGGCTTAGGGAATATTCCAAAACGCTCTGGAACCTCTATCCCACACAGTTGTTGCGTGGTTTTGCCGCACCCCCGGTGCTATGATCCGGACCCTGCGCCGCAAAGAGTACAAACTCCCCGGCGCTTGTTTGGCCGCCCGTGATCGGCCTTGCGCTCACCGCAACTGACCTGATTAGGAGAATCATCATGGCTTTCGAATTGCCGCCGCTGCCCTACGCACACGATGCCCTGCAGCCGCACATCTCCAAGGAAACCTTGGAATTCCACCACGACAAGCACCACAACACCTACGTCGTGAACCTGAACAACCTGGTGCCAGGCACCGAGTTCGAAGGCAAGACCCTGGAAGAGATCGTCAAATCCTCTTCGGGCGGCATCTTCAACAACGCCGCTCAGGTCTGGAACCACACCTTCTACTGGAACTGCCTGGCGCCAAACGCTGGCGGCCAACCGACCGGCGCATTGGCTGAAGCCATCAACGCGGCGTTCGGTTCGTTCGACAAGTTCAAGGAAGAGTTCACCAAGACCTCCGTCGGCACCTTCGGTTCCGGTTGGGGCTGGCTGGTGAAAAAGGCTGACGGTTCCCTGGCCCTGGCCAGCACCATCGGCGCCGGCAACCCGCTGACCAACGGCGACACCCCGCTGCTGACCTGCGACGTGTGGGAACACGCCTACTACATCGACTACCGCAACGTGCGTCCAAAGTATGTGGAAGCGTTCTGGAACCTGGTCAACTGGAAGTTCGTGGCTGAGCAGTTCGAAGGCAAGACCTTCACTGCCTAAGCAACGCTTGCAGTAGAAAAAGCCCGGCATTGCCGGGCTTTTTTGTGGGCGCTCCACAACGCTGGCCAGACCGGAATCGTGGAACCCGCAGGAGGGAATCTGCCACCCACGCAGTGAGAGGAATAACCCTTTCACACTCTGCTGGAGAATCAATGATGGAAGAAATCGGAAAAGCAGGCGGGCAGATGGCGATGCAACTCATCAGCGGGCTGATGAAAGGCCTCGCCGGTGGCGCAGGTGGCGGTAGCGAAGGCGGTGGTGCCAGTGCACCCGGCAAGCCGGGTGAGGACATGATGCCGCCAGCGCCGCCAAAGATCGAGATCTCCGCCTATCAGTAATAGAACGGCATTGTTCTGACCACCGATAAGTCGAGTACCCAGACGGCGGAGCAAATCCGCCGTTTTTTTCTGTTTTTTTCTGTGCATCCAGCCTCAAGACGCCTGCGGCCCTAATGTTCCTTTGACTGCCCTCACGGGATTGCCAATACTCATGGCATATTGAAGGCCACCCGCATGAGACAAGGAATGCCCCTTTGAAGCTGGAACTCAAGAACAGCTTGTCGGTGAAGTTGCTACGGGTTGTGCTGCTGTCGGCATTGATCGTGGGCGTAGCGCTGAGCGTGGCGCAGATCGTTTTCGATGCCTACAAGACGCGCCAGGCCGTGGCCGGCGATGCCCAGCGCATCCTCGACATGTTCCGCGACCCCTCGACCCAGGCCGTCTACAGCCTGGATCGCGAGATGGGCATGCAAGTGATTGAGGGCCTGTTCCAGGATGACGCGGTGCGCATGGCGTCCATCGGCCATCCCAACGAAACCATGCTCGCCGAGAAAAGCCGCGCATTGCAGCAATCGCCCAGCCGCTGGCTGACCGACCTGATACTCGGCCAGGAACGCACATTCACCACCGCATTGGTCGGCAAAGGCCCCTACAGCGAGTATTACGGCGATCTGAGCATCACCCTCGACACGGCCACCTACGGCAAGGGGTTTATTGTCAGTTCAGTGATCATCTTTATTTCCGGGGTATTGCGCGCCCTGGCGATGGGCCTGGTGCTGTACCTGGTCTACCACTGGCTGCTGACCAAGCCGCTGTCGCGGATCATCGAGCACCTGACCTCAATCAACCCGGACCGTCCCAGCGAACACAAGATCCCGCAACTCAAGGGCCACGAGCGCAACGAATTGGGGCTGTGGATCAACACCGCCAACCAGTTGCTCGAATCCATCGAACGCAATACCCACCTGCGCCATGAGGCGGAAAGCAGCCTGCTGCGCATGGCCCAGTACGACTTCCTGACGGGCTTGCCGAACCGCCAGAAACTGCAGGAGCAACTGGACAAGATCCTCATCGACGCCGGTCGCCGCCAACGCCGCGTGGCCGTGTTGTGCGTGGGGCTGGATGACTTCAAGAGCGTCAACGAACAGTTCACCTACCAGGCCGGCGACAAACTGCTACTGGCCCTGGCCGACCGATTGCGCGCCCACAGCGGCCGCCTCGGTGCCCTGGCCCGGCTGGGCGGCGACCAATTCGCCCTGGTACAGGCCGATATCGACCAGCCCTACGAGGCCGCCGAACTGGCGCAAAGCATCCTCGATGACCTGGAAGCGGAATTTGCTCTCGACCACGAAGGCATCCGCCTACGCGCCACCATCGGCATCACCCTGTTCCCGGAAGACGGCGACAGCACCGAGAAGCTGCTGCAAAAAGCCGAGCAAACCATGACCCTGGCCAAGACCCGGTCGCGCAACCGCTATCAGTTCTATATCGCCAGCGTCGACAGCGAAATGCGCCGTCGCCGCGAGCTGGAAAAAGACCTGCGCGAAGCCCTGAGCCGCGACCAATTCCACTTGGTGTACCAGCCGCAGATCAGCTACCGCGATCACCATGTGGTCGGCGTGGAAGCGCTGATCCGCTGGCAGCATCCGGAACACGGCCTGGTGCCGCCGGACCTGTTTATCCCGCTGGCCGAGCAGAACGGCACCATCATCCCGATTGGCGAATGGGTACTCGACCAGGCCTGCCGGCAATTGCGTGAATGGCACGACCTGGGCTTCACCGAGTTGCGCATGGCGGTAAACCTGTCCACCGTGCAATTGCACCACACCGAGTTGCCGCGGGTGGTCAATAACCTGATGCAGATCTACCGCCTGCCGCCGCGCAGCCTGGAACTGGAAGTCACCGAGACCGGCCTGATGGAAGACATCAGCACCGCCGCCCAGCACCTGCTGAGCCTGCGCCGTTCCGGGGCATTGATTGCGATTGATGACTTCGGCACCGGCTACTCGTCCCTCAGCTACTTGAAAAGCCTGCCGCTGGACAAGATCAAGATCGACAAGAGCTTCGTGCAGGACCTGCTGGACGATGACGACGACGCCACCATCGTGCGGGCGATCATCCAACTGGGCAAAAGCCTCGGTATGCAGGTGATCGCCGAAGGCGTGGAAACCGCCGAGCAGGAGGCCTACATCATCTCCGAAGGCTGCCATGAAGGTCAGGGTTATCACTACAGCAAACCCTTGCCGGCGCGGGAGTTGGCGGCTTTTTTAAAGCAGTCGGAGCGCAATAACGCCGCGATTCTCTGATGCAGCAAAACGATACTGAATATTTCCCGCGTATAACCCTTTACACAAAATGCAAATCTTTCGCATTATGTCGCAGTTTTTGCGCTCCCCCGCGCGCCCCATCAACAACCGAAGCAGGATGTTCGCCATGATTCGTATGCCCCTGGCCACCGCCAGTCTGCTGGCCATTGCCATTTCTCTCGCCGGTTGCGGCGAAGGTAAAGACAAGGCCGCCGCGCCTCAGGCGCCGACCCCGGCTGCCAGCACTACCGCTCCAGCGGCTGCCACCCCTGCCGGCCAGGTCGACGAAGCCGCTGCCAAGGCCGTGGTCGCGCATTACGCAGACATGGTGTTCGCGGTCTACAGCGATGCCGAGTCCACCGCGAAAACCCTGCAAACCGCTATCGACGCGTTCCTCGCCAAGCCGAACGACGAAACCCTGAAAGCCGCGCGCACCGCTTGGATCGCCGCCCGCGTTCCTTACCTGCAAAGTGAAGTGTTCCGCTTCGGCAACACCATCATCGACGACTGGGAAGGCCAGGTGAACGCATGGCCGCTGGACGAAGGCCTGATCGACTATGTCGACAAGTCCTACGAACACGCCCTGGGTAACCCAGGCGCCACTGCCAACATCATCGCCAACAACGAAATCCAAGTCGGCGAAGACAAGGTCGACGTGAAGGACATCACCCCGGAAAAACTCGCCAGCCTCAACGAGCTGGGCGGTTCCGAGGCCAACGTCGCCACCGGCTACCACGCCATCGAATTCCTGCTCTGGGGCCAGGACCTGAACGGCACCGGCCCAGGCGCCGGCAACCGTCCTGCGTCGGACTACCTGACCGGCGACGGCGCCACTGGCGGCCACAACGAGCGTCGCCGCGCCTACCTGAGCGCCGTGACCCAACTGCTGGTCAGCGACCTGGAAGAAATGGTCGGCAACTGGAAACCCAACGTTGAAGACAACTACCGCGCCACCCTGGAGGCAGAACCTGCCACCGACGGCCTGCGCAAAATGCTGTTCGGCATGGGCAGCCTGTCCTTGGGTGAACTGGCCGGTGAGCGCATGAAGGTTTCCCTGGAAGCCAACTCGCCGGAAGACGAGCAGGACTGCTTCAGCGACAACACCCACAACTCGCACTTCTACGACGCCAAGGGCATCCGCAACGTCTACCTCGGTGAGTACACCCGCGTCGACGGCACCAAAATGACCGGCGCCAGCCTGTCGTCCCTGGTGGCCAAGGCCGACCCGGCAGCCGACACCGCACTGAAAGCGGACCTGGCGGCTACCGAAGCGAAGATCCAGGTCATGGTTGACCACGCCAACAAGGGTGAGCACTACGACCAGCTGATCGCTGCCGGCAACGATGCCGGCAACCAGATCGTCCGTGACGCCATCGCCGCCCTGGTCAAGCAGACCGGTTCGATCGAAGCGGCGGCGGGCAAGCTGGGTATCAGCGACCTGAACCCGGATAACGCTGATCACGAGTTCTGATCAATGCGCAGTTGAATGAGGCGACCTTCGGGTCGCCTTTTTTGCGTGCGGATGTCGACAATCAATCAGACACCACACAATCCATGTGGGAGCGGGCTTGCTCGCGAATGCGGTCTATCAGCTACAAATTCTTCAACTGACACGCCGCCTTCGCGAGCAAGCCCGCTCCCACATTAGCCTCTCATCGCTTCCAAGCCCCGGTTTACAAGCCCTGCACCGCAGGTAGAATGGCGCCACCTCCAACATCCGAGCGAATTTCATGGCGTTGCCGACCCTGCGCATCATCGGTTTCATCATCGGCATCTTCCTGATCACCCTCGCGATCGCGATGGTCGTGCCCATGGCCACCCTGGTGATTTTCGAACGCACCAGCGACCTGCCTTCCTTCCTGTGGGCCAGCATGATCACCTTTATCGCCGGCCTGGCGCTGGTGATCCCCGGGCGCCCCGAGCATGTGCACCTGCGCCCGCGGGACATGTACCTGCTGACCGTCAGCAGCTGGGTGGTGGTGTGTATCTTTGCCGCGCTGCCATTCCTGCTGACCCAGCACATCAGCTACACCGATTCGTTTTTTGAAAGCATGTCCGGCATTACCGCCACCGGCTCCACGGTGTTGAGCGGCCTGGACGCGATGTCGCCGGGTATCTTGATGTGGCGTTCGCTGCTGCACTGGCTCGGCGGTATCGGCTTTATCGGCATGGCGGTAGCGATCCTGCCGCTGCTGCGCATTGGTGGCATGCGCCTGTTCCAGACCGAATCCTCGGACCGTTCGGAAAAGGTCATGCCCCGCTCGCACATGGTGGCGCGACTGATCGTGGCGGCCTACGTGGGCATCACCATCCTCGGCAGCCTGGCGTTCTGGTGGGCCGGCATGGGCTTGTTCGATGCGATCAACCATGCGATGTCAGCGATTTCCACCGGCGGGTTCTCCACCTCCGATGAATCCCTGGCGCACTGGAAGCAACCGGCGGTGCACTGGGTAGCCGTGGTGGTGATGATCCTCGGCAGCTTGCCGTTTACCCTGTATGTGGCCACCTTACGCGGTAACCGCCGGGCGTTGATCAAGGACCAGCAGGTCCAGGGCCTGCTCGGTTTGTTGCTGGTGACCTGGCTGGTATTGGGCACCTGGTACTGGTGGACCACCAACCTGCACTGGCTGGACGCGCTGCGTCATGTGGCGCTGAACGTCACGTCGGTGGTGACGACCACAGGGTTTGCACTCGGGGACTACAGCCTGTGGGGCAATTTCTCACTGATGCTGTTCTTCTACCTCGGCTTTATCGGCGGCTGTTCGGGCTCGACGGCCGGCGGGATCAAGATCTTCCGCTTCCAGGTTGCCTATATCCTGCTCAAGGCCAACTTGAACCAGCTGATTCACCCGCGCGCGGTGATCAAGCAGAAGTACAACGGCCACCGTCTCGACGAAGAGATCGTACGGTCGATCCTGACCTTTTCGTTCTTCTTCGCCATCACCATCTGCGCCATCGCCCTGGCCTTGTCGCTGCTTGGCCTGGACTGGATGACTGCCTTGACCGGCGCCGCGAGTACCGTTTCGGGCGTGGGCCCGGGCCTGGGCGAAACCATTGGCCCGGCGGGCAATTTCGCCAGCCTGCCGGATGCGGCCAAGTGGATCCTGTCGCTGGGCATGCTGCTCGGCCGGCTGGAGATCATTACGGTCTTTGTTCTGTGTATTCCGGCGTTTTGGCGCCACTGACGCTCGACGCGTCCAACAACCGCGCCCGGTATTCGCCGGGCGTGACATCGAACCAGCGACGAAACGCGCGGAAGAAGTTGCTCGGGTCGGCAAAGCCCAACAGGTAGGCAATTTCCAGCAGGGTCATGCTGGGTTGCGCCAGGTATTGCTCGGCCAGTTCACGGCGGGTGTCATCGAGCAGGGTCTGAAAGCTGGTGCCCTCCTCCTGCAAGCGCCGCTGCAAGGTGCGCTGGGACAAGTGCAACGTCTGGGCCACCACTTCACGCTTGGGCTCGCCCTGGGGCAACAGGCGGCACAACACCTGCCGCGCCTTGTGGGTCACGCGGCTTTCCGAGAAGCGCGCCAGGTATTCACCGGCAAAGCGGTCATGCAGCAAGGCCATGGCCTCGTTGGCCGTGGGCAGCGGCGCGTCCATGTCGGCCCGCTCGAAAATCAGCGCGTCGTAGGGTGCATTGAACTCCAGCGGCGCATGGAAGGCTTGTTTGTACGGGGCCAGGTCCGCCGGTTGCTCACCTTGCAGCACCACTTTGCGCGGCTGCAGCGTGCGGCCGGTCAACCAGCCGCACAGGGCCAAGGCACTGGCCAGCGAGGCTTCGGCGCTTTGCCGGGTAGGCGGCAGGTGGTCACCGTGTACCGTCAGAATCAGCGCATAACCTTCGGGGATCAGTCGGAAACTCAGGTCGGCACTTTCAGCGATAATCCGCTGGTAGCGCACCAGCCGCATAAAACCTTCGGCCAGGGTGTTGCTGGACATCAATGCATAACCGGCCACATGAAAGGACGCCGGGCGCACCACTTTGCCCATGTTCAGGCCGATCGCCGGGTTACCCGACAGCTCCACCGCGCGCTGCCACAGGCGGGTCATGGAGTCCTGCGGAAACCGCGCATCGGGATCGCTCAGGGCGGCGTAGTCGAGGCCGAGCTGCTTGAACAAGGCGCGGCAATCCAGGCCGTCCATTTCCAATGCCTTGACTATCCCCATCGCCCAGCTTGCAGAAGTTGTTCGTTCGCTCATGGCGTCTTCTTAATAAAGCAGGCTCAAACGGCAGCCAGGAAGCCAAGGATACTAAAGTGGCATCTATTGTCACTGGCTGTTACCACTGATCACTCTAGACTCAAATAAGCTCCCCGCCGAACATCTGTTGGGCGGCATAACAATCAAAGGGCCGGTTACCGTGGAAAACGTCAAGCGATTCAATAGCTTTGCTGAGTTTTACCCTTATTACCTGAGCGAACACGCCAACAGCACCTGCCGGCGCCTGCACTTTATCGGCACCACGCTGGTCATCGGCATTTTGGCGTACGCCATCGGCAGAGGGTCGCTGGGCTTGCTGATCGCCTTGCCCATTGCCGGTTACAGCTTTGCCTGGATCGGCCATTTCTTCTTCGAAAAGAACCGTCCGGCGACCTTTCAGCACCCGTTCTACAGCCTGTTGGGGGATTTTGTGATGTACCGCGACATGATCCTGGGCAAGGTGCCGTTCTAGCCGAACGACCGTTTAAACGATGAAAGTTCATCCATCTGCCGACATTAAAATCTTTTTGTCATTTGCAGTGCTGTATCCTGCCAAGGCTTTTTGAGAGCGCGGAATCACCTGCGATTGAAAAAACAGACCTTGCGAGGAGCGACGACGATGCACGAGATACCTAATCTCCCCTTCCCAAGCCTGCACCCTACAGAGCAGCCAACACCGCAGCAGGCCAGTGATAAACAGCCTGAGGCCAAAGAAGCAAAACCAGTCGACAGCGAAAGCCAGGACTGACGCCGTACCAGACCGTGTGGAAAGCGCAGCTTTGAGCGCTTTCCACACTGCCTGAACCCATCGAGACGCCTGCCATGACCGATACCCTCCCCGACAACCCGGATACCGCTGTACTCGACGCGGCCTTGCAGATGGTCGAGATCTGGAACCGCCTCAGCGCCGACAAACAAGCGCTGCTGCTCAAGCGTTTCGGCACCCAGGAAAACGCCCTGGCCGCCCTGGTCACCACCCAATTGCTGGCCCCTGCCCAAGCCTGACGTCTTTCTGAGCCGAGGTTTTTGCGTTTTACCGCCCTGCGCAAGCCAAACCACCGGTATCATTAGCAGCCTATCTTTACCTGCCGCGACAGTGGACCTTTCCCATGCCCGATACCCAGCGCCCCATGGCGGTCACGCTGCAAGTTGTTTCCATCGTGTTGTTCACCTTCATTGGCTACCTGAATATCGGCATTCCCTTGGCCGTGTTACCGGGCTATGTCCACAGTGAGCTGGGTTATGGCGCGGTGGTTGCCGGCCTGGTGATCAGCGTGCAATACCTGGCTACCCTGCTCAGCCGCCCGTATGCGGGCAAAATCATCGATAACCTGGGCAGCAAGCGCGCCGTGCTGATCGGCCTGGCGGGCTGCGGCCTGAGCGGTGTGTTCATGCTGCTCGCGGCGTGGTTTTCCAGCCTGCCAGCCTTGAGCCTGGGCAGCCTGTTGATCGGCCGCCTGGTCCTTGGCAGCGCGGAAAGTCTGGTAGGTTCGGGCGCGATCGGCTGGGGCATCGGACGGGTCGGCGCGCAGAACACCGCCAAGGTGATTTCCTGGAACGGCATCGCCAGCTACGGCGCGCTGGCCGTCGGCGCGCCACTGGGCGTGTTGCTGGTAAGAAATTTCGGGCTGTGGAGCATGGGCGTCAGCATTATCTTGCTGGCCATCGTCGGCCTG
The DNA here is from genome assembly GCF_049897885.1 of Pseudomonas sp. DWRC2-2. Classification (NCBI taxonomy): domain Bacteria; kingdom Pseudomonadati; phylum Pseudomonadota; class Gammaproteobacteria; order Pseudomonadales; family Pseudomonadaceae; genus Pseudomonas; species Pseudomonas sp. DWRC2-2. The sequence continues at coordinate 1,500,992 of NZ_JAFCXD010000001.1, forward strand.
CTGCTGGCCTGGAACAAAGTCGCCGCACCGATTGTTGCCGGCGTGCGCCTGCCCTTCATGAATGTGCTGGGCCGCGTATTGCCCCACGGCTGTGCCTTGGCGCTGGGTTCCATCGGCTTTGGCACCATCGCCACCTTCATCACCTTGTATTACACCACCCAGCACTGGGATAACGCGGTGTGGGCCCTGAGCCTGTTCGGCGCCAGCTTTATCGGCGCACGGTTGTTGTTCGGCAACCTGATCAACCGGATCGGCGGCTTTCGCGTGGCGATTGCCTGCCTGTCGGTGGAGATCCTCGGCTTGCTGCTGTTATGGCTGGCGCCGGACGCCAACCTGGCCCTCGCTGGCGCGGCGTTGAGCGGCTTCGGCTTTTCCCTGGTGTTCCCGGCGCTCGGGGTGGAGGCCGTCAACCTGGTGCCGGCATCCAGCCGAGGTTCGGCGGTGGGCGCCTACTCGCTGTTTATCGACCTGTCACTAGGCATCACCGGACCGCTCGCCGGGGCCGTGGCAGCCGGCTTCGGCTTTGCGTCGATCTTCCTCTTCGCCGCCCTTGCAGCCCTGGGTGGTTTGCTGCTGAGCCTGTACCTGTACCGTCAGGCACCCAAGGCCCGTGAGGCACGTGGCGACTAGAAGTCGACCTTGCCGCGCCCGGCCTTGATGCTGCCGCGCTTGGTCTTGGATTCAAGCCGGCGCTTTTTCGAGCCCAGGGTCGGCTTGGTCGGGCGGCGTTTTTTCTCCACCTTGGTGGCGCTGAGGATCAATTCCACCAGACGTTCCAACGCATCCGCGCGGTTCTGCTCCTGGGTCCGGTATTGCTGGGCCTTGAGTACCAGCACGCCTTCACTGGTGATGCGGCTGTCGCGCAGCGCCAGCAAGCGCTCCTTGTAGAACTCGGGCAGCGACGACGCCGGGATATCAAATCGCAGGTGCACGGCACTCGACACCTTGTTGACGTTCTGTCCACCAGCGCCCTGGGCGCGAATGGCGGTCAGCTCGATCTCGGCGTCGGGCAGCTGCACATTGTTGGAAATCACCAGCATCAATCAAAAACCTTAAGCAACGGACAAGCCCAACTCGGACAACAACATCGACGCCTGGGCTTTGGAAATCACGGCGCCTTTGAACAGTTTGGCATCATTCAGGCGAAACCCGCTTAAATCCGCCCCCCGCAAGTCGGCGCCAGCAAAATTGGCGCCATTGATACGAGCGTGGGCCAGGCTGCAATCGATCAGCTCGGCCTTGCGAAAGTCGGCATCCGACAAATCGCTGTCGGAGAAATCCAGGTTATTCAGCACGGTGCGGGCAAACGACAGCCCGGACAAGAAGGCGCTGTTCAACCGCGTTTCGCTGAAGCTCAAGCCCAGCGAAGCGCAATGGGTGAAATTGGCGCCGGTCAACTTACAGTGCTCAAAGCTCGCCTGGGACAGCTTGCTGCGCTGCCAGCGGGTGTTGTTCAGATCGCAGCTGTGGAAGTGCGCTTCCAACAGGTTCGCCGCTTCGAAAATGGCGAGACTGGCGCGGCAGCTTTTCCACTGCGTGCCTTCCAGCCGCGAACCGAGAAAGGAGGCCTGGACCAGGATGCAGCGCTCGAACACCCAGTTATCCAAGGCCATGCGCGACAGATCAGCGCCGCTCAAATCCACTCCGATCAGGCGCAAGGGGCCGCCATGCTGGTCGACCAGGTCTTCCAGTTCATCGCGCTGCAAGGCGCCGCCGTCGATGTCGGTGTGTTGCATGGGGCCTCCAGGCACGCTGAAAAAACGAGGGGCGATTCTAACCTGCCCCTGCACACAAAAAACCCGGCACGGCGCCGGGTTTTCTGTTTGAGGAAAGGTCCTACTCCAGAACCGTCCCCGTTGTGCCCATGGCTGCGCGGGCACTGCGCTTGTTCTTGACCCAGTAACACACCGCCATAAACGCCACCCACACCGGGATCGCGTACACCGACACCTGGATCCCCGGAATCATCAGCATGATCACCAGGATAAACACCACGAACGCCAGGCACACATAGTTACCGTACGGATACCACAGCGCCTTGAACAGCGGCACCTGGCCGGTGCGGTTCATGTGTTGGCGGAACTTGAAGTGGGAGAGGCTGATCATCGCCCAGTTGATCACCAGCGTGGCCACTACCAGCGACATCAGCAGTTCCAGCGCGTGTTGCGGGATCAGGTAGTTCATCAGCACCGCCACCAGGGTGATCGCCGCCGACGCGAGGATGGAGCGTACCGGTACGCCGCGCTTGTCGATCTTCGCCAAGGCCTTGGGCGCATCGCCCTGCTCGGCCATGCCCAACAGCATGCGGCTATTGCAGTAAGTGCCGCTGTTGTACACCGACAGCGCGGCGGTCAGGACCACGAAGTTGAGGATATGCGCAGCGGTGTTGCTGCCCAGCATCGAGAACACCTGCACGAACGGGCTGCCGCTGTAGGCGTCGCCGGAGGCGTTGAGGGTGGTGAGCAGGCTGTCCCATGGGGTCAGCGACAGCAGCACGACCAGCGCACCGATGTAGAAGATCAGGATTCGATAGATCACCTGGTTGATCGCTTTCGGGATCACGGTGCGTGGCTGGTCCGCTTCAGCGGCGGTGAAGCCGAGCATTTCCAGGCCGCCGAAGGAGAACATGATGATTGCCATGGCCATCACCAACCCGCCGACGCCATGGGGGAAGAAACCGCCGTGCTCCCACAGGTTGGTCACCGAGGCCTGTGGCCCGCCGCTGCCGCTGACCAGCAAATAGCTGCCCAGGGCGATCATGCCGACGATGGCCACCACCTTGATAATGGCAAACCAGAACTCGGCTTCACCGAAGACTTTGACGTTGGCCAGGTTGATCAGGTTGATCAGCACAAAGAAGGCGGCGGCCGAGACCCAGGTCGGGATCTCCGGCCACCAGTAGTGCACATATTTGCCGACCGCCGTCAGCTCCGACATGCCCACGAGGATGTACAGGATCCAGCAGTTCCAGCCCGACAGGAAGCCGGCGAAACCGCCCCAGTACTTGTGGGCAAAGTGGCTGAAGGAACCAGCGACCGGCTCTTCGACGATCATTTCGCCGAGTTGGCGCATGATCATGAAGGCAATGAAGCCGCAGATGGCATAGCCCAGGATCATCGACGGGCCAGCGGATTTGAGCACCCCGGCCGAGCCGAGGAACAGGCCGGTGCCGATGGCGCCACCCAGGGCGATCAACTGGATATGCCGGTTTTTCAGGCCGCGTTTCAGCTCGCCTGAAGAGGAAGGGGGAACACTCATGAAAAGGCTCTCACGCAAGGTTTGATGATGTTGAATGCAGATTGCTGCCTTGAATTACCGACTCAAGCAGCGCCGCTCAAACCCCAGCGCAAGCACCAGGAGTACAGCGTCTTTCTAACGGTCATGCGTCACCTGTTTGTTTTTATCTGTGACGAAATCGAACCCGTCCGGCTCGTGGCCAGGCGGAGTGATCAGGGTGGGTAAACCCTGGGGTCTTGGCCTTTTGCGTGGTTACGCAAGGGGGTCACAGTAAAACGCGGCGGATTGTACACCGCTCGCCAGCTTGGGGGCGCCCTCGAGAGACGAGTGCGACGATCTGTCAGGTAATCCTTACAGGGCCGGGTCAGCCAATAATGTCGCCATTTACTCGTAAATTAATCGTTACAGCACGGAAAATTAACGTTACAGCCGTGATCTTAAGGAAAATTGTCGCTCGGAAATTTCCTACAATTTAGCCTGCGTAGTTCCCTGAATTTGCTAAAGAAAAATTCAAACACAAAAAACAGAACAAAAAATCCAAATGAAACCGTGTCAATAAAAATTTTGCATTTTGAAACACTCTCTCCTAGGTTCTTCCCACTTGCCAGCGAAGCCCGTTGGCAAGCCGTTCTCAAACAACGTCCTCTAGGAGATACACCATGCAAGCACTGGAAAACGACCTGGAAACCGAACTGCAACTCGACGATTGGTTTGAAGCGCCGACCCATGAGGCCGCCGTTGAAATGATGCAAGCCGACGCCGTTGTGCCGTTCGGCACCGCGATGTGGCCATTCTAAATATCGGCAGGCATCCGGCAGGTGCTGTGCACGGCATCTGCCTCCTTACCCAAGGCACAGAAGGAAACACGTCATGGACAAGGCCCGCGCCGTCGAACACTTTCTCTACTACCTCGCGCACCACCCGGCCCTCAATGGCCTGAGTCGCCCCACCGTGCTGCTGGGCCATACCGAGCGCTACGACGCCATCGCCCAGGCGATCACCCACAGCAGCGCCGCCCGCTTCAACTTCCAGGTGCAGCGCCTGGACCTCGCCGCCAGCGACACCCTGGCCGAGGCCATCGAAGCTTGCGACCTGTACCTGTTTCTCTACGACTCTTCCACCCTGCCCAACCCTCGCGCCGAAGGCCCGGACTTTATCCGCGCCCTGCAGGGTGTGATGGCCGAACACTGGAAAAAATCCCTGCTGTTCAAGGACTACGGCGACTACTTCTACGACACCTTCAGTGTCGAGCCCCAGCGTATTGCCGACCTCAATGCCACGCTGATCCGGCGCATGTCCCAGGCCACGGTGCTGAGCTTTACCGACAAGCACGGCTCACGCCTGGAAGCGCCGATGAGCAGCATCAAGAAGTGGACCAATATCAACGGCATCGGCAACCACGACCTGGCCCCCGGCGAGATCGCCACTCACAGTGAAGCCATCAATGGCCAAGTGAGGTTTGTCGGCACCTTTCTCAGCACCATCCCGTTTGCGCGTAAATATGGCGTGCTGGCGTCACCACTGGAGCTGTGGATCGAGAACTCGACCATCTGCAGCGTGGCCAGTGACGTGCCAGGGCTGGCGGAGGATTTCAACAAGTACCTGAATGCCAATCCGTCGAATCGACGCGTCGAGGAACTGGGGATTGGCACCAATGAAGGCGTGAAGGATCTGTATGCGCGCAATGCCGGGTTCGAGGAGCGCCACTGCGGGCTGCACCTGGGTTTGGGGGGCGGGCAGAAAGGCAGCCATCACTTGGATCTGATCTTTGCCAGTGGGGTGTTGGCGTTGGATGACAAGCCGGTATTCGATGGGACTTTTGCGTTCTGACAAATGCTGTGCATAAAAAAACGCCAACCCGAGGGTTGGCGTTTTTGTGCAGCCCTTACATCACTGCGGCTTCTTGCGGCCAAAACCAGGACGCTGACCCGAACCGGCCGGGGCGCCACGGCGCTTGCCCGACGGCTCGTCCGCGACCAGTTTCGGGCCAGGGCGCTTGTTCGCCGCCGGCTTGGCTGGACGCTTGGTGCTGGCGTTATCGGCCGGGCGATCCGCTTCACCCCGGTTGCTGCGACCACCGGCCGGGGCCGGGCGCGGTGCACGTGGCGCACGTTCACCTTCCTGGCGCGATGGCGCGGTTGGGCGACGCTCACCTTCGATCTGCGGCTCACGCGAGATACGACCGCCGGATGCCGGTGCATTCAGCGCCGGGCGCAGGGTGCGGGCCACACGCTCGGTACGTGCCACAGGACGCGACGATTTACGCTGCATACGCTCAAGCTTGTCTTTGCTCTTGGCGTTCATCTGCGGCATCGCGACCGGCGTCAGGCCGACTTCGGCACTGAGGATGTCGACTTCGTACTGGCTCATTTCGCGCCAGCGGCCCATCGGCAGGTCGGAGTTCAGGAACACCGGGCCGAAACGCACGCGCTTCAGGCGGCTGACCACCAGCCCCTGGGATTCCCACAGGCGACGCACTTCACGGTTACGCCCTTCCATCACCACGCAGTGGTACCAGTGGTTGAAACCTTCGCCGCCTGGCGCCTGCTTGATGTCGGTGAACTTGGCCGGGCCGTCTTCCAGCACCACGCCCGCTTTGAGGCGCTCGATCATCTCGTCATCGACTTCGCCGCGCACACGCACGGCGTATTCGCGGTCCATCTCGTAGGACGGGTGCATCAGGCGGTTGGCCAGTTCACCGTCAGTGGTGAACATCAGCAAGCCAGTGGTGTTGATGTCCAGACGTCCGATGTTGATCCAACGGCCTTCTTTGGGCTTGGGCATCTTGTCGAACACGGTCGGACGGCCTTCCGGGTCGTCACGGGTGCAGATCTCGCCGTCCGGCTTGTTGTACATGATTACGCGGCGCACCGATTCGGCGGCCTCTTCACGCTTGATGACCTTGCCATCAATGGTGATTGCATCGTGCAGGTCGACGCGCTGGCCGAGGGTGGCCTCGACGCCGTTGACCTTGATGCGCTTCTGGGTGATCCAGGCTTCGACGTCGCGGCGCGAGCCCACGCCGATACGCGCCAGCACCTTTTGCAGTTTTTCGCCTGCTGGGCCGATTTCCTGGCTGTCGTTCTGGTCTTTGTCGTTCATCTTAAGCACCTCCCGGTGGGTCGATTCAGGCGTGGCCTGAAGAGTGTTGAAAGCGGGGCTTTGGCCGAATAGCTCGGTAAAGGGTCGCGAATCATACGCGCATGGTGCGCGTTGCGCATCAGAGACTAGTCGATAACACCCTAATCATTTGCTTTTCCGCCGACCGGTGGCACCCAGGGCCAGCAGGCGCAGCTCGGCTTCGGCCAGGACAATGCGCTTGTCGGCCTTGTCGAGCTTCTTCCAGGCGCGGATCTCGCGCTTGCTGCGGCCACAGCCGACGCAGATGTCGGCGTTGAATTTGCAGAGGCTGATGCAGGGGTCTTTGGTGGAACTCATGGTTTGTCCCTGACACTGGAGATCAAAATGTGGGGGTTTAGCAGTGTTTGGAAATATCGCGTCAGTCTTCGAACTGGCGACGCTCGGCTTCGATGGCTTCTGCCAGGGCGCGGGCTTCGTCTTCTTCGTCGCTCAGCGACGGCTGATCGAGGGCGGCGACGGCAGCCAGGAGTTTTTCCCGGGCTTCAGCCACGCCGAGGATATCTTCTTCGGGCTCAGGCTCGGATTCAGGTTCGACCTCGGGCTCAATGTCCACGTTCACTTGGGCTTCAGGCGCGTCCGCACCGTCACGCAGCAGGTCATCAAAGTCAGTCTTGATGCCCTGCTCCATGTCGTCCAATTCCAGCAGCAACGTATGGAAACTGGTCTCGTCCTTCGGCTCTTCCGGCTCGGCGCTGGCATCGGCCAATTCCTGCAGGCTTGCGGGGACGGGCGCGTCGTCAAAATCGAGCACCGGCTCGGCTTCCATCTCGCGCAGTTCGGCCAGCGGCGGCAGGTCGTCGAGGTTCTTCAGGTTGAAGTGGTCGAGAAACACCTTGGTGGTGGCGAACATCGCCGGTTTGCCGGGCACGTCACGGTAGCCGACGATGCGGATCCACTCGCGTTCCAGCAAGGTCTTGACGATATGACTGTTGACCGCCACGCCCCGTACATCTTCGATCTCGCCACGCGTAATCGGCTGGCGATAGGCGATCAGCGCCATGGTCTCCAGCATCGCCCGCGAATAACGTTGCGGACGCTCTTCCCACAAACGGCCGACCCACGGGGAAAACTTCTCACGGATCTGCAGGCGGTAACCCGACGCCACTTCGCGCAGTTCAAAGGCGCGGCCATCGCAGGATTTGCGCAGGATTTCCAGCGCCTTCTTGAACACCGGCGGCTCAGGGCGCTCGGCTTCTTCAAACAGTTCGAACAGGCGTTCCAGGGATTGCGGCTTACCTGAGGCCAGTAGGAAGGCTTCCAGCAGCGGCGCCAGCTCGCGGGGTTCAGTCAGATTCATCGATTCAGCTCTTTATTCGGCTCGCGCCCGCACGTGGATAGCCGCAAAAGGCTCATTCTGGACCAGCTCGACCAAGGACTCCTTGACCAATTCGAGGATCGCCATAAAGGTCACCACTACGCCCAAGCGCCCTTCTTCTTTAGTAAACAGTTCTACAAAAGGCACAAAACCACCGCCCTTCAGGCGCTCAAGCACATCGCTCATGCGCTCGCGGGTCGACAACGCCTCGCGGCTGACCTGGTGGCTTTCAAACATATCGCCCCGGCGCAGCACCTCGGCCATGGACATCAGCAACTCTTCCAGGCTCACGTCCGGCAGCAGTTTGCGTGCGCGGGCTTCGGGGGCGTCGAGCTTGGGCACTACTACGTCGCGGCCCACCCGGCTCAAGCCGTCGATGCCTTCGGCGGCGGCCTTGAAGCGTTCGTATTCTTGCAGGCGGCGGATCAGCTCGGCGCGCGGGTCGTCTTCTTCGGCTTCCACCGTTTCCGAACGCGGCAGCAGCATGCGCGACTTGATCTCGGCGAGCATGGCGGCCATCACCAGGTATTCGGCGGCCAATTCCAGACGTACCGATTGCATCAACTCGACATAGCCCATGTACTGGCGGGTGATTTCCGCCACCGGAATGTCGAGGATGTTGATGTTCTGTTTACGGATCAGGTACAGCAGCAAGTCCAGCGGACCCTCGAACGCTTCAAGGAAGACTTCCAGGGCGTCCGGGGGAATGTACAGATCCAGCGGCATTTCCATGACCGCCTGGCCATACACCATGGCAAACGGCAGTTCCTGCTGGGCGCCCGCCTGGGGATCAACGGTTTCCACGGCTGACATTCAGGCCTCGACCATGAACGGGGCCGGGTCGCCGCAACCCACGCGAATCACCTCGGGCTCACCGTCGGCCAGGTTGATCACGGTGGAGGCCTTGTTGCCGCCGTAGCCGCCGTCGATGATCAGGTCGACCTGTTTTTCCAGCAATTGACGCATTTCGTAGGGGTCGTACAGCGGCTCATCTTCACCCGGCATGATCAGCGACACGCTCATCAAGGGCTCACCCAGCTCTTCGAGCAGCGCCAGGGCGATGGGATGTTCCGGCACCCGCAGGCCAATGGTGCGCTTTTTCGGGTGCAACAGCAGTCGCGGCACTTCGCGGGTGGCGTTGAGAATAAAGGTGTAGGGCCCCGGCGTGTGCGCCTTGAGCAGGCGGAAAGTACCGGTGTCGACCTTGGCGAACAGGCCGAGCTGGGACAGGTCGCTGCAGATCAGCGCGAAGTTGTGCTTGTCGTCCAGCTGGCGCAGGCGTCTTACACGCTCCACCGCGCCCTTGTCGCCGATCTGGCAACCAATGGCGTAGGAGGAATCCGTCGGGTAGATCACCACGCCGCCGGCGCGAATAATCTCGACGGCCTGCTTGATCAGGCGCGCCTGGGGGTTTTCCGGATGAATCTGGAAGAATTGACTCACGTGTTCTACCTGTTCAGACGGTGGCAATAATGGGGTCATGCTTGAATCGCCCCGACAAGAGCGGCAGGTCTTCGGGTACCTGGCGATACTCGCCGATTTCGGACCACCCACCTGGGCCATGAAAATCACTGCCGGCGCTGACCAGCAGACCAAATTCGCGGGCAAGGATCGCCAGGCTGCCGACCTGTTCGGCGGGTTGATGCCCATTGACCACTTCGATCGCGTGGCCGCCCGCTCCAATATAGTCGCTGATCAGCTTGCGGCGCTTGCTGCGGGTGAAATCGTAATGCCAGGGATGCGCCAGGCTCACCCAGGCGCCGGAGGCACGCAGGGTCCCGACCGTGTCTTCCAGGGTCGGCCAGTGTTGCTTCACATCCCCCAACTTGCCAGCCCCCAGCCATTTGCGGAAGGCTTCGGCGCGGTCTTTGACGAACCCTTCACGCACCATCCAGTCGGCAAAGTGCGGCCGCGCCGGTGCATTGCCGCTGTCGCCCAGTTCCTGCTGGATGGCGCGGGCGCCGTCGAGGGCGTTCGGCATGCCTTTAAGGCTGAGCTTGCGGCTTATTTCTTCGGACCGCAGCCAGCGGCCATCGTGCAAATCAGCAATGGCCTGCACCAGCGGCGGGGCTTGCTGATCGAAACCATAGCCGAGCACATGAATGGTGGCGCCGCCCCAGGTGCAGGACAATTCCACGCCGTTGACCAGTTGCATGCCCAATGAATGCGCGGCTTCGCGGGCTTCGTCGAGGCCTTCGAGGGTGTCGTGGTCGGTCAACGCCAGGACTCGCACGCCTTTTTCAAACGCACGCGCAACCAGTACCGCGGGCGCCAGGGCGCCGTCGGAGGCCGTGCTGTGGCAGTGCAAATCAACATTCACGGGGATGTGTAACCTCAAGTCAGCTGGCGCTTTCGCTACCAAGGATGTTTGTTATTATGCCGCCACATCCAGCTTCTGGCTCTTACTGTGAAACAATTCATCGACTTCATCCCGCTGTTGCTGTTTTTCATCGTTACCAAACTCGACCCCAGGGTCATCGATATCGCCGGTCACCCGGTGTCGTTCGGGGGCATCTACAGCGCCACCGCCGTCCTGATCATCAGCTCTATCGTCGTCTACGGCGCTATCTTCATCTCCCAGCGCAAGCTGGAAAAAAGCCAATGGCTGACCCTCATTGCCTGCCTGGTATTCGGCGGCCTGACCCTGGCCTTCCACAGCGAAACCTTCCTCAAATGGAAAGCGCCGGTGGTGAACTGGCTGTTCGCGCTGGTGTTTACCGGCAGTCACTTCATCGGTGACCGCCTGCTGATCAAGCGGATCATGGGCCATGCGTTGACACTGCCGGAGCCGGTTTGGACACGCTTGAACGTGGCCTGGATCGTGTTCTTCCTGTTCTGCGGCGCCGCCAACCTGTTCGTGGCCTTTACCTTCCAGGATTACTGGGTCGACTTCAAAGTGTTCGGCAGTCTGGCCATGACCGTGTTGTTCCTGGTGGGCCAGGGCATCTACCTGTCGCGACACATGCATGACGTTGCCCCTACCACGCCTAAAACCGAGGACTGACATGCTCTACGCCATCATTGCCACCGACGTGGCCAATTCGCTGGAAAAACGCCTGAGCGTACGTCCGGCCCATGTCGAGCGCCTCAAGCAGCTGCAGGCCGAAGGCCGTATCGTGCTGGCCGGCCCGCACCCTGCGGTAGACAGCAACGACCCAGGCGATGCCGGTTTCACCGGTAGCCTGATCGTCGCCGAGTTCGCCTCCCTGGCCGACGCCCAGGCCTGGGCCAAGGCTGATCCTTACGTGGCGGCCGGCGTTTACGCTGACGTCGTGATCAAGCCGTTCAAGCAAGTCTTGCCTTGATAACGGCCGCGCCGAACCTAATCGGTTCGGCGCATGCCTAATTGCTCATTATTCTCGGTACCCTGCCGACAACGTTCTGAATATTCGTGTGGAATCAGGAGTTCCGATGCGCTTACGTCAGTTGTGTCTGTTGGCAGTGGTAATGATCGGGGCTACGGCCCACGCTGAAGAAACCTCGAACACCGGCAGTTCCACGCCCCTGTCCTTGAGTGCCGGCGCCCAGATCACCGAGTTGCAGCAACGTTTGAAAGAAAGCGAACGCCAGCGTGAAGAACTGAGCAAGCAACTGCAAAACGCAGATGCTGCCCGCGAAAGCGCCCAATTGAGTCGCCTTCGCCAAGAGAACCAACGCCTGGCCCAGCAACTCAAAGATACACAGGGCGGCGCCTTGACCCGCTGGCTGACCGAGCAACAACAGTGGTTCGTCACCGGTGGGGCCGTCGCACTGATCGCCCTGCTGTGCGGGATCTTCGCCAGCGGGGGGCACCGTCGCCGTCGACAATGGCTAAATTGAGTGAGTCATGAGCGAGCTGTTACTGATAGATGATGACCAGGAGCTCTGTGAGCTGCTGACCAGTTGGTTGAGCCAGGAAGGCTTTCAGGTGCGCGCCTGCCATGACGGCTTGAGTGCGCGCAAAGCCTTGGCCGACAGCGCGCCGGCTGCGGTGGTGCTCGACGTGATGCTGCCCGACGGCAGCGGCCTTGAATTGCTAAAGCAATTGCGCAACGACCACCCGGAACTGCCGGTGCTGATGCTCTCGGCCCGCGGCGAGCCGCTGGACCGCATCCTCGGCCTGGAACTGGGCGCCGACGATTACCTGGCCAAGCCCTGCGACCCACGCGAGCTGACCGCCCGCCTGCGCGCCGTATTGCGTCGCAGCCATCCGGCCGCCGTGTCGACCCAGCTGGAATTGGGCGACCTGTGCTTCAGCCCGGTGCGCGGCGTGGTCAGCATCGACGAGCAGGAGTTCGCCCTCACCGTTTCCGAAAGCCGCCTGCTGGAAGCGCTGCTGCGTCAGCCCGGCGAACCGCTGGACAAGCAGGAACTGGCGCAGATCGCCCTGGGCCGCAAGCTGACCCTTTACGATCGCAGCCTGGACATGCACGTCAGCAACCTGCGCAAAAAAATCGGCCCACACCCGGATGGCCGGCCACGGATCGTGGCGTTGCGTAGCCGGGGCTACTACTACAGCCTCTGAAATCAGGAGCCCTGGGCTCCTGGTTTTGTCAGCGCCCATCCAAATCGTCTTTACCCAAGCTTTACCCACACCTGACCGCCGCTGACCTTGATCTCCTTAATCTACTCACATCCGGACTCACCGGAATAGAGACAGGAGAATCACCATGCGCAAGACCCTTATCGCTTTGATGTTCGCCGCTGCCCTGCCCACCGTTGCCATGGCGGCAATGCCTGAAGGCCCAGGCCCGATGGGCGGCCCGGAAGGCCACATGATGGGTGGCCCGGGCCACGGCGGTGAACACGGTCCGCGTGGCAAAGGCGGCCCTTTCAGCCAACTGGACCTGAGCAAGGAACAGCGCCAGCAGATCGGCAAGTTGATGGGCGACCAATGGCACGCTCGCAAAGACCTGACCAAGAAGTACTTGGACAAACTGCCAGCCGCTGACCAGAAAGCCATGCAGGACGAAATCGCCGCCGGCAAGCAGAAAACCCAGGCGGATATTCGTGCGGTGCTCAAGCCTGACCAGCAGAAGAAATTCGACGAGATCGTCAAGCAGCAGGAACAGCGTCGCGCCGAATGGAAGGAATTCCAGGCCTGGAAAGCGCAACAGCCGCAAAAAGCGCAATAATGCACCCGCGTTAACGCTCCCAGCCCAGTGGCCACCGCCACTGGGCTTTTCCTGTTTGAGGGTTTCCTGTGCGTTCATTGTTCTGGCGCATCCTGGCCAGTTTCTGGTTGGCTATCGCCTTGGTTGCCGGGTTGTCGATCCTGCTTGGGCACATGCTCAATCAAGATGCCTGGATTCTCAGCCGTCACCCCGGCCTCAATAACCTGGCCGAAGAGTGGACCCAGCTCTACGAAGCCCAGGGCGAGGACGCGGCCCAAGATTTGCTGCAACAACGCAAACGCCAGTACCACATCGACGTACAAGTGCTGAATGAAAGCGGCGAGCCGGTGGTGCGCGGCACCTTCCCGCGCCGCGCCGCCGCTTTCGAAGCCCGTCAGAATGACAGCCAGGACGGCCACCTGCCCTGGCGCCGCCTGACCGCCGAGTACACCAGCGAAAAGACCGGCGACACCTACCTGCTGATCTACCGCATTCCCCACCCGGAACTCGACGCCTGGCACCGCAGCAGCCTGTTGTGGCCGTTGAGCGCGCTGGCGATTGCGCTGGTAGTGCTGACCCTGTTCAGCCTGCTGGTGACGCTGTCCATCACCCGCCCCCTCAGCCGTTTACGCGGCGCGGTACACGACCTTGGCCAAGCCACCTATCAGCAAAACAGCCTGGCGCGCCTGGCCAACCGTCGCGATGAATTCGGCGTGCTGGCCACCGATTTCAACCGCATGGGCGCCCGCCTGCAAAGCCTGATCGGCAGCCAGCGCCAATTGCTGCGCGACGTGTCCCACGAACTGCGCTCACCCTTGGCGCGCTTGCGTATCGCCCTGGCCCTGGCCGAACGCGCCAGCCCCGAAGAGCGGGAAAAACTCTGGCCGCGCCTGACCCGCGAGTGCGACCGTCTGGAAGCCTTGATCAGTGAAATTCTGGTACTGGCCCGCGTTGATGCCGACAACGCCAGCGCCGAAGAAGTCGACCTCACCGTCTTGCTCAAAACCTTGCAAAAAGACGCCCAGCTCGGCGCGCCGGACCAGGTGGTGCAACTGAACGCCGACACGGACCTGCACCTGAAGGGCTGGCCGACCATGATCGAACGCGCGGTGGATAACCTGCTGCGCAATGCCCAGCGCTTCAATCCACAAGGCCAGCCGATCGAGCTGCACGCCCAGCGTCAGGGTGACCGGATCCTGATCAGCGTGCGCGACCACGGTCCCGGTGTTGACGCCGAACACTTGAGCCAACTGGGCGAACCCTTCTACCGCGCCCCCGGCCAGACCGCACAAGGCCATGGCCTCGGCCTGGCGATTGCGCGTCGCGCCGCCGAGCGCCATGGCGGTAGCCTGATCCTGGCCAATCATCCCGACGGCGGTTTTGTTGCCAGCATCGACCTGCCGTTGAAACCAGGGGTTGTCACACCAGCCTGATGATCTTCTATAGTGGCCCTTCTCTTACGGAGGGCCTTTGATGACTGACCTGCTGACTCCCATCCAAGCCGCACTCGCTCTACCACAAACGCCACTGACCTTTACCGAAGCCGGCGCCCTGCCCTCGACCTTCGCCGTGACTGAGCTGGCCAGCGCCAGCATCGGTGCCGCGGGCCAGGCGGTGGCGCAGTTGATCCAACAACAGACCGGACGCCTACCCAGCGTCAGTGTGGACCGGCGACTTGCGTCCTTCTGGTTTTCGTCTTCTATCCGCCCGGTAGGCTGGGAAACACCGCCGCTATGGGACCCGGTGGCCGGCGACTATGCCAGCGCCGATGGCTGGATTCGCCTGCACACCAATGCGCCCCATCACCGCGCGGCGGCCGAGCGTGTGCTGGGCAAGGTGACCGACCGGGCCGAAATGGCCGCCAAGGTTGCCAAATGGAATGCCGCCGAACTGGAACAGGCGATTGTCGATGAGGGCGGTTGCGCCGCGCAGATGCGTGACTGGCAAGCCTGGCAGGCCCACCCCCAAGGGTTGGCGGTGAATGCCGAGGAACTGGTGCAGCGCCAGACCTTTGCAACCACCACCGACAAGCGCTGGCTCGGCTCGGTTGCACGGCCACTGGCGGGCCTCAAGGTATTGGACCTGACCCGCGTGCTCGCCGGCCCCGTCGCCAGCCGCTTTCTCGCAGGCCTGGGCGCTGATGTGCTGCGCATCGATTCGCCCACCTGGAACGAACCCGGCGTAGTACCGGAAATGACCCTGGGCAAACGCTGCGCCCGCCTGGATCTGAAAAGCCCGGAAGGCCGACAGGTTTTCGAAGGCCTGCTCAAGGAAGCCGACATCCTGTTCCATGGTTACCGCGCCGATGCCCTGGAACAGTTGGGTTACACCGCCGATGGACTGCAAACCCTCGCCCCCGGCCTGATTGACGTCAGCCTCAACGCCTACGGCTGGAGCGGCCCGTGGCGCAACCGTCGGGGTTTCGACAGCCTGGTGCAGATGAGCAGCGGAATCGCCGCCGCCGGCATGGCCTGGAAACAGTCGAACAAACCAGTGCCGCTGCCGTTGCAGGCGTTGGATCACGCCACCGGGTATTTGATGGCGGCCAGTGCGATTCAAGCATTGAGCGAACGGTTGAAGTCCGGGCGTGGTGGCGCGGCGCGGTTGTCATTGGCGCGAACGGCGAGCTTGTTGGTGGAGGCTGGACAAGTGCCGGAGCAACCCGCGTTACGTGCCGAAGCGCCAACGGATCAAGGCGTATTGGTGGAGCAGACAGCCTGGGGCCAGGCACATCGATTATTGCCACCGGTGACCATCAGCGGCACGCCGTTGCAGTGGGATTTGCCGGCTGGGGAATTGGGCTCACATCGGCCTCAGTGGTGACCTTGAGTCCGCATTCGCGAGCAAGCCCGCTCCCACATTTTGACCGAGTACCTCCATGGAATGCGGTCGGATGTGGGAGCGGGCTTGCTCGCGAAGAGGCCAGTACAGGCACTATCAATCCGCCCGCTGCAACGACGTCCACAAGTGCTGCGCCGCATACGCCCGCAGCGGTCGCCAAGCCTCAGCCCGTGCCAGCAACTGGCGTGGGCTCACCGGCCCACCTTCCAACGCCACCAGCGCATTGATCAACCCGATATCTCCCGACGCAAACGCATCCGCCTCGCGCATCTGGCGCATGGCGATGTACTGCGCGGTCCAATCACCAATGCCTGGCAACGCCACCAACCGCGCCACACCGGCCTTGAGGCTGGCCTGGGGTTCGAACAATCGAGGATCATTCAGCAACGCCTGGGCCACACCCGACAAGGTCCGCCCACGCGCCTTGGGCATGCCCAGCGTCGCCAGGTCCGCCGCTGCCAACACCTCGGCGGTGGGAAATACATGGGTGATACCGGCGTGCGGGGTTTCCAATGGCTGGCCGTATTGGGTCACTAGTTTTCCTGCCAGACGAATCGCAGCCACCACAGTGATTTGCTGGCCCAGCACCGCGCGAATCGCCAGTTCCAGGCCATCCCAGGTGCCCGGCACACGCAGGCCCGGACGCGCCGCAACCAGTTGCGCCATCAAGGGGTCCGTCGCCAGTTGCGGGTTGATCAACTGGGGTTGGGCGTCCAGATCAAACATCGCGCGCAGGCGACGCTCGATCTCAGGCAAAGCCGCCGCGTCTGGAAAATCCACCTCCACGTCGAGCCAATCGCCATCCCCCCTTGCCACACTGATCCAGCCCTGCTGCCCGCCGAGGCGGATACTGCGCCGGTACACGCTCGCTTCGACCGTCTCCATCCCGCCGATCGCCCGCGCCGACAGAAACCCCACCATTGCCGCCCAATCGTAGGGCGGCTGATACGCCAGTCTCACAACGACAACACCCCGCTGTACAAGCCATACGCCGCCAACCCTGCGCCGGCGATCACGCAGCTGAAAATGCCTTTTTCCATGTGGGTAAACAAGGGCTGGCCCTGCTCACGCTTGGCGAGGGCAAACAGGATCACGCCCGGCGCATACAACAACGCCGACAGCAGCAGGTACTTCAAGCCCCCGGCGTAGAGCAGCCATACCGCGTAGCCGAGGGCAATCAGGCCGACCAGCAGGTCCTTCATGCGCTGGCCGTGGGCGCCTTCATAGGTTTCGCCGCGACCGCTCAGCAGCACCGCATAGGCGGCCGACCACAGGTAGGGCACCAGGATCATCGACGAGGCCAGATAAATCAGGGTGGTGTAGGTGCTGTGGGAAAACAGCGTGATCACCAGGAACAGCTGGATCATCACATTGGTCAGCCACAGCGCATTGACCGGCACCTGATTGACGTTTTCCTTTTTCAGGAAGGCCGGCATGGTCTTGTCATGGGCGGTGGCGTAGAGGATTTCCGCGCAGAGCAGCGCCCACGACAATAAGGCGCCGAGCAGAGACACTGCCAGACCGATGCTGATCGCCATCGCGCCCCACGGGCCGACGATATGTTCCAGCACACCCGCCAGGGACGGGTTTTGTAATTGCGCCAGTTCCGGCTGGCTCATGATCCCCAAAGACAGCACGTTCACCAGCACCAGCAACGCCAGCACACCCAGGAAGCCGATCACCGTGGCGCGGCCCACATCCGAGCGTTTCTCAGCCCGCGCCGAATAGACACTGGCGCCTTCGATGCCGATGAACACAAACACGGTGACCAGCATCATGTTGCGCACCTGGTCCACCACGCTGCCGATCTTCGGGTTGCCCAGGCCCCAGATATCGCGGGTGAAGATATCCGCCTTGAACGCCACGGCGGCGATCACGATGAACATCAGCAGCGGCACAATCTTGGCCACGGTGGTGATCTGGTTGATGAAAGCCGCCTCCTTGATTCCGCGCATCACCAGGAAATGCACCGCCCACAGCAACAAGGATGCACAGCCGATGGCCACCGGTGTGTTGCCCTGGCCGAACACCGGAAAAAAGTAGCCGAGGGTACTAAATAGCAACACGAAGTAACCCACGTTGCCCATCCAGGCGCTAATCCAGTAGCCCCAAGCCGATGAAAACCCCATGTAGTCGCCGAAACCCGCCTTGGCGTAGGCGTACACCCCTGAATCCAACTCGGGCTTGCGGTTGGCCAAGGTCTGGAACACGAATGCCAGGGTCAACATGCCGACGGCGGTGATTGCCCAACCGATCAGCACGGCCCCCACCTCGGCGCGGGCAGCCATGTTCTGCGGCAAGGAAAAAATCCCGCCGCCGATCATCGAGCCCACCACCAGGGCGATCAAGGCGCTGAGTCGAAGTTTCTGGGCCGGTTGGGACATACACACTCCTGGTCAATAACTGTTTGAGCCAACAACCGTGCACTCAACTAATTAACTCAGCGAGTGTAGCGTTTATTAGAGAAGGCGATAAAACAGACACGTTCATAACGTAATGGCATGTCAGTTACACACAATTAGGCTTATTTAGAATTTAAATACTGCACACGCATTACGCTTATAGCGCTTTGGTGAAACTTCGTTCAAAAAGTTTGCACATCTGGAAATACGGTCTAGCTTCAAACGTCCACGGACCTGACTAATAGATTAACCATAAAGCGAGAGAAACGCTCTGCAAAGCACTTCTCCGAGGATTTATATCGCCCACGAGTTTCCAGCCTAAGTCATTAATTCACAATGGAATGTGCCAATGAGGTGATCTGAGTCAGCTGTTTGAATAGCGCACGGAATTATTCTGTGGTCTCTCTTCTCCTGCATTGGAGTTATGCAATGTCTGAATCTCCCGGAAAACTTCGACTCGGCGCACTGGTTGCACTTGTCGTGGGCTCGATGATTGGCGGCGGGATCTTCTCACTGCCGCAGAACATGGCCGCCAGCGCCGACGTCGGCGCGGTGTTGATTGGTTGGGTGATTACCGCCATCGGCATGTTGACCCTCGCTTTCGTGTTCCAGACCCTCGCCAACCGCAAGCCCGACCTCGACGGCGGCGTGTATGCCTATGCCAAGGCCGGGTTCGGCGACTACATGGGTTTCTCGTCTGCCTGGGGCTACTGGATCAGTGCCTGGCTGGGCAACGTCGGTTACTTCGTGTTGCTGTTCAGCACCCTGGGGTATTTCTTCCCTATCTTCGGCGAAGGCAACACGCCGGCTGCGGTGATCGGTGCCTCGGTGCTGCTGTGGGCCGTGCATTTCCTGGTATTGCGCGGCATCAAGGAAGCGGCGTTCATCAACCTGGTGACCACCGTCGCCAAGGTCGTACCGCTGGTGCTGTTCGTGTTGATCGCGCTGTTTGCGTTCAAGCTGGAGATCTTCACCGCTGACATCTGGGGTGTAAAAAACCCCGACCTGGGCAGTGTGATGAACCAGGTACGCAACATGATGCTGGTCACCGTCTGGGTGTTCATCGGCATCGAAGGCGCGAGCATCTTCTCGTCCCGTGCGGAAAAACGCTCCGACGTGGGCAAGGCCACCGTGATCGGCTTTATCACCGTACTGCTGTTCCTGATGCTGGTGAACGTGCTGTCCCTGGGCATCATGACCCAACCGGAACTGGCCAAGCTGCAAAACCCGTCGATGGCCGCCGTGCTGGAGCATGTGGTAGGCCACTGGGGCGCGGTGCTGATCAGCGTCGGCCTGATCATCTCGCTGCTCGGGGCGCTGCTGTCGTGGGTGCTGCTGTGTGCGGAGATCATGTTCGCCGCCGCCAAGGATCACACCATGCCGGAGTTCCTGCGCAAGGAGAACGCCAACCATGTGCCGGTCAACGCTCTGTGGCTGACCAACGCCATGGTGCAGTTGTTCCTGGTGATCACGCTGTTTTCCGCCAGCACTTACCTGTCGCTGATCTACCTCGCCACCTCGATGATCCTGGTGCCTTACCTGTGGTCGGCGGCCTACGCGCTGCTGCTGGCGGTGCGCGGCGAGACCTACGAGAACGCCCTGAAAGAGCGCAAGAAAGACCTGTTCATCGGCGCCATCGCCCTGATCTACGCGATCTGGCTGCTCTACGCCGGGGGCACCAAATACCTGCTGCTCTCCGCCCTGCTCTACGCCCCCGGCGCAATCCTGTTCGCCAAGGCCAAGCGTGAACTGGGCAAACCGATTTTCACCAACGTCGAGAAGCTGATTTTCGCCGCAGTGGTCATTGGCGCCCTGGTGGCGGCCTATGGGCTCTATGACGGCTTCCTGACCCTGTAACACCTGAATCTTTTGTTCACTGGAGGATCTGAAATGACCACGGAAAAAGTGAAGTACGGCGTACATTCCGAAGCCGGCAAACTGCGCAAAGTCATGGTGTGCTCCCCAGGCTTGGCCCACCAGCGGCTGACCCCCAACAACTGCGATGAACTGCTGTTCGATGACGTGCTGTGGGTGGCCCAGGCCAAGCGCGACCATTTCGACTTTGTGACCAAGATGCGCGAGCGGGATATTGATGTGCTGGAAATGCACAACCTGCTCACCGACATCGTCGCCATCCCCGACGCGCTGGACTGGATCCTGGAGCGCAAGATCACCGCCAACACCGTCGGCCTGGGCCTGGTGGATGAAGTCAGCTCCTGGCTGCGCAGCCTGGAGCCACGCAAAATCAGTGAGTTTCTGATAGGTGGCGTGTCCGCCGATGACCTGCCGAGCAGCTTCGGTGGCAAGACCATCGAGATGTTCCGCGATTTCCTCGGGCATTCCAGCTTCATCCTGCCGCCGCTGCCCAACACCCAGTTCACCCGTGACACCACCTGCTGGATCTACGGCGGCGTGACGCTGAACCCGATGTACTGGCCGGCGCGACGCCAGGAAACCCTGCTGACCACCGCCATCTACAAGTTCCACCCGGAGTTCACCAACGC
The DNA here is from genome assembly GCF_049897885.1 of Pseudomonas sp. DWRC2-2. Lineage (NCBI taxonomy): Bacteria > Pseudomonadati > Pseudomonadota > Gammaproteobacteria > Pseudomonadales > Pseudomonadaceae > Pseudomonas > Pseudomonas sp. DWRC2-2. The sequence goes on from NZ_JAFCXD010000001.1 coordinate 1,521,525, forward strand.
CGACTTCCAGATCTGGTACGGCGACCCGGATCAAGAACACGGCGCGTCCACCCTCGAAGGCGGCGACGTGATGCCCATCGGCAACGGCGTAGTCCTGATCGGCATGGGCGAGCGTTCGTCGCACCAGGCCATCGGCCAACTGGCGCGCAATCTGTTCAAGAACAAGGCGGTGGAAAAAGTCATCGTGGCCGGCCTGCCGAAATCCCGCGCCGCGATGCACCTGGACACCGTGTTCAGCTTCTGCGACCGCGACCTGGTCACCACCTTCCCCGAAGTGGTCAACCAGATCGTCGCCTTCACCCTGCGCCCTGACGAGAGCAAGCCTCACGGCATCGATATCCAACGCGAGAAAACCAACTTCCTCGACACCGTCGCCGCGGCCCTCGGCCTCAAGGCCCTGCGCGTGGTGGAAACCGGCGGCAACAGCTTCGCCGCCGAACGCGAACAATGGGATGACGGCAACAACGTGGTGGCCGTGGAGCCAGGCGTGGTGATCGGTTACGACCGCAACACCTACACCAACACCCTGCTGCGCAAGGCCGGTGTGGAAGTCATCACCATCAGTGCCGGTGAACTGGGCCGCGGCCGTGGCGGCGGCCACTGCATGACCTGCCCGATCATCCGCGACCCTATCGACTACTAAACGACCATCCACCCGGCGGCGCATATCCCGCGCCGACCGGGCCGATTACCGAATCCAAGGAGAATCATCATGGCGTTCAACATTCACAACCGCAGCCTGCTCAGCCTGGAACACCACACTCCGCGCGAGCTGCGCTACCTGCTGGACCTGTCCCGCGACCTCAAGCGCGCCAAGTACACCGGCACCGAACAGCAACACCTCAAAGGCAACAACATCGCGCTGATCTTCGAAAAAACCTCCACCCGCACCCGCTGCGCCTTCGAAGTGGCCGCCTATGACCAAGGCGCCAACGTCACCTACATCGACCCGGGCTCCTCGCAGATCGGCCACAAGGAAAGCATGAAGGACACCGCCCGCGTACTCGGGCGCATGTATGACGCCATCGAATACCGAGGCTTCAAGCAGGAGATCGTCGAAGAGCTGGCCAAGTTTGCCGGCGTGCCGGTGTTCAACGGCCTGACCGATGAATATCACCCGACCCAGATGATCGCCGACGTGCTGACCATGCGCGAACACGCCGACAAGCCGATCCACGAGATCAGCTACGCGTACCTTGGCGATGCCCGCAACAACATGGGCAACTCGCTGCTGCTGGTGGGCGCCAAGCTCGGCATGGACGTGCGTATCTGCGCGCCTAAAGCCCTGTGGCCCCACGATGACCTGGTTGGCCGCTGCAAGCAATACGCAGAAGAGAGCGGCGCGCGCATCACCCTCACCGAAGACCCGAAAGCCGCGGTCAAGGGCGTGGACTTCATCCACACCGACGTGTGGGTATCGATGGGTGAGCCGGTGGAAGCCTGGGCCGAGCGTATTGAGCAACTGCTGCCGTACCAAGTGAACGCCGAGCTGATGAAAGCCACCGGCAACCCACGCACCAAGTTCATGCACTGCCTGCCGGCGTTCCACAACAGCGATACCAAGGTCGGCAAGCAGATTGCCGAGCAGTATCCGCACCTGGCCAATGGCATTGAAGTGACAGACGACGTGTTCGAGTCGCCGGCCTGCATCGCCTTCGAGCAAGCAGAAAACCGCATGCACACCATCAAGGCGATCCTGGTGTCGACCTTGGCCGACCTGTAACCCTTTCTTCGGGGGAGCCCGCTCCCCCGCTGCTTTGAAAAAGGACAGACGCTATGCGTATCGTCGTTGCACTGGGCGGTAACGCCCTGCTCCGCCGTGGTGAACCCATGACTGCGGACAACCAACGCGCCAATATCCGGATCGCCACCGAACAGATCGCCAAGATCCACCCCGGCAACGAGCTGGTGATCGCTCACGGCAATGGCCCGCAAGTCGGCCTGCTGTCGTTGCAGGCGGCGGCCTACACCCAGGTCTCGCCGTACCCGCTGGACGTGCTCGGCGCCGAGACCGAAGGCATGATCGGCTACATCATCGAACAGGAACTGGGCAACCTGCTGGACTTCGAAGTGCCCTTCGCCACCCTGCTCACCCAAGTCGAAGTGGACGCCAAGGACCCGGCTTTCAAGAACCCGACCAAGCCCATCGGCCCAGTGTATTCCAAGGCAGAAGCGGAAAAACTCGCCGCCGAAAAAGGCTGGGCCATTGCGCCGGACGGCGACAAGTACCGTCGTGTGGTCGCCAGCCCGCGCCCTAAACGTATCTTTGAAATCCGCCCGATCAAGTGGCTGCTGGAAAAAAGCAGCATCGTGATCTGCGCGGGGGGCGGCGGCATCCCGACCATGTATGGCGAGGACGGCAAGCTCAAAGGCATCGAAGCGGTGATCGACAAAGACCTGTGTTCGTCGCTGCTGGCGTCGCAGTTGGACGCCGATCTGCTAGTGATCGCCACCGACGTCAACGCCGCGTTTATCGATTTCGGCAAACCCACCCAGAAGGCCATCAGCCAGGCCCACCCCGACGAAATGGAAAACCTCGGCTTCGCCGCCGGTTCCATGGGGCCCAAGGTACAAGCTGCCTGCGAGTTCGCCCGCCAGACTGGCAAAACCGCCGTCATCGGTTCACTCTCGGACATCGAAGCCATCGTCCAGGGCAGCGCCGGTACGCGCATCAGCACGGCAAAACCTGGCATCACCTATCTGTGAAGTAGAGGAGAGACGCCTATGGCCACCTTTGAACCGGGTCACTTGCACGTTGAACGCCACGCGCTGAATGCGCAGGACTACAGCTACAACCTGTGTATCGACTACGAAGTCAGCCAGGACCCCAAGGAAGGCAAGGGCATGCTGTTCAAGCTGCATGGCTCGGTGCAGGGCAAGGACCTCAAGGAAGAGTTCTTCCTGCCCAAGGACCAGGCGTTCGACTTTGCGCGGCATGCGATGAACATTGCGCAGAAGTACGGCATGCCGAAGATCGCCGTGTTGAACGGCGCGATGCACAAGCAGTACGACTTGATGTTCGAGGATGTGCGGCATCAACTGGATGTGAAGGCAGGCGATCCGGTCAAGCCCGAACACCTCGAATAACCCGATTTCCCAGGCACAAACAATCAAATGTGGGAGCGGGCTTGCTCGCGAATGCAGTGTGTCAGTCAGCAATTTTTTCACTGACCCACCGTATTCGCGAGCAAGCCCGCTCCCACATTTTTGATCTCCATCACCTGTCAGGCATACTGGCCACCCTCAGTACGCCAGAATCCAGATCCGCCCCATGCGTATCCACGTCAGCTTCATCGACCGCGTCGGCATTACCCAGGAAGTCCTGGCCCTGCTCGGTGGGCGCAATCTCAACCTGGATGCGGTGGAGATGGTACCGCCCAACGTCTACATCGACGCGCCGACCCTGAGCGCCGAAGTACTCGAAGAACTGCGCGACGCCCTCTTCAGCGTGCAGGGCGTGCAAGCGGTGACCGTGGTGGACATCCTCCCCGGCCAACGTCGCCACCTGCAACTCGACGCCTTGCTGGCCGCCATGACCGACCCGGTGCTGGCGTTGGACAGCGCGGGCAAGATCCTGCTGGCCAACCCGGCGCTGATCGCCCTGTATGGTCGCGAGCCGGCGGGCGAAAGCATCAGCGAACTGTTCAATGACCCGAAGCTACTCGACACTTTACTGGAGCAAGGCTTCCGCTTGCCGCTGCGCGAGATCAGCGTCAACGGCCAGACCCTGCTGCTGGACGCCACGCCGATCACCGACGCCGGCGCCCTGCTCACCCTCTACCAACCCAACCGCATCGGCGAACAGCTGTCGGCGCTGCACCATGACCATGCCGAAGGCTTTGACGCGCTGCTCGGTGAATCCCCGGTCATCCGCACGCTCAAGGCCCGCGCCCAGCGGGTAGCGGCGTTGGATGCCCCGTTGTTGATCCAGGGCGAAACCGGCACCGGCAAAGAGCTGGTGGCGCGGGCCTGCCATGCGATCAGCGCGCGCCACAGTGCGCCCTTCCTCGCCTTGAACTGCGCGGCGCTGCCGGAGAACCTCGCGGAAAGCGAGTTGTTCGGTTATGCACCGGGCGCCTTTACCGGCGCGCAACGCGGTGGCAAGCCGGGGCTGATGGAGTTGGCCAACCAGGGCACGGTGTTTCTGGATGAGATCGGTGAGATGTCGCCGTACTTGCAGGCCAAGCTGCTGCGGTTTCTCAACGACGGCAGCTTCCGCCGCGTGGGCGGCGACCGTGAAGTGAAGGTCAATGTGCGCATCCTCAGCGCCACCCACCGCGATCTGGAAAAAATGGTCAGCGAAGGCACCTTTCGCGAAGACCTGTTCTATCGCCTCAACGTGCTCAACGTCGAAGTGCCGCCATTGCGCGCACGCGGCCAGGACATCCTGTTGCTGGCCCGTTATTTCATGCAGCAGGCCTGTGCGCAGATCCAACGCCCAATCTGCCGCCTGGCACCCGGCACGTACCCGGCGCTGCTCGGCAACCGCTGGCCGGGCAACGTTCGGCAACTGCAGAACGTGATCTTCCGCGCCGCCGCCATCTGCGAAAGCAGCCTGGTGGACATTGGCGACCTGGACATCGCCGGCACTTCGGTGGCGCGCCAGAGCGACGGTGAAATCGACAGCCTGGAACAGGCGGTGGAAGACTTCGAGCGCAACCTGCTGGAAACGCTATACACCAGCTACCCTTCGACGCGCCAACTGGCCAGCCGGTTGCAGACCTCCCATACGGCGATTGCCCATCGCCTGCGCAAGTACGGCATCCCGAATAAGGTCTGAGAACGACATCGGCTGTACTGAAAGCGCTACAGCGTAACGATATCGCTACAACCCTGTTTTTTGCGCGCCATGCAAGGCTTTGATCCGCATAGGCTTTTTTTCCTGCGCCCAGCTGTAGCGAAATCGCTACAGTCATAATGCATAACGCTATAACAAATTTTATTAACTCATTGATTTATAACGAATAAATAAGATTGGCCGCGATATTGCTAAGCAACTCCCCATTATTCCAATCCCGTCCACCAGACGAATCTGGCCTTGAGGAGTTTCCATGAGCGAGTTGCGTTTCACTGAAGATCACGAATGGCTGCGCGCCGAAGCTGACGGCAGCGTCACCGTGGGTATCACCGCTTTCGCGCAGAACGCGCTGGGTGATGTGGTTTTCGTGCAACTGCCGGAGTTGCAGGCCTATGACAAGGGCGCCGAGGCGTCCACCGTTGAGTCGGTCAAAGCGGCCAGCGGCGTGTACATGCCTTTGGACGGTGAAGTCCTTGAAGTGAACGACAAATTGGATGACAGCCCGGAGCTGGTCAACGAAGACCCGATGGGCGAAGGTTGGTTCTTCCGCTTTAAACCGGCCGATGCCGGTGCGGTCGCTAAACTGTTGGATCAGGACGCGTACGACCGCCTGATCAAAGCCAACGCTGAAGCCTGAGGAGCGCGCCATGTCGATCAACATCAGCACCGCCAACGAATTCATCGCCCGCCACATCGGCCCGCGCCAGGAAGATGAGCAGCAGATGCTCGCCAGCCTGGGCTTCGACTCCCTGGAAGCATTGAGCGCCAGCGTCATCCCGGAAAGCATCAAGGGCACCAGCGTGCTCGGCCTGGAAGACGGCCTGAGCGAAGCCGACGCACTGGCCAAGATCAAGGCCATCGCCGGCAAGAACCAACTGTTCAAGACCTACATCGGCCAGGGTTACTACAACTGCCACACGCCGTCGCCGATCCTGCGTAACCTGCTGGAAAACCCGGCCTGGTACACCGCCTACACCCCGTATCAACCCGAGATTTCCCAAGGCCGCCTGGAAGCGCTGCTGAACTTCCAGACCCTGATCAGCGACCTCACCGGCCTGCCGATTGCCAACGCCTCCTTGCTCGATGAAGCCACCGCCGCCGCCGAAGCCATGACCTTCTGCAAGCGCCTGAGCAAGAACAAGGGCAGCAACGCCTTCTTCGCCTCGATCCACAGCCACCCGCAAACCCTCGACGTGCTGCGCACCCGTGCCGAGCCTTTGGGCATCGACGTGGTGGTGGGCGATGAACGCGAACTGACCGACGTCAGCCCGTTCTTCGGCGCCCTGCTGCAGTACCCGGCGAGCAACGGTGACGTGTTCGACTACCGCGCACTGACCGAGCGCTTCCACGCCGCCAATGCCCTGGTGGCCGTGGCCGCCGACCTGCTGGCCCTGACCTTGCTGGCCCCGCCGGGCGAATTCGGCGCCGACGTGGCCATCGGCAGTGCGCAACGTTTCGGCGTGCCGCTGGGCTTTGGTGGCCCGCACGCGGCGTATTTCTCCACCAAGGATGCGTTCAAACGCGATATGCCGGGCCGTCTGGTCGGTGTGTCCGTCGACCGTTTCGGCAAGCCGGCCCTGCGCTTGGCCATGCAGACCCGCGAGCAACATATCCGCCGCGAGAAAGCCACGTCGAACATCTGCACCGCCCAGGTGCTGCTGGCCAACATCGCCAGCATGTACGCCGTGTACCACGGCCCCAAAGGCCTGACCCAGATTGCCCAGCGTGTGCACCAACTGACCGCGATCCTGGCCAAGGGCCTGACCGCCCTGGGCTTGAAGGTCGAGCAGGAACACTTCTTCGACACGATTACCCTCAGCACCGGCGCCAACACCGCCGCGCTGCACGACAAGGCCCGCGCACAGCGCATCAACCTGCGTGTGGTGGATGGTGAGCGTGTGGGTGTGTCGGTGGACGAAACCACCTCCCAGGCCGACATTGAAACGCTGTGGGCGATCTTTGCCGACGGCAAGCCCCTGCCCGCTTTCACCCAGACGGAAAGCACGCTGCCAGCCGCCCTGCTGCGCCAGTCGCCCGTCCTCAGCCACCCGGTCTTCAACCGTTATCACTCCGAAACCGAGCTGATGCGCTACCTGCGCAAGCTGGCCGACAAGGACCTGGCGCTGGACCGCACCATGATCCCGCTGGGCTCGTGCACCATGAAGCTCAACGCCGCCAGTGAAATGATCCCGGTGACCTGGGCCGAGTTCGGTGCCCTGCACCCGTTCGCCCCGGCCGAACAAAGCGCCGGCTACCTGGAGCTGACCTCCGACCTGGAAGCCATGCTCTGCGCCGCCACCGGTTACGACGCGATCTCCCTGCAGCCGAACGCCGGTTCCCAGGGCGAGTACGCAGGTCTCTTGGCCATCCGTGCCTATCACCAGAGCCGTGGCGACGAGCGCCGCGACATCTGCCTGATCCCATCGTCCGCTCACGGCACCAACCCGGCCACCGCCAACATGGCGGGCATGCGCGTGGTCGTGACTGCGTGCGATGCACGCGGCAACGTCGACATCGAAGACCTGCGCGCCAAGGCCATCGAGCACCGCGACCACCTGGCCGCGCTGATGATCACCTACCCGTCCACCCACGGCGTGTTCGAAGAAGGTATCCGCGAAATCTGCGGCATCATTCACGACAACGGCGGCCAGGTGTACATCGACGGCGCCAACATGAACGCCATGGTCGGCCTGTGCGCACCGGGCAAATTCGGTGGCGACGTGTCCCACCTGAACCTGCACAAGACCTTCTGCATCCCTCACGGCGGTGGCGGCCCAGGCGTCGGCCCGATTGGCGTCAAATCGCACCTCACGCCGTTCCTGCCAGGCCATGCGGCCATGGAGCGCAAGGAAGGCGCGGTGTGTGCGGCGCCATTCGGCAGCGCAAGCATTCTGCCAATCACCTGGATGTACATCAGCATGATGGGCGGTGCGGGCCTCAAGCGCGCTTCGCAACTAGCGATCCTGAATGCCAACTACATCTCCCGTCGTCTGGAAGAGCACTACCCCGTGCTCTACACCGGCAGCAACGGCCTGGTGGCACATGAATGCATCCTCGACCTGCGCCCACTCAAAGACAGCAGCGGCATCAGCGTGGACGACGTGGCCAAGCGCCTGATCGACTTCGGCTTCCATGCGCCGACCATGTCGTTCCCGGTGGCCGGCACCTTGATGATCGAGCCAACCGAAAGCGAATCCAAGGAAGAACTGGACCGCTTCTGCAACGCGATGATCGCCATCCGCGAAGAAATCCGCGCGGTGGAAAACGGCACCTTGGACAAGGATGACAACCCGCTGAAAAACGCGCCGCACACCGCTGCTGAACTGGTGAGTGAGTGGACCCACCCGTACACCCGCGAGCAGGCGGTGTACCCGGTGCCGTCGTTGATCGAAGGCAAGTACTGGCCGCCGGTTGGGCGGGTGGACAACGTGTTTGGTGATCGCAATTTGGTGTGTGCGTGCCCGTCGATCGAGAGCTACGCATAACCTGAGACTGTACTCGGTCAAAAATGTGGGAGCGGGCTTGCTCGCGAATGCGGTCTGTCAGTTGATACAACTGTGATTGACCCACCGCTTTCGCGAGCAAGCCCGCTCCCACATTTGACCGAGCCAGGCTTAGAAAAATAATAAGAAACCGGAGAACAACTCATGTCTTTAAGCGTGTTCGACCTGTTCAAGATTGGCATCGGCCCCTCCAGTTCCCACACCGTTGGCCCGATGCGTGCCGCCGCTCGATTCGTCGAGGGCCTCAAGCGTGACGACCTGCTGAGCGCCACCACCAGCATCAAGGTGGAACTCTACGGATCGCTGGGCGCCACCGGTAAAGGCCATGGCAGCGACAAGGCCGTGCTGCTGGGCCTGGAAGGCGAACACCCGGACACCGTGAATACCGAAACCGTGGCCACCCGCCTGGCGCAGATGCGCAAGGACGGCCGCCTGAACCTGCTCGGCGAACACAGCATTGCGTTCAACGAGAAAGAACACCTGGCGATGATTCGCAAACCGCTCGCCTACCATCCCAACGGCATGATTTTCCGTGCCTTCGACGCCGCCAATATCCAGATCCGCAGCCGCGAGTACTACTCGGTCGGTGGTGGGTTTGTGGTGGATGAAGACGCCGCCGGCGCCGACCGGATTGTCGAGGATGCCACACCGCTGACCTTCCCCTTCAAGCATGCCAAAGACCTCCTCGGCCATTGCACCACCTACGGGTTGTCCATCAGCCAGGTGATGCTGACCAATGAGAGCGCCTGGCGCCCTGAAGCGGAAACCCGCGCCGGGCTGCTGAAGATCTGGCAGGTGATGCAGGACTGTGTGGATGCGGGCTGTCGCAACGAAGGGATTTTGCCCGGCGGTTTGAAGGTCAAGCGTCGCGCCGCGGCACTGCATCGCCAGCTGTGCAAACACCCGGAGTCGGCGCTGCGCGACCCACTGTCGGTACTCGACTGGGTCAACCTTTACGCCCTGGCGGTCAACGAAGAAAACGCCAACGGCGGCCGCGTGGTCACGGCGCCCACCAACGGCGCGGCGGGCATCGTGCCGGCGGTGCTGCATTACTACATGCGCTTTATCCCCGGCGCTAACGAAGACGGTGTGGTGCGCTTCCTGCTCACTGCCGCCGCCATCGGCATTCTGTACAAGGAAAACGCGTCGATCTCCGGCGCCGAAGTCGGCTGTCAGGGCGAGGTCGGCGTGGCCTGTTCCATGGCGGCCGGGGCGTTGTGCGAAGTGTTGGGTGGCAGCGTTTCCCAAGTGGAAAACGCCGCTGAGATCGGCATGGAACACAACCTCGGCCTGACCTGCGACCCGATTGGCGGGCTGGTGCAGGTGCCGTGCATCGAGCGCAATGCGATGGGCTCGGTCAAGGCGATCAATGCGGTGCGCATGGCCTTGCGCGGTGATGGGCAGCACTTTGTGTCCCTCGACAAGGTCATCCGCACCATGCGCCAGACCGGCGCCGACATGAAAAGCAAATACAAGGAAACCGCCCGTGGCGGTTTGGCGGTCAACATTATCGAGTGCTGACGCCTAACGGCGCGCCAGCACGTTTTTCAGGAGCTGAATATGTCCACCGAAACCCTGTTGAAAACCCCTCTGCACGCCCTGCACATCGAACTGGGCGCCCGCATGGTGCCCTTCGCCGGCTACGACATGCCGGTGCAATACCCGTTGGGCGTGATGAAGGAACACCTGCACACCCGTGATCAGGCCGGGCTGTTCGACGTGTCCCACATGGGCCAGATCCGCCTCACCGGCGCCAATGCCGCCAAGGCCTTGGAAACCCTGGTGCCGGTCGACATCATCGACCTGCCGGTGGGCATGCAGCGCTACGCGATGTTCACCAACGACCAGGGCGGCATTCTCGATGACCTGATGGTGGCCAACCTGGGTAACGACGAACTGTTCCTGGTGGTCAACGCCGCCTGCAAGGACCAGGACCTGGCCCACCTGCGCCAGCATATCGGCGACCAGTGCACCATTGAGCCGCTGTTCGAAGAACGTGCGTTGCTGGCCCTGCAAGGCCCTTCGGCGGTGAAGGTACTGGCGCGCCTGGCACCGGAAGTCACCAAGATGACCTTCATGCAGTTCGCCACGCTGCGCCTGCTGGGCGTGGACTGCTACGTCAGCCGCTCGGGCTACACCGGCGAAGACGGTTTTGAAATCTCAGTGCCCGCCGCCAATGCCGAAAGCCTCGCGCGCAGCCTGCTGGCCGAGACCGAAGTGCAGGCCATCGGCCTGGGCGCCCGCGACTCGCTGCGCCTGGAAGCCGGCCTGTGCCTGTACGGCCACGACATGAACACCGACACCACACCGATCGAAGCCAGCCTGCTGTGGGCGATCTCCAAGGCCCGTCGTGCCGACGGCGCCCGTGCCGGGGGCTTTCCGGGTGCCGACAAGATCTTCACCCAGCAGCAAACCGGTGTGAGCCGCAAACGTGTAGGCCTGTTGCCACAAGAACGCACGCCGGTGCGTGAAGGCGCAGAAATCGTCGACGCCGACGGCACCGTGATCGGCAGTGTGTGCAGCGGCGGTTTCGGTCCGACCCTCGGCGGCCCGCTGGCCATGGGTTACCTGGACAGCGCCTTCACCGCACTGGATACCGAAGTCTCTGCGTTGGTACGTGGAAAAAAGGTGCCACTACGTGTAAGTAAAATGCCATTTGTGCCGCAACGTTACTACCGTGGTTGATTGACTGTTTCTATAAGTAACGCGATTGCGTTAACGCGCACTAATTTGTAACGCAATCGCCATAAAACAGTGCACTCTCGATAGTCTTTTTTATAGGGATCAAGCTATAACAAGTGACCAACTCTATCGAATAAGTCGGATCCACAACATTCACCCAAGTGTCATAAGCCCCAGCAAAACCTGGGCTTTTGGCAGGGCTTGTTTTTTCTCTATTAGTTGGCGTAGAGTTTGCCCACTGTGTTTGCATGGGTCGCTTGGAACCTGGACCTGGGCAGTAGCTGAAGTAGTTGTGCTACAACCCGTTCGACGTCTCTTACTTTCCTGCAACCCAGCCCAGTACTCTTTCCTGCGAAAGGGGCTGTCATTAATTTTTAGCGTCAAGGAAATAAGAAAATGGCTGAACGTCAGAGCGGTACCGTCAAGTGGTTTAACGACGAGAAAGGGTTTGGTTTTATCACTCCAGAAAGCGGTCCGGATCTGTTCGTGCATTTCCGCGCTATTCAGGGCAACGGCTTCAAGAGCCTGAAAGAAGGCCAGAAAGTGACGTTCGTTGCTGTGCAAGGCCAAAAAGGCATGCAGGCTGACGAAGTACAAGCGGAAGGTTGATCCCTCCTGCGACAAAAAGCCCCTGATGGTGACATCAGGGGCTTTTTTATGTGCGTTTGCTCGTAAAATGGCTTTTTTCACAAGAGAGCCCTGCCATGTCAAAACCCCTGCTGAGCCCTCAAGGCGAATTTCCCGCCGTTGGCCTGGGCCGTCGCCTGGCAGCGATGTTCTATGACTTTCTGTTGTGCACTGCCCTGCTGATCGTTACCGCGTTCGTCTACAAACTGATCTGGATCGCGTTTGTCGGTGAAGCGAAGATGCGCACCCTGACCGAGTCCGGCGCGCTGGACGGCGACCCGTTGCTGTCGACGATTCTGCTGTTCGTGCTGTTCGGTTTTTTCGCCAAGTTCTGGACCCATTCCGGGCAGACCCTGGGCATGCAGGTGTGGGGCGTGCGCGTGCAGAACGCCGATGGCTCACGGATCAGCCTGTGGCAGGCGCTGTTGCGCTTTGTGGTGTCGATTGCGTCGTGGTTGTGCGTGGGGCTGGGGTTTATCTGGTCGCTGGTTGATAAGCGCAAACGCAGCTGGCATGACATCTATTCCGACAGCCAGCTGGTTCGCATCCCCAAACAGAAAAAATAACGACTCAGGCGTTGCCGGCCAGTTTCAGGCGGGCAGCCTGAGTGAAATCAAGCATGCGCTTGAGCGGGCGCACGGCCTGCGGGATCACTGAGGGCTCGACGAAGATCTCGTTGCTGCCCTCGCGCAGGCACTGCAGCGTGCGCTCCAGCGTGTTCATCGCCATCCACGGGCAATGTGCGCAACTGCGGCACGCCGCGCCATTGCCGGCGGTAGGCGCCTCGACAAAGACTTTGTCCGGGCACAGCTGCTGCATCTTGTAGAAAATGCCGCGGTCGGTGGCGACGATGAAGGTCTTGTTCGGCAGGCGCTGGGCAGCCGCAATCAACTGGCTGGTCGAACCTACGGCGTCTGCCAGTTCGATCACCGAGGTCGGCGACTCAGGGTGCACCAAAATCGCTGCATCCGGGTACAGCGCCTTCATGTCTTCAAGCTGCTTGGACTTGAACTCTTCGTGGACGATGCAGGCACCGTCCCACAGCAGCATGTCGGCACCGGTCTGGCGCTGGATGTAGGTGCCCAGGTGCTTGTCCGGGCCCCAGATAATCGTCTCGCCGTTGTCCATCAGGCTTTCGACGATTTCCAATGCGCAACTCGATGTCACCACCCAATCCGCCCGGGCTTTGACCGCCGCCGAGGTGTTGGCGTACACCACCACGGTGCGCTCGGGATGTTGGTCGCAGAACGCCGAAAATTCCTCCACCGGGCAACCCAGGTCCAGGGAACACGTGGCTTCCAGGGTGGGCATGAGGATGCGTTTTTCGGGGGTGAGGATCTTGGCGGTCTCGCCCATGAAACGCACGCCGGCGACCAATACGGTCTTGGCCGGGTGGGCAGCGCCGAAGCGGGCCATTTCCAGGGAGTCGGAGACGCAGCCGCCGGTTTCTTCGGCCAGGGCCTGGATCACCGGGTCACAGTAGAAGTGGGCAACCAGCACCGCGTCTTGAGCCTTGAGCTCGGCGGCGATGGCGGTACGCAGGTTCGCCTCTTCAGCGGCGCTGAGGGCCTTGGGCTGCTTGGCGTCGAGGTGGGCTTGAACCAGAAGGCGTTCGGAAATTTGCGTCATGTTCGCAAGACCTGCAGGCGCAGTTGCGCGAAAGTCGAGTGTACCACCGGCTCTGGAGCCCTTCGGGCGCCGCCGGACGAAGTGATTGTGTTCATCAAGCACGGGTTAAGGTGAAGCTGCGCAAGGCTACAGAATATCCAAGGGTTTCAAAAGCCTAATCTGGCATTCGTCGGTGCGTCTGCCGGGCAAAAAAAAGGCGCCTCCATCACTGGAGATGCCTTTTTACAGCCGTGTCAGCGTGCCAGTGCGGACGGATCTTCCTGCAACATCACCGAAGCATGCAGGCTGGCCAGGGCTTCCTTGAGAGTGGACTCCTCCAGCGCATCCTTGGACTTCTTGCTTTCCTTGGCCGCGTATTCGAGCAACACCAGATAGTCGCGCTTGACCGACGCCTCTTTCGGCACCGTGGTGTCTTCCACCAACTTGCCCATCACATATTGCTGCGTGCGGGTGTTCTGGCTGGCACTTTGATCGAGGGTTGCACTGGCCAGCAGGCCGTCCTTGTAGGAAAGCTTGGCCGAACTGCTGGCCTTGTCCTGCACTTGTACGTAGCGATAGTTCTGCGACTCTGCGTTGCCGTCCAGGGCAGGCGCTTTGCCGCCCTTAAGCCCCTTATGGAAACTCGCGGACAGGCTCGACTGCTGGTCCTGGCTGACACTGCGATCCAACAGGCTGTTGCCGCCAACGCGGGTCTTTTGCGAGACCTCGTAGGCGAAGCTGTCCACCTCAGACGGGCGCATCGGGTTAGGCGATTCGCTGGCCTGTTTGATGGATGCCTTGAAGTCCGCCAAGCCGGTCAGCAAGCCCTGGTCGGTCGAATTGCGCGTCAACGCTTCGGGCAGGGTAACGCCCTGTGGGTAATGGCTGTTCATGGCACTGAAAGCGTCTTTGAACATCGCCATCAGCTCTGGCTTGGCACTGCCGCGCTCCTGCGCCCGGTCGAATTGGGCGAGATAGCTTTGCAGGGCCTTGGCTTGTTGTTTGGCGTTGCCGAGGATCGCAGCGTTTTTCAGGTCGACGGCCAGGTTCAGCTCGCCGAGCGGGCCACTCATGCGGGTAGTGCGGCTTTGGCTATCGGCATGGAAGGCCAGGCTCAGGTCCTGGCCGTCCAGGGATTTGAGCGTGGCATTGAGGTCCACCGACGCCAGCAGCTTGGTGTCAAACTGCGTCAGTTGGCTCAGGTCGAGCTTCGGTGGCATTGCCGTCAACCCATCCACGGCGGACTGGAAGGCGCTGCCCAGTTTGCCGACGGCCTTGAGCTCCTCATCGGTCAAGGTGCCACCGTCTAACGTCGCTTGCACACCCAGGCCATCGGTCTGGCTTGAGAGGCTGAAGGTGACGGTCTTGCCGCTGGCGGTCTTGATGCTGAGACTGACCTGATTGTCGGCCTTGGTGTGCAGCAGGCTCTGATCAAGTTTGATTTCACCCGCGTTCGCCGCGCGGTCGGCACTCGCGAACATCACCGACTGGGAAACCGCTGCCCCGCCCTTGGCGAACTGCGCAATCAGACCGGCGCCCAAGCCACTGAAGCGGCTGGCCGTCGACTGCGAATTGAAGTTGGCGTTGAGCGACTTGCTGAGCGCGTCCTGGCTGTCACTTTCCCAGGCGCGCACGGTTTCTTGACCCGGTAGTTGCCCGCGACGGGAATAGGTGTCGGAAAGCGTATCGGAGACGACGTTGCCCAGGCTGACGACTGCAGAGGGCCTCTTCAGGCTGACTTCAACGTTGTGCGTCAGGGTTGCAGGCGGCGTTTCTGTCGGACGGGCGATAAGCGTATTGCCGGTATTAATAGGCGAAAGCGTGGTCATGACGATCCCTGTCTTGAGCTGGACAATGCTCAATTTAACCAAGACTTCGATCGATTGACAGCACGTAGATAGCAAAGAGCCATGCCAAAAAGCTGGCTCCTTGCGGTTTTGCGAAAATCAGAACCGGTAAGTCACCGATCCACCGAACCCATTGGCGCTGTTTTCATACTTGGCATTGTACGTCAGCCCTACCTGGGAAAGGTTCTGATGGACCTTGATCGGCTCCTCCTTGAGGTAGGAATACGCCACATCGAACGTCAGGTTGTCGACGGGCGTCCAGCCGGCGCCCAGGCTGAAAACAGTGCGATCCCCCGTAGGAATCCGCACGGAACGGTCGGTGTTGTTAGTCGGCGTCTGGTCCACCGAGAAACCGGTCCGTAGTACCAGTTGTTTGTTGACCCGATACGCCGCGCCGATAGCGTGGGACCAGGTGTCATGCCAGTGCTGTTGCTCGGTGATCGAGCCCAGGCCGCCGAATTGAGCGGTAAGGTCGGACACCCCGTCGTTGTTGATGGTGATCTTCTTCAACTGGCTCCAACGGGTGTAGGTGCTGCCGAGGTAGAGGGTCCAGTCGTCATTCAGTTGATGGGTGACCGAGAAATCCACCGAGGACGGCGTGGTCACGTTCAAACTGGCGTCATAACGCTGCGGGCCACCGTCAAAGGCATCGGAAATCACCCCGGAGGCGTGGGTCTTGCCGGTGAGGTGGTACACCACCTGCGAGTGGTAGGTCACGCCGATACGCGTACTTTCGAGGGGTTGCACCAGGATACCGGCGTTGAACCCGGTGGCGTTGTCGTCGCCTTTGACCTTCACGCTTTCGCCGGCTCCGCCACCCAGCGGCACATTGGAATCCAGCTCGCCACTGATGCGGTTGAAGGTCGGGCCGAAACCTACCGACACCTTGTCGTTGAAGGCATAGCTGACCGTCGGCTGCACGGTGATGACCGAAACCTTGCTCTTGTTGCCGAAGCCATTGCCCTGGAAGCTGTGCTCATAGTCAGTCACTAGGCCGAACGGTGCATAGATGCCCAGGCCAAACGCCCAGTGCTCATCGATGGGCGTGACCAGGTAGCCCATCGGCACGGCAATGCCGGGCACCATATCGCCCTTGTTGGTGCCTGGGTTGTCGGCACCGAACTGCGAGGAACTGGCGTTCTTGATATCGGTTTTGGCATCGAGGTAAGTCGCACCGAGACTGACTTCATTCTGCTTCAAGCGAGACATACCGGCGGGGTTGCCGAACACGGTACTGGCGTCTTCGGCCGATGAGGAACGACCGGCATAGCCCGTGCCCATTGAACTGATACTTTGTTCATTGAGCGCGAAACCACCGGCGAACAGCGGGGTTGAGGCAAGGGAAACGGCGAGCGCCAAGGCGCCTTTAAGAGTTTTGTTATTCATTATTAGGACTCGAATTGTGGGGCAGCGACGAGGAAGCTACCAACGTTCGAGCGGGGGGTTTATGAAGAGTTTTTCATGCGGGTGATTGTCGGACAATCCTAGGATATTCAAAGACTTTAGCTGTTTTTCATCCCCAATAATGACCTTGAAGCCTGATCATGACCCATTGGTTTTGAACAGAGCCTGACAATGGCTCGGATACAAAAAACCCCAGGCACTTCGTATGCCTGGGGCTTTCTCTGTATTCCAACAGGCAAAAAAAAACCCGGAAATCCTCACTTGCGTGGGCCTTCCGGATTTTCTAAACCGCCAAAAATGGTGGGTCGTGTGGGATTCGAACCTACGACCAATTGGTTAAAAGCCAACTGCTCTACCAACTGAGCTAACGACCCGCTGTGTGGTGGCGCGTATAATACTGATTTCTAAGGATTATTCAACACCTTATTTGAAATAAATCAGAAATAACGCGTTGGGTCAGTAATTCCGGCCGCTTGGAAGCCTTCTGCACGCAGTCGGCAGCTGTCGCATTTCCCACAAGCGCGGCCGTCATCGTCTGCCTGATAGCAGGAAACAGTCAGCGAATAATCTACGCCAAGTCCTACACCAGCCTTGACGATATCGGCCTTGCTCAGGTTTTGCAGCGGCGCCAGGATACGGAAACCCTGACCTTCTACACCGGCTTTGGTCGCGAGGTTGGCCATGCGCTCGAACGACTCGACGAACTCTGGGCGGCAGTCCGGGTAACCGGAGTAATCCACTGCGTTGACGCCGATGAAGATGTCGCGAGCGTCGAGCACTTCTGCCCAGCCGAGGGCCAGGGACAGGAACACAGTGTTGCGTGCCGGCACATAGGTCACCGGGATACCTTCGCTGGGCGCTTCCGGCACATCGATGCTGCTGTCGGTCAGCGCGGAGCCACCGATGCCGTTGAGGTTCAGGCCAATCACTTTATGCTCGACCACGCCCATCTCACGGGCGACACGCGCGGCGGCATTCAGCTCGGCGCGGTGACGCTGGCCGTAGTCGAAGCTCATGGTGTAGCAGCTGTAGCCTTGCGCCTGGGCCATGGCCACCACGGTGGCGGAGTCGAGGCCGCCGGATAGCAGGATTACCGCGCGTTTTTGATCCATTGTGTGTTCAGTCATATCAGCGTCCTGGCTCGTCGTTCCAAAGGTATTTATGCAGCTGCAATTGCAGGCGCACCGGTAGGTTGTCTGCAACCACCCAATCGGCGAGGTCGCGTGCATTCAGGTCATGGTGGCTTGGCGAGAACAGCACTTCGCCTGCGCGGCGGTCCAGCCCGTATTGAATCAGCTTGGAATTCGCCCAGTCGTAGTCGTCGCGGGAACAAATGACGAACTTGACCTGGTCGTTGGCCGTCAGCAGCTCGATGTTCTCGTAGCGGTTGCGGTGCGCTTCCTTGGAGTCGGGGGTCTTGAGGTCGACCACGCGGCTGACACGGGGGTCGACCGCGGAGATGTCCAGGGCGCCACTGGTCTCCAGGGAAACCTCGTAGCCGGCATCACACAGCTGCTTGAGCAACGGGATGGCATTGGGCTGGGCCAACGGCTCGCCGCCGGTCACACAGACGTAGCGCGGCTTGTAGCCGGCGACCTGCTCCAGAATGTCATCGAGGGTGCGCACCGTGCCGCCACTGAAGGCGTAGGCGCTGTCGCAGTATTGGCAACGCAGGGGGCAACCGGTCAGGCGCACAAATACTGTGGGCAGGCCAGCCGTTCGCGTTTCACCCTGCAACGAGTAAAAAACTTCGGTAATACGTAATGTGTCTTGCATAGTCGCCACGGGCGTAACAGCTAAACAGGCTGTCCGCCTCCGTCAGGCACTTAAAGGAACCCCGCCAACGCGCAGGCCCCAAAAAGCGTGTTTCATAAAAGGGCGTGGATTCTAACGAAAAAACCCGCGCCAGGCGCGGGTTTCTTCTAAACGGGCTGCATCGCTTACAAGCGCTGCAGATCCCGTTGAGCCAACTGGGCAGCGGAAGTCCCCGGATACTGGGCCACAACCTGCTGCAGAATGCCTTTGACCTTGTCGGTATGACCCAGGCGGCGTTCTACGTCAGCGAGTTTGTACAGTGAATCCGGAACCTTGGCGTGCTTGGGGTAGAGCTGGCTGACCTTGGCAAATGCCTGGCCCGCGCCCTGTAGATCACCCTTGGCCAGGTTGACTTCACCCAACCAGTATTGGGCATTGCCCGCGTACTGGCTGTTCGGGTATTTGCGCAGGAAAGCGGTAAAGGCCTGGCTGGCCTTATCGAAATCCTTGGCTTTGATCAGGTCGAAGGCTGCATCGTAATACAGCTTTTCCTTCGCCGGATCACCCGGTTCGCTGCTCGCGGCAGGGGCTTGGCTGGCAGCCGCCCCTGCTGCTGCACCACCGGCAGCAGCGCTTGGCGCGCCACCGGTAGAAGAATTATCAGGAGTTGCGGCAGGTTGAACGCCGGCTCCAATGCGTCGATCAAGATCCTGGTAACGCTCCAGGCCTTCTTGCTTCAGCTGGTTCACTTGGTTTTGCAGCACTTCAATGGTGCCTTGTTGCTGCGCCAGTTGATCCTGCATGCGTTGCAGCTGGTTGAACAGTTCGCCCTGTGCCGAGGGAGCGGACGTAGCCGCTCCCCCCGCATAGGCGCCGTTCGTGCCATAACCTGCTGGCGGATAACTGCTCCCGCTATTGTTATAGCCAGAGTTGCTATCTTCCACAGGAACCGCAGCCCACACCGCAAGCGGTGCGAGGCTGAGAGCCAATACAGTTAGAGCACGACGGCACGTTCGCATGACGAATTACTTACGCAGTTCGACGCGACGGTTTTGAGCCCAGGACTGCTCGTCGTGGCCAGTAGCAACTGGACGCTCTTTACCGTAGGAAACCAGTTCCAGTTGGCCTGGAGCAACACCTTGCAGTACCAGGTAGCGCTGAACGGCTTTCGCACGACGCTCGCCCAGTGCCATGTTGTACTCACGAGTACCACGTTCGTCAGTGTTACCTTCCAGAACAACGCGAGCGCCGTTAGCTTTCAGGTCCTTCGCGTGAACGTCCAGAGCGCGCATGGCCTCTGGTTTCAGGTCCGAACTGTCGTATTCGAAGTAGAAAGTGGTGATAGCGCGCAGAGCAGCTTCTTCGCTCAGGGAGCCGTCAACCGCACCAGTGTTAGCGCCGTAACCAGCGTTTGGATCAACAGCTGCGCCTTCACCGGCATTGTCGCCGCCTTTAGACGAGCAACCAACGGCTACGGACAGAGCCAGAGCCAGAGCAGCAAACTTACCAAACTTCAGCATTTCCATCGTGAAACTCCTAATGAACCCCAGTGTGTTAAGTACTTCTTTTTGTAGCGCCGCGTCAGTTCAGGTAAGGGGACCAGGATGGTTCTCTGACTTCGCCTTGTGCGGTAGGAAGTGGGAGCCTTACGCGTCCATTTATGGACACGAGCATCAAGACTCCCCGGCCCTGCTGGCGGGTGGCGTAGATTACCATGGTGCCGTTGGGCGCAACAGTGGCTGACTCATCAAGGTTGGTATCTGTGAGGATTTTTACGGTTCCGCGCTGCAAATCCTGGGCCGCAACCCGGAAATTAGTGAAACCATCCTGACGGTGAATCATCACCAACGTCTTTTCATCGGCCGAAAGTTTAGGGTTGGCGTTGTAGTTGCCAATAAAGGTGACGCGTTCTGCCCCACCACCATTCACGTTCGCCTTGTAGACCTGTGGCTTGCCGCCGCGGTCAGAGGTGAAGTAGATGGTCGAACCATCCTTGCCCCAGAACGGTTCGGTGTTGATGCCCGGGCCGCTGGTTGCGCGAGTGATCTGGCGCGAAGCCATGTTCATCACGTAGATATCCGGGTTGCCATCTTTGGACAGTACAAACGCCAGGCGCGAACCATCCGGAGACCAGGCCGGAGCACCGTTGAGGCCTTCAAAGTTGGTGATCTGCTCACGACGGCCAGTATCGATGTGCTGGACGAAGATACGCGGACGCTTCTGTTCGAAGGACACGTAGGCAATACGCTTGCCGTCCGGCGCGAAGCGCGGCGACAGGATTGGCTCACGGGATTGCAGCAAAGTCACAGCCCGCGCACCGTCGTAGTCCGAACGCTGCAAAGTGTAACGAGTGTTGTCTACGGAGAAACGTTCAGCCGTTACGTACAGCAGACGCGTCGAGAAAGCACCCTTGATACCGGTGAGTTTTTCAAACGACTGGTCCGAGATGTAGTGGGCCATGTCGCGGATCTGCTCGGCCGTGCCCGACACGCTGCCGGTCAGAACCTGCTGCTCGGTCGCCACGTTGAACAAGGTGTAGGTGATTTGCAGACGACCACCGGCCGGCGTGATGTTGCCGACCATCAGGTACTGCGCGCCTACCGCTTTCCAGTCACGGAACACGACTTCGCTGGCCTGGTTTGGCTGGCTGATCATGTTGCCTTTTGGAATCGGTGCGTAGTAACCCGAGTTGCGCAGGTCGTCGCTGACGATCTGGGCCATGTCGTCCGGCAGCACGCTGCCGCCTTGCCAACCGAACGGTACTACCGCGATCGGGGTGGCCCGATCGCTACCGCTGGTGACCAGGATGTTCTTTTCATCCGCCGCCGCTATCCCTGCCATACAGCAAATAACGACAAGCATTCCTCGAAGAAGGTTTCTCACAAGGCTAGATCCTCAGGTGTGAATGTCATCTTGAATGAACGATAGGGAGCGAAGTCGCTTGGTTTCATTCCCTGCATCTCGGTCAACCGGCCAATATTCTTGACCGCGGCAACCGCCGAACTGTCGAACGAACCGTCACCACTGGACTTGGACACGCTGACCGAAGTCACCGTACCGTCCGGCAACATGCCGATCTGCAGCACTACTGTCATGCCTTTACGTGCCGAAGGTGGACGTGTCCAACCCTCTGCTGCCCGCGCCCGAATCAGGTCGTCGAAACTGCCCGCAACTTCATCGCCACGTTCATCGGCCAAGGCTTGCTGACGCTGCGGCGTGTCGGAGAGCAAGTCTGCCAAGGCCTGGGCCTTTTTCTCTTCGGCGGATTTGCGCGCTGCTTCCTGAGCCTTTTTCTTCTGGGCATCGGCGGCAGCTTTCTTCTTCGCGTCGTCGGCGACTTTTTTCTTCGCCTCGTCTGCTTCAGCTTTTTTCTTGGCGTCTTCGGCGGCTTTCTTCTTCGCGTCTTCGACTATTTTCTTCTTGGCGTCTTCAGCGGCCTTTTTCTTGGCCTCTTCTTCAGCAGCCTTCTTGGCTTCTTCTTCAGACTTCTTCTTGGCTATATCAGCCAATTGTTTCTCTTCGGCCTTTTTGGCTTCGGCAGCTTTCTCGGCTTTCTTGGCTTCATCAGCCTTTTTCGCCTCGTCCGCTTTCTTCGCTTCGTCAGCCTTTTTCGATTCCTCGGCCTTTTGAGCCGCCTCTTCTTTCTTTTGTTCCGCAGCAGCCTTCACCGCTTCCTGCTCGACCTTCTTCTGTTCCATCTGTTCGACTTCAGTCTGGCGCGCAGCCGACTTCTGGGCCTCACCCGCAATCTTCTGATTGGTCTGGGTGGTGGCCTGACTTTTCGATTTCAGCTGATACAGGGTCGCCTGCACGATCGGCTTGGCTGGCGGCAGGTCCGGGGTCATGGCAAAGCTGACGAACAGCATGCCAAACACCAGGACGTGCAGGGCAATTGCCCAGACGCTAGGCCAGAAGAAGCTTTCCGAGGCGGACGGCTCTCGCTGTTGCTGCATCAGGGCGCCTCGGTAATCAAGCCAACGTTACCCACGCCGGCCTTCTGCAGTCCGCCCATGGCGCCCATGACGGAGCCATAGTCGACCACTTTGTCGCCGCGAATGAAGACTTGGGTGTGCTTGCCGCCTTCATTGCCAGAGCGAATGATCTTGGTCACCGCGTCGGTCATCTGCGGCAAGGTCATGGCCTTGTCCTGCTGTTTTTGGGTATCGACTTCGCTGCCAAGGTTCCAGTAATAGGTCTTGTCAGCCTTGATCGAAATGGTCAGGACCTGGGTGTTGTTGTCTTGCGGCAAGGCTTCGCTGGAAACCTTGGGCAAATCAACCTTCACGCCCTGATTGAGCATCGGCGCGGTCACCATGAAGATAACCAGCAGCACCAGCATCACGTCGATGTAAGGCACTACGTTCATCTCGGCGACCGGCTTGCGCTTTTTGCGAGCTCGAGCGATTAAAGCCATTGGGAATTACCTGCTTATTCTTCGCTGGTGTGCACTTTACGGTGCAGGATCGCCTGGAATTCGTCGGCGAAGGTGTAGTAACGGCCGATCAACGTTTCGCTGGTGGCGGCAAAACGGTTGTAGGCAATTACTGCGGGGATAGCAGCGAACAGGCCGATCGCGGTGGCGATCAGGGCTTCGGCAATACCCGGAGCCACGGTGGCCAGGGTCGCTTGCTGGGCCTGGGCCAGGCCACGGAAGGAGTTCATGATGCCCCACACGGTACCGAACAGGCCGATGTACGGGCTCACGGAACCGACGGTGGCAAGAAACGGCAAGCTTTGCTCAAGCTTCTCTTCTTCGCGGGAAATGGCGACACGCATGGCGCGGGCCACGCCTTCCATGACCGCTTCCGGGTCAACGCCAGGCTGCTGGCGCAGGCGGGAGAATTCCTTGAAGCCGGCGCGGAAGATCTGCTCAACGCCAGAATCCGGGTCAGGGTTGCTGCCCGCCTGGCGGTACAGCTTGGACAGGTCGATACCCGACCAGAAGCGCTCTTCAAAGCTCTCCAAGGCACGTCGACCGGCACGCAGCAGGTTGCTGCGCTGAAAAATCATGACCCAAGAGGTAACCGATGCGGCTACCAGGGTCAGCATGACCAGTTGAACCACAACACTGGCATTGCTGACCAGGCTCCACATGGAGGAATGGTCGACGACGGTAGGTTCCACGCTAAATCTCCTGCTTTGATTGTTTACCCGCGCCGCTTACGTCGGCAAAGGCCGCACGTAGAGCTTCGGGAATGGCCCGGGGTTTCAAACTATTGGTGCGCACACAGGCCACCAGGAACTGCCCCTCACAGAGCAGCGTTGCATCCGTTGCCCGCCTGACCTGCTGCTTGAAACGCAGGCTGACACGGTTCAATTCGATTACTTCAGCGCTGACCAACAACTCGTCGTCCAGCCGCGCCGGCGCGTGATACCGCGCCTCGCTGGAATGCACGACGAATAACAGGTCCTCCCCTGCCAGCTGGGACTGGGCAAAGCCCAGTTCCCGTAGCCGCTCGGTTCGAGCCCGCTCCATGAACTTGAGGTAGTTGACGTAATACACGATGCCGCCCGCATCGGTGTCCTCGTAATAAACGCGACAGCGATGTGCGAACGACTGATCCCCGTTTTGCGCGCGCATACTCTAGTGCTTACTCCTCAGGTTGCCAATCCGGCTGGGCAACTGTTTTTTCATCCATCGAAACATTTCCAGTGACTGAATGACGACACCAGCCACTAGGACAGCACAAACCTCGGATAAATCGTCTGGCGTGAAGCTTTTAATCGTCTACTGCATCGAGGAATTCGTCTACTACAGGCATCTCGCCCAATCGTGACGGAATGTTTAACCCGAAGTGCAGATAGGCGTGACGCGTGACGACTCGCCCCCTCGGGGTACGCATGATGTAACCCTGCTGGATCAAGTACGGCTCCAGCACATCCTCAATGGTATGACGCTCCTCACTGATGGCCGCGGCCAGGCTGTCGACCCCCACCGGGCCGCCGTCGAACTTCTCGATCATGGTCAAGAGTAGACGTCGATCCTGGTGATCGAAGCCATGCTCATCCACATCCAGCAGGTTCAACGCCAGGTCGGCCACTGCCTTGGTGATGTGCCCCTTGGCCCGCACCTCGGCAAAGTCGCGCACGCGGCGCAGCAAACGGTTGGCAATTCGAGGCGTACCGCGGGCCCGACGGGCGATTTCAAACGCGCCTTCCGGGTCCAGGGGCAAGCCGAGAATGCCCGCCGAACGGCTGACGATGGTCGCAAGGTCTGCCGTGCTATAGAACTCTAGACGTTGAACAATGCCGAAACGGTCTCGCAACGGGTTGGTCAACATACCCGCACGGGTGGTGGCGCCCACCAGGGTGAACGGTGGCAGGTCGAGCTTGATCGAGCGCGCTGCCGGGCCTTCGCCAATCATGATATCGAGCTGGAAGTCCTCCATCGCCGGGTACAGCACTTCCTCGACGATCGGCGAGAGCCGGTGGATCTCGTCGATAAACAGCACGTCGTGCGGCTCAAGGTTAGTCAACAGTGCCGCCAGGTCACCCGGCCGCTCCAGCACCGGGCCGGAGGTGGACTTGATCGACACGCCCATTTCCTGGGCAATGATATTGGCCAACGTGGTCTTGCCCAACCCAGGAGGGCCAAAAATCAGCGTGTGGTCCAAAGATTCACTGCGCCCACGCGCAGCCTGGATGAACAGCTCCATCTGCTCGCGCACGGTGGGCTGGCCGATGTAGTCGGCCAGGCTCAGGGGGCGGATGGCGCGGTCCTGGACCTCTTCACGGTCGCGCGGGCCAGTGGCTGCAATCAGACGATCAGCTTCAATCACTTAAATCATTCCCTTCAGGGCGCGGCGGATCATGTCTTCACTGCTCAGGTTCTTGTCCTTGATGGCCGACACGGCCTTGCTGGCTTCCTGCGGCTTATAGCCCAGGGAAATCAGCGCGCTGACCGCATCGCTTTCGGCGCTGGCAACCTGGCCAGCCGGCATATCCGGCTGATTCGGCACCAGGGCGAACATGCTCGGCACCACTTCCCAGGCCTTGAAGCGGTCCTTGAGCTCCACCAGCAGGCGCTCGGCAGTCTTCTTGCCGACACCCGGCACCTTGGTCAGCGCCGACGTGTCCTGGGCCGAAACGGCGCGCACCAGCTCATCCACTTCCAGGCTCGACATCAACGCCAGGGCCAGTTTCGGACCCACGCCGTTGAGGCGGATCAGTTCGCGGAAAAAGTCGCGGTCGCGCTTGCCGATGAAACCATAGAGTAGCTGCGCGTCTTCGCGCACCACCAAGTGGGTGTGCAGCGTAATCGGCTCACCGACCGACGGTAGGCGATACAGGGTGGTCATGGGCACTTCCAGCTCATACCCCAGCCCGTTTACATCCAGAATCAGGTGCGGCGGCTGTTTCTCAGCCAGGGTGCCGCGCAAGCGTCCAATCACGGTTCAGATCCTTAAAGCGTGGGGTCAGCGCATGGCCTGACCGGAAATTTCGATTGCGCTGATGCTATCAGAGACGCAGGCGACCGCCACGACTGCGTGCAGTACCCAGGCCATGTGGCAACAGGCTGGAACGGGTGTGCGCGTGGCAAATGGCAATGGCCAGGGCGTCGGAGGCGTCGATCTGCGGTTTTGAGGTGAGCTTGAGCATGTGCATGACCATCATCTGCACCTGCTCTTTGTTAGCAGCACCCGTACCGACCACGGCCTGCTTGACCTGGGTCGCGGTGTATTCGGCAATTTCCATGCCCTCCTCCGCTCCAGCCACGATGGCGGCGCCACGGGCCTGGCCCAGCTTCAACGCCGAATCGGCATTTTTTGCCATGAACACCTTTTCGATGCCCATGGTGACCGGTCCGTAGGTCTGGATCACTTCACGCACGCCGCGATAGACGATCTGCAGGCGCTCGGCCAACTCGCCCGCGCCGGTGCGGATGCAGCCAGAGGCGACATAGACACAGCCGCGCGGGGTCTGTTGCACCACGCCAAAACCGGTGATGCGCGAACCGGGGTCGATACCTAGGATTAAAGTCATAACGCCTGCGGGTTAAGTAAACACAATTTTTGACACCGTGAAGATCCAATGTGGGAGCGGGCTTGCTCGCGAAGACGGTGGATCAGCCAACATTTTCAGCGACTGACACACCGCATTCGCGGGCAAGCCCGCTCCCACAGTTTGAACTACGTCATCCTTCAGACTAGCTGTGCAGCGACTTCTTCCGGGATATCCGCGTTGGAATACACATTCTGCACATCATCCAAATCTTCCAGCATATCCAGCATCTTCAGCACTTTCTGCGCACCGTCCAGGTCCAGCTCGGCGCTGGTGGTCGGCAGCATCACGATCTCCGCGTCGGTGCCTTTGAAGCCAGCGGCTTCCAGCGCATTGCGCACGGCGTAGAAGCTGGCGAACGAGGTGAACACGTCGATGGAGCCGTCTTCGTTGGTCACCACGTCGTCGGCATCCGCCTCCATCGCGGCCTCCATCAGCGCATCTTCATCCGTGCCGGGTGCAAAGGTGATCTGCCCCTTGCGCTCGAACAGGTAAGCCACCGAACCGTCGGTGCCGAGGTTGCCACCGCACTTGCTGAACGCATGACGTACCGCTGCCGCGGTGCGGTTGCGGTTGTCGGTCATGCACTCGACCATCACCGCCACGCCGCCCGGGCCGTAGCCTTCGTAGCTCAGCTCGACCATGTCGTCGGTGTCGGCAGCACCAGCGCCACGGGCCACGGCGCGGTCGATGATGTCGCGGCTCATGTTGGCGCCCAGCGCCTTGTCCAACGCCAAGCGCAGGCGCGGGTTGGAGCCGGGGTCACCACCGCCCTGGCGGGCGGCGACGGTCAGCTCGCGAATCCACTTGGTGAAGATCTTGCCTTTCTTGGCATCCTGACGCTCTTTGCGGTGCTTGATGTTCGCCCACTTGGAATGGCCAGCCATAACACAACTCCGAAATTCTGTAGAAACCTTGATCACCCCCGCCCCAGGCGAGGAATAGTCCTTTAACGCAAAGGCGCATCCGAAGATGCGCCTTTTTAGACTGCGTAAACCTCAGTGCGCTTTCACGCAGCAGCCTTACTCAGCCTTAGGCGTCTCGCGCAGGCGGATGTGCAGTTCGCGCAATGCCTTGGCATCCACCACACCTGGCGCCTGGGTCATGACGTCCGCAGCGCTCTGGGTTTTCGGGAAGGCGATCACTTCACGGATCGACTGGGCGCCGGTCATCAGCATCACCAGACGGTCCAGGCCGAACGCCAGGCCACCGTGCGGCGGTGCGCCGTATTTCAGGGCGTCGAGCAGGAAGCCGAATTTCTCTTCCTGTTCCGCTTCGTTGATGCCCAACAGGCGGAACACCGCTTGTTGCATCTCTTTACGGTGGATACGGATCGAACCGCCACCCAGCTCAGTGCCGTTGAGCACCATGTCGTAGGCGCGGGACAAAGCGCCTGCCGGGTTGGCTTCCAGCTCAGCCGGCGAGCACTTCGGCGCGGTGAACGGGTGGTGCAAGGCGCTGAAGCTGCCGTCGTCGTTCTCTTCGAACATCGGGAAGTCAACGACCCACATCGGGGCCCATTCACAGGTCAGCAGGTTCAGGTCGTGACCCAGCTTGATCCGCAGCGCGCCCAGAGCTTCGCTGACGATCTTGGCCTTGTCGGCGCCGAAGAACACGATGTCGCCGTCGACTGCACCGACGCGATCGAGGATCGCGTTCAGGTTGTCCAGCGGGATGTTTTTAACGATCGGCGATTGCAGTCCTTCAACACCGTTGGCGCGCTCGTTGACCTTGATGTACGCCAGGCCCTTGGCACCGTAGATGCCGACGAACTTGGTGTAGTCGTCGATCTGTTTGCGCGGCATGCTCGCGCCGCCAGGCACGCGCAGGGCGGCGATGCGGCACTTAGGGTCGTTGGCCGGGCCGCTGAACACCTTGAAGTCGACTTCCTTGAGTTGGTCGGCCACGTCCACCAGTTCCAGCGGGTTACGCAGGTCTGGCTTATCGGAACCGTAGCGGCGCATGGCTTCTTCGAAGGTCATGTGCGGGAAGTCGCCGAATTCCAGGTCCAGCACTTCCTTGAACAGGTTGCGGATCATCTGCTCGGTCAGGCCCATGATCTCTTTTTCATCGAGGAAGCTGGTCTCGATGTCGATCTGGGTGAATTCCGGCTGGCGGTCGGCGCGCAGGTCTTCGTCACGGAAGCACTTGGCGATCTGGTAGTAACGGTCGAAGCCGGCCACCATCAGCAGTTGCTTGAACAGCTGCGGCGACTGCGGCAGGGCGAAGAACGAACCCGCGTGGGTACGGCTTGGCACCAGGTAGTCACGCGCGCCTTCCGGGGTGGCCCGGGTCAGGATCGGGGTTTCAACGTCCAGGAAGCCGTTTTCGTCGAGGAAGCGGCGGATGCTGGTGGTCATGCGCGAACGCAGGCGCAGCTTCTCGGCCATTTCCGGACGACGCAGGTCCAGGAAGCGATAGCGCAGGCGGGTTTCTTCGCCGACGTCGGAGTATTCGTTGAGTGGGAACGGCGGGGTTTCCGACTCGTTCAGCACTTCCAGCTCGTAGCCCAGCACTTCGATGCCGCCGGAGGCCATGTTCTTGTTCACGGCGCCTTCCGGACGCAGGCGAACCTTGCCGGTGATCTTCACGACGTATTCGCTGCGCACGCGGTCGGCAGCGGCGAAGCTTTCGGCGCGATCCGGGTCGAACACCACCTGGGCCAGACCATCACGATCACGGATGTCGAGGAAGATCACCCCGCCGTGGTCGCGGCGACGGTGAACCCATCCGCAAAGGGTGATTTCCTGACCTTCCAGGGTCTCGTTCAGTTGGCCGCAATAGTGGCTGCGCATCATGGTCGTGGTTTCACTTCTCGTAATTCGTAATTCGGTGGAGGCTTGCCTCGTCACCGTACATTAAAGCAGGGGACGGATAATGCAGGAGCCTGCGCGTAGAGTTCAACTCAGTCTGCTTTGTCGCCGCCCGCCAGGTTCTTCTTCGAGCCGGTCTTGAAATCGGTCTCGTACCAGCCGCTGCCACTCAGGCGGAAGCCTGGCATGGACAACATTTTCTTGAGCTCCGGCGCTTGGCAGGCCGGGCAATCGACCAGCGGCGCGGCGCTGATCTTCTGAATGGCTTCCAACTGATGACCACAGGAAGCACATTGATAGTCGTACATGGGCATGGCGATGTCTCGGCGATCAGAACGTTACTGCGCCACGCCTGCTCCGGAACAACCCCGGCACGCGCAGCAAAGCGCGAGATTATATCTGGTAAATCGAGGCAGCGCAGCCGGCTTTCTGCCCCGGGGCCTTGCCCGCCTCAAAGGAAGGCTGACCCCGAAGCCCGGTGGCTAAGAAGGTTGAACACGCTCTTTCAAGGCGTGAACCACACACACCACCCTGACCAACCCACTGAAGTTCTTCACCCCGCCATGACGCAAGTGCACTTCCCGATCCACATAGGACAGCAACGCACTGACCGAACAGGCGTTGATCCTGGCAATTTCCGTGAGGATATTCCAATAGATCTGCTCCAGCCGCAGGCACGTGGAAAACCCGTTGAGCCTTACCGACCGGGACAATGGCTTGGCCAGCCCCATGTCGAACCCTTTTGCAAAGGGGTCGACCTTTATTTTATGAAAACCACTGGTTTCCATGATTCCATTACCCACTCCACGTGACATACACCTGACACTCCATTGCCAAACAGCCGCCCATGGGATATCCCATTAGGCAATGGCCTTATAAAACCGCAGGCAGAGTGCAGCAGCCAGAAGACGCGACGTTGATAGGCGTAGGACAACGCCAGGAAATGCGCGGAAACAAGCGAGCGGCGCCGGGAAGGCGCCGCCAAGGGCAGTTGTTTACTTATTTTCGAGCAGGGAACGCAGCATCCACGCGGTTTTCTCGTGAACCTGCATGCGCTGGGTCAACAGGTCGGCCGTCGGCTCATCGCTGACCTTGTCGAGCAGCGGGAAGATGCCGCGCGCGGTGCGCGTGACCGCTTCCTGGCCTTCTACCAGTTGTTTGATCATGTCTTCAGCATTCGGCACGCCTTCTTCTTCCTTGATGGAAGAAAGACGCGCGTAGACCGAGTAGGCACCCGGCGCCGGGAAACCCAATGCACGGATACGCTCGGCAATAGAGTCCACCGCCAGCGCCAGCTCGTTGTATTGCTCTTCGAACATCAGGTGCAACGTGCGGAACATAGGGCCCGTGACGTTCCAATGGAAGTTGTGGGTCTTCAGGTACAGTACATAGGTATCGGAAAGCAGTCGCGAAAGCCCGTCGACGATGGATTTGCGATCTTCTTCACTGATACCGATATCGATTGCCATGTTTATCCCCTTCAATTGACAAGCATTCATTGATCAGGTGCAGGTCCACTCTAGCAAGTGTGCCGGTGATGCGCAGCCCGGCGCGGCAATTCGCCCCGCCCCGGCCTGTGAAAACGACACAGTCTAAGCCTTGGGCCCATGTAGGAAATCTCCCAGAAGGCCGCTTGAAAAGCCCGCACGTGTCTAGGACAAGCGTTTGACGCAGAAATGCCGTCGCCCTTGCAACACCTCGAAATGCTTGATTTGAGTAGGCACAGCCTTTGCTGTTAAATAGGCGGCGTGTCGTCGCCGTTACTTTCTGCGGCAGCGGCATAGGCTGATACCCCGCGCACGTGCCCAACGCCTCCCATTGTTCAGAAGCGAACCGTGCCAGTCAGCTCCTCCTTGTGATCCGTCTTAACGTGAGTTAATCAAAATGTTGAAAATCGTCCACCTGCTAACGGGCGTTGCAGCTTTGCTGCTGTCCTTTATCCCGACCCTGCAGCCTGAAAGCCTGCCGTATCTGGAACAACACGACGCTCTGTACCTGGCCTTGTTCGGCCTTCTTAACCTGACGCTGGCACCGGTGATCCCTTACTGGAACAAAGGCACGCGTCATCAACTGCAAAACCTGGTCAGCGCGCTGTTGGTACTGACTGTTGTCGTACAAACCCTCACCCTACTGGCACCCATGCCTGAAGTCGGCGGCCACCCGGCCATCCTGCTCAGCCTGGTGATTGCTGTGGTCGCCATTGTTCTTCACCTGGCCATCAGCTTCTACCGTTCGTCCCCTGCGGCCTCGTCGCAAACCTACGACATGACCAATCGGGATACCGGTACCGTCAAGTGGTTCAACACCTCCAAAGGCTTCGGCTTTATTTCCCGTGATTCGGGCGACGATATCTTCGTCCACTTCCGGGCCATTCGCGGCGAAGGCCATCGCGTTCTGGTGGAAGGCCAGCGTGTGGAATTCTCCGTTATGAATCGCGACAAAGGCCTGCAGGCCGAAGACGTGATCGCTGCACTGCCGCGTCGCTGATACCCGCCTTCGCAGCAAAAAAAACCGCGACCCAGCCTGGCTGGATCGCGGTTTTTTTATGCGCGCCTATTAATAGTGAGGCGGCGGCGCTTCTTCTTCAGACGTTTCGAACTGACCGCCCATTTCTTCCTGGCGCTTGAGCAACGCGGTCATCTGCAGTTGCAGGCGCTCGACGGCCCGCTGCTGGGTGACGAGGATGTCGTTGAGGGTCTCGATGGTGTCGTCCTGGAAGGCCAGGCGGCTTTCCAGATCGTTGACGCGGTCTTGCAGATCCATGATTCAACCCTGGGTAAAGACGAAGTCGGCGGGCAACAGCTCGCGCAGACGAGCACGAATGGCGGCCACGTGTTCATCGGTATAAGGCTGCGCCGGGTGTTTGCCCCATACCGGCGCAGGCCAGGCGGCATCATCACGTTTGCGCACGATCACATGCACGTGCAACTGGCTGACCACGTTGCCCAGGGCGCCGATGTTCATCTTGTCGGCGGACAAGCCTTCATTCAGCAACTGGGCCAAGGCGGTGGTTTCTTGCCACAGGCGCTGCTGGTCGACGACATCCAGTTGAAACACTTCGCTGATACCGTTGATACGCGGTACCAGGATGAACCAGGGGTAGTTCGAGTCATTGGACAGCAGCAGGCGGCACAGGGGGAAATCCCCGATGACCAGTGTGTCTTGTTGAAGGCGTTGGTCTAAAGCGAACACCGCGGGCACTCCGTTCGGCAGGTCAGGTTCAAGGCGCCAGCATACCTGCGAATCGCTGTTGCTTCACGTCGGCCATACGCGCACAGGCAAGGCGTGGCGAAAAAAAACGCACCATTTCGAGCCAAACGGATTTTTCGACTACGCTCAATGACCAATCCTTCAGTGATCAGCTAAGCGTTGATCAAAACATTGCGACGAGAACCGCGATGCAGAGGCCTCAGAAAACAAGGCATTGAGCCATCACCGGAACACTGAGGCATCAGAGGGCATGCACCAAAATGACCCAATTGCGCCTCAAAGAGATCCGCCGATTACCCACTGACTGGGGTGAACGGGTAACGTTTTTCCCGGATACAGGATTTATGCACCACACCACAGGCACAGAGACCAGGCTTCAAGGCCAAACCAAACGGCGTAAAAACCCCGTGCTTATGCGGTTTTCACGAAGCGGTAACGTTTTTCACGAAAAAATGACATTCGATCTACGGTTTAGGCACGCTTGCTGCATTCATCCCTTTATCGTCGGCAAAGGCACCGGAAGGGAAGCAGGTGTTTCGCGATGAAAAACAGCAGCGGTTCAATGCACGCCAAGGAAGATTTCAAACTTGGAAAGTAACGTTTTTTGCGCTCTTTTAACGGTTTGGAAACAGTATTGAAGTTGTCAGCCTCGTTACAGTGAGGCTGTGAATTTGCGACATGGATATAGCAATCTACGACAAGCTCGTAAAGAAGCTGAAAGGAAAGTTGGGCAAGTATCGCCAATATTGTCAGCGTGATATAACTTTGCGCCGACACAAAAAGAAAGAGCCGCCCAGACAAAAATATAGGTGGGACGGCAGTACTCTTCCTAAAACCAAAGGAGCAAATCACGATGCGCGTGATGAAGTGGAGCATGATCGCCCTGGCTGTTTCAGCAGGCACTACGCAGTTCGCAATGGCGTCCGCCCAAAGCGATTCCAAAGGCTTTGTTGAAGACAGCACTTTCAGCATTAATACTCGCGCCCTGTACTTCAGCCGCGACTTCCGTAACAACCCGTCGGGCCCGGACTCTCAGAGCCGTGCCGAAGAATCCGGCCTGGGCTTCAACGCCCTGTACTCTTCGGGCTTCACCCAAGGCACCATCGGTGTCGGTGTTGACGTGATCGGCCTGCTGGGCGTCAAGCTCGACAGCGGCAAGGGTCGCGCTGGAACTGGTCTGTTCCCAACCGGCTCCGACGGTCGCTCGCAAGATGACTACTCCAAAGGCGGCGGCGCGGTTAAATTCCGTATCTCCGATACTGTGCTGAAAATTGGCGACCAATACACCACAGCCCCAGTATTCGCTTCAGACGACAGCCGTTTGCTGCCAGAGCTGCCGCAGGGTATCTCGATCACCAGCAGCGAGATCAAGGGCCTGAAGCTTGAAGGCGGTCACTTCACTTCCAGCGTCGCGCAAAACCAGACCTACCATGACAGCCTGGGCCTGACCAAAACCGACTTCGTCGGTGGCGTCTACTCCTTCACTCCTGAGTTCACCGGTAGCCTGTACTACGCGAAAACTGAAGATTATTTCCGTAAGTACTACAGCAACCTGAACTGGACCCACGCGATCAGCGACGACCAGTCGTTTGCCTTGGACTTCAACATCTACGACACCAAGAGCGAAGGCGAAGGCCTGCAACGTGCTTCCAAAGACAGCGCTCTGCCGTTCGCAGAACGTACCAAGCTCGATAACCGTGCGTTCAGCTTGCAGGGTGCGTACACCATCGGTGCACACACCTTCACCCTGGCAGCCCAGAAGGTTACCGGCGACGGCGACTACGGCTACGGCGTAGACGGCGGCGGCACAGTGTTCCTGGCCAACTCCATCGCCCGTTCCGACTTCAACGCCGAAGGCGAAAAGTCCTACCAGGCGCGTTATGACATCAACATGGCCACCTTCGGCATTCCTGGCCTGAGCTTCATGACTCGTTACGTGACCGGTAGCGGCGCCAACACCGCCACCACCTCGAACGGCAAAGAGTGGGAACGCGACATCGAAGCCAAATACGTGATCCAGAGCGGCCCAGCCAAAGACCTGAGCCTGCGTGTACGTCAAGCGACCTATCGTTCGTCTGATGGCGTGTACTACGGTTCGTCGTCGATCGACGAACTGCGTCTGATCGCGCAATACCCGCTGAACATCCTGTAATTGACCGTTTTATTACAGCGATGACTTAAGGCTTTCGCCTTAAACAAAAAGCCGCTCTCTTGTTTAACAAGGGAGCGGCTTTTTTATGGCTTTAATGTTTCAGCAACAAAATAACTAGCAAGCTAACTAACGACATTAACAGCGGCGTCCTGAACCTGACCTAACGGCCAAGTTCAAGGCAGTTAATGGTCATTACTTGGCAGCTGTTTCCTGCATCACGCGAATTACTCGCTGCGGAAACGGAATATCAATCCCCGCTGCTTTCAAACGGTCACGTGCAAGTTCGTTCAAAATGAACACCACGTCCCAATAATCTGCGGTCTTGGTCCAGCACCGCAGGGAAACAGTGATCGAACTATCACCCAAGGTCGACACCACTGCAACAGCCGCCGGGTCTGCCAGTACACGCGGGTCTTTGGCCAGTTCCAGCAACACTTCACGGGCTTTCTGCAGGTCAGCTTCATAGTCGACACCCACGTCAAACACCACCTTGCGGGTCGGCTGACGGTTGGTGTTGGTGATGAGGCCGTTGGACAAGCTGCCGTTGGGGATGATCACGGTCTTGTTGTCACCGGTACGCAGCACGGTGTGGAAGATCTGGATGCTGTCGACGGTGCCGGAAGTGCCCTGGGCTTCGATCCAGTCACCAATGCGGAACGGACGGAACAACAGAATCAGCACGCCGCCAGCGAAGTTCGCCAGGCTGCCTTGCAATGCCAAGCCGATGGCCAGGGTAGCAGCACCGATCGCGGCCACGAACGAAGTGGTGGCGACGCCGATCATCGAGGCCACGTTGACCACCAGCATGACCTTGAGCGCAATGTTCGCCAGGCTGGTGATGAAGTGTTGCAGCGCCAGGTCGGCATTACGCAATGCCAACAAACGCCCCACTCGGTGGGTCAACACGTTGATCAGCCACCAACCGATGGCCAGGGTGAGCACCGCCAGCAAAAAACGGCTGCCGTATTCCATGATCATCGGGATCCACGACTCTGAGGTCTTGATCAGGTGATCCACTTCAGCATTCAAATCCATCTACATTCTCCTGTTTACCGGATGTTCGGCCATAAATGCAATTGAGCCCCGTAGGGCTCAATCGTCGGCGCAGGTTCTGGGGCGTGGGACGTCAAAAACGCCCACAGGTTCCCCAAAGTGCCATCAGTCGCGGAAGTTATTGAACTGCAGCGGCATGTCGAAGGTCTTGGCGCGCAGGGCCGCGATGGCCTCTTGCAGGTCGTCACGCTTTTTGCCGGTGACGCGAACCTGCTCACCCTGGATGGCAGCCTGGACTTTCAGCTTGGCATCCTTGATGTGAGCAACGATCTTCTTCGCCAGCTCCTTGTCGATGCCTTCCTTGAGGACGGCTTCTTGCTTCATCAACTTGCCGGAGGCGTAGGCGTCCTTGATTTCAAGGCATTGCGCGTCGATTTTGCGCTTGACCAGCGACAGCTTGAGGATCTCGATCATCGCTTCCAGCTGGAAATCGGCTTCAGCGGTCAGGTTGACGGTCAGCTCTTTTTCCTTGAATTCGAAGCTGCCCTTGCCTTTCAAGTCATAGCGACGGTCCAGTTCCTTGACGGCGTTCTCGACGGCGTTGGTGACTTCGTGTTTGTCCAGTTCGGATACCACGTCGAACGAAGGCATGTCATTTCTCCAATATAAGGGGCGGGCTCAGTAGAGATGGAGCGCGCCCAAGCTAAAATGCCGGGGCATTATAGCGGTTCTTTTGTCCCGTTCGCTGCGGGCGACCCTTTGGAGCACAAACTGATGTCGACCACCTGGCATATTCTCGGCCCCGGCAGCCTGGGCACACTCTGGGCCACGCGGCTGGCGCGTGCTGGCGTGCCCGTGCGGTTGATCCTGCGCGATGCAGCGCGCCTGGCCAGCTATCAGGCAGCCAAAGGGCTGACGCTGGTAGAACAGGGCATGGAACACACATACCCGGTAATTGGCGAAACGCCCGACAGTCCCGAGCCGATTCATCGCCTACTCGTGGCGTGCAAAGCCTACGACGCACAGAGTGCCGTCGCACAGTTGCAACACCGGCTGGCACCCGACGCCGAACTGATCCTGTTGCAGAACGGCCTCGGCAGCCAGGACGCGGTGGCCGCGCAACTGCCCCAGGCACGCTGCATCTTTGCCTCCAGCACCGAAGGCGCATTTCGCGACGGCGATTGGCGTGTGGTGTTCGCCGGCCATGGCTACACCTGGCTAGGCGACGCGAGCCATCCCACCCCGCCGCTTTGGCTGGATGATTTACAGGCCGCCGGCATCCCCCACGATTGGAGCACCGACATCCTCACGCGGCTGTGGCGCAAGCTAGCGCTCAATTGCGCCATCAACCCGCTGACCGTGCTCTATCAATGCCGTAATGGCGAACTGCAAGCCCATCACTGCGAAGTCGCGACCCTCTGCGCCGAGCTGGCGGAGCTGCTGGCGTGCTGCGGCCAACCCGCTGCCGCGCAGGACCTGCAACACGAAGTCGAACGGGTGATCCAGGCCACTGCCGCCAACTACTCGTCCATGTATCAGGACGTGACCGCCGGCCGTCGCACCGAAATCAGCTATCTATTGGGCTATGCTTGCCAGGCGGCTGCCCGTCACCATCTGAACCTGCCGCACCTGCAACAACTGCAACTGCGACTGGTGGAACGCTTGCAAGCACGCGGATTGCCCCGCGACTGAGCCACGCGCTACCCTGCCCGCCTGTCTATCACCTGGGAAAACCCTGATGCCGCTGCGCCAGCGTCTTGAAAACCTACCGGTCGGGCAGAAACTGCTCGCCGCCCTGCTGGTGCTATTGACCACCGTGTTACTGGTGGCCAACCTGACCTTTATCAGCGCCGCCTACTGGATTTCCCAGGAAAGCATGGCACCCCAGGCCTTGCAGGCCATCGGCCGCCTGGTGTCCAACCCCGCACTCGCCGCCGAAGCCCTCGAATCGCCCGCCAAGGCAGACGCGCTGCTCAACGAACTGACCAGCTATTCACCGTTGCGCGCCGCTGCCCTGTATGACGGCGAAGGCAATCGCCTGGCGCAGATGCAACACGGCGACCGCTTGCACCTGCCGGACAACTATCGGCATATCGAAGCCTGGCGTGTCACCGAGTTTCGCAGCAACCAGGTCATCACCCTGCCCCGCGCCGGCCAGCCGTCCGGGCATCTGCTGCTGGTGGCCAGTAGCGAGCTGCCAGTGGCGTTCTATACCGGCACATTGACGGCCAGCCTGGGCATCCTGATTTTCAGCGTGCTGTTGTGGCTGATCATCGCCCGCCAGATCAAACGCCTGATCACTCGGCCGATCCACGAACTGGAAGAACTCTCCCGCCAGGTCACCCGCGAGGAGAACTACGCCCTGCGCGCCGGCCGCGGTAACCACGACGAAATTGGCAGCCTGGCCGAGGCCTTCAACACCATGCTGTCGCGCATCGAAGCCCGTGAGCAACAGCTCAAGCGTGCGCGGGACGACTCTCAGGCGGCGTATGACCAGGCTCAGGGTCTGGCGGAAGAAACTCGCCACACCAACCGCAAACTGGAACTGGAAGTGCAGGTTCGCAGCAAGATCGAGAAGAAACTCACCGGCTTCCAGAATTACCTGAACAGCATCATCGACTCCATGCCCTCGGCGCTGATCGCCCTGGATGAACAGCTCTACGTCACCCAATGGAACCAGGAGGCCAGCGCCCTCTCCGGCACACGCCTGGACGAAGCCCTGAACCAGCCGATCTACCTGGCGTTCCAGCCGCTCAAACCTTACCTGCCGCAGATCCGGGCGGCGGTGGAACAACACACCGTGGAGCGCATCGAGCGTGTCACCTGGTTCAAGGACGACGAAGCCAAGCACTACGCGCTGACGTTCTACCCGCTGATGGGCGGGGCCGGGCGTGGCGTGGTGATCCGGATCGATGACATCACCCAGCGCCTGTCCCTGGAAGAAATGATGGTGCAGTCGGAGAAGATGCTCTCCGTGGGTGGCTTGGCCGCCGGCATGGCCCATGAGATCAACAACCCGCTGGGGGCGATCCTGCACAACGTGCAGAACATCCGTCGCCGCCTGTCCCCCGAGTTGCCCAAGAACCTGGAGCATGCGGAGCAGGCAGGCATCGAGCTGGAAACAGTCAACCGCTACCTGCAAAGCCGCGAAGTGCCGCAACTGCTCGATGGCATCCAACAGGCTGGGGCGCGGGCGGCAAAGATCGTCACCCACATGCTCAGTTTCAGCCGGCGTAGCAACCGACAGATGGCCCCCTGCGATTTGCCGGCGCTGATCGACCAAGCCGTGGAAATCGCTGGCAATGACTTCGACCTGGCCATCGGCTTCGACTTCAAGGGCCAGGCCATCATCCGCCAGTTCGACCCTCAACTCGGCCCGGTGCCCGGTACCGCCAACGAACTGGAACAAGTACTGCTCAACCTGCTGAAAAACGCCGCCCAGGCCATCCATTTGCGTGAAGACGACAGTGAGCCGGGGCGCATCATCCTGCGCACGCGCCTCAACCCGCCGTGGGCGGAGATCCAAGTAGAAGATAACGGCATCGGCATGAGCGAGAACGTGCGCAAACGCACTTTCGAGCCGTTCTTCACCACCAAGGAAATCGGCCAGGGCACAGGACTCGGGCTGTCGGTGTCGTATTTCATCATCACCAACAACCACAAGGGCCAGATGGAAGTGCATTCCACCCTGGGCCAAGGCACCTGCTTCACCCTGCGCCTGCCGTTGGCCGGCAGCCAACTGCCCCCTTACGAACTGAACCAACTGGAGCACTGACCATGGGCTTTCGCCTGTCGAAGATCTACACCCGCACCGGCGACAAGG
Source organism: Pseudomonas sp. DWRC2-2 (assembly GCF_049897885.1). Classification (NCBI taxonomy): domain Bacteria; kingdom Pseudomonadati; phylum Pseudomonadota; class Gammaproteobacteria; order Pseudomonadales; family Pseudomonadaceae; genus Pseudomonas; species Pseudomonas sp. DWRC2-2. Next base: position 1,560,741 of record NZ_JAFCXD010000001.1, read on the forward strand.
GCGAAACCGGCCTGGGCGATGGCCGCCGCGTGCCCAAGGACCACCCACGGGTGGAAGCGATTGGTGAGGTGGATACGCTGAACAGCCAGCTGGGTTTATTGCTGGCCAGCCTGGAAGAGCAGAGTGGCAAACATCCGGAACTGAAGGATGTGATCGAGGTGCTAACGCCTTGCCAGCATCGTTTGTTCGACCTGGGCGGTGAACTGGCAATGCCGGTGTACAAAGCCTTGAACGCTGCGGAAGTGGATCGGCTGGAAGCCGCGATTGACCGCTGGAATGAGGAAGTGGGGCCGCTGGAGAACTTCATCCTGCCCGGTGGCTCGGCATTGATCGCCCAAGCCCATGTGTGCCGCAGCCTGGCGCGCAGTGCGGAGCGGCGGTGTCAGCAATTGAATGCGGTGGAACCGTTGGAAGGGGTGGGGTTGGCGTACATCAATCGGTTGTCGGATTTGCTGTTTGTGGCGGCGCGGGTGATTGCCAAGCGCCAGGGTGTGGCTGAGGTGTTATGGCAAGCAGCTGCTAAACCCCATTGATTACTCAGTGCCTGATCTGACGCCTTCGCGAGCAAGCCCGCTCCCACATTCGACCGTATTCCAAAGGTGGAACTCGATCGAATGTGGGAGCGGGCTTGCTCGCGAAGAGGCCAGTCAAGACAGCATCAAACTTCCGGCCAGAACGCTCTAATACCTGCAACACCTTGGGCCCCAACTTCCCAAGCCTGCTCTCGCTCGACAGGCCCCACCCCGCCCAACAGAAACACCGGTTTGCTGAACCCACGGATCAACTCTGCCGCCTGCTCCCATCCCAATGGCTGGGCATCGGGGTGAGTCTGGGTCGGCTGTACCGGCGACAGCGTGACGAAATCCACGTCCATCATTTCCGCCAGCGCCAGCTCCTCGGCATTGTGGCAAGACGCCGCCAACCAACGATCTTTAGGAAGCGGTCGACCTTTGCTCGCGTATTTACGCAGTTGTGCCGAGGTCATGTGCCAACCGGCCGAAGGAAAATCCCCCAGCCACTCGAACGGCCCCTTGAGCATCAGTTGTGCCTTACCCGCGCACAGCCCCACCGCATCCACCGCGAGGTCACGGTATTTAGGGTCGTAGCCGTTGGGCGCACGCAGTTGCACCAGCTTGATACCGCCAGCAATGGCTTTCTGAATACCCCGCAGTAACGTCGGGGTTTCCAGTTCGCCTGGGGTGATCAGGTATTCAGCCGGCAAACGCGCCGCCGCCACAATCGGCGCATTGGCCGCCGGGAACTCGTAGTTGATCAGGTCCCGAGGAGCGACCCATTCCAACGGTTGCCATTCAACACCATGAGGCTCGCCGGTAAACGCCGACACTTCCCAGACATCCAGCAACACCTGCTTGTCCGGGTAATCATGCTGCACCTTGATCAGCGGCCGCGCGGTAGTGACCTGTATACCCAGCTCTTCCTGCAATTCGCGGGACAGCGCGTTGGCGACCGACTCATCAGCCTCCACCTTGCCGCCGGGAAACTCCCAGAGGCCGCCCTGATGCTGGGTATCGGCGCGGCGCGCCAACAGGATTCTGCCGTCGACACCGCGGATCACCGCGGCTGCTACATGCACTCGTTTCACCGCGCGTTTCCTCTTAAGTACGGTATTCCGCGTTGATCTTCACGTATTCGTGGGACAGGTCGGTGGTCCAGATGGTTTCGCTGCACGCGCCGCGGCCCAGCTCGATACGGATGGTGATTTCTTCCTGCTGCATCACCGCCGAGCCCTGGGCTTCGGTGTAGGTCTCGGCACGGGCGCCTCGGCTGGCGATGCACACGTCGCCGAGGAACACGTCGATCTTGCTCACGTCCAGATCCGGCACACCGGCACGACCCACTGCCGCCAGGATACGGCCCCAGTTAGGATCGGAGGCGAACAAGGCCGTCTTGATCAGCGGCGAATGCGCCACGGTGTAGCCCACATCCAGGCACTCTTGGTGATTGCCGCCGCCGTTGACTTCAACGGTCACGAACTTGGTAGCGCCTTCACCGTCACGCACGATGGCCTGGGCCACTTCCATGCACACTTCGAACACCGCCTGCTTCAACGCCGCGAACAACGGGCCGCTGGCCTCGGTGATTTCCGGCAGGTCGGCCTGGCCGGTGGCGATCAGCATGCAGCAGTCGTTGGTCGAGGTGTCGCCATCGATGGTGATGCGGTTGAACGACTTGTTGGCGCCGTCGAGGATCAGGCTGTGCAGCACGTCGCGGGAGACTTTGGCGTCGGTGGCGATGTAGCCGAGCATGGTGGCCATGTTCGGACGGATCATGCCCGCGCCCTTGCTGATACCGGTCACGGTGACGGTCACGCCATCGTGCACGAACTGGCGGCTCGCGCCTTTGGGCAGGGTGTCAGTGGTCATGATCCCGGTCGCTGCCGCGGCCCAGTTATCCACCGACAGGTCGTCCAGCGCAGCTTGCAGCGCGCCTTCGATTTTTTCTACCGGCAATGGCTCACCGATCACGCCGGTGGAATACGGCAGCACTTGGCTGGCGTCCACGCCGGTCAGCTGGGCCAACTTGGCGCAGGTGCGCGCGGCGGCCACCAGGCCTGGCTCGCCGGTACCGGCGTTGGCATTGCCGGTGTTGGTCAGCAGGTAACGGATCGTGCCGGCAACGCGTTGCTTGGCCAGGATCACCGGTGCGGCGCAGAACGCGTTGAGGGTGAACACACCGGCGACGGTCGAACCTTCGGCACAGCGCATCACCACCACATCTTTGCGCCCAGGGCGCTTGATGCCGGCCGAAGCGATACCGAGTTCAAAACCGGCAACCGGGTGCAATGTGGGCAAAGGACCAAGACCAACAGCCATGAATGCGCTCCTTAAAGATCAGATAATGTCTGTGCCGTCGTGAGCGACGGCGAAATTAATGGCAAAACGCCGCGACGGCAGAGGCCGGTCGCGGCGCGGGGTGTTGCAGCGTCAGGCAAAAATCTTATTCGATCTGGCCGTGGCAGTGTTTGAACTTCTTGCCCGAACCGCAGTAGCACAGCTCGTTGCGGCCCAGCTTCTGGTCATTGCGAACCGGGGTTTGAGCCAGGGCCACGTCGACCTCTTCGCCCAATGCCTCAGGCGCTTCCAGGCCCGGTGCTTCGTCATGCTGGAACTGCATGCGCGCAGCCAGAGCCTCGGCTTCCTGACGCAGGCGGGCTTCTTCCTCGATCGGGTCTTCGCGACGCACCTGAACGTGGGACAGCACGCGGATCGAATCGCGCTTGATCGAATCCAGCAGTTCGGAGAACAGCGTGAACGACTCGCGCTTGTACTCCTGCTTCGGGTTCTTCTGGGCGTAGCCACGCAGGTGGATACCGTGACGCAGGTGGTCCATGGTCGACAGGTGGTCTTTCCACAGGTCGTCCAGCACGCGCAGTACGATTTGCTTCTCGAAGGTGCGCAGTGCTTCGGCACTCGCCTGCTCTTCTTTCTCGTTGTACGCGGCCAGCAGCTCGGTCATCAGCTTCTCGCGCAGCGTTTCTTCGTACAGGTGATCGTCTTCGTCCAGCCACTGCTGAACCGGCAGGTCCACACCGAAGTCGCTCTTCAACGCGGCTTCCAGACCGGCAACATCCCACTGCTCTGGCAGAGACTGTGGCGGGATGTGTGCGCTGACGGTGGCGTTGAGTACATCCTGACGGAAATCAGCGATGGTCTCGCCAATGTTGTCGGCGGCCAGCAACGTGTTACGCATGTGATAGATCACTTTACGCTGTTCGTTGTTGACGTCATCGAACTCGAGCAGTTGCTTACGGATATCGAAGTTGCGGCCCTCGACCTTGCGCTGGGCCTTCTCGATGGCGTTGGTCACCATGCGGTGTTCAATCGCTTCACCGGACTGCATCCCTAAGGCCTTCATGAAGTTCTTCACGCGGTCCGAAGCGAAGATACGCATCAGGCTGTCTTCCAGGGACAGGTAGAAGCGGCTGGAACCGGCGTCCCCCTGGCGACCGGCACGACCACGCAGCTGGTTGTCGATACGGCGCGATTCGTGACGCTCGGAAGCGATCACCTGCAGGCCACCGGATTCCAGCACGGCCTGGTGGCGTATCTGCCAGTCAGCCTTGATCTGGGCGATCTGCTCAGGGCTCGGGTTTTCCAGTGCCGCGACTTCCACTTCCCAGTTACCGCCCAACAGGATGTCGGTACCACGACCGGCCATGTTGGTGGCGATGGTCAGTGCGCCTGGGCGACCGGCCTGGGCAATGATCTCGGCTTCTTTTTCGTGGAACTTGGCGTTGAGGACCTTGTGCTCGATGCCTTCCTTGTTGAGCAGGTTCGATACGTGCTCGGAAGTCTCGATGGTGGCGGTACCCACCAGGATCGGGCGACCCTGGGCCATGCCGTCCTTGATGTCGTTGATGATGGCCGCGTATTTCTCTTCGGCCGTCAGGAACACCAGGTCGTTGAAGTCTTTACGCGCCAACGGTTTGTTCGGCGGAATGACCATTACCGCCAGGTTGTAGATCTGGTGGAATTCGAACGCTTCGGTGTCGGCCGTACCGGTCATGCCGGACAGTTTGTTGTACAGACGGAAGTAGTTCTGGAAGGTGGTGGACGCCAACGTCTGGCTTTCAGCCTGGATGTTGAGGTGTTCCTTGGCTTCGATGGCCTGGTGCAGGCCTTCGGACAGACGACGACCCGGCATGGTGCGGCCGGTGTGTTCGTCAACCAGCACGACCTGGCCGTCCTGCACGATGTATTCGACGTTGCGATGGAACAGCTTGTGGGCGCGCAGGCCGGCATACACGTGGGTCAACAGGCCCAGGTTGTGTGCCGAGTACAGGCTTTCACCCTCGGCCAGCTCGCCGATCTGGGTCAGCATTTCTTCGACGAACTGGTGACCGGCTTCGTTGAGTTCGACCTGGCGGGTCTTCTCGTCGATGCTGAAGTGACCTTCTTTGGTCACCACGCCTTCCACTTCCTCGATGTGCTGCTCCAGGCGCGGAATCAACTTGTTGATTTCGGTGTACAGGCGCGAGCTGTCTTCGGCCTGGCCGGAGATGATCAGCGGGGTACGGGCTTCGTCGATGAGGATGGAGTCGACTTCGTCGATCACGGCAAAGTTGAGTTCGCGCTGGAATTTTTCATCCATGCTGAACGCCATATTGTCGCGCAGGTAGTCGAAACCGAATTCGTTGTTGGTGCCGTAGGTAATGTCGCAAGCGTAAGCAGCGCGCTTCTCTTCCGGCGGCTGGAACGGCGTAACCACGCCGACGGTCAAGCCGAGGAATTCATACAGCGGGCGCATCCAGTTGGCGTCCCGGCGGGCCAGGTAGTCGTTCACCGTCACAACGTGCACGCCCTTGCCGGACAGTGCGTTGAGGTAAACGCCCAGGGTTGCCACCAGGGTCTTGCCTTCACCGGTGCGCATTTCGGCAATCATGCCTTCATGCAAGGTCATGCCGCCGATCAACTGGACGTCGAAGTGGCGCATGCCCATGACACGCTTACCGGCTTCACGGGCGACCGCAAAGGCTTCGGGCAGCAGCTTGTCGAGGGTTTCACCTTTGGCTATGCGGGCCTTGAACTCTTGGGTCTTGGCGCGCAATTGCTCGTCCGAAAGGGCAACCATCTGCTCTTCGAAGGCATTGACCAGCTGCACCGTCTTGAGCATGCGTTTGACTTCGCGCTCATTCTTGCTTCCAAAAAGTTTCTTTAACAAAGGCGCAAACATATCGGCAGGTTCTTCCACACATAGGGATGGAGGGCGCACCGTGAGTGGCCCGAGCAGCCCTCACGGCCGCATGCGAACGCGCATTCTACCCGGATTCGTGGGTGAGGAAAGTGGCGTTGTTCCCCGATGCTGGCATGGTGCTGTGAGAGGGCTTGTTTAAAATAAGGGCTTTTGTCGGAACTTCAACCCATGGAGCGAAGAAGTTACCAATTGATTTCATGAACAAAACCCTACGAATGCATTGGCTGGGGGCGTTCAGGCGCGTTCTGCTAAGATGGCGGCTCTGTTACTTAAGGTGTCCAATAATGGCGTTTCGCCCCTTATCAGCCCGCGCTCCCGCCGTGTTGCTTCGCGATGCCAAGCCGCTGAAAGCCATCTTTGGCCATGCCCAACGCCTGGGCCGCCTGCAACGACTGCTCGAAACTCAATTGCAACCGGCCGCACGCGAACATTGCCGCGTGGCGTCCTGGCGTGAAGGCAACCTGCTGCTTATTGTCACAGATGGCCACTGGGCGACACGCTTGCGCTATCAGCAAAAACGCCTGCAGCGTCAATTGATGGCCTTCGATGAATTCGCTGGCTTGACGCGCATCCAGTTCAAGGTACAGCCGCCCACCACCCAACCTGGCGTGGCGGAACACGTTCATGATTTGTCGACCCATGCGGCCGAAGCCATTCAGGCAACGGCCGACGGGATCAGCAACCCAGGCTTGCGCGCGGCGCTTGAACGGCTGGCGGCCCACGCCAAAGCCAAGCCCTGAGTCGCTACTTGCGTTTGCTGCCGCCCAACAACGACCCCAACAAACCACGGACCAATTGTCGCCCCATCTGATTGGCGGCTTGCTGCATTGCGGACTTCAGCGCCTTACCTGCGGTTGTGCCGAGAAACGCCCCGGCCCTGTCGGTGAAACTAGGCTCCTCGGCGGCCGGCTTGGCCTCTTCGGTCGGCCCAAGCTCTTTGCGTGCCATCAGCACTTCATAAGCGGACTCCCGATCAATCGGCTTGTCATACCGGCCCTGCAACGGTGAACTGGCCACCAATGCAGCGCGTTCGGCCTCGCTGAGCGGCCCGATCCGCGACTGCGGCGGTGCAACCAATACACGCTGGACGACTTCCGGCGTGCCTTTTTCCTGCAGCGTGCCCACCAACGCCTCGCCCGTGCCCAACTCGGTCAATACCGAAAGGGCATCAAAGGCCGGGTTCGGCCGAAAACCGTCGGCTACGGCGCGTAGGGATTTCTGCTCTTTCGTCGTGAACGCCCGCAGGCCATGCTGGATGCGCAGGCCGAGTTGCGCCAGCACGCTGTCCGGCAGGTCGCCTGGCGACTGGGTGACAAAATACACGCCAACGCCTTTTGAACGGATCAGCCGCACCACTTGCTCCAGTCGCTCCTGCAACGCCTTGGGCGTGTCGGCGAACAGCAAGTGCGCCTCATCAAAGAACAGTGCAAGTAACGGCTTGTCGGCATCACCGCGCTCGGGCAGTTGCTCGAACAACTCCGCCAGCAGCCACAGCAGGAAGGTCGCGTACACCTTCGGCGCTTCGTGAACCAGACGGCTCGCGTCCAGCAGATGGATGCGACCAAGCCCGTCACCCGTGGGCTGCAGGATATCTTCCAACTGCAGGGCCGGCTCGCCGAACAAAGCTTCGGCGCCCTGCTGCTCCAACACCGCCAGGCGTCGCAACAACGCCTGGCTGGAACCGGTGGTCATCAGCGCCGCGTCTTCGCCCAACAGTTCGGGGTGGTAGCGCAGATGATTGAGGAGCGCCTTGAGGTCCTTGAGGTCCAGCAACAACAAGCCTTCGCGGTCTGCGACCTTGAACGCCGCGTAAAGCGCCGATTGTTGGCTGTCGGTGAGTTCCAACAGGCTACCGAGCAGCAATGGGCCCATTTCGCTGATCGTAGTGCGCAACGGATGACCGGATTGCCCGTGGATATCCCACAGCGTGACCGGATAAGCCTTGGCCGTGTAATTGAGGAACGGCATGCCGGCGATGCGCTCGGCCACCTTGCCCTGCGGGTTCGCCGCAGCGCCCAGGCCGCACAAGTCACCCTTGATATCCGCCGCAAACACCGCCACGCCGGCATCACTGAAGGCTTCGGCCAGGCGTTGCAGCGTAACGGTCTTGCCCGTGCCGGTGGCACCGGCGATCAACCCGTGACGGTTGGCCAGGCGCATGGCCTGGGCGATGGGCTGGCCGTCGAGGCCGGCGCCGATTAGCAGTTGCGTGGAGTCAGGCATTTCGTCACCCATGGTTAATCTTTAGTGCGGCCAGGTCGATACAGAGAAGTGTGAGACCCACAAAGTCTAAAAATAGGTCAGATAGTTCCCACAGGGACCACCGGAACCATCACAAGAAGTATCACACCTTTTTTGACGCTGCCATTTGCGCCTCCCATAAGGACGCGCTTCGGATATTAAGACCTTAGCGGACCCTACAAGCCATGAATAAAAATCTGCGCTTCAGCCACAAAATCCTGCTTGCAGCCTCCCTTATCGTCATTGCCGCATTCGCGCTGTTTACCCTCTACAACGACTACCTGCAACGCAACGCGATACGCGACGATCTCAACAACTACCTGCATGAAATGGGCGATGTCACCGCCAGCAACATTCAAACCTGGCTTAACGGGCGTATAGCCCTGGTGGAAAACGCCGCGCAAAACATCGCCATCAACCCCGAGCCTTCGGCTGTTGCCAGCCTGCTGGAACAGAAAACCCTGACGTCCTCCTTCATGGCGACCTACGTCGGTGACAGCAAGGGCGCCTTCACCATCCGCCCCGACACCAAGATGCCAGACGGTTTCGACCCGCGTGTTCGCCCCTGGTACAAGGGCGCCCAGAGCAGCAACGGTTCAACCCTGACCGAGCCCTATATCGATGCGGCCACCGGCAAGTTGATCATTTCCGTTGCCACTCCCAGCAACCAAGGCACCCAAAGCATCGGCGTGGTCGGCGGTGACCTGAGCCTGCAAACCCTGGTGGATAACATCGGCGCGCTGAATTTCGGCGGCATGGGCTATGCGTTCCTGGTCAGCGCCGACGGCAAGGTACTGGTACACCCGGACAAAAACCTGGTGATGAAGACCCTGGCCGACGTGTATCCGAAAAATACGCCGAAGATCAGCGCAGACTTCAGCGAAGTCGAGGCCAACGGCAAAGACAACATCGTGACCTTCACTCCGATCAAGGGCCTGCCCTCGGTAAACTGGTACCTCGGCATTTCAGTCGATAAAGACAAATCCTTCGCCATGCTCAGCGAATTCCGCACCTCAGCGGTCATCGCCACGCTCATTGCGGTGGTGATCATCATCGCCCTGCTCGGCATGCTGATCCGTATCCTGTTGCAACCACTGCACGTGATGACCCGCGCCATGCAGGACATCGCCGATGGCGAGGGCGACCTGACCCGCCGCCTGACCATCCAGAACCACGATGAATTCGGCACACTGGGTAACGCCTTCAACCGCTTCGTGGAGCGCATTCATACGTCGATCCGCGAAGTGTCTTCGGCCACCGAACAGGTAAATGAAGTGGCACTGCGGGTGGTCAGCGCCTCCAACTCGTCGATGGTCAATTCCGATGAGCAGGCCAATCGCACCAATAGCGTCGCTGCCGCCATCAATGAACTGGGCGCTGCGGCCCAGGAAATCGCGCGCAATGCAGCGCAGGCCTCCCATCAGGCCAGCGATGCACGGCATCTGGCTGAGGATGGCCAGCAAGTGGTGGAACGCAACATCAAGGCGATGAACCAGTTGTCGTCGATGATCAGCGCCTCCAGCAGCAACATCGAAGCGCTCAATAGCAAGACGGTGAACATCGGCCAGATTCTCGAAGTGATCACCAGTATTTCCCAGCAAACCAACCTGCTGGCACTGAACGCCGCCATCGAAGCAGCCCGTGCCGGGGAAGCCGGGCGTGGGTTTGCAGTGGTTGCGGATGAAGTGCGCAACCTGGCGCATCGCACTCAGGAATCGGCGCAACAGGTGCAGAAGATGATTGAAGAACTGCAAGTCGGCGCGCGAGACTCGGTCAGCACCATGGGTGAAAGCCAGCGCCACAGTCTTGAAAGTGTCGATATCGCCAACCTGGCCGGCGAACGCCTGAACAGCGTGACCCAACGCATCGGCGAAATTGATGGCATGAACCAGTCCGTCGCCACCGCCACAGAGGAACAGACCTCGGTAGTGGAGTCGATCAACATGGACATTACCGAGATCAACACCCTCAACCAGGAAGGTGTGGAAAACCTGCAATCTACGTTGCGTGCTTGTGCCGACCTGGAACAACAGGCTGCACGGTTGAAACAATTGGTTGGCAGTTTCCGGATCTGATCAGGCGTCCTTGGTCTCGGACTTGGCCTGCTCCTGCTCCCACAGTTCGGCGGCGCCGGGAAACTCGGTGCCGTCCTCGCTGCTCAGGTCATCCGGGTCGTATCGACTCAAACAGCCCTCCCCTAATGTGGCGGGGGCTTTTGAAGTGGCTTTGTCCAGCGGATCACTCATGATTCAATCCTCGGCAGCGTACAAAGAAAAAGGGCCTGGATCGATTTAACGCCCAGGCCCTTCATTCTTCAATCACAACAGGTCGATCAGAACACGACCGTCTTGTTGCCATGCACCAGCACGCGGTCTTCCAAGTGGTAACGCAGGCCACGGGCCAGCACCATCTTCTCGACGTCACGGCCAAAACGCACCATGTCCTCAATGCTGTCGCTGTGGCTGACACGCACCACGTCCTGCTCGATGATCGGGCCGGCGTCCAGTTCTTCGGTGACGTAGTGGCAAGTAGCGCCGATCAACTTCACACCCCGCAGCGACGCCTGGTGGTACGGCTTGGCGCCGACGAACGACGGCAGGAAGCTGTGGTGAATGTTGATCACCTTGCCAGCGTATTCGCGGCAGAGTTCCGGTGGCAGGATCTGCATGTAGCGCGCCAGCACCACCACGTCGGCTTCGTGCTGCTTGACCAGACGCGAAACCTCGGCGAACGCCGGCTCCTTGTCCTGTGGATTGACCGGCACGTGGTAGTACGGGATGCCATGCCACTCGACCATGCTGCGCAGGTCGTCATGGTTGGAAATCACACACGCGATCTCGCAGTCCAGCTCATCGCTGTGCCAGCGATGCAGCAAGTCGGCCAGGCAGTGGGATTCACGGCTGGCCATCAACACCACGCGTTTTTTCTGCTCGGTGTCGGTGATATGCCAGGTCATCGAAAACTCTTCGGCGATGGGCGCAAACGCGTCGCGGAAGGCATCAAGACCAAAAGGCAGCGAATCGGCACGAATCTCGTGACGCATGAAGAACCAACCGCTGAGATTGTCCGAGTGATGACTCGCCTCGGTGATCCAACCGTTGTGGGAGGCCAGAAAGTTACTGACCTTGGCAACGATGCCAACCCGGTCCGGGCAAGCAATCACCAGCCGAAAAGTGCGCATTAGGGGGAAACTCCAGAACTTCGCAAAGGCCGCCATTCTAGCGATTGCGCAGGAAAACTGCAGTATTCGTTGACGCTTATTCTGATCGCTGGCCGATGGCTTGCCCCTTAATAGCCTATGGTTTTACCACCTTTATATGAATCTACTCCCTCAACCTACGGCTGTTCCCCGTATTTCAACGAGATTATCTTAAGGCCTACGCCCTAGTAATTAACTCGAATGCATAGCAATGCTACAAACATTCAAAGTAATTCACATAAATGCGAGCTTAAATGTTTACTTGGGCAAACTGCCTGACTATTATTGGGCCACTATCCCTGTCAATCAGCGCTCTACATAAGGTAGTCCACATGTCTCTGATCAACGAATACCGTGCCACCGAAGAAGCTATCAAAGAGCTGCAAGCCCGTTTGAAGAACCTGTCCCAAGACGACAAACTGCAAACCGAGCTGGAATTCGAAGGCAAACTGCGCGCCCTGATGGGTGAGTACTCCAAATCCCTGCGTGACATCATCGCGCTGCTGGATCCAGAATCGAAAGTTAAAGCACCGCGTGGCGCTGTGAAAACTACCGGCACCAAGCGTGCTCGCAAAGTCAAACAGTACAAAAACCCACACAACGGCGAAGTGATTGAAACCAAAGGTGGCAACCACAAAACCCTGAAAGAGTGGAAAGCCAAGTGGGGCGGTGACGTGGTTGAAGGCTGGGCTACCCTGCTGGGCTAAGCCTCGCCAGGCCTGCGCCTGATACGCGATACATTAAAAACGCCAGCTTGCTGGCGTTTTTTATTGCCTGTGTATTGTATGAAAGCCGACTACAGATTCACCTTATGGGCCAGCGCGTCGGCATATTCCTGCCACTGCTCAAGCACCTGCGCCTGAAAAGGCGTCGCACTAACGGCAAATTCCTGTTTAGCCTGCTTAAATGCTGCAAGGGTATTTGGCGCCCCCCACTCTGGGTCCGACAAACGTTGCTGACAGAAAAGCTGCCAGCGTTGTTGCTCCTCACTGTTCAAGGTATCGGGGAAGTTACGCGCTCGGTAGCGAAACAGTAATTCAGGTAAACGATGATCATCAAAAGGCCATTGCTGGCGAGCTAATTGCGCAGGCTCGGCCATCCGGACTTGTTCACATAAGCGCCGATCACGATCTCCGATAAAGCCATCGTAAAGCTGTTGCTCCGGGTCTGAACTCGGCACGAAATCTTCCTCGGCATAAATGGCCGCCAATTTATCGCGCCAAAGTTCCTGTGCGTCAGTTAGCCGCAGGGCGCGCGCCTGAAAAAGATCCATGTCCAAGTGCAGACGCTCACGATCTTCTGCCCGAAGCACATTCAAGGGAGCAACCACAGGGCAGCGATTGATGTGCACCAACTTGAGCGGCACCGGCAACTCGCCCTCGGCAAGATCGTCACGACGGGTATAGAGACGCTGACGCAAGGTATCGGCATCCAGGTCCAACAACCCTTGGGGATCGAGCCCAAGGTCGCAGACGATCAGTGCATTGCGATTGCGCGGGTGCCACGCCAATGGCAATACCACGCCCAGGTAATGACGCTCGGCGGAAAAACGCCCTGAGATATGCACCATGGGTTGCAGCAATCGCACCTGGTCCATCACCGCCTGCTTGCTGCGCAGTTGAAATAGCCACTTATACAGCTTGGGCTGTTTCTCACGAACCAATCGGGCCAGGGCAATCGTGGCTCGCACGTCGGACAGAGCATCGTGCGCCTGGCCATGATCGATACCGTTGGCTTCGGTCAGGCGCTCCAGCTTGAGCGTGACGCGCCCATCCTGTTGCGGCCATGCAATACCCTCCGGGCGCAGGGCGTAGGCGGTGCGGATCACGTCGATGAGATCCCAACGACTGTTGCCGCCCTGCCACTCACGTGCGTAAGGGTCGAAAAAGTTGCGGTACAGGCTGTAGCGCGTCATTTCATCGTCAAAGCGCAAGGTGTTGTACCCGGCGCCACACGTACCCGGAGCCGCCAGCTCGGCATGCACCCGAGTCATGAAATCGGCCTCGGCCAGGCCTTTTTCCGCGAGGATTGCTGGGGTGATACCGGTAATGGCGCAAGCGACGGGATGGGGCAGGATATCGTCGCTGGGCTGGCAATAAAGATTGACCGGCTCGCCTATCTCATTGAGTTCGTGGTCCGTTCGAATGCCCGCTACCTGGAGCGGGCGATCACTGCGCGGATTGATGCCGGTGGTTTCATAGTCGTACCAGAAAATGGAGGTCACGGGCTATTCCTGTACTGAAGATCGACAAAGTCTAGGCGCTGGACGGCGTCCGCGACCAGCACCAAATCAACTGTACAAACATCCAGCAAAACCTTGAATGGTTGCTTCCATCGCCGACACTGCTAGCATCCGTGTCTCCCAGCCACTCTGCACTGCCAAGGATCGCGATGCCGTCAGCCCCATTGGATACCCGCTACCAGATCGAAACCCCGGAGGGCATCGACCTGCCGCTGCGCCCCGCTGGCCTGATGCCACGTGCGCTGGCCTTTGCCTTCGACCTGGGGTTGCGCGGGGTGGTGATGGGCGTTCTACTGGTGCCATTGGCCTTGCTTGGCAATGTTGGCATCGGCCTGGGCTCGCTGCTGCTGTTCCTGATCAGTTGGTGGTACATGGTGCTGTTCGAGGTGCTCAACCAGGGTTGTTCGCCCGGCAAGCAAGTCATGGGATTGCGTGTCGTACACGATGACGGCACCCCGGTCGGCTGGTCCGCGTCACTGATCCGTAATCTGCTGCGGTTTGTCGACATGCTGCCCTTCGGTTACTTCCTGGGCGCGATCAGTTGCCTGCAGCATCCTCATTTCAAGCGCCTGGGCGACCTGGCCGCCGGTACACTGGTGATCTACCGGGAACAACCGCTCATGCGCCCCAAGATTCCTCAAGCGGCCGCCCTACGCTTGCCCTTCGCCCTGGAGCTGAGTGAACAACGGGCCATCCTTGGCTTTGCGGAACGCCAGGGTGAGCTTTCCACGGAACGCGTTCACGAGTTGGCGTCGATTCTCGCTACCCCGTTGCAAGTGTCCCCGGCCCGCTCCGTGGAACAACTCAACGGCGTGGCCCGTGGCCTGTTGGGGCCAACATGAAGCAGAGTCTTTTCGAAAGCCGTCACCAGCCTCAATGGCAGGCCTTTGCCCAACACCTGCAACAGTTGGAACAAGGCAAGGTTAAAACCAGTGACATGGCCGATTTCCCCCATCAGTACCGACGCCTGTGCCAGCACCTGGCCCTGGCCCAGGAACGTGGCTACAGCAGCTATTTGGTAGACCCCTTGCAACAACTGGCCTTGCGCGGCCATCAACAACTCTACCGCCATCGCAGCCAATTGACGGCAAATGTGCTGAGTTTCGTACTTGCCGATTTTCCCCGGTTGGTGCGGGAACAGTGGCGTTTCGTGCTGGTAGCGAGCCTGCTGTTCTTTGGCAGCCTGGTGGGTATCGCGTTGCTGGTCTACCTGTTTCCCGACCTGACCTACAGCATCGTCAGTCCCCAGCAGGTTGCCGAGATGCAGGGCATGTATGACCCTGATGCCAGCCACCTGGGCCGCACCGCTGAGCGTGCCTCGAGCGAAGACTGGATGATGTTCGGCTACTACGTGATGCACAACATCGGTATCGCGTTCCAGACCTTTGCTGCCGGATTACTGTTCGGGCTGGGCAGCGTGTTCTTCCTGATTTTCAACGGCCTGGTCATCGGTGCGGTCTCCGGGCATCTGACCGAAATCGGCTACGGGCAGACCTTCTGGTCATTCGTGATCGGGCATGGGGCCTTCGAGCTGACGGCCATCGCCCTCGCCGGTGCCGCGGGTTTGCAACTGGGCTGGGCGCTGATCGCTCCCGGGCAGTTGACCCGCGGCGAATCACTGCGGCTGGCGGCGCGCAAGAGCGTGCAAATATTATGCGGCGTCATGCTCTTCCTGTTGATCGCAGCCTTCATTGAGGCGTACTGGTCATCCACCACCCTTATAGCTCCCTGGGTCAAATATCTGGTTGGCGCGGCGCTGTGGCTGCTGGTAGTCGCTTACTTGAGCCTTGCCGGAAGGACTCGCCATGCGCCTCAGTGATGCCAGCGTGGTAATCCGCCCACGTACTGCCTGGGAGGCGATGGACCTTGGCGTATTGATGGCCCGTGAGCATCGCCTGCTGTTGATGGGCAGTTGGACGTTGGTGACGCTGCCAGTGTTCGCCGTGCTCACGGCACTGCTGTGGAGGTACCCGTCCACCGCAATGTTCCTGTTCTGGTGGCTCAAGCCGGCCTTTGATCGCCTCCCCCTGTATATCTTGTCCAAGGCCCTGTTTGGCGAAACACCCAGCATCAAGCAGGCCGTTCGTCAGTGGCCGCGCCTGCTCAAGGGTCAACTGTTGGCCAGCCTGACCTGGCGCCGGTTCAGTCTGAGCCGCAGCTTTGTGATGCCGGTCAGCCAGCTCGAAGGCCTGGATGGGCCCGCACGCCAAAAACGACTGGGTATACTGCAGCAACGTAATGCCGGGGCCGCACGCTGGTTGACCACCATTGGGGTGCACCTGGAGATCGGCTTGTGGTTCGGTTGCATGGCGCTCTTCTACCTATTCATTCCCCAAAACGTCGAGATGGATTGGGATTGGCAGCGCCTGGTACTGGCGACAAGCTCGGAAGGGTTATGGCTGGAACATTTGGGCAACGCCTTCTACGCCTTGATCCTGGTGTTTTGGGAACCCATCTATGTAGCCTGCGGTTTCAGCCTCTACCTCAACCGCCGCACTGTATTGGAGGCCTGGGACCTGGAGTTGGTCTTCCGTCGCCTCCGTCAACGTCTGAGCAATGTGGCGCCGCTGCTGTTGCTGATGATCGGGCTGACGCTGCTGCCATTCAGCGCGCACGTCATGGCAGAAACGTCCAGCCCCTCAAAACCACTGAGCACTCAGAGCGCAAGCCAATCTGTCCAGTCCCTACTGGAAAAGCCCCCCTTCAAGAACCCGGAAACCGTCACGCGCTATCGCTTTGGCGAGGAAAAACCGTCGGTTAAAAACAAAGCTCACAGCGACGGCAAGCTTCCGGACTGGCTGAAGGCGCTGTTGGATAACTTCAACAGCAATACTTTCAAGTCGATCGCCCTGGGTTTGGAGGTGCTGTTGTGGGGGCTTCTGATCGGCGCCCTGTTCCTGCTGGCGTGGCGTTATCGTGAGTGGTTGCGCACCTTTGTCAGTCGGCGCAGGCCTCACACGATCAAGGTTGGCGGCCCCGCTCCCACGCAACTGTTCGGCCTTGAACTGGACACGCAGACGTTGCCCGACGATGTGGCCAGTGCCGCCGAGCATTTGTGGGCCACCCATCCCAGGGAAGCCCTTGGCCTACTGTATCGAGGCCTGCTCAGTCGGTTGTTGCATGATTTCAATGTGCCGCTGAAAAGCGCTGATACCGAAGGCCAGGTCCTGGAGCGGGTTCAACGGTTGCAACAACCGCAGCTCCTGGCTTTCAGCGATGAGTTGACCCAACACTGGCAGAACCTTGCCTACGGTCATCACCTGCCTCCCCCCTCAGCCCAGCAAAAACTGTGCAGTGATTGGCGCACCCTGTTCAATCCGGGGAGCAATCAATGAACCGGCCGTTACTGTGGGTCGGGCTATTGTTGGCATGCGTGTTTGGAGCCGGTGCCTTCTACGTGTGGACCAAGGCAATTCCCTACGACGAGGTGGTGGATCGTGGCCCTTCTCCAGAAGCCTTGGCCAACCCCTACTTGGCAGCCGAACACTTTCTACGCCAACAAGGCGTGGCCGTTGAGCACGCCAACAGCCTGGAGCGACTGACTACCCTACTGGGCAAGGGCAACAGCCTGTTGCTGCTCGGCGAGCGCAGCAACATGTCACCCCGCCAGGTAGAGCAACTGCTGAGCTGGGCCAAATCCGGTGGTCATCTGTTGCTGGTGGCCGAGGCGTTGTGGGATGAGGAGACTGGCAAAAGTGGCGACCTGCTGCTCGATCGCTTGCATATCCACCAAACCTTGAGTGACGAACCTGAGGAACCTGCGCCTTCAAGTAAAAAGCCCCTTAAAAACAAAAGCCAGGACCTCACCAAACTCTACGTCGACAATGAAACCGCCTCGGCGTACTTCAGTTTCGACACGGATTTCAATCTCACCGACCCTAGGCACCAGGCCCAATTTTCCGCCAACAGCTCAAGGTCGAGCCACCTGATGCAACTCGACCTCGGGGAAGGCAGCGTCACAGTGATCACCGACAGTGACCTGTGGAAAACCCCGAACATCGGCAAGCACGACAATGCCTGGCTACTGTGGTACCTGAATCAGGGCACGGCCGTGACCCTGTTGTTCAACAGTGACTTCGACGACCTGTTCACGTTACTGATGCGCTATTTTCCCCAGGCCCTGATCGCACTTATTTCGCTGATAGCCCTGGCACTGTGGCGGGCCGGTATGCGTCAAGGCCCGACTCGATCTCCAACCTCCAATGCTCGCCGCCAATTGCAGGAACACCTTAAAGCCAGCGCCGACTTCCTGCTGCGCCGCAGCGGCCAGGGCACGCTGCTGCATGCTTTGCAGCGCGATATCCTGCGCGCGGCCCGGCACCGTCACCCCGGTTTTGAACACCTCGACAGTGCAGCTCAGTGCCGGGTGCTTGAACACCTGACGCGCCAACCCCTTCATGTCATCAGCCAGGTCCTTGACCCACTCCCGCAGAAACGGCTTTCCAGTGCCGATTTCAGCCGGCAGGTCGCGTGCCTGCAAACCCTCAGGAATGCCCTATGAGCGAACTTCCAAGCGCCACTGCCCTGACCAGCGAAACCTTGCAACGTGCCAGCAGGCAAGCCCAGGACCTGCGTACGGAATTGCGCAAGGCGGTGATTGGCCAGGATCCGGTGATCGACGATGTCCTGACCGCGTTGATCGCCGGCGGCCATGTGCTGCTCGAAGGCGTGCCGGGGCTGGGGAAAACCCTGCTGGTGCGTGCCCTGGCACGTTGCTTTGAGGGGGATTTCGCACGAATTCAATTCACCCCGGACCTGATGCCCAGCGATGTCACCGGCCACGCCGTGTATGACCTGCACACTGAACAGTTCAAGTTGCGCAAAGGGCCGGTGTTCACCCATTTGTTGCTGGCCGACGAAATCAACCGTGCCCCGGCCAAGACCCAGGCAGCCTTGCTCGAAGCCATGCAGGAGCGGCAAGTCACCCTCGAAGGCGAGGCGTTGCCCATCGGTCAACCGTTCATGGTGCTGGCGACCCAGAACCCTATTGAACAGGAAGGTACTTACCCCCTGCCGGAAGCGGAGCTGGATCGCTTCATGCTCAAGGTGCGCATGGATTACCCCGATGCGCAGCAAGAACTGGACATGGTGCGTGAAGTCACCCGCTCGTCTCGCGCCGACATGCTGGATGTACATCCCTTGCGCACCGTGCTGCAGGCCGAAGACGTGCTGCAGCTTCAACAGATAGCCAGTGAACTGGCACTCGACGAACAAGTGCTCGACTATGCCGTGCGGCTGGCACGCGCTACGCGCAGTTGGCCGGGGTTGGCCATCGGCGCTGGCCCACGCGCTTCCATCGACCTGGTACGTGGCGCACGTGCCCGCGCCCTGTTGCGCGGTGGTGAGTTCGTCACCCCGGACGATATCAAGGGTTGCGCGCTGGCAGTGCTGCGCCATCGGGTACGCATCGCGCCAGAGCTGGATATCGACGGGCTGGAGGTCGACCAGGTGCTCAAGCAACTGCTCGATCAGATCCCGGCGCCTCGGCAATGACGCGCCCATGAAACCGACCCGTCTGCTGTTGAACTGGCTTGGCGTATTGCTGGGCTTGGACATCCTGCTGGGGATTGCGGCAGCGTTGCAGTTCAAGGTGCCCGACACCTTGCACTCCATCGCGTGGGGTCTGCTACTGGCGCTGTTACTGCTCGCGCTGCTGGATGCGATGCGTCTGCGTAGCCGCCCTTCGCCCCGTGTGCAACGACAAATGCCCGGAAGCCTGGCACTGGGCCGCTGGGGGGAAATACGCCTGGCTCTCGAGCATGACTTCCCGCAGCCACTGAGCGTGCAGGTGTTCGATCATGTCCCTGACGGGTTGTTCGTCGAGCACATGCCCCAATCCATAGACCTGCGCCCCGGTGAACGCAGTGAACTGGGTTATCGTCTTCGCCCCTTGAGGCGTGGTCATTTCAGTTTCAACCGCTGTGAAATTCTCCTGCCCAGCCCCATGGGCCTGTGGTCAGCTCGGCGACTGATCGACGTGAGCGATACCACCCGCGTCTATCCGGACTTCGCCCGTCTCTACGGCGCCCAACTGCAGGGTGTGGATAACTGGCTGAGCCAACTGGGTGTACGCCAACGGCAGCGCCGCGGCTTGGGACTGGAGTTTCATCAGTTACGCGAGTTTCGCGAGGGTGACAGCCTGCGGCAGATGGACTGGAAGGCCACGGCACGGCAACGCACACCCATCGCCCGTGAATATCAGGATGAGCGTGACCAGCAGATCGTGTTCATGCTCGATTGCGGCCGCCGCATGCGCAGCCAGGATGACGAACTGTCGCACTTTGACCATGCCCTCAACGCCTGCCTGCTGCTCAGCTACGTCGCGTTGCGCCAGGGGGATGCGGTTGGGCTGTGCACCTTTGCCGGTGACCAGCCACGCTACCTGGCGCCGGTCAAAGGCAGTAGCCAGTTGAACCGGTTGCTCAACGCGGTATATGACCTTGATACCACTCGCCGGGCTGCCGATTATCAGGCTGCAGCAAGCCAACTGCTGGCTCGACAGAAACGGCGCGCTTTGGTGATCGTGATATCCAACCTGCGGGATGAGGATGATGAAACACTGCTGACGGCCGTCAATCGCATCAGCCGCCATCACAGGGTGCTGGTGGCCAGTTTGCGCGAGGAAGCCCTTGATCAACTACGCCAAGGCCCCGTACAAACCCTGCCCGAAGCCTTGGCCTACAGCGGCACCATCGACTACCTGAATACCCGCAACGAACTGCACGACCGGCTCAGCGCCCAGGGCCTGTCCTTACTAGACACTTTACCGTCTGAACTGGGACCGGCCTTGGTCACACGTTACCTGGGGTGGAAGAAAGCCGGCGTGCTCTGATGAGGGCGCGCCAACTCTCTTCATCTATGCCGAAGCCTGCAACGGATCAAAGCTGAAGTAATTCACCAAGACGTTGATCAACTGCCCATATTCCTCGGGCGCCTGGAGCACCCTGAACCCGGAATCGTAGTGTTGCGGGTTGATGTCCTCATGGCTCCACAGACAGGTCACCGTGAGATCGATGGGGTGGAAAGTGTCGTCAGCGCCTGGAATCTTCAAGCGCAGTTCGAAGTCCACGTCGACCATCATGGGCAATTGGCTGATTAACATCAGCCCGTCTTCCGAGACATTGCCCAAAAACCCGATAGGTTTGTCGGTGAGACGATTAAACACTTGCAGGAAATAGGGTAGTTGATGCCGCTCGATCCGTCGGTCGGTAAACATTTTGAGATCGCCATCCAATGGCCATTACTGCGGCCGTGCCAGTGATTCGGAACGGGCGACAATCGCCCCCTCTCCATGGATCTGGGTGCGACGACAGGCAATTGCCTGTCGCTAGACAGCCACCCAGTCAGGGCCCCACATCCGTTTGCATAGAAACTTATACAAACGAACATTCAAAGGATAGCCCAAGACTGGCGACGGGCCAGTTATTGAATGACGAATATCATCACAAGGGCGCTGGACGCGGTTGCGCGACGCTTGCACCGGGGTAATGCCCCAGTTGTTGCAGGGTGTCGAGCCTCGCACGGGCACGGTAGGCGTACTCACTCGACGGGTATTGATTGATGATGAATTGATAAGTCTGTACTGCGTCGACGAACAGTTTCTGCCGTTCCAGGCACTGGCCGCGCAACATCGAGACTTCCGGCTGTACATAACGTCGGGTGCGACTTTCACGGTCGACCTGGGACAACTCCAGGGTAACGCGCTCGCAGTCACCGACCTTGTAGGCGCGGTAGGCATTGTTCAGATGATGGTCCATCGACCAGCGGGTGCAGCCGACAACACTGACGGCCAGGGCAGCAATGAGCAAAATTCGCATGAGGGTTCTCCTGTCTTGTGCAGTGTATCGACCCCCCGTCGAAAATCTTCAAGGATGTTCGTATTCAGCCGCAACGAAAACAAGTCAATCGTCGATAAGTAGTGCAAACGAACAATGACTACAACGAAAGAGCATAGTAGCCTTCCTCAGCGCTTGAACTCAGGAGTCTGTGCATGTCCGTCCGTCGTACCAAAATCGTCGCCACCCTTGGCCCGGCCAGCAACTCGCCGGAAGTCCTCGAACAGCTGATTCTGGCTGGTTTGGACGTTGCCCGTCTGAACTTCTCCCACGGCACCCCGGACGAGCACAAGGCTCGCGCCAAGCTGGTGCGTGACCTGGCCGCCAAGCACGGCCGCTTCGTGGCACTGCTGGGTGACCTGCAAGGCCCGAAAATCCGTATCGCCAAATTCGCCAACAAGCGGATCGAGCTGAAGATCGGTGATCAATTCACCTTCTCCACCAGCCACCCGTTGACCGAAGGCAACCAGCAAGTCGTGGGTATCGACTACCCGGACCTGGTCAAGGACTGCGGCGTCGGCGACGAGCTGTTGCTGGACGATGGCCGTGTGGTCATGCGCGTCGAAACCGCGACCCCGACTGAACTGCACTGCGTCGTGCTGATCGGTGGTCCGCTGTCCGACCACAAAGGCATCAACCGTCGTGGCGGTGGTTTGACCGCACCGGCCCTGACGGAAAAAGACAAGGCCGACATCAAGCTCGCCGCCGAAATGGAAGTGGACTACCTCGCCGTGTCCTTCCCGCGCGACGCCGCCGACATGGAATACGCCCGTAAACTGCGCGACGAAGCCGGTGGCACTGCCTGGCTGGTGGCGAAGATCGAACGCGCCGAAGCCGTGGCCGATGACGAAACCCTCGACGGCCTGATCAAGGCTTCCGACGCAGTGATGGTTGCCCGTGGCGACCTGGGCGTGGAAATCGGTGACGCCGAGCTGATCGGCATCCAAAAGAAGATCATCCTGCACGCACGCCGTCACAACAAAGCGGTGATCGTGGCGACCCAGATGATGGAGTCGATGATCCAGAACCCGATGCCGACCCGCGCCGAAGTGTCCGACGTGGCCAACGCCGTGCTCGACTACACCGACGCCGTGATGCTCTCAGCCGAAAGCGCCGCTGGCCCGTACCCCCTGGAAGCCGTGCAAGCCATGGCACGTATCTGCCTCGGCGCTGAAAAGCACCCGACCAGCAAGACCTCCAGCCATCGTATCGGCAAAGAGTTCGAAAGCTGCGACCAGAGCATCGCGCTGGCGGCCATGTACACCGCGAACCACTTCCCGGGCGTGAAGGCGATCATCGCGCTGACCGAAAGTGGCTACACGCCGTTGATCATGTCGCGCATCCGTTCCTCGGTGCCGATCTACGCGTTCACCCCGCACCGCGAAGCCCAGGCTCGCGCTGCGATGTTCCGTGGCGTGTACACCATTCCGTTCGACCCGGCCTCGCTGGCACCGAACGAAGTCAGCCAGAAGGCTATCGACGAGCTGGTCAAACGTGGCGTCGTAGAGAAAGGCGACTGGGTTATCCTGACCAAGGGCGACAGCTACCACACCACCGGTGGCACCAACGGCATGAAGATCCTGCACGTGGGCGACCCGCAGTACTGAGTAACACGCTGAAAAACAAAAGCCCCGCCCTGTGAATGGCGGGGCTTTTTGCATTTAAAACCGATTGATGTGTTGGCTTGGAGGGCCCCTTCGCGGGCAAGCCCGCTCCCACAGTTAACCGCGTACATCCTGAAGGAACTCGGTCAGAATGTGGGAGCGGGCTTGCCCGCGAAGAGGCCAGACCAATCACCAAAGCTTCATCGCCGAGTGATAAAAGCCGACAACGCCGCAACCGCCTCCGGCGACCTCAACCGCTGGACAAACAAAGCGCCCTCTTCCTCAATCACCTGCCGCAATTGCTCACGATCCACACCCTTCATCAACTGCTTGGTCACCTGCACCGCACCCGGCGCCAAGGCCTCAAACCGCTCGGCCATTTCCCGCGCCTTGGCCAACGCCGCCTCCCCGCTGCCCAGCGCCTCGGTAGCAATCCCCCAGGCTGCCGCCTGCTCGCCGGTAAAGCCTTCGCCCAGCAGCAATAATTCCGCAGCCTTCGCGTGCCCCAACAACCTCGGCAGTATCAGACTTGAACCAAACTCCGGGCACAGCCCCAGGTTGACGAATGGCATGCGCAGCCGTGCATCACGGCTGATGTAGACCAGGTCGCAATGCAGCAGCAGGGTCGTGCCGATACCCACCGCAGCGCCCGCCACGGCGGCAATCACCGGTTTGCGGCAGTTGAGCAGGCTTTTCATGAAGTAAAACGGTGGACTGTCGAGATCGCTGGGCGGCTGTTCAAGAAAATCGCCAATGTCGTTGCCTGCGGTAAAACAGTCACTGTTGCCCTGAATCAGCACGCAGCGGATGCCCTCATCCGCATCGGCCTGCTCCAGGGCCTCGGCCAGTTGCGTGTACATGGCGCGGGTCAGGGCGTTTTTCTTGTCGGGGCGATTGAGCTGCAAGGTCAGCAACCCGCGTTCGCGGTGTTGCAGGATGGCATCGGTCATGGCGAATCTCGCGGCTGTAGAATTCAGCGCTCAACCACGGGGCAGGAACATATCGGCCAGCAGTTGATTGCGCGGCAGGCCCGCCAGGAACAGACGCTTGGAAAACGCCTCGACACTGGCCGGGTGCCCGCAGAGTAAAGCCAGAGTTTGCCGCGAAACAAGCCGCAGTTGCGCCAATGCCTGGGTCGCCTGCGCCGCCGTCCACAGCTCCACCGTCACGTTGGGATGCTGTGCCGCCAGTTGCGCCAGGGGTTCGGCCAGGTAATGCCCCTCTGCATCATGGGCCAGGTGAATCACGCGAATGTCGCCCTGATGATCCTGGCGCAAGGCCTCACGCAACACCCCCCAAAGAGGGCCAAGGCCGGTGCCGGATGCCAGCAGCCACAACGGCCGACTTTGCCAGTCAGGATCGTATTGCAGCGCACCACCGCGCAATTCGCCCAGACGCAGACGGTCGCCCAGTTGCAACTGGCGAGCAAGATCACTGAACTCGCCAAGCAGACGGCAATCGAGGTGAAACTCCAGGAACGGGTCATCTTGGGGCAAGCTCGCCAGGGAATAGGGCCGCGCCACTTGTCCCGCCCACAACACCAGGTGCTGCCCGGCCCGGTAGCGCAGGCCACGTTCAGGCTGCAGACGCAGGCGCAGCACACTCGGGCTCAACCAATCCACACCCACCACCTGGGCTGGCAACCCGTCACGCGCCGGGTCAAAGGTCTCAACGCGCAGGTCCCCGCTCACCTGGCACTGGCAAGCCAAGCGCCAGCCGTCCTGGCGTTGCGCCGGGCTCAAGGCCTCGGGTTGTTTGTCCTCGACCTCCCCCAGGCATCGCACCAGGCACGCATGGCAACTGCCGGCGCGGCAACTGTAGGGCACGGCCACACCGGCCTGGTTCAAGGCATCCAGCAGGTTGCTGCCGGAAGATACCGACCAATGGCGTTCGCCGACGTAGAGTTCAGGCATATAAGGGCTCAATCACAAGGGGCGCGCACAGGGAATCATGCCTGCGACAGTTTGACCATAGTCGGGTGTATCGGCCACCGAGCCGGGTTATACTGCCGCGCCTTTTTAGCGTCGCGCCTGCACCATTTTGGCGTGCCTTGGAAAGGTGAGCTCAGCCGACCGATGCAACACTGAGCCCACCTTTATTGAATGTTCCCTTATAGAGGAGCGCGACTCATGACCGTGATCAAGCAAGACGACCTGATTCAGAGCGTTGCCGACGCCCTGCAATTCATTTCCTACTACCACCCCGTGGATTTCATCCAGGCCATGCACGAAGCCTACCTGCGCGAAGAATCGCCAGCGGCCCGTGACTCCATCGCCCAGATCCTGATCAACTCGCGCATGTGCGCCACCGGCCATCGCCCGATCTGCCAGGACACCGGTATCGTTACCGTGTTCGTGCGCGTGGGCATGGACGTGCGTTGGGATGGCGCCACCATGGGCCTGGACGACATGATCAACGAAGGCGTGCGTCGCGCCTACAACCTGCCGGAAAACGTCCTGCGTGCTTCTATCCTGGCCGACCCGGCAGGCGCGCGCAAAAACACCAAGGACAACACCCCGGCGGTCATCCACTACTCCATCGTCCCGGGCAACACCGTGGAAGTGGACGTGGCGGCCAAGGGCGGCGGTTCCGAGAACAAGTCGAAAATGGCCATGCTCAACCCGTCCGACTCGATCGTTGACTGGGTATTGAAGACCGTTCCGACCATGGGCGCCGGCTGGTGCCCACCGGGCATGCTCGGCATCGGCATCGGCGGCACCGCCGAGAAAGCTGCGGTGATGGCCAAGGAAGTGTTGATGGAATCCATCGACATCCACGAGCTGAAAAAGCGCGGCCCACAGAACCGTATCGAAGAGATGCGCCTGGAGCTGTTCGAGAAGGTCAACCAACTGGGCATCGGCGCCCAGGGTCTGGGTGGCCTGACCACCGTGCTCGACGTGAAGATCATGGACTACCCGACCCACGCCGCGTCCTTGCCGGTGTGCATGATCCCCAACTGTGCCGCCACCCGTCACGCGCACTTCGTGCTCGACGGTTCGGGCCCGGCATCGCTGGAAGCCCCACCGCTGGACGCCTACCCGGAAATCGTCTGGGAAGCCGGCCCATCGGCCCGTCGCGTCAACCTCGACACCCTGACCCCGGAAGAAGTGCAGAGCTGGCAGCCGGGCGAAACCGTATTGCTCAACGGCAAGATGCTCACCGGTCGCGACGCCGCGCACAAGCGCATGGTCGAGATGCTGAACAAGGGCGAAACCCTGCCGGTTGATCTGAAAGGTCGCTTCATCTACTACGTCGGCCCGGTTGATCCGGTGCGCGAAGAAGTGGTTGGCCCAGCCGGCCCGACCACCGCGACGCGGATGGACAAGTTCACCCGTCAGATCCTCGAACAAACCGGCCTGCTGGGCATGATCGGCAAATCCGAGCGCGGCCCGACTGCGATCGAAGCGATCAAGGACCACAAGGCGGTGTACCTGATGGCCGTGGGCGGCGCCGCCTACCTGGTGGCGCAAGCCATCAAGAAGTCGCGCGTGGTGGCCTTCGCCGAGCTGGGTATGGAAGCGATCTACGAGTTCGACGTGAAGGACATGCCGGTCACCGTTGCTGTCGACAGCAAAGGCGAATCCGTGCACATCACCGGTCCTGCCATCTGGCAGAAAAAGATCAGTGAAAGCCTGGCGGTAGAAGTGCAGTAAGCGCTTCCCCTGCAAACATAAAGGCGACTGTGGCCATGGCCCAGTCGCCTTTTTTATGGCTCATGGTATGGTGCACTCCCTTACCGTGCCTGCCCCTCACCGTATGATCGTGATCCCTCGCCCCCTGCGCCTGACCTTCTATTCCCTGCTGATCATCGCCGGCGCGCTACTGGCCGCAGCCTGGGCCACGCGCCATGCCGAACGCCAGGCGCTGGTGGACGACGCCGCCCGTGCCAATCAGCAGCTCGCGCTGTACGCCAACTCGCTGCATACCCTGATCGAACGCTACCGCGCCCTGCCTGCGGTGCTGGCGCTGGACTCGGAGATGATCAATGCCTTGAAGGGCCCGCTGGATACCGAGACCCAGGACCTGCTCAACCGCAAACTGGAGCGCATCAACGGCGCGGCGCAGTCGTCCACCTTGGAATTGATGGACCGCACCGGCCTGGCCGTGGCCGCCAGCAACTGGAACCTGCCGAGCAGTTATGTGGGGCACAACTACGCGTTTCGCCCCTACTTCAGCCAGACCTTGAGCCAGGGCACCGGGCGCTTCTATGCGGTGGGCGTAACGACCGGCATCCCCGGTTACTTCCTCTCCAGCGCGGTGGTCGACGAACACGAACAGTTCCTCGGTGCGATGGTTGTGAAACTGGAGTTCCCCGAACTTGAGCGCGAATGGGCCCAGGGCAATGACCTGCTGCTGGTCAGCGATGCGCGTGGCATCGTGTTCATCGCCAATCAACCCGGCTGGCGTTACCGCAACCTGCGACCGTTGACGGCCAGCGACCTTGCCGAGCTGAAAGCCACACGCCAATACGACAAGAAACACCTGCAGGCGCTGGAAACCAGCATCCTGCAACGCTTCGACGAAAACAGCCATTTGATGCGCGTCAACGGTCCGGATGGCAGTGCCAATTACATCTGGGAATCTCTGCCGCTGAAGGCCGAAGGCTGGACCCTGCACCTGCTGCGCAAGCCGCAGTTCGCCTTTGAAGATCAGCGCAACGCCGGGTTGGCCGCCGCCGGTTCCTGGCTGGCGCTGGTGTTCCTGGTGCTGTTCCTGACCCAACGTTGGCGCCTGGCCCGCTTGCGTCAGCGCAGTCGCGAAGAGCTTGAGCAACTGGTGGAAGAACGCACCCAGGCGCTACGTACGGCCCAGGATGGCCTGGTGCAATCGGCCAAGCTCGCGGCGCTGGGGCAGATGTCCGCCGCCCTCGCCCACGAAATCAATCAGCCACTCACCGCCCAACGCATGCAATTGGCCACATTGCGCCTGCTGCTGGATCACGGTCGTGTCGACGATGCCTACCAGGCGCTCACGCCACTGGACGACATGCTCACGCGCATGGCCGCCCTCACCGGCCACCTCAAGACCTTCGCGCGCAAAAGCCCGAGCGGCCTGCGTGAACGCCTGGACCTGGCCACCGTGGTCGACCAGTCGCTGCACCTGCTCGATGCGCGCCTGCGCGATGAATCCATCGGCGTGGTGCTCGACCTGACCCGCCCCGCCTGGGTGCGCGGCGATGCGATCCGCCTGGAACAGGTGCTGATCAACCTGCTGCGCAACGCCCTCGATGCCATGGCCGATAAACCGCGCAAACGCCTGGAAATCCGCCTGCATGCCGACCAACAGCTGTGGAAGCTGACCGTCAGCGACAGCGGCGGCGGGATTGCCGACGAGCACCTGAACAGTGTGTTCGACCCGTTCTTCACCACCAAGCCTGTGGGCGATGGCCTCGGCTTGGGGCTGGCGGTGTCCTACGCTATCGTGCACGAATTGGGTGGGCGCTTGATCGCCGGCAATCGTGGCGACGGCGCGGTGTTCACCCTGACGCTGCCTATCGCGCTGGAGACGCCCGACCTATGTTGAACGCGGTGATTGTGGTCGATGACGAAGCCAGCATCCGCACGGCCGTCGAGCAATGGCTGAGCCTGTCGGGTTTTGTGGTTCAGCTATTCAGCCGTGCCGAGGCCTGCCTGGCGCAATTGCCCAAGGATTTCCCTGGCGTGATCCTCAGCGATGTGCGCATGCCCGGCCTCAGCGGTCTGGAGCTGCTGGCCGAAGTGCAGCGCCGCGATGCCGATTTGCCCGTAATCCTGCTCACCGGTCACGGCGATGTGCCGATGGCCGTCGAAGCCATGCGCGACGGTGCCTACGACTTCCTGGAAAAACCCTTCAGCCCCGACGCCCTGCTCAACAGCCTGCGCCGAGCCTTGGACAAACGCGGGCTGATCCTGGAAAACCGACGCCTGCACCAGCAGGCCGATCATCGGGCGCAGTTGGAAACGACCCTGCTGGGTGTGTCGCGAGGTTTGCAAACCTTGCGCCGCCAGGTGCTGGACCTGGCCAGCCTGCCGGTCAACGTACTGATCCGTGGCGAGACCGGCAGCGGCAAGGAAATGGTCGCCCGTTGCCTGCATGATTTTGGCCCTCGGTCGAAGAAACCCTTTGTCGCGCTCAACTGCGCCGCCATCCCCGAGCAGTTGTTTGAAGCCGAGCTGTTCGGCCACGAAAGCGGCGCGTTTACCGGCGCCCAGGGCAAGCGCATCGGCAAACTGGAATATGCCCACGGTGGCACGCTGTTCCTCGACGAAATCGAAAGCATGCCACTGGCCCAACAGGTGAAACTGCTGCGTGTGTTGCAGGAACAGAAACTGGAGCGACTGGGCTCCAACCAAAGTATCCACGTCGACCTGCGCATCATCGCCGCGACCAAGCCGGACCTGCTGGAAGAGGCCCGCGCCGGGCGCTTTCGCGAAGACCTGGCCTATCGCTTGAACGTCGCCCAATTGCGCCTGCCGCCCTTGCGTGAACGCCGCGAAGATATCCCGCTGCTGTTCGACCACTTTGCACAGAGTGCCGCCGAGCGCCTGGGCCGCAACGTCGAGCCCCTGAGCGGCGCGCAACTGGGGCGCCTGCTCAGCCACGACTGGCCGGGCAATGTGCGCGAACTGGCCAACGTCGCTGAACGCCAGGTACTCGGCCTTGGCGAGCCGGAACCGGAAGGCATCGAGGCCGGGCAATCCCTGGCCGCTCAGCAGGAGGCCTTCGAAGCCCACTGCCTGAAAGCCGCGCTGACCCGGCACAAGGGTGATATCAAGGCGGTGCTGGCCGAGCTGCAACTGCCACGCCGTACCTTCAATGAAAAGATGCAGCGCCACGGGCTCGCCCGCGACATGTTCCTGAAGGACGAATGAGCGGATTTCCGCTCATCACCTGAAAATCATCAGCGGCTTTCCGCTCAAAAAAATCCTGCAACCCTTCTATTCCGGGCCTTCATCCATCTGGCACAGCTCCTGCTATAGCTCGAGCCAGGCTGCGCACGCGCCGCTCCATAAAAACAACTAGATGAAGGATCCTTCAATGGATAACTCCAACGCCCTGCCTCTGGGGTCGGCGGCCGCGCCGACGAAAGAGCGCACTACCTCCAGCCGCATCAAATCGATTTTCAGTGGTTCCGTCGGCAACATGGTCGAGTGGTACGACTGGTACGTCTACGCCGCCTTCTCGTTGTACTTCGCCAAGACCTTCTTCCCAAAAGGCGACACCACCGCCCAACTGCTCAACACCGCCGCGATCTTCGCCGTGGGCTTCCTGATGCGTCCGATCGGTGGCTGGCTGATGGGCCTATATGCCGACAAAGTCGGGCGTAAAAAAGCCCTGATGGCCTCGGTCTACCTGATGTGCTTCGGCTCGCTGCTGATTGCCCTGAGCCCCGGCTATGAAATGATTGGTATCGGTGCGCCGATCCTGCTGGTGTTTGCCCGTTTGCTGCAGGGGCTGTCGGTCGGCGGCGAATACGGCACCTCCGCCACTTACCTCAGCGAGATGGCGACCAAGGAACGCCGTGGTTTCTACTCCAGCTTCCAGTACGTGACCCTGATCTCCGGCCAGCTCATCGCTTTGGCCGTGCTGATCGTGCTGCAACAACTGCTGACCACCGAGCAGCTGTACGCGTGGGGCTGGCGTATCCCGTTCGCCATCGGCGCACTGTGCGCAGTCGTCGCGCTGTACCTGCGTCGAGGCATGGAAGAAACCGAATCGTTCACCAAGAAGGAAAAAGCCAAGGAAAGCGCAATGCGCACCTTGATGCGCCATCCCAAGGAGCTACTGACCGTGGTCGGCCTGACCATGGGCGGCACCCTGGCGTTCTACACCTACACCACCTACATGCAGAAATACCTGGTGAACACGGTCGGCATGAGCATTTCCGACTCCACCACCATCTCGGCGGCGACGCTGTTCCTGTTCATGTGCCTGCAACCCATCGTCGGCGGGCTGTCGGATAAAGTCGGCCGTCGCCCGATCCTGATCGCCTTCGGCATCCTCGGCACGCTGTTCACCGTGCCGATCCTCACCACCCTGCACACTATCCAGAGCTGGTGGGGCGCGTTCTTCCTGATCATGGCGGCGCTGATCATCGTCAGTGGCTATACCTCGATCAACGCCGTGGTGAAGGCCGAGCTGTTCCCTACCGAAATCCGCGCCCTGGGCGTGGGCCTGCCGTACGCCCTGACTGTATCGATCTTTGGCGGTACTGCTGAATACATCGCGCTGTGGTTCAAGAGCATCGGCATGGAAACCGGCTACTACTGGTATGTGACCGCGTGTATCGCGGTGTCGCTGGTGGTCTATGTGACCATGAAGGACACCCGTAAGCACTCGCGCATTACCACGGACTAACGTTTCACCCGCAATGCAAGAGGGGCTGTGTCAGCATATGGCACAGCCCCTTTTTTTGTTTTGAAAACCACCAACTGTGCAGTGCACTATGACCGCCTCCCAGAACTGCGCACCAGGAACCCCGGCCATGTCCGACGATATCCATTTCTACGAACCCGCCAACGGCCACGGCCTGCCCCATGACCCGTTCAATGCCATCGTCGGTCCACGGCCGATCGGCTGGATTTCGTCCCACGACAGCGAAGGCCGCCTGAACCTGGCGCCCTACAGTTTTTTCAATGCGTTCAATTACATTCCGCCGATCATCGGGTTTTCCAGTGTCGGGCGCAAAGACAGCCTGAACAACATCGAACAGACCGGCGAGTTTGTGTGGAACCTGGCAACCCGCCCGCTGGCCGAGCAGATGAACCAGAGTTGCGCCCCGGTTTCACCCGAGGTGAATGAGTTCGAATTGTCCGGCCTGACGCCGGTAGCGTCGAAGATCGTGGGCGTGCCACGAGTGGGCGAGAGCCCGGTGTCGTTCGAGTGCAAGGTGACGCAGATCATTCAGCTTCAGCGCGCCGACAAAGCATTGGTGCCGAGCTGGCTGGTGCTCGGCGAGGTGGTCGCGGTGCACATTGCCAAGTGGCTGCTCAAGGACGGCATCTATGACACCGCCGCCGCCGAGCCGATTTTGCGCGGTGGCGGCCCGGCGGATTACTTCCAGTTGGGCCCTGAGGCCCTGTTCAAGATGCATCGACCCAAGGCTTAGGATTCAGCAGCCCACGCCAACTGACCTTCTTCGTCGACATCGACCAACCGCTCCAATTGCAGCGTGGCCGCATCGTCGGCGTCGGAGGCGGTCTTGAACGTCTGGCCATCAAGGATCTTGTGAAAGCGCGGTGCGCCCATGCCATCCAGTGCCTTGACGGCGACGGCGGCGCTGTAGCCACCCTCCCCCGGTACTACGGCGGAAACGGCTTCGTGGTGGGCAAATTGTTTACGTGCCATGTTGCAGGTCCTGGCCAATGGAAAAGTCGGCCATTCTAACCCTCAACCGGCCAGCTGCAGGTACTCGCCGTAGGCATGGGCGGCGGATGCATCGGTAAAGGTCTGGAAGTCCATGCTGCGGACCACCATGTCGTTCAACAGCTCGGTAAAGATCATCAGGGCCGGGGAGTTGAAGTAGGCGCTCATCGCCTGCTCGCTGCTCCAGAAGCCAGAGACCAGCCACACATCGGGATCGACCTGGGAATGCTGCAACGAGAATTGCAGGCAACCCTGAGCCTGACGGCCCGGTTCGATCAAACTGCTCAAGCGTGCACCGAGTTCGGTGCTGCACCCGGTGCGGGCGCGGATAAAGGCCATATGGCTCGCGGGAATGGGGGTGGACATGTTCGACTCTCCCGTTGAGAAGTGATGCTCGGCAAGCACTGTGAGGGCGTGTTGCCACAGGATCAAAGATAACGGCGCGAATGCGAGCGCGGTTAGTCAATTCCTGTCGGCTTATTGCACAATCCTGCGAGAAGCGTAGAGAGGACGTCTGGCGCAGCTGTTTTATTCCATGGGCCAACGCCTTGTTTCAGGGAGATGACAGGTGTTGCGATTGCCTGATTCACGATGCGCCGCAGGATCAGGCAAGGATTGTGCAGAATCGACGTAACACTTTTTGAAAAGCCGCCGCTAAGCTGAGCCCATCGAAGTAGCCAGTAGAGGACGCTCCATGTCGTCGCCCGAACATAAAGCCATCCCCCTCGATGCCGAGATGGAAAAGCAGCGCGCCGAACTGGCCAGCATCGTGCACCGGCACACCTGGGAGGACGGCTCCTACGGTACCGCCATCACCACCTTGTTCCTGAACCGCCATAACACGCCGCGTGACTTCATGCCGGTGTTGGTGGAGCCCGCTCTGTGCATCCTGGCCAGCGGCAGCAAGGAAGTGCGCCTGGCTGACGAGATCTTTGCCTATGACCCACTCAATTACCTGGTGTTCTCGGTGGCGATGCCGGTGGCTGGGCGGATCATCGAGGCCACCCCGGAAGACCCGAACCTGTCGGTGCGCATCAATATCGACCCGGCGCAGCTCACGGCCTTGATCGCGGAAGCAGGCCCGATGGGCGTGCCGTCGCGTCCGACCTCCCGTGGCATGTATGTCGACCGCATCGACGGCCAACTGCTCGACGCCGTGCTGCGTCTGGCGCGCCTGCTGGACTCGCCCAAAGACATCGCCATGCTGGCGCCGCTGATCAACCGCGAAATTCTTTATCGCCTGCTGCGGGGTCCACAGGGTTATCGCCTGTATGAAATCGCCGTGGCCAACAGTCAGAGCCATCGGGTCAGCCAGGCGATCAAATGGTTGAACGGCAACTACGAGCAACCGCTGCGCATCGACGATCTGGCCAAGGAAGTGAACCTGAGCGTCTCGACCCTGCACCACCGCTTCAAGGCCATCACCGCCATGAGCCCGTTGCAGTACCAGAAGCAACTGCGCTTGCAGGAAGCCCGGCGGTTGATGATTGCCGAAGGGTTGGAGGCGTCGGCGGCCGGGTATCGCGTGGGATATGAAAGCCCGTCGCAGTTCAGCCGGGAGTACAGTCGGTTGTTTGGGGCGCCGCCCCTCAGAGATTTGGCCCGGCTGCGCCAGAGCATTTAGTCGAGCGTGCGCGGCAGTTGCAGGGTCACCCGCAACCCACCCTCACGCAAATTCTGCAGACTCACTTCCCCGCCATGGCTATGGGCAATGTTGCGCGCAATCCCCAGCCCCAGCCCGTAGCCCTGTTGCTGCCCGGCCAGGCGGAAGTGCGGTTCGAAGACTTGCTCCAGGCGTTGCTCGGGCACACCGGGGCCTTCGTCATCCACATGCAGGATAAATTCCACGCCATCGTCTTCGATGCGCAGATGGGCGTTCTGCCCGTACTTCAATGCGTTGTCGATCAGGTTGCCGATGCAACGCTTGAGCGCCAGCGGCTTGCCCGGATACGTCGTCAACGCCCGGCCATGCTGGGTCACGCGACCATTGCCGTTCGGCGCCAGGTACGGTTCCACCAGGCAGTCGAGCACATGGTTCAGGTCGACCGGCTCGATGTTTTCGTGGATATCCGTGTCTTTCACGCATTGCAGCGCGCCCTTCACCAACAACTCCAGCTCATCCAGGTCGCGGCCAAACTTGGTTTGCAGGTTCTCGTCTTCCAGCAATTCCACGCGCAGGCGCAGTCGGGTGATCGGTGTGCGCAAGTCGTGGGAAATCGCGCTGAACAACTGGCTGCGCTCGGTCAGGTAACGGCTGATGCGCTCGCGCATGGCATTGAACGCACGGCCCACTTCCACCACTTCGCTGCCGCCACCTTCGGCCACCGGCTCTACGTCGGCGCCCAGCGACATGTCCCGCGCGGCCCGTGCCAAGCGCTTGAGAGGGCGACTTTGCCAGTGCACCAGCAGGCCGATGAACAGCAACAGGAAACCGCTGGTCAGCACGATAAACCACACCTGCTGGGACGGCAGGCCTTGTTCTTCCAGACTGGTGTAGGGCTCGGGTAGTAGCGAGGCGATGTACAGCCATTCGCCGGGCGCGAGCTGGATTTGGGTGACCAGTACCGGCGGGTTTACCGGTTCTAGGGTCAATGCGTAGTGGGCCCATGAACGCGGCAATTCATCGAGTTTGAGACCGGCATTGAAGATGCGCAGGTCTTCGGCGCTGACGAACTCCACCGAGATATGCACATCGGCGCCGAGGGTCTGTTTCAGCACTTCATCGACCGCTTCAAGCACGGCCTGCTTACGCGGGGTCTGCGGCAGGATGGCCATGTCCAGCGGACGATCATTGAGGGTCACGACGAAACGCGTGCCGCCCATGCTGCGCAATTGGTCGAGGACCAATGGGCGATAGGCCACCGGCAATGAACGGAAATAACTCACGCTGGCGGTCATCGAATGCGCCAGGCTGCGGGCGCTGGTGACCAGGCCTTCGAGCTGGGTGGCACGCAACTGCGAGACCCAGATCACGCTGGACAGCGCCTGGGCAAACAACACTGCCAGCAGCGTCAGCAGCAGCATGCGCCCCAGCAAAGAACGGGGCACCGGGAAGCGGCGGCGGCGCTCAGTCAGATGTTCAGTGGGCATTGCCGGCAACCACGCTGGCTGCCAGTTGATAACCGCTGCCGCGCACGGTACGGATCAGCCTCGGGGGTTTTTCAGTGTCGCGCAGGCGTTGGCGCAAACGGCTGACGGCCATGTCGACGATACGGTCCAGCGGCATCAGGTCACGGCCACGGGTGGCGTTGCCGATGGTGTCGCGGTCGAGGATCTGCTGCGGGTGGTCGAGAAACAATTTGAGCAGGGCGAAATCGGCCCCGGAAAGGATCACTTCCTCGCCATCCACATGGAACAGGCGGTGGCTGATCATATCCAGGCGCCATTCATCGAACACCAACACTTCGCCACCACTGCTGCGTTCCTGGCCAAACTGGCAGCGACGCAACAGGGCTTTGATCCGCGCCTGCAACTCGCGGGGGCTGAAAGGCTTGCCGATGTAGTCGTCGGCGCCCAGCTCCAGGCCGATCACGCGGTCGGCCTCGTCGGAACTGGCGGTGAGCATGATGATCGGCACCTGCGCCTGGCGTGGGTGCTGGCGGATCCAGCGGCAAAGGCTGAAGCCGTCTTCGTCCGGCAACATCACATCGAGGATGACCAGGTCGCACGGCGCCTCGTTCATCGCCTGGCGGAACCCCGCGCCATCCGGCACGCCACGCACCTGGAAACCGGCGCGACTGAGGTAGGTCTGCAGCAATTCGCGGATTTCCTGGTCGTCGTCGACGAGGAGAATCGATTTACTGATTACGCTCACGGGGTCCTCCTTGTTGTTATAAGTGTTGCAGGTCAGGCAAACGCCTGTTCCAACGCGACGCCGGCCCCGGTCAACCCGGAATACGGCGCGGTTACCAACCACACCGGAATGCCCTTGAAGTAGTCGCTCATGCAGCCCTTGTCGGCGAAACTCTTGGCAAAGCCGCTGTTGATAAAGAAGTCGGCAAACCTCGGTATCACCCCACCCACGATATACACGCCACCGCGTCCACCGGTGGTCAGCACATTGTTGCCGGCGACGCGGCCCAGCCAGATGCTGAACTGGTCCAATACTTCCATCGCCACCGGGTCGCCGGCCAAGCCTGCGGCCGTGATGGCCTCGGGGGTTTCCAGTACCGGCGTGTGGCCGTCGACCGCGCAAATGGCACGGTACAAACGCGGCAACCCGCCACCGCTCAAGGCGGTTTCGGCACTGACGTGGCCGATCTCAGTGTAGATGTGCTGCCACAGCTGGGTTTCACGCGGGCTGCTCAGGGGCAGGTCGACATGCCCGCCCTCCCCCGGCAACGCCGCAAAACGACCTGCGCCGAGGTCCAGCAGCGTCCCGACACCCAGGCCAGTGCCAGGGCCAATCACTACCGCCGGGCGCAATGGCTCCGGCGTACCCTCGCAAACCACACGGAATTCGTCGGGCTTGAGGCGGGTCATGCCCAGGGCCATGGCCGAGAAGTCATTGACCAGCAGCAGTTCATCGACCTGCAACGTCTTGCAAAACGCAGTCTTGCTCAGGCGCCAGTGGTTGTTGGTGAATTTAAATTCATCGCCGCTCACCGGTCCAGCCACCGACAGGCACACCGCACCGATGTCGCCGATTTGCAGGCCTTCCTCGTTGAGGTAAACCTTGATCACGTCTTCAGGGCTGGAGTGATCCGCCGTGGCATGCACGCGGATCGAATGCAGTTCCTGATCGCGCCACAACGCGAAACGGGCGTTGGTGCCCCCGATATCACCGACCAGCGCAAGCTTCACTTAAGCGTCTCCAAGGCAGAGGTAAAGGCGCTGGCGCCCTGCTCTGCGGAGCTTGCGGCCAAGCGCATAAATGCAAACAGCTCGCGACCGGCCCCCACGTTATTGCCCAACAGGCCCGTGGCAGGCGCGCGCGCTGCAAATTCGTCGGCGTCCACCTTAAGCTCCAAGGTGCCCTTCACGCCATCCACGCGAATGATATCGCCATCGCGCACCCGCGCCAGCGGCCCGCCGCTCTGGGCTTCGGGGTTGACGTGAATCGCGGCGGGGATCTTACCCGACGCGCCGGACATGCGCCCGTCTGTTACCAGTGCGACTTTGAAGCCACGGTCCTGCAACACACCGAGGAACGGCGTCATCTTGTGCAATTCGGGCATGCCATTGGAGCGCGGGCCCTGGAAGCGCATGACGGCGACGAAGTCTTTTTCCAGCTGGCCGGCCTTGAACGCGTCGGCCAGGTCTTGCTGGTCCTGGAACACCACCGCCGGTGCTTCAACAATCTGATGCTCCGGCGCCACGGCCGAGACTTTCATCACACCGCGACCGAGGTTGCCTTCCATCACGCGCAAACCGCCTTCCGGCGAGAACGCACGGGCCACGGGGCGCAGGATGCTTTCATCGAGGCTTTCGATCGGGCCATCGCGCCAGATCAGTTCGCCGTCGACCAGGAAGGGCTCCTGGGTGTAGCGGCTCAAGCCAAAGCCTGCCACGGTGTTGACGTCTTCGTGGAGCAGGCCGGCCTCAA
The DNA here is from genome assembly GCF_049897885.1 of Pseudomonas sp. DWRC2-2. Lineage (NCBI taxonomy): Bacteria > Pseudomonadati > Pseudomonadota > Gammaproteobacteria > Pseudomonadales > Pseudomonadaceae > Pseudomonas > Pseudomonas sp. DWRC2-2. The sequence continues at coordinate 1,598,467 of NZ_JAFCXD010000001.1, forward strand.
GCAGTTCGCGGATCAGGAACGACATGCCGCCCGCCGCCTGGAAGTGGTTGATGTCGGCCTTGCCGTTTGGATACACGTGGGACAGGGTCGGCACCACCTCGGAGAGGTCGGCCATGTCGTCCCAGGTGAGGATGATGCCCGCCGACATGGCGATGGCTGGCATGTGCAGGGTGTGGTTGGTCGAACCGCCGGTGGCGTTGAGGGCGATGATGGAGTTGACGATGGATTTCTCGTCGACGATCTCGCCGATCGGCATGAAGCTGCCGTTGGCCTTGGTCAGGCGAGTGACCTGGTGCGCGGCTTCGCGGGTCAGCGCATCGCGCAGCGGCGTGTACGGGTTGACGAACGAGGCGCCCGGCAGGTGCAGGCCCATCACTTCCATCAGCAGCTGGTTGGTGTTGGCGGTGCCGTAGAAGGTGCAGGTGCCGGGGCTGTGGTAGGACTTCATCTCCGATTCCAGCAGCTCTTCGCGGGTGGCCTTGCCTTCGGCGTAGCGCTGGCGCACATCGGCCTTCTGCTTGTTGGAGATGCCCGACGGCATCGGCCCGCCCGGCACGAAGATCATCGGCAGGTGGCCGTAGCGCAGCGCGCCCATCATCAGGCCGGGGACGATTTTGTCGCAAATGCCCAGCATCAGCGCGGCGTCGAACATGTTGTGGGACAGCGCTACCGCCGTGGACATGGCAATGACTTCACGGCTGAGCAGGCTCAACTCCATGCCAGGCTCGCCCTGGGTCACGCCGTCGCACATCGCAGGGGTGCCGCCAGCGAACTGGCCAACCGAGCCGACTTCGCGCAGGGCTTTCTTGATTTGTTCAGGGAAATGTTCGTACGGCTGGTGCGCCGAGAGCATGTCGTTATATGACGAAACAATTGCCACGTTGGCGGCATTCATCATGCGCAGACTATTTTTATCTTCAGTGCCGCAACCGGCCACGCCGTGGGCGAAGTTGGCGCATTGCAGCTTGCCGCGCATCGGACCGTCGCTGGCTGCGCCGCGAATGAGCGCAAGGTAGGCCTCGCGGGTGGCGCGGCTACGGGCGATAAGCCGTTCGGTGACCTCAAGAACGCGGGGATGCATGTGTAGAACTCCAGGCTAACGGATGTGGCGACCTGAGTGTCTATGCTGATCAAACGCCCGCAGCGCATGGGATGGCAGGGAGTCGTTTGGATCATCGGACCAGTTGATTCAGGTCACTCGTTGTAGATTGAACAAAATATTGCCACTAAAAAGGCTTGTTTTCTATTTTTATGCGAATAATCTTGTAATTCTTACAACAAATCGACGACAGGCACTTTCCAATGACTCTTCGTATCGCAATCAATGGTTTTGGCCGTATCGGCCGTAATGTCCTGCGCGCACTGTATACCCAAGGCTACCGCCAGGATTTGCAGATCGTCGCCATCAACGATCTGGGCGACAGTTCGATCAACGCCCACCTGCTCAAATACGACACCGTGCATGGCACTTTCGACGCAGAGGTCGCCCACGATCAGGAAAGCCTGACCGTCAATGGTGACCGGATTGCCGTCAGTGCCATTCGCAACCCCGCCGACCTGCCGTGGGCTGCGCACAAGATCGACGTGGTGTTCGAATGCACCGGCCTGTTCACCGACCGTGACAAGGCTGCCGCCCATATTACCGCCGGCGCGCGCAAGGTGATCATCTCGGCACCGGCCAAGGGCGCGGACGCCACCGTGGTCTACGGTGTGAACCACGACATTCTGCGCCAATCCCACCAGATCATCTCCAACGCGTCGTGCACCACCAACTGCCTGGCGCCTGTGGCGCAAGTGCTGCACCGCGAGCTGGGCATCGAAAGTGGCCTGATGACCACGATTCACGCCTACACCAATGACCAGAACCTGACCGACGTCTACCACACCGACCCGTACCGTGCGCGTTCGGCCACCCAGAACATGATCCCGAGCAAGACCGGCGCGGCTGAAGCCGTCGGCCTGGTGCTGCCGGAACTGGCGGGCAAGTTGACCGGCATGGCGGTGCGTGTCCCGGTGATCAACGTGTCGCTGGTGGACCTCACCGTGCAGCTGAAGAAAGAAGCCACTGCCGAACAGGTCAACGCGTTGCTCAAGGATGCCAGCCAGCATTCCAAGATCCTCGGTTACAACACCTTGCCGCTGGTTTCCAGCGACTTCAATCACAACCCGTTGTCGTCGATCTTCGATGCCAATCACACCAAAGTCAGTGGCAAATTGCTGAAAGTGTTGGCTTGGTATGACAACGAGTGGGGCTTCTCCAACCGTATGTTGGATAACTGCCTGGCGCTGTGTAACGCCGAATAACCCTCACGGGAAAAGGCTCACAGAAATAGCCACTTGCCATTTGCGTTGATGATAAGCATTATCATTCACTGCAAATCGGTCTGGTATCACTGTGAGCCAATCTCGCTTCAACCACGTTTTTCTCACCCAACGGGTGGTTCTGCTTCGCACCTTGCAGCGGATGGTGAATAACCACAGCACCGCCGAGGACCTGTTGCAGGAAACCTACCTGCGCGTGACTCGGGCCCTGAGCGAGCGGCCAATCGATCACCTTGAACCTTTTGTCTATCAGACGGCGCGCAACTTGGCGCTGGATCACCTGCGTGCGCGCAGGATTCAGGCCCGCACGCTGCAGGAAGATGTGCCGCTGGACGTCCTGCAAAGCGTCGCCGCCCCCATCAGCACACCCGAAGATGCCACTCAGGCCGAGCAAATGCTTGAAGCCTTGAGCGTCAGCCTGGGCCAGTTGAGCGCCCGCCAACAGCAGATCTTCATCCTCAGCCGCCTGCATGGTTGCAGCTACCAAGAGATCGCCGATCAGTTGGAAGTGTCCTTGAGCACCGTACAAAAGGAACTCAAATTGATCATGGCCATCTGTGTAGGTGTGGCCGAACGGCTGGATCGGCCTTAAGCTTCACCCGAAAGAAGCGTCGACCCAGGCTGTAGGAAAGTTGAATAGAACGTGGCGAAGACCCGAGGAACACCGTGACGGACCCGAATAAACTGCAGCCCCATGAGCTGGCTCATGAGGTGTTGCAAGACACGGCTATGGACCAAGCCCTCGACTGGCTGATCGCCTTGCAGTGCCCGCAACCCGGGCAGCAAGCCGAATTCGAAGCCTGGCTGGCCAGCGATCCCGCCCACGTTCATGCTTTCGCCAAGGCCCAGGCCGCCTGGGGTGGCGCGCCGGTGCACAGTGCCGCCGTCGCACTGGCCGTACCGCGCAAACCCAGCACTTGGCGCCGCATCAAACCGCATTGGAAACCACTGGCTACCGCCGCCGTGCTGCTGATCGGCCTGTTCAGCTTCAGCAACCTGCCGGTACGCCTGCAAGCCGACCACCTCACCGTGGTGGGCGAACGCCAGCGCCTGCAACTGGACGACGGCTCCAAGGTGCTGCTGAACACCAACTCGGCGTTTTCCAGCAGTATCAAGGACCACCAGCGCATCGCCCGCCTGTACCAGGGCGAGGCGTTTTTCGAAATCGTGCCCAGCCACGGCCTGCCCCTGGAAATCGACGCCGGCCCCGTGCGTGCCAGCGTGCGCGATACGGCTTTCGCCGTGCGTTACCTGAATGGCGAAGCCCAGGTGCAAGTGCAACGCGGCGATGTCGACCTGAGCAACACCTTCGATGATGCCCGCGTGCGCCTGAGCGCCGGTGAAAGCATCCGCATCGGGCCCAAGGGCTTCGGCCAGCCGGCCAAGCTGGACGCCAACAAGGACCTGGCCTGGGTGCAAGGCCGGCTGATCTTCGAGAACTGCCCGATGAGCGAAGTGCTCGCCGAGTTGCGTCGCTATTACCCGGGTTGGATCGTCAACACCAATGACCAACTGGCCAGTGTCGCCGTCACCGGCAATTACCGCCTCGACCAGCCTCTGGATGTGGTGCGATCCCTGGCCCACATCACCTCGGCCAAGCTGTCGGAATACCCGGCGCTGGTGATCTTGAACTAAATGAGAATTATTTTTACTCGATAGCTGAGGGTGGTACGTCTCGTCTTAGCCAATGCAACTGATTCCTATTTGTTTCAGTTCGCAACTATAAGATTCGTACCCGGAGCGCTCTCGATGTCCTCTTGTTTCAACCGCCGGTCCTCTTCGCCCGTTCTGTCCTTGCTGACGGCCGCCATTTTGCTGGCCGGTGCGCCAGTGATGAGCGCCACCGCCGCCGAACCTGCTGCGCGCAGTCACGGCAACTACAACTTCAGCATCGAGCAGCAATCGCTGGTCTCGGCCCTCAACGCCTTTACTGCCGTGACCGGCTGGCAAGTCGGCCTGCCCGCTGAGTTGGGCCAGGGGGTGTCGTCCCCTGGCGTGCGCGGCCCGCTGCCGCCGGAAAAAGCCCTGGACCGGCTGTTGGTGGGGACCAACCTGAGCTATCGCAAACTGGGCAGCAACAACATCGTCCTGGAAAAACGCGCAGCGGGCAGCACCCTCAACCTGCAACAGGTGACCATCAGCGCCACCCGCAATGAGCAGGACGTGAGCAGCGTACCGAGCACCGTCAGCGTGCATGACCGCGAAGAGCTGGACCGCCAGAACGTCAACACCATCCGCGAGCTGGTGCGCTATGAGCCCGGCGTTTCGGTCGGTGGCGCCGGCACCCGCGCCGGTAACGCCGGTTTCAACATTCGCGGCATCGACGGCGACCGCATCCTCACTCAGGTCGATGGCGTGGAAGTGCCGGATAACTTCTTCAACGGCCCCTACGCCAAGACCCGTCGCAACTACGTCGACCCGGAAATCGTCAAGCGCGTCGAGATCCTGCGCGGCCCGGCCTCGGCCCTGTACGGCAGCAGCGCCATTGGCGGCGCAGTGAGTTACTTCACCCTCGACCCGGACGACATCATCAAGCCCGGCAAGGACGTCGGCGCCCGTCTCAAGACCGGCTACAGCTCCGCCGATGAAAGCTGGCTGACCTCCGGCACCTTCGCCGGCCGCGTGCAGGACTTCGACGGTTTGCTGCACCTGAGCCAGCGCAACGGTCATGAAATGGAGTCCTACGACGGCAACAACGCCACCGGCCTGGCCCGTACCGGCGCCAACCCGGAAGACGCGCGCACCACCAACATCCTGGCCAAGCTAGGCTGGAATTATGGTGAAGACAATCGCCTCGGCCTGACCTACGAGAAGTACAAGGACGATCGCGACACTAACCAGAAGAACGCCATAGGCGGGCCGTTCAACACTGGCGCCCCCGTCTCCCCCAACCTGTACCGCGCACGCTCGGGCAACGACACGATCACCCGTGAGCGCTTCGGCCTGGAAAACAGCTTCGCGCTGGAGTCGCCGGTTGCCGACCGCATCAAGACCAGCCTCAACTATCAGATTGCCAAGACCGACCAGACCACCGCCGAGATCTACCAGGCAGGCCGTCGCGTGCTGCGGACCCGCGATACGCTCTACCAGGAAAAACAATGGGTATTCGATGCCCAACTGGACAAGGCCTTCAGCATCGGTGAGACCGATCACCAGGTGACCTACGGCACCACCCTCAAGCAGCAGAAAGTCACCGGTTCCCGTGAAGGTGCCGCCACCTGCCTGGCCGTCGGCAGCGGTTGTACCGCCATCGGCGCCCCCAGCCCGTCTGCCACAGACAGCGTGAGAAAGGCCAGCGACTTCCCGGACCCGACCATCAATACCTACTCGCTGTTTGCCCAGGACCAGATCGCCTGGAACAACTGGACCTTCCTGCCCAGCGTTCGCTATGACTACACCCAGCTCAAACCCAAGCTGACCGAGGACTTCCTCAACGCCACCGACCCGAACCGGATCTACCCACACGACGACGACACCAAGACCTGGCACCGTGTTTCGCCGAAATTCGGCCTGACCTACGCGCTGACTGACCACTACACCTGGTTCGGCCAATACGCCGAAGGCTTCCGCACGCCGTCAGCCAAGGCCCTGTACGGCCGCTTTGAGAATATCCAGCAAGGGTACGTGGTCGAGCCAAACCCGAGCCTCAAGCCGGAAACCAGCAAAGGCATCGAGACCGGGATTCGCGGTAACTTCGACGCGGGTAACTTCGATGTCGCAGTGTTCTACAACAAGTACAAAGACTTCATCGACGAGGACAACACCTCTGTCGCCCCCACCGGCACGATCTTCCAGCCGTTCAACATCAAACGCGCCACCATCAAGGGCATCGAAGCCAAGGGCCGCATGAACCTGGACGCGTTTGGCGCGCCCCAAGGCCTGTACACCCAAGGTGCGGTGGCGTACGCCTATGGCCGCAACGACGAGACCGGCGAGCCCCTCAACAGCGTCAACCCGCTCAAGGGCGTGTTCGGTCTGGGTTACGACCAGGAACAATACGGCGCGCTGGTCAGCTGGACACTGGTCAAGAAACAGAACCGCGTCGACAGCACCACCTTCTTCTCGCCAGACGGCGACAAGTCCAAGGGCCCGTTCAAGACCCCAGGCTTTGGCATCGTCGACCTGACCGGCTTCTACAAGGTCACCAACGACGTGACCATCAATGGCGGCCTCTACAACCTCACCGACAAGAAGTACTGGAACTGGGACGACGTACGCAGCTACGACGGCGTCGGCGAAGCCGGCGTGACCTCCCCGGCCAACCTCGACCGCCTGACCCAGCCGGGTCGCAACTTTGCGATCAACGTGATCTGGGACATCTGATCCGCCCCACTCACCTCGTCGAAATCTCATCGACGAGGTGAGGATTTTTTACTGTACCGCGTCTTCTTGTTCGTCTAGTTGATAACAGCTCTCTTTAGGGCACCCAGGCGCTCCCCTTCTCAAGGACTTTTTCATGACCGCTTCTCCAACCGCAGAACGCCCAAACCTTCGCTCCCAGCGCCTGAACCAGATCACCAATGAACCACACACCAAGCTTGACGCCCTGGTCAAAGCCCACGCGCCGTTTGAAACCCAGGCCAATTTCGCCCGCTTCGTGGTCGCGCAGTACCTGTTCCAGTCGGAACTGGTAGCGCTGTACAACGATGCCGAGCTGATCAAGATCGTGCCGGACCTGGCCGAGCGTTGCCGCGCCGAAGCCGCCAAGCTGGACCTGGGCGACCTCGACACCGAAGTGCCTGCACCGGTCGCCGGTGCCGTGAAGAGCCCGAGCAAAGCCGAAGCCCTGGGCTGGCTGTTCGTGTCCGAAGGCTCCAAGCTGGGCGCTGCGTTCCTGATCAAGCGCGCCGTGGGCCTGGGCCTGAGCGAAACCTTCGGTGCCCGTCACCTGGGTGAGCCCGCCGGTGGTCGTGCCGAAGGCTGGAAGCGCTTCACCCGTACGCTCGATGCCCTGGAATTCAGCGCCGAAGAAGAGGCTGCGGTGGAAAAAGGCGCAATCGACGCGTTTGTACGCTTCACCGTCTTGCTGGAACAAGCGTACGCTAGCGCCCCTGAACTGGCCTGATACCCTGTAGGAGCGGCTTCGTCCGCTCCTGCTTCCTCGACTCTGTAAATCGCTCCCATGACCGGCAAAACCCAATCCACCTCGAAAATCGCCCGGATCCTCTTCGGCCTGCTGGCCTACGTCAGCCTGGGCATCGGGCTGGTGGCGATTGTCGTGCCGGGTTTGCCCACCACCGAATTCATCCTGCTCGCCGCCTGGGCCGCCACCAAAAGCTCGCCGCGCCTCAGCGCCTGGCTGGAAAACCATCGGCTGTTCGGGCCCATCCTGTTCAACTGGCGCAACGGCAAGATCATCGCCCGCCGGGCCAAAGTCAGTGCCACGGTGAGCATGCTGCTGTGCGCCATCCTGATGCTGGTGATGCTCGACCATGGCTGGCCGATCTACCTCGCAATCGCCGGAATGAGCCTGGGCAACCTGTGGATATGGTCACGCCCGGAACGGCTTGCAACGCCCGTATAACGGCGCGTGTAGGGTTTTTCCTACCGCTCATCGCCTCTCTCTCATGAATTGATTCATGACGCCGATGTTTCAGACATAGCGCTGAATGGACTTGGCCTGCACTGCGTGCTTTCCAACAAGTCCATTCGTGAGTGAACCTATGTTCGACACCCTCTCCATTCGCTTGAAAATCGTGCTGCTGTCAGGCCTTTGCCTGTTGGGGGTGATCGCGCTGATCATCAGCATCAACCTCTACGAAACCGACCAGAACGACCATCTGATCAGCGCTTCAAGCTCGCGAATGCTCACCAACAGCGTGCAGAACCTGCTGCAATCCAAAGCCGCCGAACAGGCCGTGCAGTTGCAGAAAACCTTTGGCGAAAACCTGTTGGTGGTGACGGCCCTTGCCGACCAGGTCAAGGACCTGCGCGCCCTGGCCGCCAAGCGTTCACTGGAGCCTGGCGCCTTGCGGGAAGAACTCAACCTGAGCCTCAAGACCACCTTCGAGCGCAACAGCAAGGTGCTGGGTATCTGGCTGTCGTTCGAGCCCAATGGACTGGATGGCAAGGACAGCGAATTCGTCGACGACAAGGCCCGCGTGTCCAACGAAAAAGGCCGTTTCTCCAGCTACTGGAGCCGCGCCGGCGGTGAAGGCCTGAACACCATCATGGTCGAGGAAGACTTGACCAAGACCACCCCCAACCTCAGCGGCACGCCCTACAACATCTGGTACACCTGCCCACGGGACACGCGCAAGGTTTGCCTGCTGGATCCCTACGCCGATGAAGTGGCCGGCAAGCAGATGCTGATGACCACCATCGCCTTGCCGCTGATCGTGGACGGCAAAGTCATCGGCGTGGTGGGTATCGACATCGCCCTCAACACCCTGCAGGCCGTGACGGACGCGGCGCAAAAAGAACTGTTCGACGGCGCGGCGCATCTGGAGATCCTGTCCAGCACCGGCCTGATCGCGGCCTACAGCGGCCAACCGGACAAGGTTGGCAAAAACCTGATCGACACCCTCGGCGCCGAAGGCAAGGAAATCGTGCAGTTGCTGGCCGGCGACTCGCCCATGATCCGCGAGCAGGAGGACACTATCCGCGCCGTTCACCCGGTCAAGCCGATTGCGGACGCGAAATCCTGGGGCGTGGTGATCAAGCTACCCAAGAACGTGATGCTGGCTGACACCTTGAAGCTGCAAGACGTGCTCGACAAAGCCCAGGCCGCCGGCACACTCAAGGCCTTGCTGGTCGGCGCTGCCGCCGCGCTGCTGGGCCTGCTGCTGATCTGGCTGACCGCCACCGGCGTCACTCGCCCAATCAACAGCGTGGCCGCCATGCTCAAAGATATCGCCAGCGGCGACGGCGACCTGACTCAACGCCTGGCTTACGCCAAGAAGGACGAGTTGGGTGAACTGGTCAACTGGTTCAACCGCTTCCTCGACAAGCTGCAACCGACCATCGCCCGGATCAAGCAAAGCATCACCGAAGCCCGTGGCACCGCCGATCAGTCCTCCGCCATCGCCCGCCAGACCAGCGAAGGCATGCAAGTGCAGTTCCGCGAAATCGACCAAGTGGCTACGGCCTCCAACGAGATGAGTGCCACTGCCCACGACGTCGCCAACAGCGCCTCCAATGCCGCCAGCGCGGCACGCGGGGCGGATCAGTCGGCGCGCGAAGGCATGTCGATCATCGAGCAGAGCACTCGCGACATCACCACCCTGGCCGAAGAAGTCAGCAAGGCCGTGGGCGAAGTCGAAGCCTTGGCGGTCAACAGCGAGCAGATTGGTTCGGTGCTGGAAGTGATCCGCAGCATCGCCGAGCAGACCAACCTGCTGGCGCTGAACGCCGCCATCGAAGCGGCACGCGCCGGAGAAAGCGGACGTGGTTTTGCGGTGGTGGCCGACGAAGTGCGCAACCTGGCCAAGCGCACCCAGGACTCCGTGGAGGAAATCCGCCTGGTGATCGAACGCATCCAGAGCGGCACCCGTGGCGTGGTGGCGACCATGCACTCAAGCCAGAGCCAGGCCCAGAGCAATGCCGGGCAGATCCATCAAGCGGTGCAGGCCTTGGGCAAGATCAGCGATGCGGTGACTGTGATCAGCGACATGAACCTGCAAATTGCCAGCGCCGCCGAACAACAGAGCGCCGTGGCCGAAGAGGTCAACCGCAACGTCTCGGCGATCCGCACCGTGACCGAAACCCTCACCGGCCAGGCCACCGAGTCGGCGGCCATCAGCAGCCAACTGAATGCGTTGGCCAGCCAGCAGATGAAGCTGATGGATCAGTTCAGGGTTTAAACGCCGGTCCAGGCACTGACAAACGCCGCCACATCTTCCTTGGGCGCTGTGCGCGGTGGATTCTGCGGCGTGCCCAGGTAGAGGAAGCCAATCACTTCCTCGTCTGCCGTCAGCCCCAGGCCTTTGGCGACGTGGGCCGAATAGGACAGTTCACCCGTGCGCCACACGGCGCCAATCCCCTGGGCATACGCCGCCAGCAGGATGCCGTGGGCCGCACAGGCGGCTGCCAGCAATTGCTCGGATTTCGGCACCTTGAAGTGTTCCTGCAAACGGGCAATCACCACCACCACCAACGGCGCGCGCAATGGACCGTTCTGGGCCTTGTCGATGGCGGCTTGTGGCGCATCGGCGTCTTGCAGGCGCGCAGCCTCGGCCAACAGCGTGCCCATTTGCTCACGGGCGGCACCTTCAACGGTGAGGAAGCGCCAAGGGCGCAATTGGCCGTGGTCAGGCGCGCGCATGGCGGCGGCGAACAGCACGTCGCGCTGCTCCTGGGTCGGTGCCGGTTCCAGCAGACGCGGCACGGAAACACGGTTGAGCAAAGCGTCGAGAGCCTGCATTGGCCACCTCCAGAGAAAAATGTGCGGCCATTCTAGCGGGAATGAATCGGATTCGACCAAACGATAATTGCTCTTATTCATTGCGCCCCGCCCTGTTAGACTTTGCGACCTTATTTTTTGCCTTCGTCCGGGAAACTCGATGTTCCGTTCGCTTTTTCGCCTGTCCGCAGCCGTGCTGGCCTTGAGCCTGGCCGCCTGCGATGACGCGCCCAGGTTCACCAAGGCTGAGCCGGGTGAATCACGTGCGGGCGGTGCTGCGACGGTGAACAAGCGCGACCAGAACGCGTTTTCCCTGCCCTCGGCCAACCTGTCGCCCACCCGCCGCCTGGATTTCAGCGTGGGTAACAGCTTCTTTCGCAGCCCCTGGGTGATCGCGCCGTCCACCACCACCGCGCGTGATGGACTTGGCCCGCTGTTCAACACCAATGCCTGCCAGAACTGCCATATCAAGGATGGCCGTGGGCACCCGCCGTTGCCCGACGCACCGAATGCGGTGTCGATGCTGGTGCGCCTGTCGATTCCGGATGCGGCGCCCTATGCCAAGCTCATCGAACAGGTCGGCGTGGTGCCCGAGCCGGTCTACGGCGGTCAATTGCAGGACATGGCTGTGCCGGGCGTGCTGCCGGAAGGCAAAGTGCGGGTCGACTACACACCGGTCAACGTGACGCTCAAGGACGGCACGGTGGTCGAGTTGCGTAAGCCGGACCTGCAGATCACCCAGCTCGGCTACGGCCCGATGCATCCGGATACACGCTTCTCCGCACGCATCGCCCCACCCATGATCGGCCTGGGCCTGCTCGAAGCCATCAGCGACGCCGATATCCTGCGCAATACCGACCCGAAGACCGCCGACAAAGAAGCCATCGTCGGCCGCGCCAATTGGGTCTGGGACGACGCCCAGCAAAAAACCGTACTCGGGCGTTTTGGCTGGAAAGCCGGGCAACCCAACCTCAATCAACAAAATGTTCACGCGTTTTCTGGTGATATGGGCCTCACCACCTCTTTGAGACCCTTCGATGACTGCACCGATGCCCAAGTCGCCTGCAAGCAGGCCCCCAACGGCAATGGCCCCGATGGCGAGCCGGAAGTCAGCGACAACATCCTGCGCCTGGTGCTGTTCTACACCCGCAACCTCGCCGTGCCGGCGCGCCGTGGCGTCAACACGCCGCAGGTGCTGGCCGGTAAGAACCTGTTCTACCAGGCCGGTTGCCAGGGTTGCCACAAACCCGCGTTCACCACGGCGGCCAATGCCGCTGAACCTGAGCTGGCCAACCAAGTGATTCGTCCGTACAGCGACCTGTTGTTGCACGACATGGGCGAAGGCCTGGCCGACAACCGCAGCGAATTCAAGGCCGGTGGCCGCGACTGGCGTACGCCGCCGTTGTGGGGCATTGGCCTGACACAAACCGTGAGTGGCCACACCCAGTTCTTGCATGACGGCCGCGCCCGCAACCTGCTGGAGGCCGTGCTGTGGCACGGCGGTGAAGCACACGCGGCGCAGCAGCATGTGTTGTCCTTTAATGCCGAGCAGCGCGCTGCGTTGCTGGCGTTCCTGAATTCTTTATAAGCTTCGCCCCAATTACAGAAGGGAGCTCGACATGTTCCGTCCCAAGTTGTTGTTCACCAGCCTGGCCGCCCTTGCCCTCGGCGCCTGCTCGCCGCAAGACCCGCAAGCGGTGACCTCGGCGGCCATCGCCAAGCAAGTGATCCTGCCGACCTACAGCCGCTGGGTCGAAGCCGACCGCCAACTGGCCGTCAGCGCCCTGGCCTACTGCCAAGGCAAAGAGAGCCTGGACACCGCGCGTGCCGACTTCCTGCATGCGCAAAAGGCCTGGGCCGAGCTGCAACCGCTGTTGATCGGCCCGCTGGCCGAAGGCAACCGTTCGTGGCAGGTGCAGTTCTGGCCAGACAAGAAGAACCTGGTCGGTCGCCAGGTCGAGCAACTGGTCGCCAGCCAGCCGCAGATCGATGGCGCCGCCCTGGCCAAATCCAGTGTGGTGGTGCAAGGCCTCTCAGCCTATGAATACATCCTCTACGACGCCAAGACCGACATCGCCGACGACGCGCAAAAAGCCCGTTACTGCCCGCTGCTGGTGGCCATCGGCGACCGTCAGAAGGCCCTGGCCGAAGAGATCCTGGCCAGCTGGAACAGCACCGACGGCATGCTGGCACAGATGACCAAGTTTCCGAACCAGCGCTACGCCGATTCCCACGAAGCCATTGCCGATCTGCTGCGCGTCCAAGTGACCGCACTGGACACTCTGAAGAAAAAACTCGGCACGCCAATGGGCCGCCAGACCAAGGGCATCCCGCAGCCCTTCCAGGCCGATGCATGGCGCAGCCAGTCGTCCCTGCAAAGCCTCGAAGCCAGCCTCGCCGCCGCCCAGACCGTATGGGTCGGCGTCGACAACAAAGGCCTGCGTGGCCTGCTGCCGTCCGAGCAGAAGCCGTTAGCCGACAAGATCGACGCCGCCTACGCCGCGTCGCTGAAACTGTTCGCCAGCAACCAGCGCACCCTCAATGAACTGCTGGCCGATGACGCCGGGCGCCAGCAGCTCAACGATATCTACGACAGCCTCAACGTCGTCCACCGCCTGCACGAAGGCGAGCTGGCCAAGGCGCTGGGGATCCAACTGGGCTTTAACGCCAACGACGGTGACTGATGATGCTCAGGCGACAGGCTTTGGCGGTTGGCAGCGTACTGCTCAGTGCGCTCACGTTGGGCGGCTGGACGCTGTTCAAAGGGAAAGACAAGCGCCCGCTGCTGCTCTCGGCGCGGGATGATGCAGACGGCAAGCACTATGCCGTGGGCTATCGCCTGGACGGCAAGCCGGTGTTTGCCACCCAGGTCGGCCAGCGCTGCCACGACATCATCAACCACCCGACGCTGCCGATTGCACTGTTTGTCGCCCGTCGCCCAGGCACCGAGAGTTACCTGATCGACCTGCGCGATGGCACGCTGCTGCAAACCATCACTTCCAAGGCGAATCGCCATTTCTATGGCCACGCGGTCATTCACAAGAGTGGCGACTGGCTGTACGCCACCGAGAACGACACGACCGACCCCGGCCGTGGCCTGCTCGGTGTGTATAAGTTCGAAGGCGAGCGGCTGGTGCATACCGGCGAGATGTCCACCCACGGCATCGGCCCGCATCAGGTGTCGTGGATGCCCGACGGCGAAACCCTGGTGGTGGCCAACGGCGGCATTCGCACCGAAGCCGAAAGCCGCGTGGAAATGAACCTCAACGCCATGGAACCAAGCCTGGTGCTGATGCACCGCGACGGCAGCCTGATCAGCAAGGAAACCCTGAACCAGCAGATGAACAGCGTGCGCCATATGGGGATCGCCAGCGATGGCACCATCCTCACCGGGCAGCAGTTCATGGGCGCGTCACAGGAGCGTTCCGAGTTGCTGGCAATCAAGCGGCCGGGCCAACCCTTCGTGGCGTTCCCGGTGGCTGATGAGCAGTTGCAGGCCATGGGGCACTACACCGCCAGCGTCGCGGTGCACAGCGAGTTGCGCCTGGTGGCGTTGACCGCTCCACGGGGCAACCGCTTCTTTATCTGGAACATGGACAGTGGCGAGCTGCGCCTGGATGGGCCACTGCCCGACTGTGCCGGTGTCGGCGCCGTCGAGGATGGTTTTGTCGTGACCTCGGGCCAAGGTCGTTGCCGGTTCTACGATTGTCGTCAGAAACCGTTGGTGGCAAAGCCGTTGGAATTGCCCGCCGGGCTCTGGGATAACCACTTGCATCTGATCTGAGCTGGCGCACAGCAAAAAAAAGGGCCTCGCATCGCAAGGCCCTTTCCTGGGGGTTTGAATCGTTTCAACTCTGTGGCCTCATTCCTTGAGACATGCCAAACATGAACAGCAACAACTCATGATCAGGCTTGGCTGCGGTGCTCGCCTTGGCGACACGCGGCAACAGGCATTGCGCGCCACCCTGCGTTGCACTGAGCACCTGTGTGCGAGGCTGTTCCCAGGCCGCCAGCGCCAAGGCTGCAACGCCCAACGCCCCGACCAGAAACAAACCTCGTGCTATTTCTAGCTTCATCTGGTTAAACCCTTGATAGCGCTGCCAAACGCCGTCTCGTAAAAGTAGCTGAGTTTCTTCCAGTCCGTGTCGTTCCACGACGAATGGCGGCGCAGTTGCAGCATGTCATGGGAAGCGGCCCGATAAGCGGTCAAGCGCTGACGGCATTTTTCGAAATCCAGCAGCGCCACCTCGACGTTGGCCGAGTCGCCCTGGCCGGTCACCCTTACAAAAATGTGCTTGATGTACAGGCAGCCATGCTGCCAGCGCCCACGGTGCATACGCGCCAAGGTGCCAGCAAGCTCCTTGAGCACGCGCTCATGCACCAGTTCGCCGTACTGTTCACGGCCGCCGGCGGCGTACCAGTTTTCAATTTCGTCGAAGCCGTCCAGAGCGGCGGTCACTAACAGTGCCTGCCAGCGGTGCTCAGGGTCGCGGCGCGCCGCGCAAAAAACCATCTCGGGTACGCGTACATCCAACAGGCGCAGGCCCTTGATGGCATCCCGCTCACGCAACACAGTGGGACGGCCAAACGGGTGCAACCAACTGCGGTAGATATGCCCGGTCTGGCGCTTGCTGTAGAGCAAGCGTCCATTGGCGCTCATCACGCGTTGCACACCACTTTCACCCCCACGCCGACGGTTGGGTTCTTCGACCCACTCGCCTTGCTGGCGCCAGAAATAATCAAAGCGTTCTTGGGGCGCTACATGACTGCCTGCTACGCACTCAACTGCCATCCTGTTACCTCTTGCGCAATACATACACTCGCCACATGGCGTAGAGCGGAATGAAGTCCAGGGACTCCTGAACACGGAAACCGGCTTCTTCGAATTCTGCTTCAACAGTAGCAGCCGGTAACACAAATCTATTTTGGTAACCTTCCTGCTCACCTTTTTTGCGACGCTGCTCTTCGAGACGCTTGCGTTTCCAGGCTTTGAAATTGCCATCGACCCACAGCGAAACGATCACGCTGTCACGGGTAACGCGCTGAAACTCCCGCAATATCGCCAGTCGGTGCGCCGGATCACCAATGTGGTGCAACAGGCGCATGCAAAAAATGCTGTCGACCGAGTTATCCGGCAGATCGATATCAAACGCTGACGTCTGCAAGGGTCGTACCCGTTTCACCACATCGGCGGGCTGGGCGACCGTTGCCACCTTCAACATCGACGCCGAGTTGTCGGCGCCAATGATGACGCGGTTGGGCTTTTCGGCCAGCAGCGGCCAGAAACGCCCGGCACCGCACGGCAAGTCCAGCACCAGGCCAGGCTCACCGGCCATCGCCAGCGCGCCACGGGCCAATTGCTCGTCGCGTTTGTGGGACAACCGGCGGGCCAGATTGTCCTGATGCTTGAGCAAATACTCTTGGGCGTGTTCGTCGTCGTACTTTTCGGAAAATTCGAGTTTGGTCGGGGTAGACATCAACGGATCTCCAGTTGCTGATGCCTACAACCTTAAGCAGCAGTCTGTGATCAACAGGTCAACCCGTTGTGAAAAACTTGTCCTGTCCAATCCCCATACATTTCAAGACTTTACAGACACAAGCAATGGCATGGGGCCATCTTCGCCGAATGACGGTGATCTCTGGCAGGATAGCGGCAGAGGGTGGAGTCAGGCGTTGACCTGACTCAGTTGCACATGAAAGCGGCAGCCATTGGGCTCCATGGTGCTGAGGCTCACGGTCCAGCCCTGGTTCTCGCAGATGCGTTGAACCAATGACAAACCCAGGCCGAGGCCGTCACCACGTTTCTCGTTGCCACGCACGAACGGCTCGAACATCGCTTCGCGCTTGTCTTCGGGAATCCCCACGCCGGAGTCTTCCACTACAAACCCACTGGGCTCCAGGGTCAGGCGGATAAAGCCGTGTTCGGTGTAATGCAACGCATTGCGCAGCAGGTTTCCCATGACAGCGTGCAAGAACGTCGCATTGTACCGGGTGTCCAGGGGGTTGCCCGGCTGATAGATCAACGCCAGGCCCTTGCGCTCGATGGGGTCACGCCAGATACCGAGCAGGTCATCGGCCACTTGCTCCAGGCTGACCTGGGGCGACATGGTGCCGTCGTCGTGTTCGGCACGGGCCAGCATCAGGAAGGTCTGTACCAGTTCGCGCATCTCTTCGCAGGCCCGGGCGATACGCAGCACCTGGTTGCGCCCACGCTGGTCGATGGCCGGGTTTTCCAGCAGCAGCTCGCAGGAGCTGGCCAATACCATTAACGGTGTGCGCAATTCGTGGCTGACATCACTGGTGAACAACTGCTCACGGGACAGCGCCTGACGCAGGCGTCCCAGGGTGGCATCGAAGGCCACGGCCAGTTCACCCACTTCATCCGCCGCGTAATCCGGTGCCAACGGCGGCGCCAGGCCCAGCAGTTGGTCACGGTGACGCACCTGACGGGCCAGCCGCACAACCGGCGCCATCACTTTGCGCGCCAGCACCCAGCCGAGGAATACCGCCAGCGCCAGGCTGAGGACGAAACCCACCAGCACCACGGCAAACAGCACGCGCTCGCGCTCTTCAAAATCGCTTTGATCCTGCAGCAACACGTAGCGCCGACCGTCGACCACTTCGACCATGGCGTGATACGACAACGCTTCGCGGAACACTTCATGGAAGCCGGGCTCAAGGTGACGCAGATCCTTGGGCAACTCAAAATCCCCAGGGCCACCGCTGAAGTAAAACAGCTGATCCGGCTCGGGCCGGTGCCGCCAGTCTTCGACCGTGTCCATCAGCAGCAAGCGCTGCAGGTCACCGCCCAGGCCCGCCGAGATCAACTTCTCTTCCACCAGGTGCACCGTCGCGACGATGCCCATGGCGAAGGCCCCCGCCACCAACGCACTCATCAACGCAAAGGCGATGATGATCCGTTGGGCAAGGCTTTGCTTAAACTCCATCTCGACCCTCAGCCAGGCGATAACCGACGCCGTGCACCGTTTGCAGCAGCGGCTTGGCGAACGGTTTGTCGATCACTTGGCGCAATTGGTGGACGTGGCTGCGCAGGCTGTCGCTGTCCGGGCAGTCGTCGCCCCACAGGGCTTCTTCGAGAATTTCGCGGCGCAACACGTGCGGGCTCTTTTGCATCAGCACCGCCAGCAGTTTCAGGCCAACTGGGTTGAGCTTGAGCAGGCGGCCTTCGCGGGTCACTTCCAGGGTGTCGAGGTCGTAGCTCAGGTCACCCACTTGCAGGGCTCGGCGCCCGCCACCCTGGGCACGGCGCAGCACCGCTTCAATACGCGCGGCCAGTTCCGACAGGGCAAACGGTTTGAGCAGGTAGTCATCGGCGCCAGACTTGAAGCCCTGCAACCGGTCATCCAGTTGGTCGCGGGCGGTGAGCATGATCACCGGTGTGTCGCGGCGCGCATCTTCACGCAGGCGTTTGCACAGGGTGTAGCCATCGATGCCGGGCAGCATGATGTCGAGCACGATCAGGTCGTAATGCTCGGTGGCGGCCAGGTGCAGGCCCGACAAACCGTCCTGCGCACAGTCCACGGTATAGCCTTTTAGCCCCAGGTAATCGGCCAGGTTGGCCAGAATATCGCGGTTGTCTTCAACCAATAGAATTCGCATGGGCAGTGTCTCCGTACGCGGTAACGGCCGTGTTGGCTCGCGCAGCTTAAGGCCAACTGTGACTCAGGGATAGACCTGGAAGGCCCGTCGATTAAGGTTTTCAACCGATATTTTAGTTGAACGAGATTTTCACTATAGCTTCACAAACCAACGACAGGACACTTGCGAAAATGGGCGCCAAACGAACGCCCCTTGCCTCCCTTATTCAAGGGCGTAACACTTGCGCCCATTCTCCGGCGACGACGCCCTTTCATGTCCGACACCCTGCTGCTGATCGAAGATGACCGCCCTCTGGCCGCACTGACCGCCGAGTTTCTGCGCGCCGAAGGGTTTACCGTGTCGGTGGAGCATCGCGGCGATCGCGCGACCCAGCGCATCCGTGATGAGCAGCCGGCGTTGCTGATCCTGGATGTGATGTTGCCGGGCATCGACGGTTTTACCCTGTGCCGACAGATCCGCGACCACTACCCCGGCTTGATCCTGATGGTGACGGCGCTGGACGAAAACGCCGAGCAACTGACCGGGTTCAACGTTGGCGCGGATGACTATGTGGTTAAACCCGTCGACCCACTGCTGTTGCTGGCCCGTATCCGTTCGTTGCTGCGTCGCCATCCGCAAGCCTCGCGTGCTTATTACCAGTGGGGCACGTTTCGAATGGACCTCAACCACCACTTCGCCTGGCTCGATGAGGTGCCCTTGCAGTTCTCAATCGCCGAGTTCGAGTTGCTCACGATCTTCGCCCGCCATTGCGGGGTGCTGCTGACCCGCGAAAAGCTTCTGCAAAGCCTGCGTGGCCTGGAGTACGACGGGCTCAATCGTTCCGTGGACATGCGCGTGTCGCGTCTGCGCAAGAAGTTGATGAGCATGGACTGCCCGGTGACCATCCAGACCATCACGGCCCAGGGCTACCTGTTTGTCGAAATCCCGCAAGGCGCCCAGCATGCGCTCTAACGTGCGGCCATGGATGGCAATCCTGGCGGGCACCAGCTGGGGCGCATTGACGCTTTATCTGTTGTGGCTGTGCGCGAATGCCTCGGTGTTTGTCGGTGAATACAGCTTTTTGCGCTTGATGGCCGGGCCGGGTTACCTGGTGGCGGAGCAGCTCAAGCCGTTGCCGGCCGAGCAGCGTGAAGCGCGCATGGACGCGCTGCGTGCGCGCTTCCAGTACCCGATCAGCCTGGTCAAGCTGGACGCGATCGAACTGCCGCCCGAAGCCCTGATCATGCTCAAGCACCAACAACCGGCGCAGAGCAGCGATGAAGACATCACCTACTTTCCGCTCGACGACACCACCCTGATCCAGTTCGGCCCGATGTGGGGAACGGCTGAGGTCAAGGACCTGCTGCAATTCCCGGTCTATGGCATCACCGCGTGCGTGGCTGGCCTGCCGTTGGTGCTGTGGATGTGGCTGGGTCTGCGCGCTCGCCGCCAGCGTCGCGCCGAAGTGGAAGCACTCAATGCCTGCCTGGGCACCCTGGCTCGCACGCCCAACGCCATGCTGCCGGCCATGGGCAAGGAATGGACGCCGCTGCTGCAAACCGTGCAACAACATGCGCAGGATATTACGGCCATGAGCGAGCGTCACCGGGAGGTGTCCCAAGCTGTTTCCCACGAACTGCGCACACCCTTGGCACGGATGCGTTTCGCCTTGACCTTGCTGAGCAAAAGCGACGACTCACTCACCCGTACCCGCTTGCAGGAACGCCTGCAAACCGATGTGGAAGAACTCGAAGCCCTGGTCCGCGCCAGCCTGACCTTTGCCCGGATGGCCGGTGCGCCCACCGACCTGCAACATGAACCCATCCCTATCCGCGACTGGCTGCATCAGGAGTTTGCCTTGCTCGACGGGCACCAACGCCGCCTGAGCCTGGACACCGAGCCGGCGGACCTGCAATTGATCGGCGACCGCGCCTTATTGCACTTGATCGTACGCAACCTGTTGAGCAATGCCGTCACCTACGCCCGCGAACAGGTGTGCGTCAGCGCGGCCTGCCAGGATGAGCACCATCTTGTGCTGCACGTGGACGACGACGGCCCTGGCATCCTTGCCGAAAACCGCGAAAAGGTATTCGAACCCTTTGTACGACTGGCCATGGGCGGCGATGAGCCCGGCGGCTTCGGCCTCGGCCTGGCGCTGGCCAGGCGTGCGACCCAATGGCATAGCGGCAAGCTGTCCGTTACGCGCAGCCCTTTGGGCGGTGCACGCCTGACCCTGATCCTGCCCCTACGCCCCCAGTAACCCGCGTGTTACAGCCTGTGACAGTGAACCGCTGGCATTCTCCGTAACCTCGCCACCTGATCCAGGATTAGCCCTGTGCCCTGGGTCCTGTCCTTTGGATCAGGTTGGAGAGCCCGTTCATGCGTCCCCCCAAGAAGCATTTGCTCGCGTTGATGCTATCGCTGTGTATCGCCGCCAGTTCACTGCTGGCCTGCCACTGGGGGAGGCCCATACCCCGCACAAGCGCATATGTGCCTGCCGAAGAGCCTCTCGACAGTACGACTGCACCGTGGTCCGCTGCACGTGTGCTCTTTATCGGCCAACCCACCCAGGCCCGCGGGATGACATTCAAGAAGCTGTTGCGTCGACGCGCGATTGGCTGAGCAACAGTCGCCCACAAAAAAGCCCCGCCTGCATCACTGCAGGCGGGGCTTTTCAGTTAGCCGGGTGAGGCTGGCTTACATCATGCCGCCCATGCCACCCATGCCGCCCATGTCTGGCATACCGCCGCCAGCCGAGCCTTCAGCCTTCGGCTTGTCAGCGATGGCCACTTCGGTGGTCAGCAGCAGACCAGCGATCGAAGCAGCTGCCTGCAACGCGGAACGGGTCACTTTGGTTGGGTCCAGGATACCCATCTCAACCATGTCGCCGTATTCGCTGGTTGCAGCGTTGTAACCGTAGTTACCTTTGCCGTTCTTCACTTCGTTGACCACAACACTTGGCTCATCGCCGCTGTTGGAAGCGATCTGGCGCAGTGGGGATTCAACGGCGCGACGCAGAACTGCGATACCGACGTTCTGGTCAGCATTGTCGCCTTTGAGGTCAACCAGAGCTTCCAGAGCACGGATCAGCGCAACGCCACCGCCAGGTACCACGCCTTCTTCAACGGCTGCACGGGTAGCGTGCAGGGCGTCTTCAACGCGGGCTTTCTTCTCTTTCATTTCAACTTCGGAACCCGCGCCAACCTTGATCACTGCTACGCCGCCGGACAGTTTGGCCAGGCGCTCTTGCAGTTTTTCACGGTCGTAGTCGGACGAAGTCTCGGCAACCTGGGCGCGGATCTGGGTGATGCGAGCCTGGATGTCCTGCTCTACGCCAGCACCGTCAACGATGATGGTGTTTTCTTTGGAGATGGTCACGCGCTTGGCACTGCCCAGGTTTTCCAGGGTGGCGCTTTCCAGGCTCAGGCCGATCTCTTCGGAGATAACGGTACCGCCAGTCAGAACAGCGATGTCCTGCAGCATGGCCTTGCGACGGTCGCCGAAGCCTGGAGCCTTGACGGCTGCAACCTTCACGATGCCACGCATGTTGTTCACTACCAGCGTCGCCAGGGCTTCGCCTTCAACGTCTTCGGAAACGATCAGCAGTGGGCGGCCGGCTTTGGCAACGGCTTCCAGCACTGGCAGCATTTCGCGGATGTTGGAGATTTTTTTGTCGACCAGCAGGATCAGCGGGCTTTCCAGCTCGGCAACCATGGTTTCTGGCTTGTTGACGAAGTACGGGGACAGGTAGCCACGGTCGAACTGCATGCCTTCTACAACCGACAGTTCGTTTTCCAGGCCAGTGCCTTCTTCAACAGTGATCACGCCTTCTTTGCCGACTTTTTCCATGGCTTCGGCAATGATGTCGCCGATGGAGCTGTCGGAGTTGGCGGAGATGGTGCCTACCTGAGCGATAGCCTTGGTGTCAGCGCAAGGCTTGGACAGGTTTTTCAGCTCGGCAACAACAGCGATGGTCGCCTTGTCGATGCCGCGCTTCAGGTCCATCGGGTTCATGCCGGCAGCGACGGCTTTCAGGCCTTCGTTGACGATCGACTGAGCCAGAACGGTAGCGGTGGTAGTACCGTCGCCTGCATCATCGTTGGCACGGGAGGCAACGTCTTTGACCAGCTGCGCGCCCATGTTTTCGAAACGGTCTTCCAGTTCGATTTCTTTGGCTACGGAAACGCCGTCCTTGGTGATGGTCGGAGCGCCGAAGCTCTTCTCGATGATCACGTTACGGCCTTTCGGGCCCAGGGTCGCTTTTACTGCGTCAGCCAGGATGTTGACACCGGTGAGCATTTTCTTGCGGGCGGAATCGCCGAATTTAACTTCTTTAGCAGCCATGATCGATAATCCTTAAATACTTTGGAGTAACGGGAAAATGAGCGGGGAAATTACGCTTCCAGTACGGCGAGAATCTCGTTCTCAGCCATGACCAGCAGGTCTTCGCCGTCAACTTTCACAGTGTTGCTGCCGGAGTAAGGGCCGAATACAACCTTGTCACCGACTTTAACGGCCAGAGCACGCACTTCACCGTTTTCCAGGGTTTTGCCTGGACCCGCAGCGACGATCACACCGTGGTTGGCTTTTTCAGCAGCCGAACCTGGCAGAACGATACCGCCAGCGGTTTTCTTTTCTTCTTCGCTACGACGGATTACGACGCGGTCGTGCAGAGGACGAAGCTTGCTCATTGTCGATCTCTCCTAATTGTGTTTTTCATCGGCCGGTGTCAATACCGGCGGGTTGTATTCCGGCTGAGCCGGTCGCGCCTCGCCAAGCAAGACGCGGAAGTCTGTCTGGTGTCGCCACCAGAAACCTTGCGGTGACCGTTACATAAGGGCGCATAAGCTTATTACAAGGGGCCTCGGCGTAATTTTTTTGCGTGTGCCGACGGCTCAAAGCAACACGGCACCCAGAGGTGCCGTGCCAGTGAAGCGGTTATTTGCTGTCGCGGTGTTCGAACTCGCCTTCGATCACATCGCCTTCACGCCCCAGCGGCTGGCGCGGGGCCGGACCGCCACGGGGTTGCAGGTCGTCGGCGAACGCACGCTGGCGAACCGCAGCCTCTTCGGCGCGCTGGCGCATCTTGCCGGCCAGCAGTTTGCGGGTGAACGGCAGCAACATCACCAGGCCCACCACGTCGCTGATGAAACCCGGCAGGATCAACAGGCCACCGGCCAGGGCCATCATCAGGCCTTCGAGCATGGTCTGGGCGGGCAGTTCGCCGCGATTCAGGCTTTCACGGGCACGCAGCGCCGTGGCCAGGCCGGCGACGCGCAGCACCAGGACGCCGAGCATCGAGCCGAGAATGATCAGCAACAGGGCCGGGAAAAAGCCGATCGCACTGCTGACTTGAACGAATACGAACAGCTCCAACACCGGGAACAGCAGAAAGAGCAACAAAAAAGGGCGCATCAAATGGTTCCTCAACGCAAGAATGCCTTGCCAGTCCACCTTAGATGACGTCGCCGTTTCGTGAATTCAAGCGTCAGCGGCTTCTTTTTTCGGCCAGACCTCGGCGTGAGCCAATGAAACCAGGGCTTCGCGTACTTGTGTCGGCGTGTTGCAAGACTCCGCAAACGGCAACCAATATAAGGATTGGCCTATACGCAAGTGCATGCCTTCGCTGTCGATGCCGGCCAACTGGGCAGGCTCGGACGTCGGCAGGCCGGTGAGGTCGACGTAATGGGCAATGGCCTTGGTGTGATCGCTGTTCATGTGTTCGATCATGCTGCGCTCGGCCTTGCCCGCGAACGGGTTGGCCAATGTCAGCTGGTCGACCCAATGAATCGCGCCAAAGCCGCCGATGTAACGGTGACGCACCGGCTTGAGTACCCAGAAGTCAAAATCGTGGGCCTTGTGATAGTTGGCTGAATCGGGGAAGTAGCGGTAATAACGCTCGGCAGCCGCCTCGATGGCAGCGCCCTCCTCCAGTTTTTCGGCTTCGGCCAGGTAGGTCAGGCGCCCGACGGCCTGCACGTCATCCGCCTCGCGCTCACCCACCAGCAGCGAGCACTTGGGGTCTTTCTGCAGGTTGTGAGTGTGCTGGGCAATGCGACTGATCAGGATCAGCGGGCGGCCCTGCTCATCCAGGCAATACGGCACGACCGAACCGAAGGGGAAGCCAGGCATGGCTTTGGACAGTGTGGAGAGAGCCCCACGGTATTCCTTGAGCAACAGCTCTCGGGCGTTCTTGGCAACCTGTGCGCTCAACGTATGACTCCTCGGATAATCAGCCGCCCACGGCCTATAGGGCCTATGGGAATGAATCTCAACGCAAGGTAATCATTATCGGCAAAGGTTGCCAAGCAGGTTTTGTTCGCCCGTGTTACCAGGCCACGCCGAAGCCTGCGGTGTAGCGAGTTTTGCTCAGGCTGCTGTCGGAGTCGCCGCTGATCACGTCGCGCTCGGCCTTGAGGTTGAGCGACGCCCACTCGGTGACTTTGTAGCGCAGGCCCATTTCTGCATCCAGCGAGTATTCGGCCGGGCCGCCGATAGGCTTGCCCACTTCGCCGTTGGTGAAGAACTCGACGGTCTTGCCCACCAGGTAGCGGTTGTAGTTCCACTTCATGGCCAGGGAATAGAAGTTGTCCTTGCCGCCGTCGGCGTATTCATAGTCAGTGCGGTTGACCAGCGAGCCCAGGGAGAACGCGCCGAGTTCATCGTCCCAGAACTGATAGCCGGGGCCGGTGCCGACGGTGCGTTGGCGGGACAGGTCTTCAACCTTGTCGCGCTTGTAGGTCAAGCGGCCCTGCCAGAACCAATGCTCGGTCAGGAAGCGGTCGAGGTCGTATTCCAGGGCCCAGTTGTCGGTGGTGGTGACATCATCCTGGAACTCGCGGTTGTACTCGCCCTGCCCGGTGTGACGCCATTGGCCATGGCGGGCGGTGGTCTTGAAGTCGATGTCGTAGTCGTTGGTGTCTTTGTCGGCGCGTTTATAGTCCAGCGCCATGTCCACGTTGCCTTTCCACACCAGGTCTTCGATCACCGGCTTGGGCTTGATGATCTGTTGGATGCTGGCCAAATCGACGGTCTTGGGCGCTTCACCATTGGCCAGCACCACCTTGCCATCATCCGCTGCTTTCAGCGACTTGGCCTTCTCGCCGGTGTAGGCGTCCTGCTTGACCAGCAGCTCCTGATCACTCTCCAGGGTTTTCACCTGCTTCCAGTCCACCGGGATGGCACCTGCGTAATCGGTCTGGATCAGCAGCTTGCCACCGTCGAAGACCTTGATCTTGCCGGTCAGGCGGTCACCGTTCTTCAACCAGACGGTATCGGCGAGCAAGGGCGTGGAGGCGCTGAAAACAGCGAGGCACAGCAGGGTTCTGGACAACATAAGCGGATCGGGAGCTCAAGGTTGGCGAAAAGGGGCGATTATCGTGTTAGATAGCTAGGACTGACTCAAGGATTTAAGTTGAGTTCAATTCTCATCAACACACTTACAGACCTTTCCTACAATTGTGCCGTCGGTATCAATGGATATGCCCACCGTGAATCAACCCGCTGAAACGCCACAAAGCCCCGCCGAAATGCGCCGTACCGCGCTCTACCTGACCCTGGCCCAAGTGCCCGCAGGCTGCGTGGTGAGCTACGGCGAGCTGGCCCACTTGGCGGGCCTCGGCCGTGCGGCGCGTTGGGTGGGACGCACCCTCAGCCAACTCCCCGAAGACACCAAGTTGCCCTGGCACCGCGTGCTGGGTGCCGGTGGTCGGATAAGTCTGCCGGTGGGCAGTGCCTCGGGTGACGAGCAGCGGGCGCGTTTGCGCGATGAAGGTGTCAATATCCTGAACAATCGCGTTGATATTCAGCGCCATGGCTGGCGCCCGGTAGAGCACAGCGGTTAGAGTGCGCGCTTTGTTTCCGCAAATCTGAGGCAGACTCCAGCCCATGCCCCGTAAAACCTGGCGCGCCGCGCTCGCTGCCTATGCCAGCCCCTCGACGTTAGTCCTGTTGTTGCTCGGCTTTGCCGCCGGCCTGCCTTACATGTTGGTGTTCTCGACGCTTTCAGTGTGGTTGCGTGAAGCCGGTGTGGCCCGCGAGACCATCGGCTATGCGAGCCTGATCGGTTTGGCATATGCCTTTAAATGGGTGTGGTCGCCGCTGCTCGACCAGTGGCGCCTGCCGCTGCTCGGCAAACTCGGACGCCGTCGCTCCTGGCTGGTGCTGGCCCAGTCGCTGGTAATCCTTGGATTGATCGGCATGGGTTTTTGCGACCCACAGAAACACTTGTCCTGGCTGATCGCTATCGCGGTCATCGTTGCCTTTGCGTCCGCCACCCAGGACATCGCCGTCGACGCCTACCGCCTGGAAATCGCCGACGACAGCCGCCAGGCTGCTCTGGCCGCCAGCTACATGTCCGGCTATCGCATTGCAGCCCTGCTCGCCACGGCGGGTGCGCTGTTTTTTGCCGAAGGCTTCGGCTCCACCGGTTTCAACTATAAACACTCGGCCTGGACCGGCACCTATGTGCTGTTCGGCGTCCTGATGGTCCCGGCGCTGCTGACCACGTTCTTCATGCGCGAACCGAATGTGCCACTGCGCACTCAACTGCAAGCTGGGCGCTACAGCTTCGTACACCAACTGGTCTCTGTATTTGTGCTGATCGTGTTGCTGGTGTCGGTGCCGGCGATGTTCACCCAACTGTTCAACACCGATTTCGAAAGCGTGCTGTTCCATGGCATGAGCCTGTGGGACCTGCTGATGGAAGACCGCGCGTTCCTGCGCGCCATCCTCTATATCACCCTCACTGCCCTATGCCTCTCGGCCATGGGCCGCCGTGGTCTGGCGCCGGTGCTGACGCCGGTCAACGACTTCATCCTGCGCTACCGCTGGCAGGCGTTGCTGCTGCTGGGGCTGATCGCCACGTATCGCATGTCCGACACCGTAATGGGCGTGATGGCCAACGTGTTCTACATCGACCAGGGCTTCACCAAGGACCAGATCGCCGGGGTCAGCAAGATCTTCGGCCTGATCATGACCCTGGTCGGCGCCGGCATGGGCGGCCTGCTGATCGTGCGTTTCGGCATCCTGCCGATCCTGTTCATTGGCGGCGTAGCCTCGGCCGGCACCAACCTGTTGTTCGTGATGCTCGCCGACATGGGCCCGGACCTGCAGATGCTGATCTTCACCATTTCCCTGGATAACTTCAGCTCAGGGCTGGCGACCTCGGCATTCGTGGCCTACCTTTCGAGCCTGACCAACCTGAAGTTCTCCGCCACCCAATATGCGTTGCTCAGCTCGATCATGCTGCTGTTGCCGCGCCTGATCGGTGGGTATTCGGGGGTGATGGTGGAGAAGTTTGGCTATCACAACTTCTTCCTGATCACCTGCATGCTGGGTGTGCCGACGCTGGTGCTGATTGCGCTGCATTGGTTTCAGGAGAATCGGCGGGCGAAGTTGGTTCCCCAGGCAGAAGACTGACCTGTGGGAGCGGGCTTGCTCGCGAATGCGGTGTGTCAGTCGCTGGAGATGTTGACTGATCCTACGCATTCGCGAGCAAGCCCGCTCCCACAGACCCCTCTGCATTCTGATGCCTGTACTCCAGCAGCCGGCGCCCGTACAATCCAGAGTCATTTCAAGTCCAAGCAACCGACAACGGCCTACCATGCGTACCAGTCAATATTTGCTCGCCACACAGAAAGAAACGCCTTCCGACGCGGTTGTGATCAGCCATCAGCTGATGCTGCGCGCCGGCATGATCCGCAAACTGGCCTCCGGCCTGTACACCTGGCTGCCCATGGGCTTGAAGGTGATGCGCAAGGTCGAAGCCATCGTTCGTGAAGAAATGAACGCTGCCGGCTCTCTGGAAGTGTTGATGCCGAGCACCCAACCGGCTGAACTGTGGCAGGAGTCCGGGCGCTGGGAAGAGTACGGCCCTGAGTTGCTGCGCTTCAAGGATCGTCATGGCCGCGATTTCTGCGCCGGCCCGACCCACGAAGAAGTGATCACCGACCTGATGCGCAACGAGCTGAGCAGCTACAAGCAGCTGCCGCTGAACCTGTATCAGATCCAGACCAAATTCCGTGACGAAATCCGCCCACGCTTCGGTTTGATGCGCGGCCGTGAATTCATCATGAAGGACGCGTATTCGTTCCACGCCGACCAGGCGTCGCTGCAGGTCACTTACGACCGCATGCACACCGCTTACTGCAACGTGTTCACGCGCCTGGGCTTGAAATTCCGCCCGGTTGAAGCGGACAACGGCTCCATCGGCGGCGCCGGCTCCCACGAATTCCACGTGCTGGCCGAGTCCGGCGAAGACGACATCGTATTCAGCAACGGCTCCGACTACGCGGCAAACATCGAGAAAGCCGAAGCCGTGCCACGGGAAACCTCCCGCCCAGCACCGGCTGAAGAGCTGCGCCTGGTGGACACGCCAGAGACCAAGACCATCGCGGCCCTGGTGGAAAAATTCAATCTGCCGATTGAAAAGACCATCAAGACCCTGATCGTGCGCGCCGAAGAAGAAGGCAAGCTGATTGCGCTGGTGATCCGTGGCGACCACGAACTCAACGAAATCAAGGCCGCCCAGCAACCTGGCGTGGCCAGCCCGCTGGTCATGGCTACCGACGCCGAACTGCGTGACGCCATTGGCGCTGGCGCGGGTTCCCTCGGCCCGCTGAACCTGCCGCTGCCAATCATCATCGACCGTTCAGTCGAGCTGATGAGCGACTTCGGCATCGGCGCGAACATCGACGACAAGCACTACTTTGGCGTGAACTGGGAGCGTGACCTGCCGGTTCCGACCGTGGCCGACCTGCGTAACGTCGTGGCCGGTGACCCAAGCCCGGATGGCAAGGGCACCCTGGAAATCAAGCGCGGTATCGAAGTCGGGCACATCTTCCAGCTGGGTAACAAGTACAGCCAGGCGATGAACTGCAAAGTGCTGGGCGAGAACGGCAAGCCGGTGATCCTGGAAATGGGTTGCTACGGCATTGGCGTCTCCCGCGTGGTGGCCGCTGCCATCGAGCAGAACAACGATGCGAACGGCATCATCTGGAGCGACACCCTGGCGCCGTTCCAGATCGCCCTGGTACCGCTGCGTTATGAAACCGAGCAAGTACGCGAAGCCACCGACAAACTGTATGCCGATCTGACGGCCGCCGGTTTTGAAGTGTTGCTGGATGACCGGGACAAGAAAACCAGCCCAGGCATCAAGTTCGCCGACATGGAACTGATTGGCATCCCGCACCGGATCGTGGTCAGTGACCGCGGCCTGGCCGATGGCAATCTGGAATACAAGAGCCGGACCGAAGCCGAAGCCCAACCGTTGCCGGTGGCTGACGTGCTGTCTTTCCTTCAGGCGCGTATTCGTCGCTGAAAACCAGATCAAGAGAAGTCATGTTCAAGCGAAACACCAGAGCCCTGGGGGGCGCCGCCTTGTGCGGTGCCCTGCTGGTCAGCGGCTGCGCCAACCAGATGTCGCAACGCAGTGAGCACGAGGAACGGGTCGAGCGTAAGTTGCTCGACCACAGCCTGCAGATCGATGTAGGCGAACCCAAAGTGCTGGAACTGCCGCAACGCCGGGTCCGTATTCACGAGCAGAAGACCTTTGAGGTCACCGAGTTCGAAGTCACCCGTCGTTACGACCGCTACACGCCCTACCAGCCCTGGCGCAAACTCTATGAGATGCCGTTGGGTGCCGTAGCCCTGGTGGCCGGCGCGGGCGCCAATGTGGTGAACGTCTTCGCCCTTGGCAACCTGCCGACCAGCGTGACGCGTGACTGGCTGACCTACGGCGTGGACGGTCTCAACCCGTTCATGAACGTGCAGTCCCACGGCCGTGCGCAACAGAACCTGGCGGGGATCGATGAAGTCCAGCGCGACAAGCGTGTGGAGTATTCGAGCCTGCCCTGGAGCGAACGCCCGGTGCAAGTCACCGCCGGCAAGCAGGTCCATGAGCTGACCACTGACCGCAACGGCGTATTGCGCCTGAATCTGTTGGACACCCCGTTTGCCGAGCAGGACCTGAACCGCGTCACGACCTTGAAGATCAGCGTGGAAGATGGCCAGGACGACGTACATTCGGACTCCACGCTGGCGGTCAGCAGCACCTTGCGCAACAAGTTGCTGGAAGCCCACGGCCTGATCTACGACGACCTGGAAGACGACGAAGTCAGCCAGTGGGTGCACCGCGTCAAGCGCCTGTCTGAGCTGGGCCTGGAAGAAGAAGCCAGTGAGCTGGAACAAAGCCTGATCGAACTGACCCGCAATGATCCCGAGTTGCAGCAGGAATTCCTGCAAGCGCTGACCAAGGATGCGGGGCGACTCGTCGCAGATCCTGGCGCTCGCTGAGATCTAAAGCCTGTTGAAGATCTAAATGTGGGAGCGGGCTTGCTCGCGAATACGGAGTGTCAGTCACCGCATGAGTAGGCTGAACCAACGCATTCGCGAGCAAGCCCGCTCCCACATTTGTGCTCCCGGTTTCTACCAGGAAAATTCGAGTTGTTCATTACCGCTGCTTAGGTCCAGCAACCGCACCCCAATCCCCAGCAACCGCACCGGCTTCCCGCCGCGATTGAACGCCTGCGTCAGCAGCTGTTGATAACTCTCCAGATCCCGCCCTGCCCCCGCCTGCTCCAAGGTGGTCTGGGTAAAGTCATGAAACTTCACCTTAACGAACGGCTTGCCCGCCCGATAACTGCTGTCGATGCGCGCCATGCGTCCGGCCAGGGTTTCCATCAGTTCAGGGAGCTTGGCCAGGCAACTTGAGAGGTCCGGTAAATCCACGTCGTAGGTATTTTCCACACTGATCGACTGGCGGCGACTGTCGTTCTGCACCACGCGGTCATCGATCCCACGGGCCAGGCTCCACAGCCGCTCGCCAAAACTGCCGAATTCGCGCACCAGCGCCAGCTTGTTCCACTCGCGCAACTGCAGGCAGTCTTCGATCCCCAGGCGCGCAAGCTTGTCCGCCGTGACCTTGCCCACACCGTGCAACTTGCTCACGCGCAACTGCGAGACGAAGTCTTCGACCTGGTCGGGAGTAATCACAAAGAGTCCGTTGGGCTTTTTCCAGTCGCTGGCGATCTTGGCCAGGAACTTGTTCGGCGCCACGCCGGCGGACACGGTAATGTGCAACTGGTTGGAGACACGCCGGCGAATATCCTGGGCGATGCGCGTGGCACTGCCGCCGAAATGTGGGCTGTCGGACACGTCCAGATAGGCTTCATCCAGCGACAACGGCTCGATCAGGTCGGTGTAGTCGCGAAAGATCGTCTGGATTTCCTTCGACGCTTCTTTATAAGCATCCATACGCGGCTTGACGATGGTCAGGTCCGGGCACAGCTTCAAGGCGTGACGTGACGACATGGCCGAGCGCACGCCATAGGCCCGCGCCTCGTAGTTGCAAGTGGCGATCACCCCCCGTCGGTCGGCCGAGCCACCTACCGCCAGCGGTTTTTGCGCCAGGCTCGGGTCATCGCGCATCTCGATGGCGGCGTAGAAGCAATCACAGTCGACGTGGATGATTTTGCGCTGCGTCATATAAACGGGGTGTGTACCTACGGGTGGCCAGTATCGCATTCACACCTGTATATAGCACCAGTAGTTTGATTCTTCCGCTTGAGCGGTAGGAAAAATCCCAGATAAATTTATTTTCTCAATCGAATTTGGCTTGCTGATAGAGCTGAAACCCTCGGCCAGACTGGGCTGGCGGGGTATCAAGAGGCCTTGTTGGAGAGCTAACCGATTGAACCACAAGCGCTTTTCTTCGATTCACGGGTTGACACACCCGCGTTCCTCTGTAGAATGCCGACACACAGACGCGGGATGGAGCAGTCTGGTAGCTCGTCGGGCTCATAACCCGAAGGTCGTCGGTTCAAATCCGGCTCCCGCAACCAAACATCAAAAAAGGCTACTCGAAAGAGTGGCCTTTTTTGTGCCTGCTCGTTTTTCCTTCCTGTACGAAAATTGTAAGACAAAAAATCTTTACTCGTCGCGCACTTACCGTCCTTGGTCAACGTGTAACGACAAATTCACACTTATTTGACCCATGAGCCCATTAACGGTTGACACCCCGCCGTTGGGCTGTAGAATGCCGCCCACAGACGCGGGATGGAGCAGTCTGGTAGCTCGTCGGGCTCATAACCCGAAGGTCGTCGGTTCAAATCCGGCTCCCGCAACCAAACATCAAAAAAGGCTACTCGAAAGAGTGGCCTTTTTTGTATCCGGTGAAAAAGTTCTTCTGAAACAATGGCATGGCATCTTTCATGAAACCGCTCGCGGTTTGTAGAGTCCATCTCATTGCACGCTATGCTCAATGCTCAAGCGCTACCCTCTACGACCAATGGCCGCAGTCGCCGCACCCGGTGATACGCGTTAATATTTGTAATTATTTTGTCCATAGGGATTGGTAACTTGGCTGGATACCTCCATCCTGTCGCGCACAATCCACGAGGTGATTGATGCGCGCCAACTCGTCTGAACCACAAGACACTGTCACAGCAGAACAACCGATCACACCCACCCGTTTGCGTTGGCTGGATCTGGTGAGCAAGTACCGGCAACCCATCGGGCTGGCCGTCACTCTATTGTTGTTCGCCATCGCCCTGATCGCCTGCCGCCACCTGCTGCTGGAACTGGACCTCTACGCCCTCCACGATTCGATCCTGGAAGTGCCCAAGCCCGCCCTGCTCGGCGCGTTTGCGGCGGCCGTGGCCGGTTTCGTCATTCTATTGGGCTACGAATTTTCCGGTGCGCGCTACGCGGGCGTGAACCTGCCCGCCAAAACCCTGGCCCTGGGTGGCTTTACCGCGTTTGCCATCGGCAATGCGATTGGCCTGTCGATGCTCTCCGGCGGTTCGGTGCGTTACCGTTTATATGCGCGCCATGGCATCGGGGCTTCTGAAGTCGCCCACATGACAGTGTTCGCCAGCCTGGCGCTCGGCACTGCACTGCCGCCGCTGGCTGCATTGGCGACATTGAGCAACCTGCCCGCAGCATCGACCTACCTGCATTTGCCACAGGCCGTACTGGGCGGTATTGCTGGCGCGGTGCTGTTGTTGTCGGCGGTGTTGTGCATCGGCATTTATCGCCGTCGCCTGCCGGAACAACCCTACCCGGATAACCTGTTGGTCAAAGCCGGTCGTCGTACCTTGCGCCTGCCGGGTCGCCGCCTGACCTTCCTGCAACTGATCATTACCGCGCTGGACGTGGCCGCTGCTGCCACTGTTCTTTATATGCTGCTGCCGGAAGCGCCGCCGTTTGGTCCTTTCCTGCTTGTTTACCTGTTGGCCTTGGCTGCCGGTGTACTCAGCCATGTCCCGGGCGGCGTGGGTGTATTCGAAGCGATCCTGCTGGCGGCCTTCGCCGACAAACTGGGTGCCGCGCCATTGGCCGCCGCCCTGCTGCTGTATCGCATGATCTATGTGGTGCTGCCGCTGTTGATTGCCTGCGTGTTCCTGTTGGTCAACGAAGCGCAGCGACTGTTCCAGACCCAGCAAAGCCTGCGGGTTGCCTCTGGGCTGGCCGCGCCAGTGCTGGCCGTACTGGTTTTTTTGTCCGGCGTGGTCCTGCTGTTCTCTGGCGCCACGCCCGAAATCGACTCACGCCTGGAAAACATCGGCTTCCTGATTCCCCACCGCCTGATTGACGCGTCGCACTTTGGCGCCAGCCTGATCGGCGTGCTGTGCCTGTTGCTGGCCCAGGGCCTGCGCCGACGCTTATCGGCCGCCTGGATGCTGACCATGGTGCTGCTGTTGGTCGGCGCCCTGCTCTCGCTGCTCAAGGGTTTCGACTGGGAAGAAGCCAGCCTGATGACCATGACCGCGATCCTGCTGGCGATCTTCCGACGCTCGTTTTATCGCGCCAGCCGCCTGACCGAACTGCCCTTCTCGCCGCTGTACCTGGTGGCCAGTGTCTGCGTGCTGGGCGCTTCGATCTGGCTGCTGCTGTTCGCCTATCAAGACGTGCCTTACAGCCATCAGCTGTGGTGGCAGTTCACCCTCGACGCCAACGCCCCACGCGGCCTGCGCTCGCTGCTCGGCGCAGCTGTGGTGCTGGTGATCGTGTCGCTGACCTGGCTGCTACGCACCGCGCGCCCGGTGATCCACCTGCCCACCCCCGACGAACTGGAGCGCGCCAGCAAGATCCTGATGGCCTCGTCCCAGCCCGACGGTGGCCTGGCGCTTACCGGTGACAAGGCGCTGCTGTTCCACCCCAATGATGAAGCGTTCCTGATGTATGCCCGTCGCGGCCGTAGCCTGGTAGCGTTGTACGACCCGATCGGCCCGACCCAGCCGCGGGCCGAGATGATCTGGCAGTTCCGTGACCTGTGCGACATCCACCACGCGCGCCCGGTGTTCTACCAGGTCCGCGCCGAGAACCTGCCGTACTACATGGACATCGGCCTCACCGCCATCAAGCTGGGCGAAGAAGCCCGTGTCGACCTGAAACGCTTTGACCTGGAAGCCAAGGGCAAAGAGATGAAGGACCTGCGCTACACCTGGAACCGTGGCTCGCGGGACGGCCTGTCCCTGGAGATCTGCGAACCGGGCACCGCGCCGATGGACGAGCTCAAGGTGATCTCCGATGCCTGGCTGACCGGCAAGAATGTGCGGGAAAAAGGCTTTTCCCTGGGACGCTTCAGCGACGACTACCTCAAGCACTTTCGCATTGCGATCATTCGCTTCGAAGGGCGCCCGGTGGCCTTCGCCAACCTGCTCGAGACCTACAACCACGACCTGGCCAGTCTCGACCTGATGCGCGCCCACCCGGACGCGCCCAAGCTGACCATGGAGTTCATGATGGTCGGCCTGATTCAACACTATAAGAGTCACGGCTACGCTCGCTTCAGCCTCGGCATGGTGCCGTTGTCGGGCCTGCAACCACGACGCGGCGCCCCGTTGACCCAACGTCTGGGTTCGATGGTGTTCCGCCGTGGCGAGCAACTGTATAACTTCCAAGGTTTGCGCCGCTTCAAAGACAAGTTCCAGCCTGACTGGGAACCCCGTTACATGGCCGTGCCCGCAGGACTTGATCCGCTGGTGGCACTGGCCGATACCGCCGCCCTGATCGCGGGCGGCTTGACTGGATTGGTGAAACGCTGATGATTCGACGCTCCTGGCGGTATGTATTGGCCTTTGTAGTGCTGCTCGCCCTGGTCCTGGGTGGCGGCTATTGGTACTGGAACCGCCCTGCCCCGCAGCCGACCCTGGAGCAATTGCCCCAGGCCGATGGTTCGGTGATGACCCGCGTCACCCCGAATGGCACGCCGAAAGCCCGCGTGGCCGTGGCCGTGATGGCCGCCGATGTGCTGACCGACAGTCAACTGATTGCCTTGAGCCAAGGCGGCAAGGCGCAGATCGTCCAGGTGATCCTGCCCAAGGATGACTGCAAGCTGCAGGAGCAAGCGCTGCAAAGCGCCCTGGGCCAGCTCAAGGGCCCCGCGACGCTGGTCAGCGGCATCGGCCCTGGTGCAAGCCTGGCATGGCGCTGGTTGGCCGCACAGAACGACGACAAGGCCAACGCCATCTCCGTCGGTTTCGCCATGACCCAGGAAGGTTGCAAGGACCCGCTGCCGAAAACGGCCGCCCACGGCAATTGGCTAGTGGCCTGGAACGACAACCCTGAGGATGATGCTGCCAGTTTCGTACGCGACACTCCGCGTGCCACCACCAGCATCAGCGACTACGACATTCACTACCCGCAAGAACTGAACAACGAGTTGCGCAAGCAACTGGTGGGTTCGGACAACGGCGGCCTGGCGATTCCGGTGGTTGAAGTGCCGGCCGGCCAAGCGAAAGATACCGTCACCCTGTTCCTCTCCGGTGATGGCGGCTGGCGTGACCTGGACCGCGACGTGGCGGGCGAGATGGCCAAGATCGGCTACCCGGTGGTGGGTATCGACACCCTGCGCTACTACTGGCAGCACAAGACCCCGGAACAAAGCGCCAAGGACCTCACCGAACTGATGCAGCACTACCGTCAGAAATGGGGCACCAAGCGCTTCGTATTGACCGGTTATTCGTTCGGCGCCGATGTGTTGCCGGCCATCTACAACCGTATGCCGGAAAACGAGCAGCAGCGTGTGGATGCAATCATCTTGCTGGCGTTTGCGCGCACCGGCAGCTTCGAGATTGAAGTGGAAGGCTGGCTCGGAAACGCCGGCAAGGAAGCCGCCACTGGGCCAGAAATGGCCAAGCTGCCACCTGAGAAAGTGGTGTGCATCTACGGTGCGGAAGAGGTCGACGAGAGCGGCTGCACGGATAAGACGGCCGTGGGTGAAGCGCTGAAGTTGCCAGGCGGGCATCACTTCGATGAGAACTACCCGGCGCTGGCCAAGCGGTTGGTGGATATCATCGTCAAACACCAGGCCAAAGCCGAATAGCCTCCCCCTCTGTAGTGAGCGGGCTTGCCCCGCGCTGGGCTGCGCAGCAGCCCTAAAACCAAACGCCGCATTCTGCCTGACAGAATACGGCGTTTTTATTGGGGCGGCTTCGCCACCCAGCGCGAGGCAAGCCCGCTCACCACAACAAGCCCGCTCACCATAAAAAAACCGCTGAGATTTAGCGCGGTTCGATGTGGGCAATCATCAACTGCACAGTCTCATTCCCACGAAACTCGTTCACATCCAGCTTGTACGCCAATTCCACCCAACGCACGGTCGGGTTCGGCCAGACCTCACGGTCCACCCCAAACGCAATGCCATCGAGCTTCACCGAACCGCATTCAGTCTTGAGCACCACCTTCAGGTGACGCTCACCCACCACGCGCTGCTCCACCAACTGGAATACACCGTGAAAGACCGGCTCGGGAAAGTGCTGCCCCCACGGCCCGGCATGCCGCAGCGCGCGGGCCAGTTCCAGGTGAAATTCTTCCACCGCCAGAGTGCCGTCTGACAGCAGACGACCGGTCAGGTCTTCTTCACGCAATTGGCGACGCACTTCAGCATCAAAGGCTTCGGCAAACAGCGGGAAGTTTTCTTCGGGCAACGTCAGCCCTGCCGCCATGGCGTGACCGCCGTACTTGGCGATCAGGTTGGGATGCTGGCTCGCAACCACCGCCAGCGCATCACGGATATGAAACCCCTGCACAGAGCGCCCTGAGCCCTTGAGCAGGCCATCACCGGCGTCGGCGAAGGCGATGGTCGGGCGGAAGTAACGCTCTTTCATACGCGACGCGAGAATCCCGATCACGCCTTGGTGCCATTCCGGATCAAACAGGCACAAGCCGTAAGGCATCGACTCCACCGGCAAGTCCTTGAGCTGGGCCAGGGCCTCGCGCTGCATGCCTTGCTCGATGGATTTACGGTCCTGGTTCATGCCGTCCAGTTGCGCGGCCATTTCCCGCGCCGCGGCAACGTCGGTGGTGAGCAGGCATTCGATGCCCAGGCTCATGTCATCCAGGCGACCGGCAGCGTTCAGCCGTGGCCCGAGGATAAATCCCAGGTCGGTGGAGGTGATACGCGCGGCATCGCGCTTGGCCACTTCCAGGATCGCCTTGATCCCTGGCCGCGCACGACCGGCGCGGATACGCTCCAGGCCCTGATGCACCAGGATGCGGTTGTTGGCGTCCAGGGGCACCACGTCGGCGACGCTGCCCAGGGCAACCAGGTCGAGCAATTCACCGATGTTGGGTTGAGGCTTATTCTCGTACCAGCCCAAACTGCGCAGGCGTGCGCGCAGGGCCATCAGCACATAAAAGATCACGCCGACACCGGCCAGTGCTTTGCTCGGGAATTCGCAGCCAGGCTGGTTCGGGTTGACGATGGCATCCGCCGCCGGCAATTCATCACCGGGCAAGTGGTGGTCCGTCACCAGCACCTGCAACCCCGCCGCTTTCGCCGCCGCCACGCCTTCGACGCTGGAAATGCCGTTGTCCACAGTGATCAGCAATTGCGGCTCGCGCTGCAGGGCGACTGCAACGATTTCCGGGGTCAGGCCATAGCCGTACTCGAAACGATTGGGCACCAGATAGTCGACATGGGCCGCACCGAGCAAACGCAAGCCCAAGGTGCCCACGGTACTGGCCGTGGCGCCATCGGCGTCGAAGTCACCCACGATAAGGATGCGCTGGCGCTGCTCCAACGCGGTCACCAGCAAGTCCACCGCCGCGTCGATCCCCTTGAGCTGCTGGTAGGGAATCAACCGCGCCAGGCTTTTATCCAGCTCAGCCTCGGACTGCACCCCGCGCGCGGCGTAGAGACGGGTCAACAGCGGTGGCAATTCACCGAGAAACGGCAGGACGGCGGGTAACGGGCGAGGATCGATACGCATGGGGTGACGGAGACTTCTCTTCTGATACGGAAATAAAACAGGTGACCGGCGGCGATCCAATCAACCGCGTTCGCCGACCAACCACTGCAACTGCACTTCATGCTGGCCACGGTCGTCGGTGACGAACATCGTGCCTTCGCTGATCATCACGTCCCACTTGATGACGCGGGGCATGTCCTTGGCCAGGGTCTCGAGAACTTCCTGAGGCACGGCGGCGATGTGTACGTTTTTCAGGTTATTCGCTACCGGCACGACCTTGCCTTCCCACACGCGCAAGCTGCCGTAGGCCAGCAGGCTGGTGCGCTCGGTGCGACGCGAGCACCAGGTGAGGCGATCGGCGTCGGGCTGGCCGACTTCGATCCAGTGCAGAACCCGATCATCCAGGCTTTTTTCCCACAGGGCTGGCTCGTCTACATCTGACAGTCCGCGCCCGAAAGACAGCTGCTCGTTGTACCAGAGGGCGTAGGCCAGCAGGCGCACAGTCATGCGCTCTTCCGTTTCCGACGGATGGCGGGCGATGGTCTGTTTGACACTCTCGTACACCGAGCGATCAAGGTCGGTGAGGTTGAGTTCGAATTTGTAGGTCGTGGACGGCTGGGCCATGAACGGGCTTCTAGAGACAGAGTAAGGCGGCCAGTCTAACCGATGGCGGGGTCATTCAACGAATCGTGCGCTGCATCATCCTTATCACTGGCCTGCCCGCCTATGTTAAAAGGCATCACATTACCGCTCTTGCGCAGACAAGGATCCTCATGCCGTTCAACGCCAAACCGCTTGCCGGACTGAAAGTCATCGAACTCGGCACCCTGATCGCCGGCCCGTTTGCCTCACGTATCTGCGCGGAATTCGGCGCTGAGGTGATCAAGGTCGAATCGCCCGACGGCGGCGACCCCCTGCGCAAATGGCGCAAGCTGTACGAGGGCACGTCGCTGTGGTGGTTCGTGCAGGCGCGCAACAAGCAGTCGCTGACGCTGAACCTCAAGCACCCGGACGGCCTGGCCATCCTCAAGCAGTTGCTGGCCGACGCCGACATCCTGATCGAGAATTTCCGCCCCGGCGTGCTGGAGAAACTCGGCCTGAGCTGGGAAACCCTGCACGCCCTCAACCCCAAGCTGGTGATGGTGCGCCTCTCCGGCTTTGGCCAGACCGGGCCGATGAAAGACCAACCCGGGTTTGGCGCCGTGGGCGAATCCATGGGCGGCTTGCGTTACATTACCGGCTTTGAAGACCGCCCGCCGGTCCGCACCGGTATTTCCATCGGTGACTCGATCGCCGCGTTGTGGGCGGTGATTGGTGCGTTGATGGCGCTGCGTCATCGCGAAGTCAACGGCGGCCTGGGCCAGGTGGTGGATGTGGCGCTGTACGAAGCCATCTTCGCCATGATGGAAAGCATGATCCCGGAGTTCGACGTGTTTGGCTTTATTCGCGAACGCACCGGCAACATCATGCCCGGTATTACGCCGTCCTCGATCCACACCAGCGCCGATGGCAAGCATGTGCAGATTGGCGCCAACGGCGATGCGATTTTCAAGCGCTTCATGTCCGCTATTGGCCGTGAGGATTTGGCCAACGATCCTGTACTTGCCAGCAATGACGGGCGCGATAGCCGCCGTGATGAACTGTACGGCGTGATTGATCGCTGGGTGAATTCGCTACCGCTGGATCAGGTGATAGAGATCCTGAATAAGGCCGAAGTACCCGCCAGCCGCATCTACAGCGCCGAGGACATGCTCGGCGACCCGCAATTCCTGGCCAGGGAGATGTTCCTCAAGGCCAAGTTGCCTGGCGGCAAGGACTTCAAGATGCCCGGCATCGTGCCCAAGCTGTCGGACACACCAGGCAGCTGCGAGTGGGTCGGGCCACAATTGGGTGAGCATAACAGTGTGGTGCTGGGCGGACTGGGTTACGACGCTGCCGCCATTGTGCGTTTACGCGAGGCAGGCGCGATCTGATGGTCCGCAGGCTTACTCAGCTTTGCCTGAGTGCCCTACTCGCCTGGGCCCCGATCGCCAGCGCAGAAGACACGCTGGTCTGGTTATTGCGCGACTTGCCACCACTGACCATTTTCGAAGGCCCAAGCAAAGGCCAGGGCGCGCTGGATCAGTTGCTGCCGATACTCATCGAACGCCTGCCGGAATATCGGCACCAGGTGCTGCACGTCAATCGCGCGCGGGGCATGCAAATGCTGCGTGAGCCCACGTTCACCTGTGACCCCTCATTGTTGTGGACAGCCGAACGAGCCAGGTACATCGTGTTTTCCAGCCAAGCATTTGTGGTCGCCAGCAATGGCGTCACCGTGCGGCGCAACCAGCAAGAAGCCATGGCGCCCTACATCGCGCAAGGCCAGTTTGACTTGCAGGCGTTCCTCGATGACCACAAAACCCGGGTGGGTGCCATCGCAGAGCGCAGCTACGGGCCTGTCATCGATGAACGGCTCAAGCACGCCGATGCGCACAAGCTCGCACTGCATTACGGTAACGATGCCTTGGGTAGCCTGTTGCAGATGCAGCGCCTGGGCAGGCTTGAGGCGGTATTGGGTTATTGGCCGGAAATCCGTTATCACGCGATGCAACAGGGCATCGCCTCGGACGACCTGATCTTTTACCCCATCCAAGGCTCGGCACCTTACCAACACACGCACATTGGCTGTTCGGACACGCCTCAGGGACGCCAGGCCATCGAGCGGATCAACCAGGTATTGCACGAGATCCCACAGGAGCAGGTACAGCAGTCCTACGCCTCATGGCTGGACCCGGTCATGCGCGAACAGTATCTGCGGGATAACCCAAGCTTTTTCCAGGATTCGCCGGAGCCGTGACAAATCGCGGGCAAAAAGAAACCCCGAAGCGTGGGGAGACACTTCGGGGTTAAACTTGGCCTACAAAGACCAGTACAACAAGGCACAAACACCGGAGCACAATGTTTGCTCTTGCTGTTACGAAATCTGACCGGCCACGTTGTAGGAAGTTTCCACAGTTAAACAATTCTTCATGCGGCGGTGGCGCTGCGGGTCTGAGCTGCGTTGCGCAAGGCCGCGATGACCGAGGGCTCCAGGCGCCCTTCAGCGATTTTAATGTCGCGTAGCAGACAGTCCACCACATCCACCAGCACGCGCTTGTCCATCAATTGGGCGCGGTCGACTTCACGTTCGACCACGATGGCGCCAGCAGGATTCTTCACGGTTACCAGGCACTCGTCCTGCACACCAGAGGTGGTCAGCGTAACCTGATAAGGGCTCAGTGCTTCTTCGAGCAATAGGCTGATACTTTCCATCTCGATCACCACTCAATAGTTCGGGAACAATCGTTTCAACGGGAGCTGCATCTATCCTAAGTGACTGTTTGTGACGTAGGAAAGTTCGCTTTATCGTCTTTATGGGGCCGTCAGGGGGTGACGGACTCCAGCATGCGCTTGCAACATGACAGGGAAAAAACGGCGGCACATAACTGCTAACGCAATGGGCGGCTGTTTTGGGGTTGGCCGAGGGCTGAGACCCGAAGTGAATCCTCCACTCGGTGAGCGCTGGTAATGCTGCTACGCAGATAAAAGCGCATGTCAAAAGGCCCTTATTGCGAAGGATGAAGACGATGTTGGAACACAACAGAGAACAGGCTGCGCTGGAGAAGATTCACGCTGACATTTCACGCATCTATGCCGAGCAACGCAAACTCAATACCGAAGCTCACAAGATAACCCGTGAGAACTTCTGGTATCCCATGGGTATCGTTCTGGGCATGTTCACGGCAACCGGAACCATAATGGCTATCGCGCAGAAGCTACTCTCATGAACAATCGCGCCTAGCGGGCCTGCCAGCCATAAAAAAACGCCGCTGACCCAAGGAAGGGAAAGCGGCGTTTTTGTCTGCGCGGTGCGCCTTACAACGGCTTGCCCCGGTTGCCATGCTGGCTGACAAACGCCTGCACAGCCTTCAAGTCATTGGCCAGCACAGTGCAACGCTCTTCACGCTCAAACAAATCGGTCAGGTGCACTGGCAATTCCAGCGCCTTGCCAACGCCGGCCTTCTCTACCGCTTCCGGGAATTTGACCGGGTGGGCGGTGCCCAGGATCACCATCGGGATGTCCAGGCTGCGACGGCATTCGCGGGCGGCCTTCACACCGATAGCGGTGTGCGGGTCCAGCAGCTCACCGGTCTGGGCGTAGACTTCAGCGATGGTTTCGCAGGTCTGAGCATCGTCCACAGCCAGGGAGTCGAACAGCTTGCGGGTTTCGGTCCAGCGCTCTTCGTCAACGCTGAAACCGCCACCGCTTTTGAAGGTGTCCATCAGGCCGGCAATGGCTGCGCCGTTGCGACCGTGCATGTCGAACAGCAGGCGCTCGAAGTTCGACGAGACCATGATGTCCATGGACGGCGACAGCGTGGCGTGCAGGGTTTCCTTGACGTACTGGTTGCCGCTCATGAAGCGGTGCAGGATGTCGTTGCGGTTGGTGGCGACGATCAACTGGTTGATCGGCAGACCCATGTTGCGCGCCAGGTAACCGGCGAAGATGTCGCCGAAGTTGCCGGTCGGCACCGAGAACGACACCGAACGCGCAGGGCCGCCCAACTGCAGGGACGCGTGGAAGTAGTAGACGATCTGGGCCATGATCCGCGCCCAGTTGATCGAGTTCACCGCTACGAGGCGCGTGCCTTTCAGGAAGCTCTGGTCAGCGAAGCTGTTCTTGACCATTTCCTGGCAGTCATCGAAGTTGCCTTCGATGGCGATGTTGTGGATGTTCTCACCAAAGATGGTGGTCATCTGGCGACGCTGCACTTCCGATACGCGCTTGTGCGGGTGCAGGATGAAGATGTCCACGTTTTCGCAGTGCTTGCACCCTTCGATGGCGGCGGAACCGGTGTCACCGGAGGTGGCGCCGATGATCACCACGCGCTCGCCGCGCTTCTCCAGCACGTAATCGAGCAGGCGACCCAGCAGTTGCAGGGCGAAATCCTTGAACGCCAGGGTTGGGCCGTGGAACAGTTCCAGTACCCATTCGTTACCGTTCAGTTGGCGCAGCGGTGCGATGGCGTTGTGGGAAAATACGCCATAGGTTTCTTCCAGAATCTTCTTGAAATCCGCATCCGGAATGCTGCCCGTGACGAACGGGCGCATCACGCGGAACGCCAGCTCGTGGTACGGCAGGCCGGCCCACGAGGCGATTTCTTCCTGGGTAAAACGTGGCAGGTTTTCCGGCACGTACAGGCCGCCGTCAGTGGCAAGGCCTGCCAGTAAAACGTCTTCGAAATTCAGGGCCGGTGCCTGGCCGCGGGTGCTGATATAACGCATGACTGGCTCCTCTAGAGCATTCTTGGACAAGGGCCGCCGAACCTGCGGGGCCCTTGCAGCAAAACCATTAGTTCAGGTGTTCGACGCGAATCCGCACCACCGGGCCGACCACGCCTTGCAGGGCTTCCAGGGCAGCGATGGCATCATTGATGTGCTGTTCGAGCACGCGGTGAGTCAGCAGGATCATCGGCACCTGGCCGTTTTGCTCCTCGACTTCCTTCTGCATGATCGACTCGATGTTGATACCACGCTCCGACAGGATGCTGGCAACCTGGGCCAACACGCCCGGATGGTCCTGGGCCTGGATGCGCAGGTAGTAGGCACTTTCGCAGGCTTCGATCGGCAGGATCGGGTGCGCCGAC
The DNA here is from genome assembly GCF_049897885.1 of Pseudomonas sp. DWRC2-2. Lineage (NCBI taxonomy): Bacteria > Pseudomonadati > Pseudomonadota > Gammaproteobacteria > Pseudomonadales > Pseudomonadaceae > Pseudomonas > Pseudomonas sp. DWRC2-2. Next base: position 1,642,593 of record NZ_JAFCXD010000001.1, read on the forward strand.
AGCGAATCCGGCTGGAAGGCCAGGTGCGGCACGCGGTTTTCCGGGTCGCTGGTCATGGCGCGGACCACGTCCACCAGGTCGGCGATCACCGACGAGGCGGTCGGCTCCATGCCGGCGCCGGCGCCGTAGAACAGGGTCGAACCCGCCGCATCACCGTTGACCATCACGGCGTTCATCACGCCATTGACGTTGGCGATCAGGCGGTCGGCCGGGATCAGCGTCGGGTGTACACGCAACTCGATACCGGCCGGTGTGCTACGCGCCACGCCCAGGTGCTTGATGCGATAGCCCAAGGCTTCGGCGTAGTTCACGTCGGCAGTGGTCAGCTTGGTGATGCCTTCGGTGTAGGCCTTGTCGAACTGCAGCGGAATACCAAAGGCAATGGAGGCCAGGATGGTCAGCTTGTGCGCCGCATCGATGCCTTCCACGTCGAAGGTCGGGTCGGCTTCGGCGTAACCCAGGGCCTGGGCTTCGGCCAGCACGTCTTCAAAGGTACGGCCCTTCTCGCGCATTTCGGTGAGGATGAAGTTACCGGTGCCGTTGATGATACCGGCCACCCAGTTGATGCGGTTAGCGGACAGGCCTTCACGGATCGCCTTGATTACCGGGATGCCACCGGCCACGGCGGCTTCGAACGCGACAATCACACCCTTCTCACGCGCCTTGGCAAAGATCTCGTTGCCGTGCACGGCGATCAGCGCCTTGTTGGCAGTGACCACGTGCTTGCCGTTCTCGATGGCCTTGAGCACCAGCTCACGGGCCACGGTGTAACCGCCGACCAGCTCGATGACGATATCGATTTCAGGGTTGGTGGCAACGGCGAAGACATCGTTGGTAATCGCAATACCGGTCGTTTCGAACTGAGGCTTTGGCGAACGCGTGGCAATTTGCGCCACTTCAATCCCGCGACCTGCACGGCGGGAAATTTCCTCAGCGTTACGCTGAAGTACGTTAAAGGTGCCGCCACCGACGGTCCCCAACCCACAGATGCCTACTTTGACCGGTTTCACTGAAGAACTCCCCATGAAACGGCCGACGCTAGGTCGGCCGTGGAAAACAGCCGCACGACTGCGGCTTGCAATTAACGACCCGCCGACGTGTCAGCGAGCCTTGATCGTCGACGTTTCGACGATAACGATTTATTTGGCACTGAGCGCCAGTTTGGCAACTTGTGGTGCCGGCTGGTAGCCCGGAATCACTTGGCCGTCAGCCAAAACGATGGCCGGTGTACCGTTCACGCCGATGGACTGCCCCAGGGCGAACTGCTTGGAAACCGGGTTGGCACATTTGGCCGCCTTGATTTCCTTGCCATCGACCATCTTGTCCATGGCGGCTTTCTTGTCGGCCGAGCACCACACCGCTTGCAGCTGCTCGTCACCCGGCGAACCCAGGCCCTGGCGCGGGAACGCCACGTAGCGGACTTCCACGCCCAGCTTGTTCAACGCCGGCACTTCGGCGTGCAGCTTGTGACAGTACGGGCAGGTGGTGTCGGTGAACACGGTGATGTGGGTCTTGGTCTCGCCGATGGCCGGGTAAACCACGGTTTCCGCTACCGGGATGCCGTTGATCAGCTTGGACACGCCCAGGCGCTCGGCTTTCTCGGTGAGGTTGACCGGCTTGCCGTCCTTCAACTGGAACAGGTAGCCCTGGACGATGTACTGGCCGTCGGCACTGGCGTACAACACGCGGCTGCCCTTGAGCTTGACTTCATACAGGCCGGCCATCGGGCTGGCGCTGATGCTTTCGATCGGGGTATCGAGTTGCAGGTTGGCCAGGCTTTTGCGAATGGTCTGCTCGGCAGCGTCATCGGCAAACGCAAAGGTGGAAACCAACGCAATGGCTGCGGCGGCAATAATCTGGGTCAAGCGCATGGGAACTCCTGAAGGCAGATGCAGGGACGGGAGCAGTAGCGCCGATGTGAAAACTCGGGCATGGGCCGTCCCCTTTGCTAACCGGCAAAGCCTACCACAGTTGGGCCGCAGGGCAGCCCGTGGCGGGATAAATTGGCGGTTTTCAGCCGCGTGGGTGGTGCTTGGCGTGCATATCCTGCAAACGGGCTCGGGCAACGTGGGTGTAGATCTGGGTTGTGGATAAGTCGCTGTGGCCGAGCAGCATCTGCACCACGCGCAAATCCGCACCGTGGTTGAGCAGATGCGTGGCGAAGGCATGACGCAAGGTGTGCGGCGACAGGGTCTTGCCGATCCCCGCAACCTTCGCCTGGTGCTTGATGCGATGCCAGAAGGTCTGCCGGGTCATCTGCTCGCCGCGCAGGCTGGGAAACAATACGTCGCTGGGCCGTCCGCCCAGCAGCTCACTGCGCGCATCACGCATATAGCGCTCGACCCACACAATCGCCTCCTCGCCCATGGGCACCAGCCTTTCCTTGCTGCCCTTACCCATTACCCGCAGCACGCCCTGGCGCAGGTTAACTTGCTCCAGGGTCAGGCTGATCAACTCGGTCACCCGCAGGCCACAGGCGTATAGAACCTCCAGCATGGCGCGGTCGCGTTGGCCGATGGCTTCGCTGAGGTCGGGGGCGGCCAGTAAGGCCTCCACGTCAGTTTCTGACAGAGACTTAGGAAGAGGCCTACCTAATTGCGGCATGTCGACTTGTAGAGTCGGATCCACCGCTATCAACTTTTCACGCAACAGATAGCGATAAAAGCCACGCACTCCGGAGAGAAATCTCGCCGTGGAACGTGGCTTGTAGTTTTGCTCAAGGCGCCAGGCCAGGTGGTCGAGAATCAGCTCGCGCCCAGCATTGATCAGCTCGAGGTTTTTCTCCTGCAGCCAACCGTTGAACAGGGCCAGGTCACTGCGGTAGGCCTGGCGTGTATTGTCCGACAGGCCTTTTTCCAGCCAGAGGGCGTCGAGAAAACGGTCGATAAGCAGGTGATCAATGGCAGGCATGGGCACTCAAGCGACGCGGCACGGGGCTTTGCGGCAATTAATTAGTGAACTGTGATTAGGGTCACTAGTCTTTCATAGCCCGCTATTTCAAGGAACAGGAAGCTTTAATGAACGAACAACAGATTTTGCTGGCCTTCGGCGGCATTGGCGTGGCCGCACTCGGCTGCCAATGGCTGGCCTGGCGCCTGAAACTGCCGGCCATTCTGTTCCTGTTACTGACTGGGATTCTGGCAGGACCGGTACTGGGCTGGCTCGACCCTCAGGAAATGTTCGGCCCGCTGCTGATGCCACTGGTGTCGCTGGCGGTGGCGCTGATCCTGTTTGAGGGCAGCCTGACCCTGCACCTGTCGGAATGGAAGGAAATCGGCAGCGTGGTGCATCGCCTGGTCACGCTTGGCGCGCTGTCGACCTGGGCGGTGATCACCTTGGCGACTCACTGGCTGCTGGGTTTCGACTGGATGCTCGCACTGCTGTTCGGCACGCTGACCTTGGTCACAGGCCCGACCGTCATCGTTCCCATGTTGCGCGTGGTGCGCCCCAAGGCCTCCATCGCCAACATCCTGCGCTGGGAAGGCATTGTCATTGACCCTATCGGCGCCCTGCTGGCCGTCGTGGTGTACAGCTTCATCATCAGCCGCGCTTCCGGCGATGGCTTGAGCCATAGCCTGCTGACCTTCGGCGGGGTGATCGTCTGCGGCAGCCTGTTCGGGATAGCTGGCGGCTGGGTATTGGGGCAGATCATGCGGCGGCAGTGGTTGCCGGAATACCTGCATAACCTGGCGACGCTGGCCGGGGTGCTGGGGGTATTTATCGCCTCCAACGAAGTCATGCATGAATCCGGCTTGCTGGCGGTGACCCTGATGGGCATGTGGATGGCCAACATGAAGGGCGTGGATGTGCGGCACATTCTGCACTTCAAGGAGAACCTCAGCGTGCTGCTGATTTCCGGCCTGTTTATCCTGCTGGCGGCACGCCTGGACTTGAACGCCTTGATTGCGCTGGGACCGTTCGTATTGATCCTGTTGCTGATCATTCAATTCATCGCCCGCCCTTTAAATGTCGCGCTGTCGACCGTCGGTTCGAAACTGAATTGGCGGGAGCGCGCGCTGCTGGCATGGATCGCCCCGCGCGGGATTGTGGCGGCTGCGGTGTCGGCAATCTTTGCGATTCGCCTGGATGAAGCCGGGCACGCAGGTGCGCTGCTGTTGGTGCCACTCACCTTTGCGGTGATCATCGGCACCGTGGTGCTGCAAAGCGCGACCGCACGTCCCTTGGCCCGCCTGCTGAAAGTCGCCGAGCCCGCCCCCAGTGGCTTTCTGATCGTCGGCGCGAACGGCCCGGCACGCATCCTTGGCAAGGCCTTGCAGCAACTTGGCAGCCGCGTGCTGCTGACGGACTCAAGCTGGGAAAATATCCGCGCCAGTCGGATGGAAGGGCTTCCCACCTATTTCGGCAACCCGGCCTCCCAGCATGCCGAATCGCACCTGGACCTGGTTGGGCTTGGGCATTTGCTGGCGCTCTCCCCGTCCGGCGAACTGAACACCCTGGCCGCCATGCGTTTTCGTCACGACTTCGGCCACCGCCTGTTCACCCTGAGCAGCAGCCAGGAGAGCCGCCGCACCGATAAACACCGGGCCAGCCATGAGCACCGTGGCCAGTTGCTGGGCAGTCAACCCTTGAGTTACACCAAGCTCGCCAGCCTGTTGGGCCAAGGCGCCGAGCTGTATAGCACGCATCTCACAGAGGGCTTCGGCTGGGAGCAATACCAAACGCTCCATGGGGAACGCGCCACGCTGCTGTTTGCCCGAGATGTCAGCGGGTGGGTGCATGTGGTCACCCCGGACAGCAGTGTGAAGCCCGTAGCCGGTTGGACCTTGCTTGCGGTGATCCAACCCGAGAACCACACAACCGGCTGATCAGTCGGCAAACCCAGGCAATACCGGTACAGGGCGTTTGTCGGCGTCAATCGCGACAAAGCTGAACACGCCCTGGATCGCCTTCTCGCGACCATCGGCGCTCATGCTCTCGACGAACACTTCCACTTCAACCTTGAGGCTGGTGTTGCCGACCTTGATCACGCGGCCGATCAGCTCAACGATGGAGCCGGCCGGGATCGCGTGGTTGAAGTCGATGCGGTCGGTGGAGACCGTCACCAGCGGCAGGCGACAGAAACGGGTGGCCGTAATGAACGACACTTCATCCATCCAGGCCAAGGCGGTGCCGCCAAACAAGGTGTTGTGGTGGTTGGTGGTCGGCGGGAACACGGCCTTGGTCACGTGGGTCACGGACAGGTCGGTGCGGCGCTGGATTTCTTCGAGGCGGGTGGTCATGGACAAATACCGGCAGATAGACAAATTTCAGGCACAAAAAAGCAGCCCGTAGGCTGCTTTTTTCTGCATCAGGAAGCTGGACTTAAGCCAGTTTTTCCTTGATGCGAGCTGCTTTACCGGACAGGTCACGCAGGTAGTACAGCTTGGCTTTACGTACGTCACCGCGACGCTTGACGGCCATGCTGTCGATTTGCGGGCTGTAGGTCTGGAAAGTACGCTCTACGCCAACACCGTTGGAGATTTTACGAACAGTGAAAGCACTGTTCACACCACGGTTACGCTTGGCGATTACCACGCCTTCGAACGCTTGCAGACGCGAACGGTCGCCTTCCTTCACTTTCACCTGAACGACAATGGTGTCGCCCGGGGCAAAGGTAGGGATCTCTTTGGTCATCTGCTCTGCTTCGAGTGCAAGGATGATTTTGTTAGTCATGCTGTGCTCCTAAGGTAAGTCAATGGACCTACCATCGATACGTTGTTAACTATCGTCCCGCGCGAGGATGTATTCCTCGAGCAGCTTCTTCTCTTCTCCAGAAAGCGAGCGGCTTTCCAGAAGATCGGCGCGTCGTTCATAGGTCCGACCAAGGGACTGCTGTAAACGCCAACGCCGGATGTGTGCGTGATTGCCACTTAGCAATACGTCGGGAACACGCTGATCCGCATACACCTCCGGTCGGGTGTAGTGCGGGCAATCCAGCAAACCATCCGTGAAGGAATCTTCCTCCGCGGAGTCCGCATGCCCTAAAGCTCCAGGCAGCAGTCGTGTAACCGCATCTATCAGGACCATCGCCGGCAGCTCGCCGCCAGACAGGACATAGTCCCCAATCGACCACTCTTCATCGACATGAGCTTCAATAAAACGCTCGTCAATGCCTTCATAACGACCGGCAATCAGGATCAGTGCTTCCTCATTCGCCAGTTCGCGGACCCCAGCCTGTTTCAGCTGACGGCCTTGAGGGGACAGGTAAATTACCTTCGCCCTCTCCCCGGCGGCAGCCTTGGCCTGAACCAACGCGTCTTCCAGGGGCTTGATCTTCATCACCATGCCCGGACCACCGCCAAATGGGCGATCGTCTACAGTGTGATGTCGATCCGTCGTGTAGTCTCGCGGGTTCCAACAGGTGAGCTGCAACAGCCCCTGTTTCACCGCCCGACTGGTGATGCCGTACTCGCTGATGGCGGAAAACATCTCGGGAAACAAACTGATCACTTCAATGCGCAAATTAGCCACGCTTAGAAGTCCGCGTCCCATTCCACCTTCATCTCGCCCGCGACCAGGTCGACGGCCAACACGCATTGCGCCGTATAGGGCAACAGGCGTTCGCGATCATCCAGGCTGCCAGCGCAAGGCTTGACCACCATTACATCATTGGCGCCGGTTTCCAGAAGATGATCGATTTTCCCGAACAATTGCCCGAGTTGATCAATAACCTTCAGACCTTCCAGCTGGTACCAGTAGTACTCGCCGTCGGTCAATTCAGGGAACAGGTTGCGCGGCACGCAGATCTCATAACCGGCCAGAAGACGAGCTTCTTCACGGTCATCAAGACCCTTGAGCTTTGCGACCAGGAACTTGTCGCTCCCGCGTCCACTGACCAGCTCAACCTGCTTCACACTACCTTCGCGCTTGAGCGTCCAGGTCTTGTACTGCAACAGGTTTTCAGTCGGATCAGTAAAGGAATACACCTTCACTTCGCCGCGAACGCCATGAACAGAGTAAATCTTGCCGATAACGATCAAATCATCAGCAACAGCTGGCGTCGCGTTCATATTGCTCAGGCTGCGGCCTTAGCCGAGTCCTTCAACAGTTTTGCAACGCGCTCGGATGGCTGTGCACCCACGCTCAGCCAGTAGGCTACGCGCTCTTGGTTCACGGACAGACGAACTTCTTGACCACGAGCAACAGGGTTGAAGAAACCAACCTGTTCCTTGTGCGAACCGTCACGCGGGTTGCGGCTGTCGGTTACGGTCAAGTGGTAAAACGGGCGCTTTTTGGAGCCGCCAAGGGCAAGACGGATTGTTAGCATGTGAACATCGTTCCTGTAGTCGGTGCTGCAAATCTAAATGCACAGCGGGCATAGGTGCCCGAAAGGCCGCATATTCTAAGGAATATCCGGACTTTTGCAAATGTCTTTTTCTGGCGCCTATCAGCGTGCCACTCAGATCTGCTATAGAGCCGTCGGTTAAAACGGCGAGTCAGCGCCCGCCAACGGCGGGTTTGCTGGAGATCCCACGTCCTTGTGGGTCGGAGCAAAAGCGGGCTTTTGCTCGAATTCTTTACATTTTGGGCATACCGCCGCCGGGCAACATACCGCCCATGCCGCGCATCATCTTGGCCATTCCGCCTTTTGCGGAGAATTTCTTCATCATCTTCTGCATCTGCTTGTGCTGCTTGATCAAGCGACCGATGTCCTGCACCTGGGTGCCGGAACCCATGGCGATCCGGCGTTTGCGCGAACCGCTGATCAGCTCAGGGTCGCGGCGCTCGGCCGGGGTCATGGAATTGATGATGGCTTCCATCTGCTTGAACTGCTTCTCTGCCGCACCCTGGGCATTGCCCATCTGCGCCAGGTTCACACCGCCGATGTTCGGCAGCTTGTCCATCAGGCCGCCGAGGCCGCCCATGTTCTTCATCTGTTGCAGCTGGTCGCGGAAGTCTTCGAGGTCGAAGCCCTTGCCCTTCTTCAGCTTCTTGGCCAGTTTATCGGCCTTGTCCTTGTCGAGGGTAGCTTCGGCCTGTTCGATCAGGCTGAGCACGTCGCCCATGCCGAGGATGCGCGAGGCGATACGCTCCGGGTGGAACGGTTCGAGCGCTTCGCTCTTCTCGCCCATACCGATGAACTTGATCGGCTTGCCGGTGATGGCACGTACCGACAGCGCGGCACCGCCACGGGCGTCACCGTCGACCTTGGTCAGGATCACGCCGGTCAGTGGCAGCGCATCACCAAAGGCCTTGGCGGTGTTGGCCGCATCCTGGCCGGTCATGGCGTCGACCACGAACAGCGTCTCGACCGGGTTGATCGCGGCATGCAGCGCCTTGATCTCGCCCATCATCTCTTCGTCGATGTGCAGGCGACCGGCGGTATCGACGATGACCACGTCGATGAATTTCAGCTTGGCTTCTTTAATAGCCGCGTTGGCGATGTCGACCGGCTTCTGGCTCAGGTCGGACGGGAAGAAGGTCACGCCCACTTCGCCCGCGAGCATTTCCAACTGCTTGATAGCGGCCGGACGGTAGACGTCAGCCGACACCACCATCACGGACTTCTTCTTGCGCTCTTTAAGGAAGCGCGCCAACTTGCCAGCGGTGGTGGTCTTACCCGCACCCTGCAGACCGGCCATCAGCACCACGGCCGGTGGCACGGCGCTGAGGTTCAAATCTTCGTTGGCCGCGCCCATCAGGCTTTCGAGTTCGGCCTGGACAATCTTCACGAACGCCTGGCCCGGTGTCAGGCTGCGGGACACTTCGGTGCCTACCGCGCGCTCTTTGACCGAGTTAACGAAGTCCTTCACCACCGGCAAGGCGACGTCGGCTTCCAGCAACGCCATGCGCACTTCGCGCAGGGTGTCTTTAATATTGTCCTCGGTCAGCTTGGCCTTGCCGGTGACGTGGCGCAGCGTCTGCGAGAGACGGTCAGTCAGATTTTCAAACATGCGCGATCCTTTCAGGCCCTATTCATAGACCGAGGTAATGGCGGCCCAGGCTGTGGTAAATCGCTATTAAAAACAGCGCTCGGCGAGCCTGCGGCGTGGGCAGGTCGCGGATTATAGCGAAGACTGCCGCCATGCACACCCGCTGTCTGGCCTGAGAGTCTTTCGTGTTACGCGGGGGTATGCCAAACTCAGCGCCTTTCGGGCTTGCCTAACAGGATTTATGCTCCCTTTGTCACCCAGTTTGCTACCCAGCCTCGCCGCCGCCATTTTGTATGCCGCTGCGACTCTCTACCAGGGCACTCGTCTGGCCCAAGGCGCCAAGGCGGACAAACGCCTGCTCGTCGGCTTGGGTGTGCTCGCCCTGCTGGCCCATGCTGCCAGCCTGTTTACCCATTTGATGACCCCCGTCGGCCTGGGCCTGGATTTTTTCAGTGCCGCCAGCCTGATCGCAGCCGCCGTCATCGCATTGACCCTGCTGGCCTGCTACCGGATTCCCGTCGAGAATCTGCTGGTGCTGCTATTCCCGCTGGGCATGCTGACGGTGCTGATGGCGCAATTCGCCCCGACCGGCACGGTGCAAGTGATTGATGAAGAACCGGGCATCCTCGCGCATATCCTGCTGTCGATCCTGGCCTACGGCATGTTCACCATCGCGGTGTTCCAGGCCCTGCTCCTGCTGCTGCAAGACCACCAGCTCAAGCACAAGCACCCCTCGGGGCTGATCAAGAACTTCCCGCCGCTGCAAACCATGGAAAGCCTGCTGTTCGGCTTCCTGTGGGCCGGTTGGACGCTGCTGTCGCTGTCGCTGATCTCCGGCTGGCTGTTCGTCGAAAACCTGTTCGCCCAGCACCTGGTGCACAAGACCCTGCTGGCGTGCCTGGCCTGGGTGGTGTTCAGCGTGTTGCTGTGGGGCCGCAACCGCCTCGGCTGGCGCGGACACAAGGCGATCCGCTGGACCCTGGCCGGTTTCTGCCTGCTGATGCTGGCCTATTTCGGCAGCAAGCTGGTCCGCGAATACATCCTGCATATCTGACGGGCAGCCATCATGGACAACTTGCCCCTGGAGCCAATGCTCGCGGTAATCGCCCTGCTGGTCTTATGGGCCGCATTGTTCACCGCCATCGAAGCCGCGCAACAACACCTGCTGGCCCTGCGCCCCGGCACACGCCAGGGCGACAAGGCCGCCGCCCGCCTGAGCTTCCCGCGCAACAGCCTGATCTTGTGCAACAGCCTGTGTCGCGCCGCCGTGGTGATCCTCTGCACGCTGCTGGCTATCTACGCCTGGGCGCAGAATGGGCCTTGGCTGGGCTGGATGATTTCCTGCGCGATCCTGTTGATACTGGCTGACTACCTGCCCCGCGCCCTCGCCGTCCGCCATCCGCAGGCCGTGCTGGGCTTTGGCAATACGCTGTTGGGCGTGCCGCTGAAAATCCTTTACCCGCTGGCCTGGCTGCTCAATGGCATCAGCCTGTTGCTGCTGCGCCCGTTCGCACGTAAATCCGGCATCGTGAAAAAGAGCGACGAACCGCTGCCCGACCATGACGACGAGCCGGAAGCCGAATCCGACGAAAGCCGCACCCCAGGCATGCCCGGCATCCACGCCCTGGACAACATCACCGTCAACGACATCCTGGTGCCACGCAGCGAAGTGGACGGTATCAACCTGGATGACTCGATCGAAGCAATCATCGAGCAACTGCGCACCTCCCAGCGCACGCGCCTGCCGGTGTTCCACAGTGACATCAACCAGGTCCAGGCGGTGCTCAATACCCGGCAGATCCAACACCTGCTGCCCGACGCCAGCCTGACCAAAGAGGCGTTGCTCGCTGCCTGCCACGAACCCTACTTCGTCCCGGAAAGCACGCCCCTGCAACTGCAACTGCTGAACTTCCACAAGCAGCAGCGGCGCCTGGGCATGGTGGTGGATGAATACGGCGAAGTGCTGGGTATCGTGACCCTGGAAGATATCCTCGAAGAAATCGTCGGCGAATTCGAAAGCGAACAGAGCGCCGACAACCCGCACATCGAGCCCCAGCCGGACGGCCGCTACATCATCGATGGCGCCGCCTCGATCCGCGAGCTGAACAAAAGCCTGAACTGGCACCTGCCCAGCGACGGCCCCAAGACCCTCAATGGCCTGGTCACCGAAGCGCTGGAGACCATTCCCGATTGCGCGGTATGCCTGAAAATCGGACGCTATCGCCTCGAAATCCTCGAGACCGAGGACAACCGCGTGAGCAAGGTGCTGATCTGGCACACCAGCCGGATGCCGGTCGCCGTTTAACCCCCTTGTTGGATCCGCAAACCCCTTCCTATAATCGGGGCGGCTTACCAGAGCCGCGCCCGACCGCGTGCTACCCGCACCCAGCGTGTCCAGGCACCGCTTTATCGTGTCTGACCGGTGTTCGCTCCCATCCCGAGCCCTCCCGCGCACAACCCTGATCCATGGGTGTTCGACCAATAATAATCCGCGTCCAAACGCGCAATGACCATCAGGGACACCACCATGAGCACCACGTATAACGAGGCCGCGCCCGCCGCCGCCCCGACCAACTCGACCGCACGGGTCGCCACGGCGAGCATCGTCGGCACCGCCATCGAGTTCTACGACTTCTATATCTACGCCACGGCCGCTGCGCTGGTGATCGGCCCGGTGTTCTTCCCGCAGACCTCCGGCACCGCACAGATGCTGGCGTCGTTCCTGACGTTTGGTATCGCCTTTATCGCCCGCCCGCTGGGCTCGGCGCTGTTCGGCCACTTTGGCGACCGCATCGGGCGTAAGTCCACACTGGTGGCGTCCTTGCTGCTGATGGGCGTGTGTACCACGCTGATAGGCTTACTGCCCGGCTATGACAGCATCGGGGCCTGGGCGCCGATCCTCTTGTGCGTGCTGCGTTTCGGCCAGGGCCTGGGCTTGGGCGGTGAATGGGGCGGCGCGGCGCTGCTGGCGACCGAGAATGCGCCCAAGGGCAAACGTGCCTGGTTCGGCATGTTCCCGCAGCTGGGCCCTTCGATCGGCTTCCTGGCGGCCAACGGTCTGTTCCTGATCCTGGCCATGAGCCTGAACGACGAACAATTCCGCAGCTGGGGCTGGCGCATCCCGTTCATCCTAAGCGCTGCGCTGGTGATGGTTGGTCTGTATGCACGGCTGAAGCTGCACGAGACGCCCGTGTTCGCCAACGCCGTCGCCAAGGAAGCGCCGGTCAAGGTGCCGCTGGTGGAATTGTTCAGCCAGCATTGGCTGCCGGTGTTGCTGGGCGCTGCGTCGATGGTGGTGTGTTATGCGCTGTTCTACATCACCACCGCATTCTCCCTGAGTTACGGCGTTTCAACCTTGGGCTACAGCCGCGAGACCTTCCTCGGCCTGCTGTGCTTTGCGGTGCTGTTCATGGGACTGGCGACGCCATTGGCGGCCTTGGCCAGCGACCGCTACGGGCGCAAGCCGGTGCTGATTGTCGGCGCGATCCTGGCGATCCTGTCAGGCTTCACCATGGAGCCGCTGCTGACCCACGGCTCGACGTGGGCCGTAGCGCTGTTCCTGGCCTTGGAGCTGTTCCTGATGGGCGTGACCTTCGCGCCGATGGGCGCCATGCTGCCGGAGCTGTTCCCGACCCGCGTGCGTTATACCGGTGCTTCGGCGGCGTATAACCTGGGGGGGATTGTGGGCGCGTCGGCCGCACCGTTCTTCGCGACCAAGCTGGTGGCGATGGGAGGGCTGAGTTATGTCGGTGGGTATGTGTCGGCGGCAGCGTTGCTCAGCTTGATTGCTGTGCTGTGCCTGAAAGAGACGCGGGACAATGATTTGAACAAGGTCGTCTGATAGACCGCTTTCGCCGGCAAGCCGGCTCCTACAGGAGCTGGTTTGCCGGCGATAGACGCGACGCGGTTACAGCTCTACAACAACAGCCTTCGAAGCACGGGTCGCTTTAGCACGAGCCGCTTCAATCGACTCATCCCGCGCCAACGCCACACCCATCCGACGCTGGCCATTCACTTCCGGCTTACCAAACAGACGCAACGCCGTGTCCGGCTCGCTCAATGCCGCGCCAAGGTTGGCGAACGCCGTCTGAGTCGACTGCCCTTCCACAAGGATCACCGCCGAAGCCGAAGGCCCGAACTGACGGATCAACGGGATCGGCAAGCCCAAGATGGCGCGAGCGTGCAGGGCAAACTGCGACAGGTCCTGGGAAATCAGGGTCACCAAACCGGTGTCATGCGGGCGCGGCGAGACTTCGCTGAACCACACCTGATCACCCTTGATGAACAGCTCAACGCCAAACAGGCCACGCCCACCCAGTGACTCGGTCACTGCCTTGGCAACGCGCTCGGATTCGGCCAAGGCAATCGGGCTCATGGCCTGCGGCTGCCAGGATTCCTGGTAGTCGCCCTTCTCCTGACGATGGCCAACCGGTGCGCAGAACGTGGTGCCGCCGACATGACGCACAGTCAGCAGGGTGATTTCATAGTCGAAGTCGATAAAGCCTTCAATGATCACGCGGCCTTTGCCGGCACGGCCACCTTCCTGGGCGTAGTCCCAGGCTTTCTGCACGTCATCAGCGCTGCGCAAGAGGCTCTGGCCCTTGCCCGACGAACTCATCACTGGCTTGACCACGCACGGGAAGCCCAGGTCTTGCACGGCCTTGCTGTAGTCTTCGAACGTATCGGCGAAGTGGTACGGCGAGGTCGGCAGGTCCAGCTCTTCAGCGGCCAGGCGGCGGATGCCTTCACGGTTCATGGTCAGCGAAGTGGCGCGCGCGGTCGGGATCACGGTGAAGCCTTCGGCTTCCAGTTCTACCAGGGTGGCGGTGGCGATGGCTTCGATTTCCGGCACGATGAAGTGCGGTTTCTCGGCCTCGATCACCGCACGCAGCGCGGCGCCGTCGAGCATGTTAATCACATGGCTACGGTGCGCCACCTGCATGGCCGGCGCATTGGCGTAGCGATCCACGGCAATCACTTCAACGCCCAGGCGTTGCAGTTCGATTACCACTTCCTTGCCCAGCTCACCGCAGCCACACAGCAAAACGCGGGTCGCGGTTGGCGACAATGGAGTTCCGATTCGGGTCATCTCAGGTCCTCAGGGGAGCGGATCATTGGGAGAAAGGCCGGCATTTTACATGAACTGCAGCAATTGGCCTCAGTTGGCGACAGCGCGCTTGCGGATGCGCCAGGCCATGACCAGCCACACCACCGTGACCCCGGCGAATTTCGACACCAGCGCAGTGCCGGCGACCGCAGGCGTCAACGCGCCGATCAGGCCGAAGAAGATAAAAGTGTCGAGGGGAATGCTCAGCGCCGAACTGATCCACAGCCGATCGTGCAGCGGGCGCTTGGTGATGCTGAACACCAGCCAGTCGATGCACTCGGACACCGCGAACGCCGTGGCGCTGGCCAGGGCGATGGCCGGGTCGGACGTGACGTACGACAGCACCAGTGCAGCCAGCATGGCGATGATCGCGCCGTGGCCGAAGCGGGTTTGCACCATGTCGCGCAGGATAAAGACCAGGCCACCCCAGGCGGACCAGATGACGTCCAGGTGCGGGGCGGTGGAGAAGGCGAAGTTGATCAGCACGACGCTGCTGATGTAGGCGATCAGGAAGAGCATGGGGGATGGGCCTGTGGGTGATGGCGCACAGGGTAATGCACCGCAACCTTTGTGGCGAGCGGGCTTGCCCCGCGCTGGGCTGCGCAGCAGCCCTACAACCTGCCACCGGGACATATCAGGCACACTGCGTTGGGCTTATTGGGGCGGCTACGCCACCCAACGCGGGGCAAGCCCGCTCGCCACAAAAAAACACTTGTCACAGAAAGCCTACAGTCAGACGCTGCTTTTTCCGGGCATCATCCACACCAACCCACTCGCCACCGCCCGCTCATGGCACAACCCCAACACCACCCGGCGCTCGGCATTGTCCATGCGGCTCCAACGCGTAATCTCATCCACCGTGCGCTGGCAGCCGGTGCAAATATCGTCATCGTCCAGCGCACAAATGCTCACGCACGGCGACGCAACGGGGCGTTCAGTCGGGTTCATTCTTCCTGCTCGACCAGGTCACGCGCATAACGCTGCGAGTTGTGCACATAGTGCGCGGCGCTGGCTTCAAGCATACGTTTCTGCGCGTCGGTCAATTCACGCACCACCTTGCCCGGCGAGCCCATCACCAGCGAACCATCAGGAATTTCCTTGCCTTCACCGATCAGCGAATTGGCGCCGATGATGCAATGCTTGCCGATCTTGGCGCCGTTGAGGATCACCGCGTTGATGCCGATCAGGCTGTAATCATCCACCGTGCAACCATGCAACATCGCGTTATGGCCAATGGTCACGCCGGTGCCCAGGGTCAGCGGGTAGCCCATGTCGGTGTGCATCACGCTACCGTCCTGCACGTTGCTGTTCTTGCCAATCAGGATCAGTTCGTTGTCGCCACGCAACACCGCGTTGAACCAGACGTTGGCGCCCTCCTCCAGCTTGACCTTGCCCACCAGCGTGGCATTCGGTGCCACCCAGCTGTGTGGATGCGTCTCGACGCGGGCGTCGCCCAGGCGGTATTTCATGGTGTTTCCTCACGGCGTTGCCATTCAAGCGATGGCTTAGATGTTGATGAAACTCTTGGGGGGTTGGTGCAGGCTGATCTGGGCGTCGTCATAGAGCAAATTGATCAACTCGACGATCATGATCGCCGTCAGCCCCCAGATCTTGTATTCGCCGAATCGATAGCTCGGCACGTACCAACTACGGCCCTGGTAATCGATCCTGTGGGTATGTTCGCGCGGGTCCTGTCGGAAGAAGTCCAAAGGCACGCTGAAGACGGCAGCAATTTCGGCATCGTTGGCCAGGTATTCGACGTAATCGGGGATGACGCCGACATACGGCGTAACCCGAATGCCATGCAGGGAGATCAATGGGCTGAGCGGGCCGATGACTTCCACCAGGCCGGGCGGCAGGCCAATCTCTTCTTCAGCCTCGCGCAGCGCGGTGAAAATCAGGTCAGGGTCTTCGGGGTCACGGCGTCCACCGGGAAAGGCCACTTCGCCACCATGGGTCGACAGGCCACTGGCGCGCAGGGTCAGGATCAGCTCAGGTTCGTCACTGCGGGTAATCGGCACCAGCACCGCGGCCTCGGGGAAACGCCCGTCGGTCTCAAGCGTATGGGGGGTGTGATTGCTTACCCGGCGAAGTAGCTCGTCCAGCATGAGTCATCTCGGTCTGTTGGCTACCTTGCATCATGCACCAAAGCTCGCGGGTGCCCAACCCCAAAACCCGCGCCGTGTCGCTAAACGACAACTTGTTGCAGCGCCCTGCCTGCCACGCCAAGATAGACGCACTTTCCAGGAACCCCAGCATGAATTTCTGCAGCCAGTGCGGTAAACCGGTTACCCAGCGCATCCCCGAAGGCGACGGCCGCCTGCGCTTTGTGTGTGATCACTGCTCGACCATCCACTACCAGAACCCCAATATCGTCGCCGGCACCGTGCCCGTGTGGGGCGATAAAGTGCTGCTGTGCCGCCGTGCCATCGAACCGCGCCTGGGCTACTGGACCCTGCCCGCCGGCTTCATGGAAAACGGCGAGACCGTGGAACAGGCCGCGATGCGCGAAACCCTGGAAGAAGCCTGCGCCCGCGTGCACAACTTGAATATCTATACGCTGATCGACGTGCCGCACATCAATCAGGTGCATATTTTCTACCGCGCCGACCTGCTCGACCTGGACTTCGCCGCCGGCCCCGAGAGCCTGGAAGTGCAGCTGTTCGACGAAGCCGACATCCCTTGGTCCGAGCTGGCTTTCCGCACGGTCGGGCGTACTTTGGAATACTTTTTCGCTGACCGCAGGCAACAGTCGTTCCCGGTGCGCAGCGAGGCCGTGCCACCCATGGGCAAGCCCGCGCCATGACACGAGGGATACCGTCTTTGATGCGTTGGGTGCTTGCCCTGCTCTGCCTGTCGTTCACCACGCTGTCGCCAGCCTCCACGGTGCAAACCCTGGGCGGCAAGCCTGTGGAAAAAGTGCTGGTGCTCAAGTCCGCCCATCAGTTGCAGTTGATCAACGACGGCAAACCGTTCAAGACCTACCGCATTTCCCTGGGCAAGAACCCCAAGGGCCACAAGCTGATCGAGGGCGACCGCCGCACGCCAGAGGGCCTGTACTGGATCGACTGGCGCAAGACCAGCGACCGCTTCAACCTGGCCATGCACATCTCCTACCCGAACATCAGCGACGCCGCCCGCGCTCGCCGCGAAGGCGTGAAGCCCGGCAGCATGATCATGATCCACGGCACCCCCGACACCGAGGATTACCCGGAACAGTGGTTCCACACCCTGGACTGGACCGACGGCTGCATCGGCATGCGCAACGTGGACATGCGCGAAGTGTGGAACCTGGTCAAAGACGGCACCCTCATCGAGATTCGTCCGTAATCCCGTACCGTTCGTAAAATAATTCGAAAAAA
Organism: Pseudomonas sp. DWRC2-2; assembly: GCF_049897885.1. NCBI lineage: Bacteria > Pseudomonadati > Pseudomonadota > Gammaproteobacteria > Pseudomonadales > Pseudomonadaceae > Pseudomonas > Pseudomonas sp. DWRC2-2. The sequence goes on from NZ_JAFCXD010000001.1 coordinate 1,659,935, forward strand.
AATCCTGCCCTGCCCCGCGCCCGCCAGTGAATACCAGTTCACCCCCGCGGGCTGCGCCGTTCTGCGCGCAATAAAGACCTCTCTAATACCACTTGATACCAGGCCCCATTGCGGGGCCCTGAAACCAATGCTTGCACCGTTTTGGCTGCATTGACATGGTATTTAAGTGGTATTAATTTCCGGCCCATACCGGGCGACAACACTCCAATAACCGCATCGGAAACCTGAACGATGAATCCCATCCTGGCCCTGCGCCCCGACGACAAACAATCCACGCCGCTGTACCTGCAATTGGCGCGCAAACTGGAAGCGGCGATTCACGCCGGCCAGTGGACGTCCGAGCAGGCACTGCCGTCAGAACGCGTACTCAGCGAGCAATTGAGCATTTCGCGCGTCACCGCACGCAAAGCGTTGGAAGTGTTGTTTGCCCAAGGGCTGATCCGCCGCAACCAAGGTTCCGGCACGTATATTTCGCCACGCCTGGAACAGCCGCTGTCGCGCTTGTCGGGGTTCAGCGAGATGCTGCGGCTCAAGGGTTTTGTGCCCAGCTCCCAATGGCTGGAGCGTGAGCTGACTCAGCCGACCCACGAAGAGATGATCCGCCTGGGCCTGTCGCCCGCCGACAAAGTGGCGCGCCTCAAGCGCTTGCGTAAGGCGGATGACACGGTGATGGCGATTGAAATGACCACCATGCCCGCCTCGGTGCTGCCACAGCCACAAGCCATCGGCCACTCGTTGTACGAATACCTGGAAGGCATCGGCAAACCGGTGGTGCGCGCCCTGCAGCATATCCAGGCGATCAACGCCTCGGACGAGTTCGCCAAGCTGGTCGGCATCGCCCCCGGCACCGCCATGCTGCTGATGACCCGGGTCGGCTACACCGCCGACAACACGCCGATCGAAATCACCGACACCTATTGCCGCAACGACTACTACGACTTCGTCGCAGAACTGCGTCGCCACGACTATTCCGCTGAACTGCGAATTTAGAGAACTGCCCATGTCCGAAGACAACATCCTCACGCCCAGCGGCTGGATTCGCGGCCGCCTGGTGCACGAACACGGCAAGGTCGTCGCCATCGAAGGTACGCCCTGCGACCCGGCTGAAAACGATCTGCCCTACTTGCTGCCGGGCTTTATCGACCTGCACGTGCACGGCGGTGGCGGCGCGGACATCATGGAAGGCCGCGATGCCTTCGAGACCATCACCCGCACCCATGTGCGCTTTGGTACCACCTCGTTGCTGGCCACCACCATGACCGCTCCGGTGGAGGAAATCTCCCGCGTACTCGGCCAGCTCGGCACCTTCTGCGAGCAACGTCCTACCGGCAGCGCACGTGTACTCGGGGTGCATCTGGAAGGGCCCTACATCAATCCTGGAAAACTCGGCGCCCAGCCCAACTTCGCCCACACCGCGTTGATGGCCGAAGTGGAAGCCTACCTGCGCCTGGCGCCGATCCGCGTGATCACCATCGCACCGGAAATCGCCGGCCACGATGCCCTGATCCGCGCCCTCAGCGAACGCGGCGTGCGCATGCAGATCGGCCACACCCTGGGCAGCTACGAAGAAGGCGTCGCTGCCCTAGCCGCCGGGGCCACCAGCTTTACCCATTTGTACAATGCGATGAGCCCGTTGCATCATCGCGAGCCGGGCATCGTCGGCGCCGCGTTGGCCCACGCCCAATACGCCGAATTGATCCCGGATCTGCTCCACGTGCACCCCGGCGCCATGCGCGTGGCCTTGCGCTCGATCCCGTGCCTGTATTGCGTCACCGATTCCACCGCCGCCGCCGGCATGCCCGACGGTGAATACAAGCTGGGCAGCCACACCGTGACCAAATGCCTGGGCGGCGTGCGCCTGGCCGACGGCACCCTGGCCGGCAGCACGCTGACCATGGACCAGGCGCTGCGCAACCTGGTGAAGATCGGCCTGCCCATCAGCGAAGCCTCACAACGCCTGTCGCAATTTCCTGCGGACTACCTGGGCCTGGAAGAACGCGGCCGCCTGCAACCCGGCAGCTTTGCCGACTGCGTGCGCCTGGACCGCTCCCTGACACTCACCGACGTAATGGTCGAAGGAGAAACCATTGACTTCAAAAATGCTTGAAGAGGCCCTGGCCTCCTGCGACGCCGTCGCCGCCCAACTGCAACGCCTGGACCCGGCGCTGGAAGAAATCGCCGGCCGCCTGCGCCGCCAGCCGCCGCAAGTGGCGATGACCATCGCCCGTGGCAGCTCGGACCATGCCGCCAGCTATTTCGCCTACCTGACCATGCAGCACGTCGGCATTCCGGTGGCATCGTTGCCGATGTCAGTGGTGACCTTGTTGCAAGCGCCGATGAAAGTCAGCGGCCAGGTGGCGTTTGGCTTCTCCCAGTCGGGGCAAAGTCCGGACTTGGTCAACAGCCTGCGTCTGCTACGCAAGCGCGGGGCCCTGAGTATTTCGCTGGTCAACGCCGAAGACTCGCCCTTGGAAGCCGCCTGCGAATTCCATGTGCCGCTGTGCGCCGGGCCAGAACACAGCGTGGCCGCGACCAAAAGTTTTATCGCCACCCTCAGCGCCAGCGCGCAGTTGATCGGCCACTGGAATCAGGAAACCGAGTTGCTGCAAGCCTGCCGCGCTCTGCCCGATGACCTGCGTGCCGCCGCCCAGCAAGATTGGACGGTTGCCATCGACGCCCTGCGCGACTGCCAGCAATTGATGGTCATCGGCCGCGGCGCCGGTTTCGCCATCGCCCAGGAAGCTGCACTCAAGCTCAAGGAAACCTCGGCGATCCAGGCCGAAGCCTTCAGCAGCGCGGAGGTGCGTCACGGGCCGATGGCCCTGATTGGTGACAACTACCCGCTGCTGGTGTTCGCCCCGCGCGGCGCCGAGCAAGCCGGCCTGCTGAGCCTGGCCGCCGACATGCGCCAACGCGGTGCCCGTGTATTGCTGGCTGCGCCGGACGATATCGTCGAGCGCGACCTGACCCTGAGCCGCGCCGAACACCCGACCCTGGACCCGATCCTGGCGATCCAGAGTTTCTACGTGATGGCGGCAGGTTTGGCAGAGGCCCGGGGCATGGACCCGGACCAGCCGCGTCACCTGAGCAAAGTTACCCGCACTCACTGAGTCGCGCTTTCCTGATGAGTACCGTGCCCATGTCCTACAACAATAATCAATTGACCCTCAGCGCCCCGCTAAGCGGGCCCGTGCTGACCCTGGGCAACGTTCCCGACGAAGTGTTCGCAAGCCACGCCATGGGCGATGGTATTGCCATCGACCCCCTGAACGATTGCCTGCATGCACCCTGTGACGGCGTGATCATCCATGTCGCACGCACCGGGCACGCCCTGACGATTCGCGCCGAGAACGGTGCCGAGGTGTTGATGCATGTGGGCATCGATACGGTGGAACTGAATGGCGAAGGCTTTGCCTTGCTGGTGAAGGAAGGCGCACGGGTGAGCAAGGGCCAGGCGTTGGTGCAGTTTGACCTGGACCGCATTGCGCGCCAGTGCAAGAGCCTGGTCAGCCTGATCATCCTGACCAATGGCGAGCGCTTTGAATTGCGTTCGGTAGCCGGGCAATCGGTCAAGGTGGGTGAGCCGTTGTTGCAGGTCGTGGCGCGTTCGACGGCAGCGGTTCAAACCGCTGTGGATAACTCGGACGCTGAAGTCAGCGCCAGCGTGCGCATCACCCATCGCGGCGGTTTGCATGCGCGCCCGGCGGCGTTGATCCGCAAGACGGCCCAGGGTTTCAGCAGCCAGGCGCAGCTGCATTTCGGTGACAAATCCGCTTCGTGTGACAGCCTGATTGGCTTGTTGGGACTGGGTATTGGCGAAGGGGATGAGGTACGTGTGAGCTGTCGCGGCAAAGATGCCGACGCCGCGTTGCAGGCCTTGGTCGCGGCGTTGTCCGCCGCCATCAAGGAAGAACACCACGCGCCTGTTATTGCTGCACCTCGTCGGGCAAATACCGAGGCCGGCGTGTTGCAAGGTGTGTGTGCTGCGCCGGGCCTGGTCTGCGGGCCGTTGTTCCGCCTGACCGGTATCGAACTGCCGGCAGACACTGGCAACCACGCCGCCGACGAACAACTGCAACGCCTGGACACCGCCCTGGAGCAAGTGCGCAGCGAAATCCGCATGACTCTGGATCAAGCGCGCCAGCGCAACAACGTCGAAGAAGAGGACATCTTCGCCGCCCACCTCGCGCTGATGGAAGACCCTAACCTGCTGGAAGCCGCGACCGGTTCGATTGAACAAGGCAGCGCAGCCACTCACGCCTGGCGCGATGCAATCCAGGCGCAATGCACGGTACTGCTGGCCCTAGGCAAACCGCTGTTTGCCGAACGCGCCAACGATCTGCGGGATTTGCAACAACGGGTACTGCGTGCGTTGCTGGGTGAAGCCTGGCATTTCGAATTGCCCGCCGGGTCGATTGTCAGCGCCCATGAACTGACCCCGTCTGACTTACTGCAACTGAGTGCGCAACAGGCCGTGGGCATTTGTATGGCAGAAGGCGGCGCCACCTCTCACGTGGCGATCCTGGCGCGCGGCAAAGGTTTGCCCTGTGTGGTTGCGTTGGGCGCCGAAGTCCTCGACGTGCCCCAAGGCCAACGCGTAGTGCTGGACGCCGCCAACGGCCGCCTGGAATTGGCGCCCAGCGACGCACGCCACGCCGAAGTGCACCAGATTCGCGACGCACAGAAACTGCGTCGCCAGCAACAGCAGGCCCAGGCCCAACAGCCGGCGCGTACCACTGATGGCGTGACCGTCGAAGTGGCCGCCAATGTTGCGTCCAGTGCCGAAGCCCAGGTGGCCTTTGAAAACGGCGCCGATGGCGTCGGCCTATTGCGTACTGAGTTTCTCTTCGTCGACCGCCGCACCGCGCCGGATGAACAGGAACAACGCCACGCCTATCAGGCAGTGCTCGATGCCATGGGCGATAAATCCGTGATCATCCGCACCATCGACGTGGGCGGCGACAAGCAACTCGATTACCTGCCGCTGCCAGTCGAAGCGAATCCGGTGCTGGGCCTGCGCGGCATTCGCCTGGCCCAGGTGCGCCCGGAAGTGCTCGACCAGCAACTGCGTGCCCTGCTGCAGGTCTCCCCACTGGAGCGCTGCCGCATCCTGTTGCCGATGGTCAGTGAAGTGGATGAGCTGCTGCAGATCCGCCAGCGCCTGGATGAGTTGTGCGTAGAGCTGGAACTGACCCAACGCCCCGAACTGGGCGTGATGATCGAAGTCCCCGCCGCCGCGCTGATGGCCGAGCAATTGGCCAAGCACGCGGACTTCCTGTCCATCGGCACCAATGACCTGTCCCAATACACCCTGGCCATGGACCGCGACCACGCCGGCCTCGCCGCCCGCGTCGATGCGCTACACCCGGCGCTGCTGCGACTGATCGCGCAGACATGTGCAGGCGCTGCGAAACACGGGCGCTGGGTCGGCGTGTGCGGCGCCCTCGCCTCCGACCCGCTGGCCACGCCGGTACTGGTCGGCCTGGGGGTCAGCGAGCTGTCGGTGAGCCCGCCGCAGATCGGAGAGATCAAGGACCGCGTCCGCCACCTGGACGCGGCGCAATGCCGGCAATTGAGCCAAGGCCTGCTCGACCTGAGCAGCGCCAAGGCCGTTCGCCAAGCCTGTCAACACCACTGGCCGCTGAGCTGACAACAACAAGAAAAAAGGAGACTCGCCATGTACCAACATTTCATCGAAGGCCTGCAACGCCTGGGCCGTGCACTGATGCTGCCGATCGCGATCCTGCCGATCGCCGGCCTCTTGCTGCGCCTGGGTGACACCGATCTTTTGAACATCGCGGTGATGCACGACGCCGGGCAGGCGATCTTCGCCAACCTGGCGCTGATCTTCGCCATCGGCATCGCCGTGGGGTTTGCCCGCGACAACAACGGCACGGCAGGTTTGGCCGGTGCGATTGGTTACCTGGTGATGGTCTCCACGCTCAAGGTGATGGACACGTCCATCAACATGGGCATGCTCGCCGGTATCGCCAGCGGCCTGATGGCGGGCGGGCTGTATAACCGCTTCAAGGACATCAAGCTGCCGGAGTACCTGGCGTTCTTTGGTGGGCGACGGTTTGTGCCGATTGTTACCGGGTTCAGTGCCGTCGGCCTGGGCGTGATCTTTGGTTTGATCTGGCCGCCGATCCAGCACGGCATCAACAGCTTCGGCGTGTTGTTGATGGAAAGCGGCAGCCTGGGTGCGTTTGTGTTTGGCGTGTTCAACCGCCTGCTGATCGTCACCGGTCTGCACCACATCCTCAACAATATGGCCTGGTTTGTGTTCGGCACCTTTACCGATCCCGTGACCGGCGCGGTGGTCACTGGCGACCTCACCCGTTATTTTGCCGGCGACCCGAAAGGCGGCCAGTTCATGACCGGCATGTTCCCGGTGATGCTGTTCGGCCTGCCGGCTGCGTGTTTGGCGATGTACCGCAATGCATTGCCGGAGCGCCGTAAAGTGATGGGCGGGATTTTCCTCTCCATGGCGTTGACCTCGTTTCTGACCGGGGTGACCGAACCGATTGAATTCGCCTTCATGTTCCTCGCACCGTTCCTGTACCTGATCCACGCCGTGCTGACCGGTCTGTCGATGGCGGTCACCAACATGCTGAATATCCACCTCGGATTTACCTTCTCCGGTGGGTTTATCGACATGGTGCTGGGTTGGGGCAAGTCCACCAATGGCTGGCTGGTGTTCCCGGTTGGTCTGGCCTATGCGCTGATCTATTACAGCGTGTTCAACTACTGCATTCGCCGCTTCAACCTGAAAACGCCCGGGCGTGAAGACATCCAGGTGGTGCAGGCTGAGGTGATGACGGATAACCAGCGCGCCACGGCCTACATCCGAGCCTTGGGCGGCGCAGAGAACCTGCTGAGCGTCGGCGCCTGCACCACGCGCCTGCGGTTGGACATGGTGGATCGCAACAAGGCCGTGGATGCGGAGTTGAAAGCGCTGGGCGCCATGGCGGTGGTGCGGCCGGGGAATGGCGGGAGTTTGCAGGTGGTGGTGGGGCCGATGGCCGATAGCATTGCTGATGAGATTCGCCTGGCCATGCCGTCGTTTGTTGCCAGTGCACCGGTGGCGGTTGCGCCTGTGGATAAGCCGGTGACGGTGAATGTGCAGGAAGCCGAGAAATGGCTGAATGCCTTGGGTGGCCGGGCAAATGTTCGCCAGTTGGAAGCGGTGGCGATGACGCGGTTGCGGGTGGAGTTGGGGGATGATTCGGTGTTGTCCGAGGCTGACCTGACTGCGCTGGGTTGCCAAGGCGTTAGCCAACTGGATAGCGGTGTTTGGCACTTGTTGATTGGTGACAAAGCGTCGGGCTTGGGCGAAGCGCTGGAGCGGTTGGTCAATGGCCGTGAGGTCGGGGCCAGGGTGTAGACATGTAGGGACTGTTTTGGCCTCTTCGCGAGCAAGCCCGCTCCCACATTTTGATCTGTGAATACATTCAAAATGTGGGAGCGGGCTTGCTCGCGAATGGATTTAACCGGCGCAGGAAGATTTGAGTTCGGGCACCTCATTCAAATCCAACACTCGATCCACCATCAATTGGATACCTTCAAGCATACGGTGAACTGCCAGCGCGATATCTCGTTGGACGCCATCGACTTCAAAGGCCAGGTACCCCGTCAAAGCCTGTACCGACGCAATATCCTGGGCGGCATTGGCAAGTAAGGTTTCGCTATCGAGGCTGAGCCGTACGGTGAAGAGTTGGTCGGTGGGGTGAGAGTCAGATGGGGGATTTGGGCTGTCTTTGATCATGGTAAACCTCTGGTGTGAAGTTAGAGCTACCAGCATCACTTGCAGATGATGGGTGGCAGCTGTGCGCGGGCCTGCAAGACCGAGAGTCACCAGCAAGTCTCGGTAGACCCGAAGGTCTCCCGCACACAGCCACCATAGATGGCGACCATGAAAAAGCGCCGCAATTATAAAGGCGCTTGTGACTAACTGGTGAGGTTTCGGCGGGCTTGCAGTCCCGGTCACTGAATTGGCAGCGACTGACGAAGGTTAGTTGTGCGAGTTCCGAGGGACAACCTGAAAGACCTGTGGGAAAGATCTGAGGCGCCTGTACCGACGCCATCGCAGGCAAGCCAGCTCCCACAGGGGATTGATGTACGACATGACAACGCGGTCGAATGTGGGAGCCGGGCTTGCCCGCGATGAGGCCCTAACAGCCAACAAAAAACCCGCTGACCAAACTGGCCCAGCGGGTTTCTTGTTTTTGCAGCCTGCGAATCAAAAATCCGCCAACTGCCACACCTCATACGCCGGTGTCTCATACGGGTGACTGAGTTTGAGCGCAGCCACAACAGCCACAATCAACTCATCCGCCACCACCAGCTCCACCTTCCACTCCTCAACCACTTCAACCTGGCCCACCTGCCCAATAAACGGCTGACTGCCGTCCATCGCGCGGAATTGGCCCTGGCCCAGCACTTGCCAGGCGCAGCTGTCGTAGTTGCCGATGCGCCCGCCGCCGGCGGCGAAGACGGCGGTTTTCACCGTCTCCACAGGACTTGCGGGCACAAAGAAGGCGAGCTTGTACACCGTCTTAGTTCACCCACACGCGGGCGTTGCGGAACATGCGCATCCACGCGCCGTCTTCGTTCCACTCTTCCGGGCGCCACGAGTTCTGCACGGCGCGGAATACACGCTCCGGGTGCGGCATCATGATGGTCACGCGGCCGTCGCGGCTGGTGAGGCCGGTGATCCCGCGCGGCGAGCCGTTCGGGTTGGCCGGGTAGCTCTCGGTGACCTTGCCGTGGTTGTCGACGAAACGCATGGCCACGCAACCGGACAGATCGGCTTCCAGCAACGCTTCTTCGCTTTCGAACTCGGCATGGCCTTCACCGTGGGCGATGGCGATTGGCATGCGCGAACCGGCCATGCCTTGCAGGAAGATCGAGTTGGACTCTTGCACCTGCACCATGGCGACACGGGCTTCGAACTGCTCGGAACGGTTACGCACAAAGTGCGGCCAGAACTCGCTGCCCGGAATCAGTTCGCTGAGGTTGGACATCATCTGGCAACCGTTGCACACACCCAGGGTGAAGCTGTCGTTGCGCTCGAAGAAGCCTTGGAACGCATCGCGGGCACGGCTGTTGAACAGGGCCGACTTGGCCCAGCCTTCACCGGCACCCAGCACGTCGCCGTAGGAGAAACCGCCGCAGGCTACCAGGCCTTTGAACTCGTTGAGGTCAACGCGACCGGCGAGGATGTCGCTCATGTGCACGTCGATTGCATTGAAGCCAGCGCGGTCAAACGCGGCCGCCATTTCCACCTGGCCGTTGACGCCCTGCTCACGCAGTACGGCAACCTGTGGGCGGATGCCTTTCTTGATGTAAGGCGCGGCGATGTCCTGGTTGACGTCGAAGCTGAGCTTGGTGCTCAGGCCCGGATTGTCTTCTTCCAGGATCACGTCGAATTCCTGCTCGGCGCAGTCGGCGTTGTCACGCAGGCGTTGGATCTGGTAGCTGGTCTCAGCCCACTGGCGTTGCAGCAAGCGGCGCTGACCGGCAAACACCGTGTCACCGTTGAACGAGATGTTGATCTCGCCGTTGTTGATCGGCTGGCCGATCACGGCTACGCAGTCGTCCAGGCCAGCAGCGCTGAATTGGGCGAGTACGTCCGGGGTAGCGTCCTGGCGAACCTGGATCACCGCACCCAACTCTTCGTTGAACAGGATGCCGTTGATTTCGGATGCATCCTCGGCAACGCTGTCGAGCACGATGTTCAGGCCGCAGTGACCGGCGAAGGCCATCTCGACAACGCTGGTCAGCAGGCCGCCATCGGAACGGTCGTGGTACGCCAGCAGGTGACCGTCGGCGTTCAGGCCTTGGATCACGGCGAAGAAGGCTTTGAGGTCTTCGGCGTCGTCAACGTCCGGCGCGTGTTTGCCGAGCTTGCCATGGGTTTGCGCCAAGATGGACGCGCCCATGCGGTTCTGGCCACGGCCCAGGTCGATCAGGATCAGATCGGTGGTGCCTTTGTCCATGCGCAGTTGCGGGGTCAGGGTCTGGCGGATGTCGGTAACCGGTGCAAAACCGGTGACGATCAGCGACAGCGGCGAGGTGACCGTCTTGTCGACGCCCTCTTCGTTCCAACGGGTGGCCATGGACATGGAGTCCTTGCCCACCGGAATGGTGATGCCCAGCTCAGGGCACAGCTCCATACCGACTGCTTTAACAGTGTCATACAGACGTGCGTCTTCACCGGGGTGACCGGCAGCGGACATCCAGTTGGCCGACAGTTTGATGTCAGACAATTTACCGATACGCGACGCAGCGATGTTGGTGAGAGTTTCACCAATGGCCATGCGGCCCGACGCCGGAGCATCGAGCAGGGCCAGCGGCGTGCGCTCGCCCATGGCCATGGCTTCGCCGGTGTAGACGTCGAAGCTGGTGGCGGTGACGGCAACGTCGGCCACTGGAACCTGCCACGGGCCGACCATTTGGTCACGGGCAACCAGGCCAGTGATGGTGCGGTCGCCGATGGTGATCAGGAAGCTTTTGCTCGCCACGGCCGGGTGGTGCAGCACGCGTTCGATGCTGTCGGCCAGTTCCAGTTGGCTTGGGTCGAAATCATCGCCCAGCTCGGCCTCACGCACGGCCGAACGATGCATGCGCGGTGCTTTGCCCAGCAGCACTTCGAGTGGCATGTCCACCGGGCTGTTGCCGAAGTGGCTGTCGGTAACCGTCAGTTGTGGCTCGGCAGTGGCTTCGCCGACTACCGCAAACGGGCAGCGCTCGCGCTCGCAGATGGCCTGGAAGCGCGCGAAGTCTTCAGCGCCAACGGCCAGCACGTAGCGTTCCTGGGATTCGTTGCTCCAGATTTCGTGCGGGGCCATGCCCGGCTCGTCGTTTGGAATGTTGCGCAGTTCGAAACGGCCACCACGGTCGCCATCGTTGACCAGTTCAGGGAAGGCGTTGGACAAACCACCGGCGCCGACGTCGTGGATGAAGCTGATCGGGTTCTTGTCACCCAACTGCCAGCAACGGTCGATGACTTCCTGGCAGCGACGCTCCATCTCTGGGTTTTCGCGCTGTACGGAAGCGAAGTCCAGGTCCGCCGAGCTGGTGCCGGTGGCCATGGAGGAAGCCGCGCCGCCGCCCAGGCCGATCAGCATCGCCGGGCCGCCGAGTACGATCAGCTTGGAGCCGACCAGGATCTCGCCTTTCTTGACGTGTTCTTCACGGATGTTGCCCATGCCGCCGGCCAACATGATTGGCTTGTGGTAGCCGCGCACTTCATCGCCACGCGGGGTGGTGATGGACTGTTCGAAGGTACGGAAGTAACCGGTGAGGGCCGGACGGCCGAATTCGTTGTTAAATGCAGCGCCGCCCAGCGGGCCTTCGATCATGATGTCCAGCGCGGTGACGATGCGCTCAGGCTTGCCGTACGGCACTTCCCATGGCTGTTCGAAACCTGGGATCTGCAGGTTGGACACGGTAAAACCGGTCAGGCCTGCCTTTGGCTTGGCGCCACGGCCGGTCGCACCTTCGTCACGGATTTCGCCGCCGGAACCGGTGGCTGCGCCTGGGAACGGGGCAATCGCGGTCGGGTGGTTGTGGGTCTCGACCTTCATCAGGATGTGCACCGGCTCCTGCACCGCGCCGTACTGGCGGGTCTCAGGGTCCGGGAAGAAACGACCGGCGACGGAGCCGACGATCACCGAGGCGTTGTCCTTATAAGCCGACAGAACGCCTTCGCTGTGCATCACGTAGGTGTTCTTGATCATGCCGAACAGGCTTTTTTCCTGGCTTTCGCCGTCGATGTCCCAACTGGCGTTGAAGATCTTGTGACGGCAGTGCTCGGAGTTGGCCTGGGCAAACATCATCAGTTCGATGTCGTGCGGGTTACGCTTCAAGCCATTGAAGGCGTTGACCAGGTAGTCGATCTCGTCTTCGGCCAGGGCCAGGCCCAGTTCGGTGTTGGCCTTCTCGAGGGCGGCGCGGCCACCGCCGAGCACGTCAATCGCGGTGAGCGGCTTGGGTTCGGCGTGGCTGAACAGGCCGGCAGCCTGTTCCAGCTGGCTGACGATGATCTGGGTCATGCGGTCGTGCAGGCTGCTGGCGATCAGCTCGGCTTCGGCATCGCTGAACTGACCGGCGACGTAGAACGCGATACCACGCTCCAGGCGCTGGATTTTTTCCAGGCCGCAGTTGCGGGCGATATCGCTGGCCTTGCTCGACCAGGGCGAGATGGTGCCGAACCGCGGCAGAACCAGGAACAAGCGGCCATTAGGCTCTTGAACCGGAACGCTTGGGCCGTACTTCAGAAGGCGTGCCAGCACTTGCTGTTCGTCGGCGGTCAACACGCCGGTAACGTCGGCGAAGTGAGCAAATTCAGCGTACAGGCCTGTAACAGCTGGAACCTTTTGGCTCAGTTGCTCAAGGAGTTTGCTGTGGCGAAAGGCAGAAAGGGCAGGAGCACCGCGCAGGATCAACATCTTCGGGACAGCCTCGGGAAGGGGGTGTGCTTTGAGGCCGTGCATTCTAGCGTAAACCGCCGCCAACGGCACCCGAAACGCTACCGGTGGCTGCTGCCGGACGTCAGTTGGCCGGATTACACCCCTTTCGAGGGGGTATACCCGGCATTCGGCGCAGTTATTTTAACCGTCACAATCGCGCGCCAAGCCCCGTTTCTGCGGGCTGCAGCACAGTTTTGGCGGCGCTAGCAGACAAGACCCGCGCTGTCGAGATATGGCGCCGTGGGCCGTTTGCGTATACTGCGCAGATGTTCTCCCCAACTGCTTTGCGCCCGCGATGCGCCAAATGGCTCATCGCCACCGGACTCTTCCTGATGCTCAGCGCCTGTGTTGATAAACCCAGCACGCTCGAGCGAATCAAGGAGGATGGCGTATTGCGGGTGGTCACCCGGAACAGTCCGGCGACCTATTTCCAGGACCGCAACGGCGAAACCGGTTTCGAATACGAACTGGTCAAGCGCTTTGCCGATGACCTTGGCGTGAAGCTTGAGATCGAGACCGCCGACAATCTCGACGACCTGTTCGGCCAACTGGGCAAACCCAATGGCCCGGTTCTCGCAGCCGCCGGCCTGGTCAGCAGCGAGCAGCGCCAGACGCAAGTGCGTTTCTCCCACCCTTATCTAGAAGTTACCCCGCAGATCATCTACCGCAACGGCCAGTCGCGTCCGACCAACGCGGCCGATCTGGTGGGCAAGAAGATCATGGTGCTCAAGGGCAGCACTCACGCCGAGCAACTGGCAGAGCTTAAAAAGCAGAACCCTGCGATTGAATACGAAGAATCCGACGCCGTTGAGGTGGTCGACCTGCTGCGCATGGTGGACGAAGGGCAAATCGACCTGACCCTGGTGGACTCCAACGAAGTGGCGATGAACCAGGTGTACTTCCCCAACGTGCGCGTGGCGTTCGACCTGGGCAACGCCAGCAACCAGAGCTGGGCCGTGGCCGCCGGCGAAGACAACAGCCTGCTCAACGAGATCAACAGTTACCTGGATAAAGTCGAGAAGAACGGCACGTTGCAGCGTCTGAAAGACCGCTACTACGGGCATGTCGATGTTCTCGGTTATGTGGGCGCCTACACCTTCGCCCAGCACCTGCAGCAGCGTTTGCCCAAATACGAGAAACACTTCCGCGCCTATGCCAAGGAAGAAAAGGTCGATTGGCGCCTGCTGGCTGCCATCGGCTATCAAGAATCACTGTGGCAACCGGCCGTCACCTCCAAGACCGGCGTGCGCGGCCTGATGATGCTGACCCAGAACACCGCCCAGGCGATGGGCGTGTCCAACCGCCTGGACCCCAAGCAAAGCATCATGGGCGGCGCCAAGTACCTGGCCAAGATCAAGGATGAACTGGACGACAGCATCGCCGAGCCGGATCGCACCTGGTTTGCCCTGGCCGCCTACAACGTCGGCACCGGTCACCTGGAAGATGCGCGCACGCTGGCCAAGCGTGAAGGCCTGAACCCGAACAAGTGGCTGGACGTGAAGAAGATGCTGCCGCGTCTGTCGCAGAAACAGTGGTACAGCAAGACCCGCTACGGTTATGCCCGGGGCGGTGAGCCGGTGCACTTCGTGGCGAACATCCGGCGCTACTACGACATTCTCACCTGGGTGACCCAGCCGCAGCTGGAAGGCAACCAGGTGGTCGAAGGCAATCTGCATGTGCCGGGTGTGGATAAGACCAAGCCGCCGGAAGACAACCCGAAACTGTAAGAGTACTACCGAACCTATGTGGGAGCGGGCTTGCTCGCGAAAGCGGTGGGTCAGTCAGCTCATCTGTTTCTGATACACCGTATTCGCGAGCAAGCCCGCTCCCACATTTGAATCTCCATTGGGCTTAGAGGCCGGTGAGCAGATGCACCACGCCGCCCGTCAGCATCATCACCCCCGGCACACCCGCCGCCTTCAACGCCGCCGCATCCAACTTCGCCCCATCCAACAACTGCACCCTCACCCGCGTCAGCGCCACACGCTGCTGTGACTTGAGGTTATCCGCCCCACCCAACGCATTCAGCACCTCGGCCGACAGCAGGCTCTGTGTTGGCACAACGACCGTCTCGGCAATCAAATCCGGCGTCAGGGCTTTCCAGAACGCCCACTGTAATTTCTCGAACATACTCAGTGCTCCACGACAGGTGAGGTTTCAACGGTAGCCGCGTGATACTGGCGCAAGGCCTCACGCACCTGGGCGGCTTCTTCCAGGCCCAGGACCTGGCGGGCGATAATCTGGCAGTCGGCCAGGTCCAGCTCGCGCACGGTGGCCTTGATGGTGGGGATCAACGGCACGCTGACCGACAACTCGTCCACACCCAGCCCGATCAGCACGGGCACGGCCAACGCTTCGGACGCCAACGCGCCGCACACACCCACCCACTTGCCATGGGCGTGGGCGGCCTTGACCGTGGTGGCAATCAGGCGCAGCACCGCCGGGTGGAAACTGTCGGCCTGGCTGGCCAGGCGCGGGTGGTCGCGGTCCATCGCCAGCGTGTACTGGGTCAGGTCGTTGGTGCCGATGGAGAAGAAATCCACATGGGGCGCGAACACATCCGCCATCAGCGCGGCGGACGGCACTTCAATCATGATGCCCAGCTTTGGCAACTCGGTGAGCCCCAGCGCCAGCGCTTCCTCTTCAAGGATTTTGCGCGCCAGGTGCAGCTCCGAGAGCAGGCTGACCATCGGCAACATGATATGCAGCCGCGCAAAACCAGCGCTGGCGAGGATCGCGCGGAATTGTTCGCGCAACAGCTCCGGACGCTCCAGGCACAAACGAATGCCGCGCAGACCGAGGAAGGGGTTGGTCTCGGCGTCCATCGGCACATAGGCCAAGGGTTTGTCGCCACCGACGTCGAGGGTGCGCACCACCAGGTTACGCTCGGTGCCCAGGGCACGGGCGATCGCGGTGTAGGTCGCTGCCTGTTCGTCGGGACTTGGGGCACGGTTGCGATCCAGATACAGGAACTCCGAGCGCAACAGGCCGACGCCTTCTCCACCGAGGGTCAGGGATTGCTCGACTTCCTGCAACGACGCCACGTTGGCAGTGACTTCAACGTGGTGGCCGTCACGGGTCGTGGCGGGTAACGAGGCCTGCGCCACATCGCGCTGATGGCGCAGCCCCTGTTGTTGACGGGCAGCGTCCAGTTGCTCGATTTCGGCCAGGTTCGGGTCGAGGTGCAGCTCGCCTTTGTCGGCGTCGAGCAGCACCTGCTTGCCATTGGCCAACGCCAACACCTCGACCGGAACACCACAAATAGCCGGCAGGCCCAGGGCGCGCGCGAGGATTGCGACGTGGCTGGTCGCGCCGCCCCCGACAGTGACAAACCCCAGCACCTTGCGGGTATCCAGGCTGGCCGTCTGCGACGGCGTGAGTTGCTCGGCGATG
Organism: Pseudomonas sp. DWRC2-2; assembly: GCF_049897885.1. Classification (NCBI taxonomy): domain Bacteria; kingdom Pseudomonadati; phylum Pseudomonadota; class Gammaproteobacteria; order Pseudomonadales; family Pseudomonadaceae; genus Pseudomonas; species Pseudomonas sp. DWRC2-2. The sequence goes on from NZ_JAFCXD010000001.1 coordinate 1,675,801, forward strand.
AGGATCGCGCGCTCCGGCAAGTCCCAGGCGCTGTCCTGAATACCCAGGATCAGTTTCAGCACGCGCTGGCCGACGTCGGCCAGGTCTGCCGCACGCTCGGCGATCAGTGCGTTGCCCAAGCCCTGGAAGAGCGTGACGGTCGCAAGCGTTGCACTGTTCCAGGCAAAGGCCGCGCTCTTGCCTTCCGCCAGCAGGCGGTGGGCGTGTTCCAGCAAGGTCGGGTCTTCGAGCAGTTCCTGATGGGCACGGAAAATCTCGGCCTGGGCGCTGCCAGCCGCTTTGTCCTGCAACACCTGCAACGCTTCAGTGGCGGCGAGCAGGCCACGGGTCAAAGCAGCACGTTCGGCAGCTTCGCCCGTGCCTTGCTGCGTGATGACCAGCTCGGGCTCGGTCACTTGAACGACCTGACCAAACGCCGAGCCCGGCGATGCACACACGCCCCGCAGCAAGGTCGCCGACGACTGCATTGCGGCTGGCTCGGCAACACTCGCTACCACCTCGCCACAGCCTTCAGCCAACAAGACCACCAGCGCCTTGATCGCCGCCTCGGCGTCCTCGCCCGCCGCGCTCACTTGCAAGGTATCGCCCTGCATGGTTTGCAACGCCATGATCGCCACCAGCGATTTGGCGTTGGCGCTCTGGGTTTGCTTGTGCAGGTAGATGCTGGCGTTGAAACCTTTCGCCGCCTGGGCAAATACCGCTGCTGGGCGCGCGTGCAGGCCGTTGGCGTTGGGCAAGGTCAGCGGTTTGGAGAACAGTGCATCGCCCTCCTCTTCGTCCGCTGCTTGCACGGCCTCACCTGGGGACAACTGCAACAGCGGCTGGCCCGTTTCCACCAGGCCGTCTGCCAACAGGCTGAAGGGCTCGCCGCTGACCACCAGCATCAAGGTCAGCAAACTGCGTGCGTTGAGCGCCACGTAGTCGGCATCGAATTCGATCAACGGCTGCCCGGCCTCCACCCGCTGGCCTTCCTGCACCAGCCGGGTGAAGCCCTGGCCTGCCAGGTTCACGGTGTCCAGGCCGATATGCATCAGCACCTGAACGCCGTTGTCAGCGGTGACACTGACCGCATGCCCACTGTCCTGGATGTTGCTGATCACCCCCGCCAGCGGCGCGCACAGCGTCTGCGACGTGGGGTCGATGCACAGGCCATCGCCGATCAGGCGGCTGGAGAACACCGGGTCCGGCACCTTGTCCAGCGCCAGCAGCACACCCGATAAGGGCGCCAGCAATTCCAGGGGTTGAGTTGTGGTCATGACTTCACCTGCTGTTTTGTTCTGTAGATATCATTGAGCGGAGGAAGGATTACTTCCACCAGTACTCAACCTGCACACCAACGTTCGACCCATGCCGCGCCGTGCCATAGGAGCCGGTATCGGACAACGCCGACCCTGCCGCCAATTCATTCGCAGCACGCTTGGCCGCTTCGTTCCAGGTTGCATAGGTGTAGTACAAGCGCACTTCCGGCCGTGCCCAGAAATCCGGGCCTTTGGGCGACCATGTGGGAGCGAAGGTAAATTTGCTCAGCTTGCGGGTGCCGCCCGTGGCATCGACCTGGTCATGCCCAAGCTCGGTGACCAGTTTGAATTGCTCGCTGATGGCATACGCCGGGCGCACGCCGATGGACATCCAGGTCTGGTCCTGGCTGCCAGGACGGATGTCCTTCTGGTACACCGCTTCGACCTGACCACCGAAACGCGGGGTCACCTGCCAATCGAAAAACTCCACGGCGCGGTAACTTTTGCTGCTGTTGTCGAGGAAGGTATTGCCGGTGTAGCCCAGTCCGGTGCCGGGCCCTTCGCCGTACTGCAAGGCGAACTTGTTCTTGCCACCGAGGAAAGGTTTTTGCACGTGCTGCGCGGTGATCGCCCAACCGCTGTTGGTGTCGCGCCCGCCGGCTTTTTCGATATAGCTCAAGCCCAGTTCCAGCTCGCCGCCGGGGTTGGTCTTGAAGCCCGCGACGTTGAAGTCGTGACGGGTGGCGTATTCCTTCTGGTACAGGTTGTCCTTGCGGGAAATCGCGTAGCTGTACTTGAGGTCGCCGATCAGCACGTCCTCGATACCGCCGCCCGTGGCGCTCTGGTTCCAGTAGTAGAAGTCGGAGATATGGATGTCGTTTCGTTTGTAGTAACGCCGGCCGGCCCACAGCGAACCGCCATTGAGGCTGGGCAGGTTGGACCACTGCGCATACATCTGCGGCATGCGCGCCGAGCCGTTGTTCTCGCCCTGGAACTTCAGCGCACGGTCGTACTTGTTGTAGAGCGACGCCATGGCATCGACGCTGAGTACCGAACCGTCATCGAGGGTGAGCAAGTCCTGGCGCAGTTCCAGCTCGGCGTACTGTTCGCATTCGTTACCCAGGCGGTATTTGGATTGCGCCCCCGGCAGTTGGAAACATTGCTGTGGACCGCTGCCCGTCGAGGTGCCTGCGCCGCTGCGCAGGTAACCGGCAAATTCCAGGGCTTGAGCGCCAAACGGCAGGCTCAGACAAGACGCAACGAGGCCCAGCTTTATAGTTGTTCTCATGAAGCACTCCGATATTTTTATTATGATTTTTGAAGCGCCCCGTGCTCCCACACGGGGTTGCAGCAGGTCTCAGTCCTTGAGGTGCAGCACAAACGATTCGTAGGGGCGCAGCGTTACCGTGGCGGTGCGTTGCGGGCAGTCGGGGTAGTTGCTGATCAGCAGGCGCTGTTCGCTGGCCGGGTTGATCAGGTTGTCCGGCAGCTGGATTTCGCAGGGCGTGCCGTAGAAGTTGTTCAGCACCAGCAGGCGCTCGCCATGGCCCTCGCGCAGGTAGGCCCAGACTTGCAAATGATCCTGCAACAGTTGGCGGTATACGCCTTCCTGGATCAGCGGTTCGTGACGACGCAAGGCAATCAGCGCGCGGTAGTGATGCAGCACTGAATCCGGGTCATCCAATTGGCTTTCGACGTTGATCTGCGCCGCGTTGGCCGGAATACCGATCCATGGCTCACCGCTGCTGAAACCGGCGTTTTCCCCGGCACTCCACTGCATCGGCGTACGGCCGTTGTCCCGGGACTTCTGCATGATCGCCGCCATGCTCGACGCCTCGGACTCCCCGGCATCGCGCTTGAGACGGAAGATGTTCAAGGTCTCCACATCACGGTACTGCGAGATGCTGTCAAAGCCCGGGTTGGTCATGCCCAGCTCTTCGCCCTGGTACACATACGGCGTGCCCTGGAGAAAGTGCAGCGCGGTCGCCAGCATCTTGGCCGAGATCACGCGGTGCTCGCCGTCATTGCCGAAACGCGAGACCACCCGAGGCTGGTCGTGGTTACACCAGAACAGCGCGTTCCAACCGCCACCGGCCTGCATGCCCAACTGCCAGTCAGAGAAGATCTGCTTGAGTTGCAGGAAGTCGAAGTCGGCTTTCACCCACTTTTGCAGGTTCGGGTAATCGACTTTCAGGTGATGAAAGTTGAAGGTCATCGACAGCTCTTTTGACTCCGGCCGCGAGTAGCGGATGCAGTGTTCCAGGCTGGTGGACGACATCTCGCCGACGTTGATCAGGTCATGCCCGTCGAAGACTTCACGGTGCATTTCCTGCAGGTAGTCGTGCACGTTCGGACCGTCGGTGTAGAAGCGGCGGCCGTCGGTGTTGTCTTCGGGGAAATCGGCGGGTTTGGAGATCAGGTTGATCACGTCCAGGCGGAAACCGCCCACGCCCTTGTCGCGCCAGAAACGCATCAGCTTGAACACTTCGGCGCGCACGTTGGGGTTGTCCCAATTGAGGTCGGCCTGGGTGTGGTCGAACAGGTGCAGGAAGTACTGACCGGTTTGCGCCTCGTATTCCCAGGCCGAACCGCCGAACTTGGATTCCCAGTTGTTCGGCTGGTCCCGCCAGATGTAGAAGTCGCGGTACGGGTTGTCGAGGCTACTGCGTGCCTGCTGGAACCATTCGTGTTCGATGGAGGTGTGGTTGACCACGATATCCAGCATCAACTTGATGCCGCGCTTGGCCGCTTCACTGATCAGCAGGTCGCAATCGGCCATGGTCCCGTAGCTGGGATCGATGGCGTAGTAGTCGCTGATGTCGTAGCCGTTGTCCCGTTGCGGCGAGCGCAGGAACGGGGTGATCCACAGGCAGTCGACGCCCAGCCATTTGAGGTAGTCGAGTTTGTCCACGATGCCCAGCAGGTCACCGGTGGCGTTACCCGCGTGGCTGTGGAAGCTTTTCGGGTAGATCTGGTAGATCACCGAGTGTTGCCAGTCTTGCATGGTGGACTCCTTCAATGTGAAAGCGCTGGTTCAGGCGACGCGATAACCAGGGCGCACGATCTTCATGCTCAACGCACAGGTCAGAACAAACGGCACCACGATCGCGATGACCATCCCGATCACAAAACTCGGGATGTACTGCGGAATGATCGAGATGAAGCCAGGCAAGCCACCGACGCCAATGGCCGACGCCTGCACCTTGTTCAGCGAGAGGAAAATGCTGCCCAGTGCCGAGCCCAGCAGCGCGGCATAGAACGGGAATTTGAAGCGCAGGTTCACGCCGAACATCGCTGGCTCGGTGATGCCGAAGTACGCAGAAATCGCAGAAGTGGACGCCATGCTTTTGTCCCGCGCGTTGCGGGTCATGTAGAACACGCCGAGCGCGGCGCTGCCTTGGGCCAGGTTGGACATAACGATCATCGGCCAGATGAAAGTGCCGCCCTGAGTAGAAATAAGCTGAAGGTCCACGGCGAGGAACATGTGGTGCATGCCGGTGATCACCAACGGTGCATACAGCAGACCGAAAATCGCGCCGCCGACCATCGGTGCCAGGTCGAACAAGGTGACCACGCCTTCGGTGATCAGGATGCCCAGGTGACGGGTCACCGGGCCGATAATGGCCAGGGCGAGCACGCCGGTAACGACGATGGTGGTGATCGGCACGACCAGCAACTGAATCGCGTTGGGCACTCGCGCCCGCAGCCATTTCTCGATCACGCTCATCACATAGGCGGCCATCAGGATCGGCAGGATCTGCCCCTGGTAGCCCACTTTCTCAATCTTGAACCAACCGAAAATATCGAAGTACGGCAGGCTCTGGCCGTCCAGACCGGCGACCGCCTTGCCGTAGTTCCAAGCGTTGAGCAGGTCCGGGTGCACCAGCATCAGGCCAAGCACGATGCCGAGGATTTCACTGCCGCCAAAGCGCTTGGCCGCCGACCAGCCCACCAGCGCCGGCAGGAACACGAACGAGGTGTTGGCCATCAGGTTGATCAGGCTCCACAAGCCATCCAGGTTCGGATAGGCCTCGAGCAGCGTCTGGCCCTCGATGAACATGCCCTTGGCGCCCATCAGGTTGTTGATGCCCATCAACAGGCCGGCAATGATCAGCGCGGGCAGGATCGGCATGAACACGTCGGAGAACACCCGCACCAAACGCTGCATGGCGTTGGTTTTGTCGGCGCCTTTCTTCTTCACATCGGCGATGGTGGCGGCGGCGAGGCCGGTCTGCTCGCGCAGGGCGGCGTAGACCTTCTCTACTTCACCGGGGCCGATTACCACCTGGAACAGGCCGCCGGTAAAGAACGAGCCCTTGACCAGATCCACCTGGTTCAGCGCGCTGCTGTTGACCAGGCTCGGATCCTTGAGCGCCAGGCGCAGGCGGGTGACGCAGTGGGCAGCTTGCTCAAGGTTGTCTGGGCCCCCGAGGTTCTCGAGAATCTCGCGGGCGATAGTCGAATAGTCGTGGCTCATGCTTGGTTTCCACTTTGATTTTTTTATTTGGGGGGGCAGTCATTGGCAGCACGCCGAGGGCAAAAGTACTCGTCTGTACGAGTTAAAGCAACAACTCGTACAGACGAGTTTGAAAAAGTTTATTCCGTGTAGGACTTGGCTGACTGTAGGTCGAATGGACAAACCCCAGCCATGCCACTAAGGTTCCTGCCTGAACGCAAAGGCACAGAGCCATCCCCATGAGCAAATACAACCAGATCTACACGGATCTGCTTGCCAGCATCACCACCGAACGCCTGCAGCGCGGCACACGCCTTCCCTCCGAAACCGAACTGATGGACAGCTACCAGGCCAGCCGAGGCACCGTGCGTCGGGCCATCGAGCAGTTGCAGGAGCGTGGGTTTGCGCAAAAGATCCACGGCAAGGGCACCTTCGTGTTGTCGCCCAACCCGATCGAGTTCCAACTGGGCGGCATCGTCAGCTTCCACGAAACCCACGCCGACCTGGGTGATGACGTACGCACCGAAGTGGTCGAATTCACGCAGTTCCCGCTGGAAGGTTCGCTGCTGCAACACATCGAAGCCGAACCCGGCACCCTCATCACCCGCATCAAACGGGTACGGCGCATTGGCGGCAAACGCGTGATCCTCGACATCAACCACTTCGTCGCCGACCTGATCCCAGGCTTGGACCGCGACATCGCCGAACAGTCGATCTACGCGTTTATCGAACAGACCCTGCAGCTGCAAATCAGCTACGCCCAACGCACCATCGAAGCCCTGCCCCGCAGCAAGGACGACCAGGCACACCTGGACCTCGACGGGCAAAGCCATGTGATCGTGGTGAGTAACCAGACGTTTTTGCAGGACGGGCGGCAGTTCGAGTACACCGAGTCGCGGCATACGCTGGATAAGTTTTACTTTTCGGATATTGCGCGGCGGTAAGTCGGACGGCACATCGATTGTTACTGTTGAGGCACACAGCGCTACCTGACAAACAGACAGAACCCTACGTAGAATGCCCACGTGGCTATGGAACACCTTCCTTCTAACCTCCTATGACCTAGGGGTTTCGCTCTCCACACTACGCCTGCAGTTTGCAGGCGTTTTTACATCAGTTGTAAAACCACGCGGCAGCTCGCCCAAGACGGCGATCCAGGGAGAAAGTCAGGCATGAATCAGGGATTGTTCCTGCGGCGCCGCAATAAAGTTCACGTCCCGACGGGCACTGGCGGTGCGACGCGCGCCCAGGTTGCATCAGTGATCCAGGAAGTCGCGGCATTCCGATGCGTACTATCGGAGCCTCTGATTGAACAAATCGGCAGGTTGTCAGCGGCAGAGCTCAAGTCCTGGCTGCGCGAGATTGTCAGGGTCCTTCGGCGGGAGACAGGGGCTCATGTGCACCACTCCCCGCTTTATCCTGACTTCCCAGAGCAGGTGCTGGCTGCCTCAGAGGCGGAGTTGTACCTTAACGCCGTCATTCACTACCTCACACTTTGGCGCCTACCACCCTCTGAACACGCTCGACCGGCGATGCTTGAAGGCAACTACATCGCCCGCGTGATCGAGCCGGGAAGTGTCTCTGAGTTCGAATCATTGTTCGCGCCGCTGGTGTCATCGCGCAGCTCGCTATCCGAAGAGGAAAGCGCCGACGTGATCTGGTTTATCCGGCAGTACAAAGGCGATGTGTTCCGCCTGCTGCCTGAGGCTATACCTTTCCGTGAGATCCGCGCACAGGTTGGCAGCGCACTTCTCTTGCATGTAGCCGGTGATACGCGAGTGAACGCATTCCTGGAACAGAACGTTGAAACAGCGACTGACGTGCTACGACTTGCGGTAGCACTGAACGCAGGCGACGTGTCGCTGGCGACAGCGTCGACACGTTTCACCGCGATGAAGCGCTCGATGCGCCGCCTGCTGTTGCGGCTGCTCGACGCCATACCCAACGCCGTAGAAGACGTGATGCGCCATACCGAGCGCTGGAAGCGCCTGGCTGAAGTACTGCATCCGGGTGACTACGCCGATAAATACCCACGAGCGCTGGCCGCGATCACGGCAGCGCGTCGCAATGATGCGCCCGCTTCGTTTGGGTCACGTGTAGAAACTTTATTTGCCCAGCGCCACATCGCCACGCTCACGTCCCTATTGCAGAGTCGTCCTGGTGAGTTTGCACGGCGGTTGGACGCGACCCTGCGACGTGCAGAAGAACCCGAGCCGGTTCTAGACGCGTTCGAGGCCGTTGCGGCACACGTGTCCTCACCTGTTCTGCTGCAACTGCTGGCCCAGGCACGTTCGCCACGCCCTCTTCCTCTGCGAGCGTTCACGCCAAAAGGTGCACTGGCCAAAGTCTATGCCATCAAAGATCGGCGCGAGTCTCTGACACCGGACGTGTTGGCGCGTGCAGCGCGAATCTGCGAAGACGCTCTCGTAAAGCGTTTTGCATCGCTGCCGCCACTCGGCCGCTGTTTCATCGATCCCGAGTTACGCGAGTACAGAGTACCGCTGGCCCAACGTGCCTCAGCGAAGTCACTGCGTACGCTGGTGCGCGGCAGCCGGTTGCCAATCCCCGATACACGCTTCATTCGCCTGTTCCTATGGTGGAAGAACGATCGTGCACGCACGGACATCGACTTGTCCGCTGCATTTTTCGACGCCAACTTCGTGTTCAGAGAGGCGGTTTCGTACTACAACCTCAAGGGTTACGGCGGCTACCACAGCGGCGATATCGTGGACGCGCCCGAAGGGGCCTCGGAATTCATCGACCTCGACCTTGATGTCCTTGTCGAGAAGGGAGTCCGCTATGTCGTCACATCCATCAACTCCTTCACCCAGCAACCGTATTGCGATCTTCCAGAATGCTTCGCGGGCTGGATGGCCCGTGCGGACGTGGCATCGGGTGAAGTGTTCGAGCCTAAAACCGTGTTCGACCGTATCGATATCGCGTCCGACACCGTTATCTGTCTGCCGTTTGTGATGGACTTGCAGGAGCGACGCATGATTTGGGCCGATCTGGGACTCACTTCATCGCCACGCTGGAACAACGTCGACAACAACCTCAGCGGGGTATCTTTAATGCTGCGAGCGTTAGTGCATACGCCACGGCCAGATTTGGAGACACTATTCGACCTGCACGTTCGAGCACGGGGAGAACGAGTGGCCTCACTGCAGCAGGCACAGGTGGTATTTGCACCTGATCAAGGAATTACGCCTTTCGATACGGATGTGATTCGATCGCAGTTTCTCTGATACCTGCGCCGGCCTTTACTGCTCGTTGAAAACGACGGCTCTTGCCTCCAATCTTTCTTCCCGTACGCCGGTAGAGCTAACGCCGCACCCCATGTAGGAGCCGGCTTGCCGGCGATGGCGTGCTTGAGATCACTACCTCATTCGAGGGCCTCATCGCTGGCAAGCCAGCTCCTACAGTTGGGGCGAGGCGATCCGTTTACCGTATTCCAAAAACACAAAACCCCGGCGCATGGCCGGGGTTTTGTTATTCAGCATTCACCTGCTAGCGCAGGATCACTCCCACTCAATCGTCGCCGGCGGCTTGCTCGACACGTCATACGTCACGCGCGAGATGCCTTCGATCTCATTGATGATGCGGCCGCTGACAGTTTCCAGCAGTTCGTACGGCAGATGTGCCCAACGGGCGGTCATGAAGTCGATGGTTTCTACGGCACGCAGGGCCACGACCCACGCGTAACGACGGCCATCGCCAACCACGCCGACGGATTTCACCGGTTGGAACACCACGAATGCCTGGCTGACCTTGTGGTACCAGTCGGCCTTGCGCAGTTCTTCGATGAAGATATGGTCGGCGCGACGCAGCAGGTCGGCGTATTCCTTCTTCACTTCACCCAGGATCCGCACGCCCAGGCCCGGGCCTGGGAATGGGTGGCGGTAGACCATGTCGTACGGCAGGCCGAGTTCCAGGCCCAGACGGCGGACTTCGTCCTTGAACAGTTCGCGCAGCGGTTCTACCAGCTTGAGGTTCATTTCCTCAGGCAGGCCACCCACGTTGTGGTGGGACTTGATCACGTGGGCCTTGCCGCTCTTGGCGCCAGCCGACTCGATCACGTCAGGGTAGATGGTGCCCTGGGCGAGGTACTTGATGTTGTCCAGTTTGTTGGACTGGGCATCGAACACGTCGATGAAGGTACGACCGATGATCTTGCGCTTCTTCTCCGGGTCGGACTCGCCGGCCAGGTTGTTCAGGAACTGATCTTCAGCGTTGGCGCGGATCACTTTGACGCCCATGTTCTCGGCAAACATGGCCATCACTTGCTCGCCTTCGTGCAGGCGCAGCAGGCCGTTGTCGACGAATACGCAAGTCAGTTGGTCGCCGATGGCTTTGTGCAGCAGTGCAGCAACTACCGAAGAGTCAACGCCGCCGGACAAGCCGAGCAGTACGTTGTCGGTGCCGACCTGGGCGCGAACCTGGGCGATGGCGTCTTCAGCGATTTTCGACGGGGTCCACAGGGCTTCACACTCGCAGATGTCGAGGATGAAGCGCGACAGGATGCGGCCGCCTTGCTTGGTGTGGGTCACTTCCGGGTGGAACTGCACGCCGTAGTAACGACGCTCGTCGCTGAACATGCCGGCGATCGGGCAGCTCGGGGTGCTGGCCAGGATGTGGAAGTCTTCCGGCATCTTGGTGACCTTGTCACCGTGGCTCATCCACACGTCGAGGCCGAACAGGCCGTCGGCGTCGACGTGGTCTTCGATGCCGTCCAGCAGGCGGCTCTTGCCAACCACGTCGACACGGGCATAACCGAATTCACGCAGCTCGGAACCTTCAACCTTGCCGCCCAGTTGCTCGGCCATGGTCTGCATGCCGTAGCAGATGCCGAAGACCGGGACGCCCAGGTCGAAGACGGCTTGCGGGCAGCGCGGGCTGTTGGCTTCGTGCACGGACTCTGGGCCACCGGCGAGGATGACGCCTTTCGGTGCGAATTCGCGGATCGCTTCGTCGTCCATGTCGAACGGATGCAGTTCGCAGTACACGCCGATTTCACGCACGCGACGGGCGATCAGCTGGGTGTACTGGGAACCGAAATCGAGGATCAGGATACGGTGGGCGTGAATGTCGAGGGCCATGAAGTCAGTCTCGTCTAATGAATCAGAAACAACTCGGGGCTGAAGAACAGCCCCGGTTACTTAACAGTTTGCTGGAAGCATCAACCTACGCGGTAGTTTGGCGCTTCCTTGGTGATCTGCACGTCGTGGACATGGGATTCAGCCATGCCGGCGCCGGTGATCCGTACGAACTCTGGCTTGGTGCGCATTTCTTCGATGTCGGCGCTGCCGGTGTAGCCCATCGAGGAACGCAGGCCGCCCATCAGTTGATGGATGATCGCGCTCAGGGTGCCTTTGTACGGCACACGGCCTTCGATGCCTTCCGGGACGAGCTTCTCGGCGCCTGCCGAGGAGTCCTGGAAGTAGCGGTCGGAAGAACCTTGCGCCTGGGACATGGCGCCCAGCGAACCCATGCCGCGGTAAGCCTTGTAGGAACGGCCCTGGAACAGTTCGATCTCGCCTGGTGCTTCTTCAGTACCGGCGAACATCGAGCCCATCATCACGCAGGAAGCACCGGCTACGATGGCCTTGGACAGGTCACCAGAGAAACGGATACCGCCATCGGCGATCAACGGAACGCCCGTGCCTTCAAGGGCAGCGGCGACGTTGGCGATGGCGCTGATTTGCGGCACGCCCACACCGGCAACGATACGGGTGGTGCAGATCGAGCCAGGGCCGATACCGACCTTGACCGCATCCGCGCCCGCTTCGGCCAGGGCCTTGGCGGCAGCGCCGGTGGCGATGTTGCCGCCGATCACTTGCACGTCAGGGAAGTTCTGTTTGACCCAACGCACGCGGTCGATCACGCCTTTGGAGTGACCGTGGGCGGTGTCGACCACCACCACGTCAACACCGGCAGCGACCAGGGCCGAAACGCGGTCGCCGGTGTCTTTACCGGTGCCGACTGCCGCGCCAACACGCAGACGACCTTGGTCATCCTTGCTGGCCAGCGGGTAAGCCTTGGCTTTTTCGATGTCGTTGACGGTCATCATGCCTTTGAGGGCGAATTTGTCGTCGACGATCAGCACGCGCTCGATGCGGTGCTTGTGCAGCAGTTCGCGCACATCGTTCTTGTCGGCGCCTTCCTTGACAGTGACCAGACGCTCTTTGGGCGTCATCACTTCACGGACGGTAACTTCAAGACGGTTCTCGAAACGCACGTCACGGGAAGTGACGATGCCGACCAGGTCGCCATCGTGCAGCACCGGAACGCCGGAGATGTTGTGCAGGCGGGTCAGGTCGAACAGGTCACGCACGGTGGCGTCGGCTTCGATGGTGATCGGATCTTTCACCACACCGGCTTCGTAACGCTTGACCTTGCGCACTTCGGCAGCTTGCTGCTCGATGGTCATGTTCTTGTGGATGATGCCGATGCCGCCTTCCTGAGCCATGGCGATGGCCAGACGGGCTTCAGTAACGGTGTCCATGGCAGCGGAAACAAGGGGAATATTCAGCTCGATGCCACGGGTTAGGCGGGTCTTGAGACTGACTTCGTTAGGAAGCACCTCGGAATAACCGGGCACTAGGAGAATGTCGTCGAATGTCAGAGCTTCTTGGCTGATACGCAGCATCGCGGGGGCTCCCGAGCGGGAAAATGGAAGCGCGCCATTATATACATGCACCCTGCCGGGCTCAATGTAAAACTCTGACAAACTTGGGAATACTGATAGATGGGTTACAACTCGACTTTGACCCAACTCATCTTCTGGTCCAGCCAATCGGCGAATTCGTCGATAAAACTCTGCTTGAACCCGGCCTCAGCCCAGTTGTTGAAGATGAATCCCAGGTTGGAAAACCCGCATTCCTGTAGGAACAGGAACCCGTTGATGTCGTCTTCATGCCCACACAGCGGGCAGGTGAAGTTGTCGGTGTGGCCGGGCATCCAGTCTTCGAGGCTTTCGAACAGGGCTTCGCCAACTTCCTTGCGGCATTCCGGGCAGCCGGCTTCTTCGAGAAAGCCCTTGGCCGGTGTGTAGATGCAGCGCTTGTAGATGATCTCCAGGCCGTTGATCGGCTCGTTGAACGGCAGCGCCTCGGGGTACAACACCACGGCGCGGGCGCCATCGGCCAGGGCATAGCCCATGCGGTTGCCGGTGCGGCCGCAAGTGGTGAGTTCTTCCTTGATGATGTTCTTGCGCACCAGCCAACGCACGATTGCCCGGGCGCGGGGTTCGTGGACGGGCAAGGTGGAGATTTTCGGGACAAGGATGCTTTGGGAGTTCATGAGAGTCCTGCGGTGTGGCGTCTGACGCCTTCGCGGGCAAGCCCGCTCCCACAGGTGACCGCATTCCTACAGGAGAAATGCGGTCGAATGTGGGAGCGGGCTTGCTCGCGAAGAGGCCCTGAAGGCTGGCAGCTTAATCCCTGAAGAAATCAGGTCAAGTGCTCAAGTAACGCCCAATCAACGCAATCCCACTGGCCAGCACCAACCAGGTCACCAACCTTACAAACGCCTCACGCGACATGCGCATCGTCAGCCTGCGCCCACACCACAGCCCGAGCGCCATCGCCGGCAACAGGCACACTGCCAACATCAACAGCGGCCAATCCGCATACACCCCGGCGATCAGAAACAGGCTCAGGCGCACCACCGTGCTGCAACTGATCAACGCACTCTGGGTAGCGCGCGCCGCATCCTTGGGCAGGCGGCTGTTCAGATAGATCGCATAGAGAAAGCCGCCACTGCCAAACAATGCGCCGAATAAACCACCGACAGTGCCCATGGGAACCGACCAACCCGCCGCCATCTGCGCCGGCCGCGCCTTGACCGCCAGGCTGTAGAGGGCGTAGGCACTGATGAACAAGCCCATCAACAGCAGCAACAAATCCGAATGCAGGTTGAGCAAAAACACCACGCCCAGTGTGCAGCCGATCGCCATGCACGGCAGCAACCTCAGCAGCTCGGGCTTGTTCACATCGCGCCGCGATTGCAGCAGGTTGCCAAAGGCCGCGACAAAATCCAGCAACACCAGCAACGGGATGATTTTTGACAGCGGCATGAACAGGATCAGCAGCGGTCCCGCCACCAACGCGGTGCCAAAGCCCGCGACTCCGAACACGATGTAGGCCACGACGATGCCCAATCCGATCACCAGCCAATCCACACCGCCAAACGACCATTGGCTCATCAGCTCAACCGGGGTCATGGGTTATTCCTTATTAGAGATAGCCATCACTTTAGCCATCGGCGAGGGTTGCGACTAATATCTTCAAAGCCATCCACCTATCTCGAAAAGGCATGACGCGTGATTTCCACCCGCCATCTGCGTTACTTCGTCGAAATCGCCGACAGCGGCAGCTTCAGCGCCGCCGCCGAGCGCCTGTTTGTGGCGCAGTCCGCCTTGAGCCGACAGATCAAGGAGCTGGAAACCCAGCTGCAAACGCCCCTGTTCGAACGGACGGCACGCCAACCACGACTCACCGCCGCGGGCGAAGCCTTCTACCCGCGAGCACGCAACCTGCTGAGCGAACTGCTCAAGGCCAGCGAAATAGCGACACAAGTGGGCAATGGCGAACTGGGCACGCTGCGCCTGAGCCATTCAAGCACCGTGCCGATGAGCGGGCCATTGCTGCAAGGCATCAGCACCTGGCTGGAACGCTGCCCAGGGGTGTCGATGGACATCGTCAAACTGTCCTCCGAAGCGCAGTTGGAAGAAATCGCCGACGGTCGCCTGGAGGTCGGGCTGTTGCGCCTACCGGTGTTGCGCCAGCGCGAGGGCGTGCGAGTCGTGCCTTTATATCGCGAGCAACTGTTGCTGGCGGTGCCGCCGAATCATGGGCTGGCGCGCAGCAATGCGCCTGTCGAACTGGCGCAATTGAAGGACGAAGCGTTTATCTCGATCCCCCATCCCCAGCGTGGCGGCTTGAGTTATCTGTCAGCCGAGCTGTGCATGCGTGCAGGATTTTTCCCCAAGGCCGCGCGGGTGATGTCGCGCAAGACCACCCAGTTGCAGTTGATCCAGGCCGGCTTCGGTATTGCCTTGTTACCAAAATCCATGCAGGACATCGCCCCTGCCACTGTGCACTTTTTGCCCCTGGCCGACCCGGACTGCCTCAGCACCGTGGCCCTGGCCTACGCGCAGAAGCCGAGTGCGCTGGTGGAGCAATTCTGCCAAACCTTGCACGAATGCCTATAAACTGCCGCCATGATTAAAGATCCTTTTGCCCGTCTGGGCCTGGACCGCGAAGTCCTGACTGTCAGCCAACTCAACGGTCGCGCGCGGGTGTTGCTGGAAGACGTGTTCACCAATATCTGGGTCGAAGGCGAGATCTCCAACCTCGCCCGCCCGGCCTCCGGCCATGTGTATTTCACCCTCAAGGACAGCGGCGCCCAGGTGCGTTGCGCGCTGTTTCGCAACAACGCCGCGCGGGTGCGGCAGGCGCTGAAAGATGGCCTGGCGGTGAAGGTGCGCGGCAAAGTCTCTTTGTTTGAGGGCCGGGGTGATTACCAGCTGATCCTCGATACCGTGGAGCCGGCCGGTGATGGGGCATTGCGCCTAGCGTTCGACGCGCTGAAGGAAAAGCTCAGCGCCGAAGGCCTGTTCAGCGCTGAACGCAAAGTGCCACTGCCGGCGCACCCTCGGCGCATCGGCATTATCAGTTCGCCGACTGGCGCGGTGATTCGCGACATCATCAGTGTGTTCCGTCGCCGTGCGCCAAACATTGAACTGACCCTCATCCCCACCGCCGTGCAAGGCCGCGAAGCCATCCCACAGATTGTGCGCGCACTGAAACTGGCGGATGCACGCGGCTTCGATGCGCTGATCCTGGCCCGTGGCGGCGGTTCGCTGGAGGACCTCTGGTGCTTCAACGAAGAAGCCGTGGCCCGTGCGGTCGATGCGTGCGTCACGCCAATCGTCAGCGCCGTCGGGCATGAGACCGATGTGTCCATCAGCGACTTCGTGGCCGACGTGCGCGCCCCTACGCCCTCCGCCGCAGCCGAATTGCTCGCGCCGGACGCCAGTCATCTGGTGCGTCAGGTTGAAAACCTGCATCGCCGCTTGGTGATGCTGATGCGCAATCGCCTGAGCCATGACCGCCTGCGCCTGGAAGGCATGGCGCGACGTCTGCGTCATCCTGGCGAACGCCTGCGCCAGCAAGCCCAGCGCCTGGACGACCTGGACATGCGCCTGCGCCGCGCCTTCGAACGTAGCCTCAATACCCGCCGCGAGCGCCTGATCCGCCTGGAAACCCGCCTCGCCGGCCAACACCCCGGTCGCCAACTGGCCCTCTTGCGCCAACGCCTGGACAGCCTCGCTGAACGGCTGCCCCGCGCCATGCGCGAAGGCCTCAAGGCGCGGCGCCTGCAACTGCAAAGCCAGATGCAGACGCTGCACGTGGTCAGCCCATTGGCGACCCTGGGCCGTGGCTACAGCATCTTGCTGGACGAGCGCGGCCAGGCCATTCGCAACGCCGCGCAGACCCACACCGGCCAGCGCCTCACCGCGCGTCTCGGTGAGGGCCAATTGCAAGTGCGGGTGGAAGACAACCACCTGACACCCGTCACCCTTTCGTTATTGGATTGATTGATGCCACGTCTCTTTAGTGTGTTGATGCTGCTGTGCCTTGCCTTTAATGCCCATGCCGATAGCTACATCACCCGCACCTTGAACAAGCCGGTGCCGGGCGGCGTTGCCGTGGTCGAACTGGGCCCTTCCGCCGCCGCGCCCAAGGCCACGTACCTGGGCAAGCCAGTGCTGGTGGTGAAGGAAGCGGACAACTGGCTGGCGATTGTTGGCATCCCGTTGACGGTCAAGCCCGGCAACGAACGCATAAGCAGCGGCGGGCGCAACCTGCCGTTTATCGTTGGCTACAAGAAGTACCCGGAACAGCGCATCACCCTGAAAAACAAAAGCCAGGTAAACCCCGATCCGGCACAGCTGAAACGCATCGAGGCGGAGCTGGCGGTGCAGATCAAGGCTTACCGCAGTTTCAGCCCGAACCTGCCGAGCAACCTGGTGTTGGACAAACCGGTAAACGGGCCGCTGTCGAGCAAGTTCGGCGTACGACGTTTCTTCAACGGTGAAGAGCGCAATCCCCACTCGGGCCTGGACTTTGCCGTGCCGGCCGGTACGCCGATCAAGACGCCGGCCAACGGCAAAGTGATTCTGGTGGGCAACTACTTCTTCAACGGCAATACCGTGTTCGTCGACCACGGCCAGGGCTTTATCAGCATGTTCTGCCACATGTCGAAGATCGATGTGAAAGTCGGTGACCAGCTCACGCGTGGCGCGGTGGTGGGTAAAGTCGGCGCCACGGGCCGCGCGACCGGGCCGCACATGCACTGGAACGTCAGCCTGAACGACGCACGGGTCGACCCGGCGATCTTTATCGGCGCATTCCAACCCTGAAACGCTCGATTGCGCGCCTGATAATGGGTGCGCAATTAAAGCAAGCCCTCGACACATCTTTAGGCACAAAATCTCGTTTCCTACGTAGATAGCAGAACTTCTCTCAATTTTTCGCGACTGCTTGCCATCTTTCACCCCGACGGTTAGGGTTGGGCTTATGAAAACCTCTCACACCCTCATTCAGCTCCGCCAGCACCGCAGCCTGTGCCTTGTCAGCGCACGACTGCCAGGCTGAATCGATCTGCCTCGTCTTTACGTTTTATCCCCAAAAACAGTTCTACGGCAGGCCGCCTTTTCTCGGCCCCTACAACAAAGGAATTCCCGATGAGCATGCTCAAAGACCCGTCTTCGAAGTACCGCGCGTTCCCGACCATCGACATCCCGGACCGCACCTGGCCGTCGAAGACCATCACCGAAGCGCCGATCTGGTGCAGCTCCGACCTGCGTGATGGCAACCAGTCGCTGATCGAGCCGATGGACGCGGTGAAAAAGCTGCGTTTCTGGAAGACCCTGGTTGCCGTCGGCGTGAAGGAAATCGAAGCGTCGTTCCCTGCCGCCTCGCAAACCGACTTCGACTTCGTACGTACCCTGATCGAAGACAACCATATCCCCGAGGACACCACCATCCAGGTGCTGACCCAGGGCCGTGAAGACTTGATCGCGCGCACCTTCGAATCCCTGCGCGGCGCCAAGAAGGCCATCGTGCACTTGTACAACGCCACCTCGCCGTCTTTCCGCCGTATCGTGTTCAACCAGGACAAGGACGGCATCAAGGCCATCGCGGTCAACGCCGCCAAGCTGTTCGTCAAATACGCCGCCCAGCAGCCGGAAACCCAGTGGACCTTCGAATACTCCCCGGAGACCTTCAGTGCCACTGAGCTGGAGTTCGCCAAGGAAGTCTGTGATGCGGTGATCGAGGTGTGGAACCCGACGCCTGAGCACAAGATGATCCTCAACCTGCCGGCCACCGTGGAATGCGCCACGCCGAACATCTATGCCGACCAGATCGAGTGGTTCGGTCGCCATATCAACCGTCGTGACAGCGTGATCATCAGCCTGCACACCCACAACGACCGTGGCACTGGCGTAGCCGCCACCGAGCTGGGCCTGATGGCCGGTGCCGACCGTGTCGAAGGCTGCCTGTTCGGCAACGGCGAGCGTACCGGCAACGTCGACCTCGTCACCGTGGCCCTGAACATGTACACCCAGGGCCTCGACCCGCAGCTGGACTTCTCCGACATCGACGGCGTGCGCAAGGTCGTCGAGGAATGCAACCAGATCCAGGTGCACCCACGTCACCCGTATGTGGGTGACCTGGTGCACACCGCGTTCTCCGGCTCTCACCAAGACGCCATCCGCAAGGGCTTCAGCCAGCAGAAAGACGACGCACTGTGGGAAGTACCGTACTTGCCGATTGACCCGGCCGACATCGGCCGCAGCTACGAGGCGGTGATTCGCGTGAACAGCCAGTCGGGCAAAGGCGGCATCGCCTACCTGCTGGAGCAGGAATACGACATCAGCTTGCCGCGTCGCATGCAGATCGAGTTCAGCCAAGTGGTACAGGCCGAAACCGACCGCGTGGGCCTGGAGATGACTGCACCGCAGATCTACGCCTTGCTGCAGCGTGAATACCTGCAAGCCAACACCCCGTACGCGCTGGTCAGCCATCGCCTGCAGGAAGAAAACGGCAATAGCTTTGTCGAGGTGGAAGTCTCGGGCAAGGGCCAGGGCGAAACCAACCTGCACTGGAAAGGCAAAGGCAACGGCGCGCTGGAAGCGCTGGTGGCAGGCCTGCCGATTGGTGTGGAGATCATGGACTACAACGAACATGCGATTGGTGCAGGCACCAACGCCAAGGCAGCGGCCTACATCGAGCTGCGTGTGAACGGTGAGCGTCCGGTGCATGGTGTGGGGATTGATGAAAACATCACCACGGCCAGCTTCAAGGCGCTGTTCAGTGCATTGAACCGGTCGTTGAGCCAGTTGGAAGCGAAAGCGGCGTAAACCTGATCGCTGCAATTTAAAAAGCCCCTGAGTTAAAACTCAGGGGCTTTTTTATTAACGATTAAAAATCATGCGAACTATTTTTCAACGGACTTAACGCCTACCTGCTTACCTACTCCTGACATAAATTCTCACGGTATGGGTGGAACGTTGAACTTAGCCACAACCACCCAATAAGCGCTCGCAAGGTGAGGAGTACCCTGCACTAATCTCCAAGGGATTGTACTTGCAATAAGCATTGGGGAATCACATGAAACATAGCCATCACTGCGTAAACACCCTGCTAGAAATCTTTTTGATTGACCCACAAAAAGATGACCATACTGAGGGCGCTCGCTCATGATTACGATCGTTCCTTCTCATTCAGTCAATAATCCTTTTTCCGCACGCGCATCTGCACCACCACCAAGCGCTCAACAACTAAGGCAAAGCGAATGGTCAACGGAAAATAAAGAAAACCTCGCACCTGCAAGCAATAGCGCGGCTGAAGGCCTGGGTATAAAAAAAGGGCACACTAAGCTGGCGACATTCATCTACGAAAAGATGTACACCTCGAAATCGGAAAACGATGATTTTTCAAAAACAATAGCTAAAGAGTATGGTGGCAAGGTAATCACTGCCCCAATGAAGACGATTGATCGCGCACTGACCAAAATAAGTAATGACTACGGTGGCGACATGGGCAAAATCAAAGACCTCACCCGTACGACAGTTATTATCAATAGCGATAAAGTAGACAATGTCGTTTCCGACTTGGAGAAAAAAGGCGGTATCAATATAAAAAAGATTGATGGAAATGTGGACCCACTCGGTTACAGCGGCATCAACGCCACCTATAAATCATCGGTTGGCGGCAATTGTGAAATGCAAGTCATCACGCCTGCGATGATCTTCGGAAAGATGAATGCAAGTACCGCCAAATCCATGCTTGGGGAGGACTACTGCAGGCGGCTGGAAGAGACGTCCGGGCAAAAGGGCGGTTTGGGACACAAATTTTATGAGCAATACCGAACACTTGATCCCAGCAGCTCAGAAGCCAAGGACATCGCCCAGCAAAGCAAGAACTACTACGCGGCGATTCGAGGCAGCGAACTTGCCCTTTAAAAGCTAACTCTCCTGATACCTCGTCTGGAAGGTCGAGGTATCAGTAGCCAGGATGGCCCCCATCAATCCAAGTGAAACGTGTCGGCATCCAAATTGGCTGGAAACCGCATGCGGTAATCCGCCAATTCCCTGGCCTCCAGGCTCACCTGAAACACCCCATCCGCCTCCCCCGCACTCAGCAGGGTCTCACCCTGGAAGTCCAGCACCTGGCTATCCCCGGTGTAGGCAAAGCCCTTCCCATCCGTGCCCACCCGATTCACTGCCGCCACATAGCACAGGTTTTCAATAGCCCGCGCCGGCAGCAACCGGTTCCAGTGTGAACGCCGCGCACCCGGCCAATTGGCGGTGTACAGCAGCAGGTCGGTGTCCTGGGCATCGCGACTCCACACCGGGAAACGCAGGTCGTAGCAAATCAACGGGCGAATACGCCAGCCCTTCAATTCGAACTGCACCTGGCGCTCGCCCGGCGTGTAGTGATTGTGTTCACCGGCCATGCGGAACAGGTGGCGCTTATCGTAGTGCAGCACCTCGCCATCCGGACGCGCCCACAGCAGGCGGTTGCGGTGGCTGCCATCGGCGGCCTGGATGATCACACTGCCGGTAATCACCGCGTTGTACTTCGCCGCCTGGGCCTGGAGCCAATGATGGGTCGGGCCGTTTTCAGGCTCTGCAAGGGCTTGCGACTCCATCGAGAAGCCGGTGGTGAACATCTCCGGCAACACAATCAAATCGGCGCCTTTGGCTTGCTCCAACAGCAGTTCGAAATGCTCGAGGTTGGCCTGGCGGTCATGCCAGGCCAGGCTGGTCTGGACCAGGGCGATGTTCAGGTTCGGCAGTGCACTCAGATCACGCATAGTTTTTCCGCCGCTTGGCGCAGCGTTTCCTCGCGTTTGGCAAAGCACAGGCGCACCAGGCGCTGGCCTTGGGGCGGG
This sequence comes from Pseudomonas sp. DWRC2-2, assembly GCF_049897885.1. Taxonomy (NCBI): domain Bacteria; kingdom Pseudomonadati; phylum Pseudomonadota; class Gammaproteobacteria; order Pseudomonadales; family Pseudomonadaceae; genus Pseudomonas; species Pseudomonas sp. DWRC2-2. Next base: position 1,696,960 of record NZ_JAFCXD010000001.1, read on the forward strand.
GTCTGGTAGAACACCGAGACCGGAATGGTGGCCACGCCGTGTTCGCGGGTCATCCACAGGGACATGGCGACGTCATCCAGGTCCGGGCGGATCTGTGAGTAATCCACCAGTTGGAAGTAGGTACCGGTCACTCGGGTAAAGCTGAAACGGGACGGTGCCAGCAGATCGCAGAACAGGTCACGCTTGGCCTGGTAGAAGGCCGGCAGCTCGTCGACATGCTCCGGGTGTTCAGCCATGAAGTCGGCCAGCGCGTATTGCAGTGGGGTCACACCGCAAAAGTTGACGTATTGGTGCACCTTACGCAGTTCGGCGGTGAGGGCTGGCGGTGCGACGACGTAGCCGGTTTTCCAGCCAGTGACGTGATAGGTCTTGCCGAACGAGCTGACCACAAACGCACGCTGGTAGAGCTCTTCATGGGCCAACACGCTGACATGGGCCACGCCGTCAAAGACCAAATGTTCGTAGACTTCATCGCTGACCAGGTAGATATCGCGATCACGGATCAGTTCGGCCAATTGGTCCAGCTCGGCGCGGCTGATCAAGGCACCTGTCGGGTTGTGCGGGGTATTGAGAATGATCATGCGCGTGCGCGGTGACAGCGCCGCCTTGATCCTCTCGAAGTCGAGGGCAAAGCCGTCCAGGGTCAGTTGCACATGCACACAGCGACCGCCCGCCAGCTCCACCGAAGGCTCATAGCTGTCGTAGCTGGGGTCGAACACGATGACTTCATCGCCCGTGCGAATCACCGCCTGGATTGCGCAGAAGATCGCTTCGGTGGCGCCAGGGGTGATGGTCACCTCGCTGTCGGCATTGACCGTTGCGCCGTAACTGCGGGCGATCTTGGCGGCCACTTGCTGACGCAGCACCGGCAGGCCGGTCATTGGCGCATATTGGTTATGCCCGCGGGCGATGTGCTTGCCCACCGCGTCGAGCAAAGCCTGGGGGCCATTGAAGTCCGGGAAGCCCTGGGACAGGTTGAGCGCGCCGGTTTCAGCAGCGAGTTGCGACATGGTGGTGAAAATGGTCGTGCCGACATTCGGCAGCTTACTGGTGATCATCGAAAGGCCCCTGCAGGTGAGCCCCAAGTTTTAAGCTGCCAACTGCACCGGGTCAAGGCACAAACCACCGCGCACAAAAAAGGGCTCCAAAGGAGCCCTCTCTCACAACTCGAAGCTGCCGTTATTTCTTGTCACGGCGCTTCTTGTCGGCCTTCTTGTGGTGAGTCATCAAACGACGCTTCTTGTTCACCTGACGGTCAGTCAGTGTGTTCTTGTTGCCTTCGTATGGGTTCTCACCACCCTTGAACTCGATACGGATCGGCGTACCGACCAGTTTCAAGACACGGCGGTAGGTGTTTTCCAGGTAACGCACATAGGACTTCGGCACCTTCTCGATCTGGTTACCGTGGATCACGATAATCGGCGGGTTGGCACCACCCAAGTGGGCGTAACGCAGTTTGATCCGGCGGTTGTTGACCATCGGCGGCGCGTGCTCGCCAACGGCGTCTTCCAGGATCTGGGTGAGACGGTTGGTCGGCCAGCGGGTGACCGCGGATTTGAACGAGTTCTGTACGGACGCGTAGAGGTTGCCCACGCCGGTGCCGTGCAGTGCCGAGATAAAGTGGATATCGGCGAACTCGACGAAGAACAGGCGACGTTGCAGCTCGATCTTGACGAAATCGCGCTCGCTTGGCGTCATGCCGTCCCACTTGTTGATCGCGATCACTAGGGCCCGACCGGCCTCCAGGGCAAAGCCCAGCAGGTTGAGGTCGTGGTCCACCACGCCTTCGCGGGCGTCCATCACGAAGATCACCACGTTGGCGTCTTTGATCGCCTGCAGGGTTTTCACCACCGAGAACTTTTCAACTTCCTCGTGAATCTTGCCGCGCTTGCGCACACCGGCGGTGTCGATCAGCGTGTACTTTTCCTCGTTGCGTTCGAACGGGATGTAGATGCTGTCGCGGGTGGTGCCGGGTTGGTCGTAGACGATTACCCGGTCTTCACCGAGCATGCGGTTGACCAGCGTCGACTTGCCGACGTTAGGGCGGCCGATGATGGCGATCTTGATACCGTCTTTTTCGCTCGGGCCAGGAATGCGCTTGGCTTCCTCACCTTCGGCAACGATTTCCTCTTCGCCCTCTTCTTCCTCGACATCATCCTTAGGGAAATCGCGCAGGGCAATTTCCAGCATCTGGGTGATACCGCGACCGTGGGCACCGGCGACCGGAATCGCATCGCCCAGGCCCATCGGGCTGAATTCGGCACGGGCCGCTTCAGGATCGATGTTGTCGATCTTGTTCGCGACCAGATAGGAACGCTTGTTGCGCTTGCGCAGGTGCTCGCCAATCATTTGGTCAGCAGCGGTGTAGCCCGCACGGGCGTCCACCAGGAACAAAACGACATCGGCTTCTTCAATGGCCAGCAGCGACTGCTCGGCCATCTTTTCGTCCATGCCATGCTCGTCACCGGAGATACCACCGGTGTCGACAATAATGTAGGAGCGCCCTTGCCACTTTGCCTCACCGTATTGGCGATCACGGGTCAGACCGGACAAGTCGCCGACGATGGCGTCGCGAGTCCTGGTCAGGCGGTTGAACAAGGTGGACTTGCCGACGTTAGGTCGGCCCACCAGGGCGATTACGGGAACCATGCGGCTCTCCACTTCGTTATTTCAGAAAATACAAAAGCCGCTGCAGGGCAGCGGCTGGTGCTCGGGGCAGCATAATCAAATGCCGCATGCCCCGCCGAAGCGGGGCCGCCTGGGTGTTACCCCAAGCATAGTTCTTACTTGATGGTCAGGGCTTCCAGCTTGCCGCTGTTGCCAAACACATAAAGCATGTTACCCACGACCAGCGGACGCGCACGCAGGCCGTCGCTGTCGATACGCTCGCGACCTACGAAGCGACCGTCCACTTGGCTCAGCAGGTGCAGGTAGCCTTCGAAGTCACCGACTGCGACGTAGCTGGAGAACACTTCCGGTGCCGACAGTTGACGGCGAGCCAGGGAGTCGTTGCTCCACAGCGCGGTAGTAGAGCGTTCGTCGACACTTTCAACGGTGCCGGACGCCAGGCTTACATAGACGCTGCCAAACCCTTGGGCGACACCGGCGTAGCTGGAAGCATCACGCTGCCAGTTCACACGGCCGCTCTGCAGGTCCAGTGCCGCAACACGGCCCTGGTAGGTAGCGACGTAGAGGGTTTCACCGGACAGCAGCAGGCCGCCGTCGATGTCCACTACACGGTCCAGCTCGGAACGACCTTGCGGGATGGCCACACGGGTTTCCCAGGCCGGCACGCCGTTCTGGGTATCCAGGGCGACCACTTTACCGGTCGACAGACCTGCAACGGCCAGATTGTTGGTCACAATCGGACCACTGGTACCGCGCAAGGTCAGCACCGCTGGAGTGCTGTCATACAACCAACGCTGTTCGCCGGTGCTGGCGTCGAGGCCGATTACACGATCGTCCTGGGTTTGCACCACGACGATATCGCCGTTGGTAGCAGGCGGTGCGAGGACTTCACTGGTCACGCGAGCGCGCCATTTCTCTTCACCGGTGCTGGAATCCAGGGCCACGACTTCGCCTTTCAGCGTGCCGAGCATCACCATGCCGTAACCCACGCCGACGGCGCCGGAGACTGGCAACTCGAGGTCTTTCTTCCACTTCACGTCACCGTTCATGCGATCCATGGAGATCACAACGCCGGTCACGTCAGCGGCCACAATGTTGTCACCGTCGATTGCCGGCACCAACATGTTGTAGGTTTCGCCCTGACCGTCACCGATGGAGCGGCTCCACTGCTTTTGCAGGACCACTTCTTCCTTGAAGCTGGTCAGCTCGGCCGGAGGCAGTTCTTTTTTACTGTTGCTGCTGCAACCCGCGGCCAGAACGGCCAGAGCCAGCAATGCTGCATGTTTCCAACGGATCACGTCACGCATCCCCTTTGGCCAAGTCGTCCAGCTTGATTTGTAAGCCACCGACCGCTGCTTCATCAGACAGCGCCGCCTTGGCTTTTTGGTACGCAGCATTGGCTTCGTCGGTACGACCCAATTGGACCAACAGGTCGCCCTTGAGCTCTTCGCGAGTGGCTACAAATGCCTTGTCAGCATCGCCGTCGAGCAGTTTGAGTGCTTCGTCAGCCTTGTTCTGTGCCGCCAGTACCTGAGCCAGGCGCTGACGTGCGATTTCACCCAGGGTCGGGTTGGTCGGTTTGTCGGCGATAGCCTTCAGCTCTGCAGCAGCGTCGTCCAGCTTGCCGGTGTCGACCGCGACTTTCGCGACGAACAGGCTGCCGTATTGGGCGTAGGTGCTACCGCCGAATTCGTTCTTCAGCTTGCCGGCCAGGTCTGCAACCTGCGCAGGATCGGGCTTACCGTCCGGCGTCAGGGTGGTTTCCAGCAATTGCTGATAGAGGATCGAGGCGCCTTGGGACTGGTTGGCCTGATACTTGGTCCAGGCTTGCCAGCCGAACACCACCACTAAAGCCAGCAGACCGCCAGTAACCAGGGGCTTGCCATTACGCTGCCACCAGTCCTTGAACTCGGCCAGTTGATCATCATCAGAACTCGACACCCCAATACTCCTTAATCGCTAAATTCGGCTGTTCGACAGCTTCAACCCTGCACAACGCAGGTGGCCAAGTGCGCAGCGAGCGCATCAAAGGCAATGTTCTGTTGCTCGCCCTGGCCACGCAGGGGTTTGAAACCTATCACTTGCTGGGCCAGTTCGTCTTCGCCGAGGATCAGCGCATACAGCGCACCGCTCTTGTCGGCCTTCTTGAATTGGCTCTTGAAGCTGCCGGCACCGGCATTGACCTGCAGGCGCAGGTTTGGCAGTTGGTCGCGGACCTTTTCGCTCAGGGCCAGGGCAGCCAGTTCGGCGGCCTCGCCAAAGGCGCAGAGGTACACGTCCACCTGACGGGCGATCTCTTCCGGGACCTGCTCCAGGGTTTCCAGCAGCAGTATCAGCCGCTCGATGCCCATGGCGAAGCCCACGCCGGTGGTCGGCTTGCCGCCCATCTGCTCGACCAGGCCGTCGTAACGGCCACCGGCACACACGGTGCCCTGGGCGCCGAGTTTGTCGGTGACCCATTCGAATACGGTCTTGCTGTAGTAGTCGAGGCCGCGTACCAGCTTGGTGTTGATCACGAACGGAATACCGGCCGCTTCCAGACGAGCCTTGAGGCCCTCGAAGTGGATACGGGACTCGTCGTCCAGGTAATCAGCCATTTTCGGCGCGTTGACCAGCACGGCCTGGGTGTCGGCGTTCTTGGTATCGAGGACGCGCAACGGGTTGGTCTTCAGACGGCGCTGGCTGTCTTCGTCCAACTTGTCCAGGTGGGCGGACAGGTACTCGACCAGGGCCACTTTGTAGCGACCACGGGATTCGCTGGTGCCCAGGCTGTTGAGTTCAAGCTTGACCGCGTCGCGGATGCCCAACAGGCCCCACAGGCGCCAGGTCAGCACGATCAGCTCGGCGTCGATATCCGGGCCGTCGATGTTGAACACTTCCAGGCCGATCTGGTGAAACTGGCGATAACGGCCTTTCTGTGGACGTTCGTGACGGAACATCGGGCCGATGTACCACAACTTCTGCGGCTGGCCGGCACCGGTGAGGCCATGCTCAAGCACAGCGCGAACGCAGGCGGCAGTGCCTTCCGGACGCAGGGTCAGGGAGTCGCCGTTGCGGTCTTCAAAGGTGTACATCTCTTTTTCGACGATGTCGGTCACTTCACCGATGGAGCGCTTGAACAGCTCGGTGAACTCGACGATCGGCATGCGGATCTGCTTGTAACCGTAGTTATCCAGCAGACGCGCGACAGTGCCCTCGAAATAGCGCCACAGCGGCGTCTGTTCCGGCAGGATGTCGTTCATGCCACGAATGGCTTGCAGAGACTTGCTCACATCAAATCCTTAAATTCGTTCAATCAGCCGCGCGCGATCAGCGCTGCGTCAGCCGCGACCTTTTCGGCCGCTTTCTCGCGGATCAGCTTTTCCAGCTCATCCACCAGATTGTCATTCGTCAACTTCTGCGACGGCTTGCCGTCGATGTAGATCAGGTTCGGCGTACCACCGGTCAGGCCCACATGGGCCTCTTTGGCCTCACCCGGCCCGTTGACCACACAGCCGATCACCGCAACATCCAGCGGCACCAACAGGTCTTCAAGGCGCAATTCCAGATCGTTCATGGTTTTCACCACGTCGAAGTTCTGCCGCGAGCAGCTCGGGCAGGCAATGAAATTGATGCCACGGGAACGCAAACGCAGGGATTTGAGAATGTCGTAACCGACTTTCACTTCCTCTACAGGGTCTGCTGCCAGCGAGATGCGGATGGTATCGCCAATCCCTTCGGCGAGCAGCATACCGAGACCCACCGCAGATTTCACTGTGCCTGAGCGTAAACCGCCTGCTTCAGTGATACCCAGGTGCAGCGGCTGCACGATTTCCTTGGCCAACAGGCGGTAGGCTTCTACCGCCATGAACACGTCGGAGGCCTTTACGCTGACCTTGAAGTCCTGGAAATTCAGGCGTTCAAGGTGTTCAACGTGGCGCAGCGCCGATTCAACCAGCGCCGCCGGAGTCGGTTCGCCGTATTTCTTTTGCAGGTCTTTTTCCAGGGAACCGGCGTTGACGCCGATACGGATTGGAATACCACGGTCGCGGGCAGCATCAACCACTGCACGCACACGGTCTTCACGACCGATGTTGCCCGGGTTGATACGCAGGCAGTCCACACCCAGTTCGGCCACGCGCAAAGCGATCTTGTAGTCGAAGTGAATGTCGGCAACCAATGGCACCTTGACCAGTTGCTTGATGCGGCCAAAAGCTTCGGCAGCGTCCATGTCTGGCACGGAGACGCGCACGATGTCCACGCCCGCAGCTTCCAGACGATTGATCTGGGCAACGGTGGCGGCCACGTCATTGGTGTCGCTGTTGGTCATGCTTTGTACCGCGATGGGGGCATCGCCACCCACCGGCACCGAGCCGACCCAGATCTTGCGCGATACGCGACGTTTGATTGGAGATTCGCCGTGCATGACTATTGTCCCAACTTCAGGCGAGCAGTCTCGCCACTGGTGAACGGCGCCACGTCCACAGGCTGGCCGTTGTAGGCCACTTGCGCGCCACGGGCAAAGCCCAGACGCAGCGTCAAAGGAGGCTTGCCGCCCTGGTCGAGCGTATCTCCCTTACGCTTCAGCCCACTGAACAGCACTTTGCCGTTGCCATCGGTGACTTGCGTCCAGCAGTCAGCGACGAAGGTAATCTGTACACGGCCATCACCGGCGATCAACGCAGGGGTGGTGGGCGGGGAAATCGCAGGGGCTGTCGGCGTAGTTGTCGGCGTCTGCACGGGGGCGGCCGGGGTATGGGCCTGAGCAACCGGGGCAGCCGGAGTGTGGGCTGGCGCAGTTGGCGTCGCAGGTGCCGGTACAGCAGCGGTCGCGGCTGGCGCGGTTTCCGGTGCTGGCTGCTCGGTGGCAACCGGCGCTTCAGGTGCAGCCTGGCTTTCAGCAACCGCCTGGTCTTCAGGCTCATCCAGCGGATGAATCTGAGTGGTGCCGTCGGCGCTTTCGACCTCAACGTGCTCCATGGCGTTGCTGGTCAGGTCCTTGGTGCGCTGGGAGGTCTGGTCTTGCCACCAGACAAAACCGCCACCAATGACCGCGATCAGCAGCAACAGGCTGACAATGCGCAAAATCGTGTGGGAAACCCGCACTGGCTCTTCGATGCGCCCCAGGCCGTGGACATTGCTGCCCTGGGAGTCGGTGCCGGTGAATTGGTCGAACTCCTGGACCAGTATGGCCTGGTCGATCCCCAGCAATTTGGCGTAGGCGCGGATATAGCCGCGGGCAAAGGTGTGCCCAGGCAGCTTATCGAACGCGCCAGCTTCCAGGTTGCCCAGGGACGTCGTGGTCAAATTGAGCTTGAGGGCCACTTCCGCCAGCGACCAACCATTGCTTTCGCGGGCCTGACGCAAGGTGTCGCCTGGGTTTACGCGATTAGCTGCTACAACTTCCGGGTGCGCCGCTTTCATCATTGCTCCGACAGGTATTGCTGATATTCCGGCGTACCGGGATAGAGTCGTTCGAGTTGCTGGCCAAAACGTGCGGCCGTGTCGCGTTCTTCATGAACCGTCGCCAGGCGCACACCGAGCAATAGACTACGTGCATTTTGCCCGCTGAGCAGGCTAAAACGCTCGTAATAGTCACGTGCCGGCACATAATGCCTGTCATCAAAGGATAACTCAGCCATTTCGAGCAACGCCCGAGGCTGGCGACCGTTCAAATGCAGGGCTTTTTCCAGTTGCTGGCGGGCGCTGTCACGCTGACCGAGGCGCATCGAGGTCACCCCAAGGTTCTCGAACACCCGCGAACGCTCAGGATAGAGGGTATCGGCGCTGGCTTGCTGGAAATAAAGGGCGGCCTGGTCATATCGTTTCTGCTCGAACAGAAAGCTGCCGTAATTGTTCAGCAGCCGCGGGTCGGCAGGACGGGAGGCCAGGGCCTTGTGGAAATACTGTTCGGCCAGTTCAGGCTCGGCCTGGGCCTGGAACACCAGGGCCAGTGCGCCATTGGCGTCGGCATCGTCGCTGTCCAGCTCCAGGGCCTTCTTCAACGGCACCTTGGCTTGCTCGCTCATGCCTTGTTGCAGGTAACCCAAGCCCAGTTGCACATAGGCAACCCGCGCCTCGTCACGGCCTTTACCAGTTTGCAAAGGGCTCTCATGGCCCGATGAAACACAACCGGCCGCAAGACCGGTAACAAGCAAAAGCAGCGCAAGGCGCAAGGGCATAGAGATCCTCTCTCAGATTCGATTCACAGCAATCAGCGGCAGATCGTCGGCGGCGTTCAACTCACGCCCGGCGATATACCGTTCGCTGCGGCGGGTACGGTCCATCACCTGCCCGACCAATTGGCCACAGGCGGCATCGATGTCTTCACCACGGGTGGTGCGGACGGTGACGTTGTAGCCGGCCTGGTGCAGTTGATCCTGGAAACGGCGGATAGCGTTGTTGCTCGGCCGCTCGTAGCCAGAATGTGGAAACGGGTTAAACGGAATCAGGTTGATCTTGCACGGGGTGTTCTTGAGCAACTCGATCATCTCGATCGCGTGTTCGACCTTGTCGTTGATGTCCTTGAGCATGGTGTACTCAATGGTCAACACGCGTTTTTCGCCCAAGGTCGCCATGTAACGCTGGCAAGATTCGAGCAGCATCTTAAGCGGATACTTCTTGTTGATTGGCACCAATTGGTTACGCAATGCGTCATTCGGTGCATGCAGCGACAACGCCAGGGAGACGTCGATGTGCTTGGCCAGCTCATCGATCATCGGCACCACGCCGGAGGTCGACAGGGTTACACGGCGCTTGGAGATGCCGTAGCCCAGGTCGTCCATCATCAGGTGCATGGCCGCAATGACGTTGTCGAAGTTCAGCAGCGGCTCACCCATGCCCATCATCACCACGTTGGTGATGGCACGGTCGACGGTCGCCGGGACGCTGCCAAAGGATTTGTTGGCAATCCACACCTGGCCGATCACTTCGGCGGCGGTGAGGTTGCTATTGAAGCCTTGCTTGCCGGTGGAGCAGAAACTGCAGTCCAGGGCACAGCCTGCCTGGGACGAAACGCACAAGGTGCCGCGCTTGCCCTGGGGAATGTACACGGTCTCGACGCAGCTGCCGGACGCCACGCGCACCACCCATTTACGGGTGCCATCGGTGGAGATGTCCTCGCTGACGACTTCGGGACCACGCACTTCAGCAATGGCCTTGAGCTTGTCGCGCAGGGCCTTGCTGACGTTCGTCATGGCGTCGAAATCATCGACACCAAAGTGGTGAATCCATTTCATTACCTGACCGGCACGGAAACGCTTCTCCCCGATTGAGTCGAAGAATTTCTCCATTTCCGGCTGAGTCAGACCCAGCAGGTTGGTTTTAACAGTCGATGTAGTCATGGATTCACCCTCACTCTTTAAGCCGATGCTTAGCGAGCGGTTACTTCAGTAGCAGCGAAAAAGTACGAGATTTCGCGAGCAGCGGCAGCTTCGGAGTCCGAGCCGTGTACAGCGTTGGCGTCGATGGATTCAGCGAAGTCAGCACGGATGGTGCCAGCAGCCGCTTCTTTAGGGTTGGTAGCGCCCATCAGCTCACGGTTCAGAGCAATAGCGTTTTCGCCTTCCAGAACCTGAACAACAACAGGACCGGAGATCATGAAGGCAACCAGGTCGCCGAAGAAACCACGAGCGCTGTGCTCAGCGTAGAAGCCTTCAGCTTCAGCCTTGGACAGTTGCTTGAGTTTCGAAGCTACAACCTTCAGGCCGGCTTTTTCGAAACGAGTGGTGATCTCGCCGATGACGTTTTTTGCAACAGCGTCAGGCTTGATGATGGAGAAAGTACGTTGAACAGCCATGGTGTAACTCCAGAAACGGTAATTTACGAAAAATTAAACCCGCGAATTATACGCGGGTTATTGGGTATTGCCTAACTGCGTAAAGGGAGGCGTCAGTCCTGTTCTTCTTTCCAGGCAGTCTGGATAGCTTCCAGAACCTTCTCACCGCCGCGATCACGCTCATCTTCGAACCCCGGCAACGCCATGACCATGTCACGCAAAGCTACAAAGTTCAGGGAGTAAGGATCCAGATCCTGGTTGGCATCCGCCAACAGGATAGCGATCTCTTGCACATCAACCCATTTAAGACTCATGACACTTCCTTGAATCAATGCGGCGCTTCGGCGGCGTGGTTGAGGGAATATTTCGGAATTTCGACAGTGATGTCTTCCGTGCCGACCTTTGCCTGACAGCTTAGACGCGAAGTCGCCTCCAGGCCCCATGCGCGGTCGAGAAAGTCCTCTTCCAGCTCATCAGCCTCTTCAAGGCTGTTGAAGCCCTCGCGGATGACGCAGTGGCACGTGGTGCAAGCGCACACACCGCCGCAGGCACTTTCGATCTCGATGTGGTTGTCATGGGCAACTTCGAGGATGGACTTGCCGGTCTCAGCCTCCACGACCATACCGTCCGGGCAATGCTCGGCGTGTGGCAGAAAAATGACCTGCGGCATTAATTATTCCTCGATTTCATTCAGGTTGCGTCCCGCCAGGGCGGCTTTGACCGTCTGGTCCATACGACGGGCGGCAAAAGCATCGGTCACTTGCGACAGACGCTTGGTCTGTTGCTCGATGGCATAACCATCGTCGCCTTTCATCAGTTCGGCCAGTTCCTGCATCTGCAGGTCAATGACCATGCGCTCTTCGGCATCCAACAGGCGCTCGCCGTCAGCATCCAGGGCGCCCTGCACCGCTTCGAGCAGGCGCTGGGCGTCGACTTGCTGCTCACGCAATACACGGGCGACCTTGTCGTCACCGGCATATTGGAACGAGTCTTTGAGCATCTTGGCGATTTCACCGTCGGTGAGACCATAGGACGGCTTGACCTGGATGCTCGCCTCAACGCCTGAACCCAGCTCACGCGCGGCCACATTCAACAGGCCGTCGGCGTCGACCTGGAAGGTCACGCGGATCTTCGCCGCACCCGCGACCATCGCCGGGATACCGCGCAGTTCAAAACGCGCCAGGGAGCGGCAGTCGCTGATCAGCTCGCGCTCACCTTGCAGCACGTGGATCATCATGGCCGTCTGGCCATCTTTGTACGTGGTGAAGTCCTGGGCGCGGGCGACGGGGATGGTGGTGTTGCGTGGAATCACCTTCTCCATCAAGCCGCCCATGGTTTCCAGCCCCAAGGACAGCGGAATCACGTCGAGCAGCAGCAATTCGCCGCCATCGCGCTTGTTGCCGGCCAGGGTATCGGCCTGGATCGCAGCGCCAATGGCGACCACTTGATCCGGGTCGATTTCAGTCAGCGGCTGGCGACCGAAGGCTTCGGCGACGGCTTCACGCACGCGCGGCACACGGGTGGAGCCACCGACCATGACCACGGCGCCGACGTCTTCCAGCTCGATACCGGAGTCACGCACGGCACGGCGGCAAGCTTTCAGGCTGCGGGCAACCATCGGTTCGATCAACGCATCAAAGGCTTCGCGCGTCAGTTGGGCCGACCAGGTGCCGTAGGAAACTTCAACGGATGCGGCGTCAGTCAGCGCTTCTTTGGCGGCGCAGGCGGTTTGCAGCAGATTGCGCTGCGCGCCGGGGTCCAGGTCGGCGGACAGACCGGCACTGGTGATGATCCAGCCAGCGATAGCGTGGTCGAAGTCATCGCCGCCCAGGGCGCTGTCGCCACCGGTGGCCAGCACTTCGAAGACGCCGCCGGTCAGGCGCAGGATCGAAATATCAAAGGTGCCGCCGCCGAGGTCGTAAATAGCGACCAGACCTTCTGCGTGCTGGTCGAGGCCATAAGCCACGGCCGCCGCAGTCGGTTCGTTGAGCAGGCGCAGCACGTTCAGGCCGGCGAGTTTCGCCGCATCCTTGGTGGCTTGGCGCTGCGCGTCATCGAAATAAGCCGGAACGGTGATCACCGCACCAACCAGTTCGCCACCCAGGGTTTTTTCCGCGCGCTGACGCAGTACCTTGAGGATATCAGCCGACACTTCCACCGGGCTTTTCGGGCCCTGGATCGTGTCGATGAACGGCATGTGGGATTCACCGCCGACAAAGCGATACGGCAGCTGGTCGCCCAATTGCTTGACGTCGGACAGACCACGACCCATCAAGCGCTTGACCGACAACACGGTATTCAGAGGATCGGTAGACGCCGCCAACTTGGCCGATTCACCGACTTCAGTGCGATCAGCGTGGTAGCGCACGGCAGACGGCAGGATCACCTGCCCGTCAGCGTCGGGCAACGGCTCGGAGAGGCCGCTGCGCAAGGCAGCAACCAGGGAATTGGTGGTGCCCAGGTCAATCCCGACCGCCAGGCGACGCTGGTGCGGTTGAGGGCTTTGGCCGGGTTCGGCGATTTGCAGTAGGGCCATGGTAATCAGGTCTTATCTGTCTATCAGGCGTGCATCACGGGCAGCACACTGGGTTAATCGTCGAGGCGCTCTTCTAGCTGGCGCACTTCGTAGGTGAGCTTGTCGAGAAACTGCATGCGCCGCATCAGGCGTTCGGCCTGTTCACGTTGCGCTGCATCATCCCAACAGGCTGCGAAGCTTTCGTTGAGCTCATCCTGGGCCGTTTTCAGACGACGCTTGAAGACCGCGACGCCAGCAAGATCGGCTTCGTCCTGCAAGTCTTCAAGTTCTTCGCGCCACTGCATCTGCTGCATCAGGAAGTCGGGATCGTGAACCGTGACTTCCAGCGGCAACTCTCCACCGTTCATCGCGAGCAGATAACGCGCGCGCTTGGGCGGACTTTTCAGGGTCTGATAGGCCTCGTTGAGGCTGGCCGACTTCTCCAGAGCAACGCGCTGCTCGCGCTCGGAGGCGTCAGCGAAGCGGTCCGGATGCACCCCACGCGCCAATTCTCGGTAGCGCGTGGCAAGCTGCTCAAGGTCCAGGCGAAAACTCGGCTGCAGCTCGAATAAAGCGAAATGACAAGGAGTACCCACGAATAGCCTCAGATGTTGAAGCTTTCGCCGCAGCCACATTCACCGCGCACGTTGGGGTTGTTGAACTTGAAGCCTTCGTTCAACCCTTCCTTGACGAAATCGAGTTCGGTGCCGTCCAGGTAGGTCAGGCTTTTAGGGTCGATGATCACTTTCTCGCCGTGACTTTCGAACACCTGGTCTTCCGCCACCACCTCGTCGACAAACTCCAGCACGTAGGCAAGGCCGGAGCAGCCTGTGGTGCGAACACCCAAGCGAATCCCCTCACCTTTACCGCGCCCATTCAGGGAGCGGCGAATGTGCTGTGCAGCCGCTTCTGTCATGCTGATAGCCATCGTTGACTCCTTACTCGTCGCCAAATGCTTAGATCAAGCCTTTCTTCTGCTTGTAGTCGCGAACGGCCGCCTTGATGGCGTCTTCTGCGAGTACCGAGCAGTGGATTTTCACTGGCGGCAGGGCCAGTTCTTCGGCCAGCTGGGTGTTGCTGATGGTGACAGCCTCATCCAGGGTCTTGCCTTTCATCCATTCGGTCGCCAGGGAGCTGGAGGCGATGGCCGAACCGCAGCCGTAGGTCTTGAACTTGGCGTCTTCGATAACGCCAGCGTCGTTGACCTTGATCTGCAGGCGCATCACATCGCCGCACGCCGGGGCGCCGACCATGCCGGTGCCGACATCTGGGTCTTCCGCGTCCATCTTGCCGACGTTACGCGGGTTTTCGTAGTGGTCGATGACCTTTTCGCTGTAAGCCATGGTACTGAATCCTCACTCATCAGGGCCGCTCTGGAACCCTGTAGAAACGCCTGCGTTTTCCGCCACGTTGCTACAGAGCTGGGGTGGCGGCTTCTATAGTTAGTGTGCCGCCCACTCGATCTTGGAAATATCGACGCCGTCTTTGTACATGTCCCACAGCGGCGACAGAACGCGCAGCTTGTTGACGGCTTCGCAGACTTTCTGCGCGGCGTAGTCGACTTGTTCTTCGGTGGTGAAGCGGCCGAACGTAAAGCGGATCGAGCTGTGTGCCAGTTCGTCGTTGCGGCCCAGGGCGCGCAGTACGTACGAAGGCTCAAGGGACGCCGAGGTGCAGGCCGAACCGGACGAAACCGCCAGGTCCTTGAGCGCCATGATCAGCGACTCGCCTTCAACGTAGTTGAAGCTCAAATTCAGGTTGTGCGGTACACGGGCGGTCATGCTGCCGTTGATGTACAGCTCTTCAAGACCTTCGACCTGCTTGTAGAAGCGGTCGCTCAGGGCTTTGATGCGGATGTTTTCGGCAGCCATGTCTTCCTTGGCTACGCGGAAGGCTTCGCCCATGCCGACGATCTGGTGGGTCGCCAGGGTGCCCGAACGCATGCCGCGCTCGTGACCGCCGCCGTGCATGGTGGCTTCGATGCGCACGCGAGGCTTGCGACTCACGTACAGGGCGCCGATGCCTTTAGGGCCGTAGGTCTTGTGGGCAGAGAACGACATCAGGTCGACTTTCAGCTTCGACAGGTCGATGTCGACCTTGCCGGTGGACTGAGCAGCGTCGACGTGCAGCAGGATGCCCTTCGAGCGAGTCAGCTCGCCGATGGCCGCGATGTCGTTGATGGTGCCAATTTCGTTGTTCACGTGGATCACGGAAACCAGGATGGTGTCTTCACGCAGGGCCGCTTCGATCATGGCCGGGGTGACGATACCGTCGGTGGTTGGCTCGAGGTAGGTGACCTCGAAACCTTCACGCTCCAGTTGGCGCATGGTGTCGAGGACAGCCTTGTGCTCAATCTTGGTGGTGATCAGGTGTTTGCCCTTGGTCGCGTAGAAATGCGCCGCGCCCTTGATAGCCAGGTTGTCGGACTCGGTAGCACCGGAGGTCCAGACGATTTCACGCGGGTCTGCGCCAACCAGGTCAGCAACCTGGCGACGAGCGTTTTCGACCGCTTCCTCGGCTTTCCAGCCGAATACGTGGGAACGGGAAGCAGGGTTGCCGAAGTTTCCGTCAACCAGCAGGCATTCGCTCATCTTTTGCGCGACACGCGGATCAACCGGGGTGGTCGCTGAGTAATCAAGGTAAATCGGCAATTTCATGGACTTTCTCCTAAATCAGGCTGGCTGGCGTGCCGTTAGCTCTTCGGCTGTCACTCGACGGCGGACGCTTCGATCTTGTCCAGACGCGGCGCCTTGGTGTTGCAACGGCGCTGGTCCTGACGCTGGGCTACTTCTTGCACCTCACGGCGAGTCACAAGATCAGCCAAGCTGATACCACTCAAAAACTCATGGATCTGCAGGCTCAAGTCACACCACAGGTGGTGTGTGAGGCAGGTGTCGCCGGCGTGGCAGTCACCCAGGCCCTGGCATTTGGTAGCGTCGACGGATTCGTTGACCGCGTCGATCACTTGAGCCACTTGGATACCCTGCATGTCGCGGGACAACTGATAGCCGCCGCCTGGACCGCGAACACTGGAAACCAGGTTGCTACGACGCAATTTGGCGAACAGTTGCTCGAGATAGGACAGGGAAATGCCTTGGCGCTCGGAGATATCGGCCAGGGACACCGGCCCAGTTTGCGCATGCAAAGCCAGGTCGAGCATGGCAGTCACCGCGTATCGGCCTTTTGTAGTCAGTCTCATGGACAAGTACCAAGGTGTTTCAGAATGGGGGCAAGTATGCGATTCCCGAGTATTTAAGTCAACTATAAGACCTAGTACTTTAGTCAGGATTACCCGTAAAAAGGGCGCGCGAATCATAGCAGGACGGGGTGGGATCGACCAGCGCAACCGGGGCTGCGCCGATCAACAGCAAACACTTAGCCTGCCTTGGTGGAGGCTTCGTCCTTGATTTCGGCGAAGTCTTCTTCGCGAAGCTCCGGCAGATCTTTCGCACAGTAGGGGCTGCCCAAGTCCTTCAACGCGCCGCACATGCCGTCCAGCTTGCCATCTACTGCCTGAAGGTGATCCAGCAACTGGCCAATGGCTCGCGCCACCGGGTCGGGCATGTCTTCGCTGACGCCATAGGCGTCAAAGCCAATCTTCTCGGCCATGGCTTTGCGCTTGGCCTCCTGCTCGTCGCCGACTTCCGGCTTGACGATGATTCGCCCAGGAATACCCACAACGGTTGCACCCGGCGGCACGGCTTTGGTGACTACCGCATTGGAGCCGACCTTGGCGCCCGCGCCGACGGTGAACGGGCCAAGCACCTTGGCACCCGCCCCTACCACCACACCATCGCCCAAGGTTGGGTGGCGCTTGCCCTTGTTCCAACTGGTGCCGCCAAGCGTCACGCCCTGGTAAAGGGTCACGTCATCGCCGATCTCGGCAGTCTCGCCAATCACGATGCCCATGCCGTGGTCGATGAAGAAGCGACGACCGACCTTGGCGCCCGGATGAATCTCGATCCCGGTCAGCCAGCGACCGAAGTTCGACACTAACCGCGCCAGCCATTTCCAGCCCATGCTCCACAAAGCACCGGACAGGCGATGGATCCAGATGGCGTGCATGCCTGGGTAGCAGGTCAGCACTTCAAAGGCATTGCGCGCCGCCGGGTCACGGTGGAAAACACTCTGGATATCTTCTCGCAAACGCTCGAACATTTTTAATCCTTCCGCTTAAGAAGCTCGCCACGGGCCGCTTTCTGGGTTTCCGTGAGGATGCCACGCAATATATTCATTTCCGCCCGGCTGACCGAGCTACGTCCGTAAAGACGACGCAGGCGTGCCATCAAGTGCCGTGGTTTTTCCGGATCGAGGAATTCGATGGCCACCAGGGTTTGCTCCAGGTGTTCATAGAACCGCTCCAGCTCGTCCATGGTGGCCAACTCGCCACTTTTGGTCGAAGCGACCTCTTCCTTCTCGACCTTGCTCGGCTGACCCGCAGCGGCCAGCCAAGCCATGCGCACTTCGTAAGTCAACACCTGCACCGCCGCCCCGAGGTTCAGCGAGCTGAACTCAGGGTCTGATGGGATATGCACGTGGTAATGACATCGCTGCAGCTCTTCATTGGTCAGGCCGGAGTCTTCACGGCCAAAGACCAAGGCGATTTCAGCGCCGCCGGCAGCCTCCTCGACCACCTTGGTGCCGCACTCACGCGGATCCAGCAAGGGCCAGGGGATACGACGGTCGCGGGCACTGGTGCCGAGCACCAGGTTGCAGCCGACCAAGGCATCTTCCAGGGTGGCGACGACCTGGGCTTTTTCAAGGAGGTCATTGGCGCCGGATGCGCGGGCATCGGCCTCGTGGTGCGGGAACACGCGCGGGTCAACCAGCACCAAACGCGTCAGCCCCATGTTTTTCATGGCTCGCGCCACCCCGCCGATGTTGCCGGGATGACTGGTATTGACCAAGACGACACGAATGTTTTGCAGCAAGGGAGGCGCTCTCGGACACGGGAAAGGGGAGCAAATCTTACAGAACAGCCTAAGGTTATGCCATGAAAGCTCACGTCGTCCTTCACCTGAAGAAAGTTTCTGCTAGAATGCTCGGCTTTCTTTAACAACCTTAGGTGACCTATCCATGCAGCCCATGCTGAATATCGCGCTGCGCGCCGCCCGCAGCGCCAGTGAATTGATCTTCCGCTCCATCGAGCGCCTGGATACCATCAAGGTCGACGAAAAAGACGCCAAGGATTATGTATCCGAGGTGGATCGCGCCGCCGAACAGAAAATCATCGACGCGCTGCGCAAGGCCTACCCGACCCACGGCATCCTCGGTGAAGAAACCGGTTTGCACAAAGGCAGCGGTGAAGGCGAAGACTACCTGTGGATCATCGACCCACTGGATGGCACCACCAACTTCCTGCGCGGCATCCCGCACTTTGCCGTGAGCATTGCGTGCAAATACCGTGGCCGCCTGGAACACGCCGTGGTTCTGGACCCAGTTCGCCAGGAAGAATTCACCGCCAGCCGTGGCCGTGGCGCCCAGCTGAATGGTCGTCGCCTGCGTGTCAGCGGTCGCACCAGCCTGGACGGCGCCCTGCTGGGCACCGGCTTCCCGTTCCGCGATGACCAGATGGACAACCTGGAAAACTACCTGGGCATGTTCCGCGCCCTGGTTGGCCAGACTGCTGGCATCCGTCGCGCTGGCGCAGCGAGCCTGGACCTGGCTTACGTTGCCGCTGGTCGCTTCGATGCGTTCTGGGAGTCGGGTCTGTCCGAGTGGGACATGGCTGCGGGCGCGCTGCTGATCCAGGAAGCGGGCGGCTTGGTGAGCGACTTCACCGGCGGTCACGATTTCCTTGAGAAAGGCCACGTGGTTGCGGGCAACACCAAATGTTTCAAGGCAGTCCTGACGGCGATCCAGCCGCACCTGCCGGCTTCACTGAAGCGCTAAGCGAGCGAGCACAAAAAAGCACCCCGAGGGGTGCTTTTTTTATGCCTGTAGAATCGGTTACTGCTGGTTCTGACCCAGGATCAGACGACCTTCTTTGTCGACTGGAATCTGGCTGCCTGGGTCGCGCTCCATACGCACCGAACCTTCCTTGCCATCCAGGTTGTAACGCACGTCATACCCGACCACCTTGTCACTGATGTCGTTAACGGTGTTACAACGGGTTTGCGTGGTGGTGTAGGTATCACGGTTCTGCATGCCTTCCTGAACCTTGTTACCAGCGTAACCGCCACCCACCGCGCCGGCTACAGTCGCCAGCTTCTTGCCATTACCACCACCGATCTGGTTGCCCAGCAAGCCACCCGCCAGGGCACCTACGACCGTACCGGCGATTTGATGCTGATCCTGCACCGGACGCTGCCGGGTCACGGTGACGTCCTTGCAGACCTCACGGGGAGTTTTAATCTGGGTTTTAACCGGCTGCACCGCCAGCACTTGCGCATACTCAGGGCCGCTTTTTACCAGGCTGTAGGTGGCAACAGCACCCCCGGCAGTCACACCGACAGCACCCAATACCGCACCAACCAGCAACGACTTGTTCACATGAACCTCCTGACCATCACAAGCGGACCGAAACGTCCGCGCTATACCCAGCCTTGGAGCAAAAAAAAAGGCGCGAGTTCAATGCTCGCGCCTTTCTTGTATCAGCGGATCAACAAACGCCCATCAAGGACGGTCGTCAACCTCCTTGCCAGTGCTGACCGGAGGGATCAGGTCTTCGCTGTTGAGGTTCAGCCAGATCAGCACCACATTGGCGATGTAGATCGACGAGTAGGTGCCCGCCAGAACGCCGATGAACAGCGCGAGGGAGAAGCCCCACAGGTTGTCGCCACCGAAGATCATCAACGCAGCGATCGCCAGCAAGGTGGAGATCGACGTCGCCATGGTCCGCAGCAGGGTCTGGGTGGTCGAGACGTTGATGTTCTCGATCAGCGACGCCTTGCGCAGTACACGGAAGTTCTCACGAACCCGGTCAAATACCACGATGGTGTCGTTGAGGGAGTAACCAATGATCGCCAACACGGCCGCCAGTACGGTCAGGTCGAACGTGATCTGGAAGTACGCCAGGATACCCACGGTCACGATCACGTCGTGAATCAGCGACACAATGGCGCCGACACCGAACTTCCACTGAAAGCGGAAGGCCAGGTAGATCATGATGCCGACCAGCGCCATCAGCATGCCGAGGCCGCCCTGGTCGCGCAGCTCTTCACCGACCTGCGGACCCACGAATTCAACACGCTTGACCGACGCCGGGTTGTCGCCGCCGACCTTCTGCAAGGCCTCGGCTACCTGGTGACCCAGTTGCGGGTCTTCGCCAGGCATACGCACCAGCAGGTCGGTGGTCGCACCAAAACTCTGCACGATGGCTTCGTGATAGCCGGCCTTGACCAGCTCGTTGCGCACCAGGGTCACATCGGCCGGCTTCTCGTAGGTCAGCTCGATGAGCGTACCGCCGGTGAAGTCCAGACCGTAGTTCAGGCCCTTATGGAACCAGCTGAACAACGCCAGAACGGTAAGGAGCACGGTGACGCCGAACGCAACGTTGCGAACGCCCATGAAGTTGATTGTACGTAACATGGCAGCCCCTTAAATCCACAACTTCTTGAAGTCACGCCCGCCAAAGATCAGGTTGACCATTGCGCGGGTCACCATGATGGCCGTGAACATCGAGGTAAAGATACCGAGGGACATGGTCACCGCAAAACCTTTGACCGGGCCAGTGCCCATGGCAAAGAGAATCCCGCCGACCAACAGTGTGGTCAGGTTGGAGTCGAGAATCGCGGTAAATGCCCGGCCGAAGCCTTCGTTGATTGCACGCTGTACGGTCATGCCCGCCGCGATCTCTTCACGGATCCGCGAGAAGATCAGTACGTTGGCGTCTACCGCCATACCCATGGTGAGTACGATACCAGCGATACCTGGCAGGGTCAGTGTAGCGCCCAGCAGCGACATCAGTGCCAGCAGCATCACCATGTTGCCCGCCAGGGCCACGGTGGCGATGATGCCGAAGAAGCGGTAGATGGCGATGATGAACAGGGACACGAACAGCATGCCCCACAAGGCCGCGTCGATACCCTTGGTGATGTTGTCGGCACCCAGGCTCGGACCGATGGTACGTTCTTCAGCGAAGTACATCGGGGCAGCCAGGCCACCGGCACGCAGCAGCAGCGCCAGTTCCGAGGATTCGCCCTGGCCGTTCAGGCCGGTGATACGGAATTGAGCACCCAGCGGCGACTGGATGGTCGCCAGGCTGATGATCTTCTTCTCTTCCTTGAAGGTCTGTACCGGCACGTCTTTCTCGACGCCGTTGACCATCTGCTTGGTGTAGGTGGTCACCGGGCGTTGCTCGATGAAAATCACCGCCATGCTGCGACCGACGTTGCTGCGCGTAGCGCGGCTCATCAGTTCGCCGCCATGGCCATCCAGGCGAATGTTCACTTCAGGGGTACCGTGCTCGCCAAAACCAGCCTTGGCGTCGGTCACCTGGTCACCGGTGATGATCAAGCCACGCTCGATCAACGCAGGGAGACGGTTACCTTCGCGGAACTCGAATTCTTCAGCAGTCGCACGGGTAGCACCCGGCTCAGCCGCCAGACGGAATTCCAGGTTGGCGGTTTTACCCAGGATACGCTTGGCTTCAGCAGTGTCCTGTACGCCCGGCAATTCAACCACGATGCGGTTGGCACCCTGGCGCTGAACGATCGGCTCGGCTACACCCAGCTCGTTGACGCGGTTACGTACCGTGGTCAAGTTCTGCTTGATGGAGTATTCGCGGATTTCCGCCAGCTTGGCTGGGGTCATCGCCAGACGCAGTACAGGTTGACCGTTGAGGTCGGTCGGTACGATGTCGAAATCGTTGAAGTTCTTGCGGATCAGCGCACGAGCCTGTTCGCGGGATGCTTCGTCAGAGAAGCCCAGCTGGATGGCACCGTTGAGCTGCGGCAGGCTGCGATAACGCAGGCGCTCTTTACGCAGCAGGCTCTTCACGTCGCCTTCGTAGACCTTCAGGCGCGCGTCGAGGGCCTTGTCCATGTCGACTTCCAGCAGGAAGTGCACACCACCGGACAAGTCCAGACCCAGCTTCATTGGGTGCGCACCGATCTTGCGCAGCCAGGTTGGCGTGGTCTGTGCCAGGTTGAGCGCGACCACATAGTCGTCACCCATGGCCTTGCGCACGACATCTTTGGCCGGCAATTGGTCTTCTGCCTTGGTCAGGCGCAGCAAACCGCCCTTCGCATCAGCCGCCAAGGTTGCCGCCTTGACCTGGATACCCGCGTCAACGAGCGCTTTGCTCGCGCGTTCCAGATCGGCCTGATTGACCTGCAGCGAAGTGCTGGCGCCAGTGATCTGGATCGCCGGGTCATCAGGATAGAGATTGGGAGCGGAATAAATAAAACCGATCGCCAGCACCGCCAGGATCAGTACGTATTTCCACAGAGGGTATTTGTTCAGCATCACGCCGCCCGCTTATAACGCGGGGCGCCTTGCGCGCCCCGTCGATTGGTAAAGGTTGTTACTCAGATCGCTTTGAGCGTGCCTTTTGGCAGCGTGGCGGCGATGGCGCCCTTCTGGAACTTCATTTCTACGGTGTCGGAAACTTCCAGAACCACGAAAGCATCGGAAACCTTGGTGATCTTGCCAGCGATGCCGCCGGTGGTCACAACTTCGTCACCTTTCTGCAGGCTGCCCAGCAGGTTTTTCTGCTCTTTGGCGCGCTTGGCCTGTGGACGCCAGATCATCAGGTAGAAGATGACCAGGAAGCCGACCAGGAAAATCCACTCGAAACCACCGCCCATAGGGCCGGCAGCAGCAGGCGCAGCGGCATCAGCCATGGCGTTAGAGATAAAAAAGCTCATTTAGCACTCCAGTTGCAAATAGTGAATCTTAGGGTCGGAAAACTCAGTCCAAGGGCGGCACAGGAAGCCCGCGCTTGGCATAGAAGGCATCGACGAAGGCGGCCAATGTACCCTGTTGAATAGCCTCGCGCAAACCAGCCATCAGGACTTGGTAGTGACGCAAATTGTGGATGGTATTCAACATGCTACCCAGCATTTCCCCACACTTGTCCAGATGGTGCAGATAAGCACGGGAGAAGTTCTGGCAGGTGTAGCAATCACAGGTGGGATCCAGCGGCGAATCATCATGGCGATGGAACGCGTTACGGATCTTCAGCACGCCTGTATCGATGAACAGATGCCCATTGCGGGCATTACGGGTTGGCATCACGCAATCGAACATGTCCACACCGCGGCGCACACCCTCTACGAGATCTTCCGGTTTGCCAACGCCCATAAGGTAACGAGGTTTGTCAGCCGGCATCAGGCCCGGCAGGTAATCCAGTACCTTGATCATCTCGTGCTTGGGCTCGCCCACCGACAAACCGCCGATGGCCAGGCCGTCAAAGCCGATTTTGTCGAGGCCTTCCAGCGAGCGCTTGCGCAGGCTTTCGTGCATGCCGCCCTGGACAATACCGAACAGCGCAGCGGTGTTGTCGCCGTGGGCATTCTTCGAACGCTGGGCCCAACGCAGGGACAACTCCATCGAAATCCGCGCGACGTCTTCGTCAGCCGGGTACGGCGTGCACTCGTCGAAAATCATCACGATGTCGGAACCCAGGTCGCGCTGCACCTGCATCGACTCTTCCGGCCCCATGAACACCTTGGAACCGTCCACCGGCGAGGCGAAAGTCACGCCCTCTTCCTTGATCTTGCGCATGGCGCCCAGGCTGAACACCTGGAAACCACCCGAATCGGTCAGGATCGGGCCTTGCCACTTCATGAAGTCATGCAGGTCGCCGTGCTTCTTGATCACTTCCGTGCCCGGACGCAGCCACAGGTGGAAGGTGTTACCGAGGATGATCTCGGCGCCGGTGGCAACGATGTCGCGCGGCAGCATGCCCTTAACGGTGCCGTAGGTGCCGACCGGCATGAAAGCCGGGGTCTCGACGGTGCCGCGCGGAAAGGTCAGGCGACCGCGTCGGGCCTTGCCGTCAGTGGCAAGCAGTTCAAACGACATACGACTCATAAGGTTCCCTCTGGGCCGCGTGGCGCCGGGTTACGGGTGATAAACATCGCATCACCGTAGCTGAAAAAACGGTACTCGTTGGCGATGGCGGCTTGATAAGCGGCCATGGTTTCCGGGTAACCGGCAAATGCCGACACCAGCATCAACAGCGTGGATTCGGGCAAATGGAAGTTGGTCACCAGGCAATCGACCACATGGAAAGGTCGGCCTGGGAAGATAAAGATATCGGTGTCGCCGCTGAACGGTTTGAGCACGCCGTCACGGGCCGCGCTTTCCAACGAACGCACGCTGGTGGTTCCCACGGCGACGACTCGCCCGCCACGCGCCTTGCACGCCGCGACAGCGTCCACGACTTCCTGGCTGACCTCCAACCACTCGCTGTGCATATGGTGGTCTTCGATGTTATCCACACGTACCGGCTGAAACGTACCGGCCCCCACGTGCAGGGTCACATAGGCGGTCTCGACGCCCTTGGCGGCAATCGCATCCAGCAGCGGCTGATCGAAGTGCAGGCCCGCAGTCGGCGCGGCAACGGCGCCGAGGCGCTGGGAGTACACTGTCTGATAGCGTTCGCGGTCCGAGTCTTCGTCAGGGCGATCTATATAGGGCGGCAGCGGCATATGGCCGACGCGCTCCAGCAGCGGCAGTACTTCTTCGGCAAACTTGAGTTCGAACAGCGCATCATGACGCGCCACCATCTCGGCTTCGCCACCGCCATCGATCAGGATGCTTGAACCCGGTTTCGGCGACTTGCTGGAGCGCACGTGAGCCAGTACGCGATGACTGTCCAGCACCCGCTCCACCAGGATTTCCAGCTTGCCACCGGAAGCTTTCTGGCCAAACAGCCGCGCCGGAATCACCCGGGTATTGTTGAACACCATCAGATCGCCTGGGCGCAAATGCTCAAGCAAATCAGTGAATTGACGGTGTGCGAGGGCGCCACTCACCCCG
This sequence comes from Pseudomonas sp. DWRC2-2, assembly GCF_049897885.1. Lineage (NCBI taxonomy): Bacteria > Pseudomonadati > Pseudomonadota > Gammaproteobacteria > Pseudomonadales > Pseudomonadaceae > Pseudomonas > Pseudomonas sp. DWRC2-2. The sequence goes on from NZ_JAFCXD010000001.1 coordinate 1,721,787, forward strand.
TCCAGGGTCAGCAGTCGACTGGCGCGACGCTCGGCCAAAGGATGGCGAGCGATCAGCGAATCAGGGAGTTCAAAAGTAAAGTCAGCAACGCGCATGATGGAGTTCGTCTAGCAGGGCCGGGAAGTCTAGCGGAAATAGTGAAAATTGACCATGAAAGGTGATTGACCAACGGTAATCTCATCTCTATACTTCGCCGCCATTGAGCCCTGATGGCGGAATTGGTAGACGCGGCGGATTCAAAATCCGTTTTCGAAAGGAGTGGGAGTTCGAGTCTCCCTCGGGGCACCATCTTAAAAAAAGACCTTGAAATTCAAGGTCTTTTTTTTCGTCTGTAGAAAAGTACATCACCTGCAAAGTTGTTCTTTTGTGAGCGGCACTCCATTCCAACCGCCCCTCCAGGCGCGCCCTGACACGTCCTGTCAGCGCAATGCTCGCTTACCATTCATCGCGCGCCCAAGTGCCTCTAGCAGCTACCGGAGAGCGCTCAGCGTATTTGGGTGCCAGCGCTGCTGCCCCTTATAAAAAACCCTTACTAATGCAGAGCTGAAAACGCCTATGGAAGCGGTCACTCCGGGCTTTTCGGGACTTTTCGACCGTCCAAAACAAAACCCCATCTGCTTTCGCAAATGGGGTTTCGGAATTTAATCTTGACGATGACCTACTCTCACATGGGGAAACCCCACACTACCATCGGCGATGCATCGTTTCACTGCTGAGTTCGGGATGGGATCAGGTGGTTCCAATGCTCTATGGTCGTCAAGAAATTCGGGTACTGAGTCGTGGCAGGTGCCTCGCTTCAGCAAATTGGGTATGTGACAGCTTTCGGTGTTTTTGTGAGATCGAACTTTCGGTTCTATCGTCTTCACACACCGCAATCTGATGCTCTTTCGAGTAGTCAAATTGCTTGGGTGTTATATGGTCAAGCCTCACGGGCAATTAGTATTGGTTAGCTCAACGCCTCACAGCGCTTACACACCCAACCTATCAACGTCGTAGTCTTCGACGGCCCTTCAGG
>NZ_JAFCXD010000002.1:0-433891 GCF_049897885.1 Pseudomonas sp. DWRC2-2
ACGATGCATCGCCGATGGTAGTGTGGGGTTTCCCCATGTGAGAGTAGGTCATCGTCAAGATTAAATTCCGAAACCCCATTTGCGAAAGCAGATGGGGTTTTGTTTTGGGCGGTCGAAAACTTCAGCGCCGCGAATCTCCCGACAAATTTGCACAGTTATTTCTGAACCAGACTACTAGAATAGGCACCTAACCTTTTTTAGAGTCCGAGCCCTACTTATGCCCGATCCGGTTGATGCCCTAGAGGTATCGGATTTACCACTGGACGACCTGGTGGCATGCCATGAGTGCGACTTGCTGATGCGCAAACCAGTGCTCGCCCTCGGCGAAAAAGCCCAATGCCCGCGTTGCGGTTACGAGCTGTACGCTCACCGCCACAACGTCGTTGAGCGAAGCCTCGCCCTGGTGCTGGCCGCGTTGCTGCTGTACATCCCCGCGAACTTTCTGCCGATCATGCAGCTCAATCTACTTGGGCAGTCCTCTGAAGACACCGTGTGGAGCGGCGTCGTCGCCCTGTTCGATACCGGCATGCAAGGCGTCGCTGCTGTTGTCTTCCTGTGCAGCATGGGGATTCCCTTGCTCAAGCTGCTTTGCCAGTTGGCAGTGTTGCTCAGTATTCGCTGGAACATTGGCCGCAGTTATGGACTGCTGTTATACCGCATCTACCATCACATGAAAGACTGGGGGATGTTGGAGGTCTATCTGATGGGCGTCTTGGTGGCGATCGTTAAACTCGCCGACATGGCCGCCATCACGGTAGGCCTCGGTCTTGTCTGCTTTGTCAGCTTGTTAATGGTTCAAGTGCTGCTTGAGGTGGTGATGTCGCCCCACCAGATCTGGCAAGCGTTGTCAGGAGAGGATGAACATGCGGGCGATTGATGCAGGCATTCTGATTTGTACCGAATGCCATGAGTTGAATAAACAAGACGCCGACAGCGACGAGCAAATTTGCACGCGTTGTGGTGCGCTGATCCATGCTCGTCGCCCCAACAGCCTTGTCCGCACATGGGCGCTGCTGATCACGGCGGCCATCTTGTACATTCCCGCCAACCTGTTGCCGATCATGACTATCAACTCTCTTGGTCAGGGCGATCCCAGTACCATCATGGCGGGCGTGATCCAACTGGTGCAGCACGGCATGTTCCCCATCGCCGCTGTGGTGTTCATTGCCAGTATCCTGGTGCCCACGTTCAAGCTGGTCGGCATAGGTCTGCTACTGTTCTCGGTGCAGCGTCGTCAACCACTGTCCGCGCAACAACGCATCGTGATGTACCGCTTTATCGAATTCATTGGCCGCTGGTCCATGCTGGATATCTTCGTGATCGCCATCCTGGTGGCGGTTGTAAACTTTGGGCGACTTGCCAGTGTCGAGGCCAATCTCGGTGCTGCAGCGTTCGCCAGTGTGGTGATCTTGACGATGCTTGCCGCAGTAACTTTCGATCCCCGACTGATTTGGGATAACACGGAGTCGGACGACGACCATGAGTGATTTGCCTAAAGCTAAAACCCGCCCAGCCTCCAACTGGTCGGCTATTTGGGTGCTGCCCCTGATTGCCCTGATCATCGGTGGATGGTTGGGATGGCGTGCCTATTCCCAACAGGGCATCGATATCCAGGTGCGCTTTGAAAGCGGTGAAGGCATCCAGGTCAACAAGACCGAAGTGGTCTACAAAGGCATGCCGGTAGGTAAGGTCAAGGCTCTGGCCTTGGACGACGAGGGCAACAATCGCGGGGTGATCGCCACCATCGAGATGAACAAGGACGTCGACCAGTACCTCAAGACCAATACGCGCTTCTGGCTGGTCAAACCGAGCGTCACCCTCGCCGGTATCACCGGCCTGGAAACCTTGGTATCAGGTAACTACATCGCGGCCAGCCCGGGTGACGGCGAACCCACACGCAAATTCAAAGCGCTCTCTGAAGAGCCGCCTTTGTCCGATGCCAAGCCCGGCCTGCACCTGACCGTCAAGGCCGACCGCCTCGGCTCGCTCAACCGTGGCAGTCCGGTGTTCTACAAGCAGATCCAGGTCGGTCAGGTCAAAAGCTACCTGCTCTCCGAGGACCAGAGTACTGTCGAGATCAAGGTCTATATCGAACCGACCTACGCCAGCCTGGTGCGCAAACACACGCGTTTCTGGAACGCCAGCGGCATCAGCATCGACGCCAATCTTTCCGGTGTGAAAGTCCGCAGTGAATCACTCTCCAGCATCGTCGCTGGCGGCATCGCTTTTGCCACGCCGGAGAACCGCAAGGACAGTCCGCCGACTGATCCGAGCCTGCCCTTCCGCCTGTACGAAGATTTCGATGCGGCCGCGGCCGGCATCAGGGTCAAGGTCAAGCTCACCGATTTCGAAGGCCTGCAGGCGGGGCGTACGCCAGTCATGTACAAAGGCATTCAAGTCGGCAGCCTGAAAACCCTGAAGATCAACCCTGACCTTTCCAGTGCCAACGCAGAACTGACGCTCGATCCTTTGGCCGAAGACTATTTGGTACAGGACACTCAATTCTGGGTCGTCAAACCGTCTATCTCCCTGGCCGGTATCACCGGGCTTGAAGCCTTGGTCAAGGGCAACTACATCGCCATTCGCCCAGGTGACAAAGGCACCCCTCCACAAAGGGAGTATGTCGCTCGTGCCAAGGCGCCGCCGCTGGATCTGCGTTCCCCTGGCCTGCACATGGTGTTGTTCACTGACAACCTCGGCTCCCTGGATGTTGGCAGCCCGATCCTCTACAAGCAGGTCAAGGTCGGGTCGGTGCAGAGCTACCAGTTTTCCCGCAAGAACAAGCAACTGGTGATTGGCGTCCACATCGAGAAGGAATACGAGAACCTGGTCAACGGCTCGACGCGCTTCTGGAATGCCAGCGGCGTCACCCTGACCGGAGGCCTCACCGGAGGTATTCAGGTCAAGAGTGAGTCGCTGGCCAGCCTGATGGCCGGCGGGATCGCCTTCGAAACCCCGGAACCGAATGTCCCATTGAAAAAGCGCATTCCGCGTTTCCGTCTATTTGCCGACCGCGAGGCCGCCAACCAACACGGCACCTTGGTGACCATCAAGGTCGACCGTGCCGACGGCATGCGCCCTGGCACGCCAGTGCGTTTCAAAGGCCTGGACGTGGGCAAGATTGAAAGTGTCGATCTCAGCGCCGACATGCAGTCGGTACTGCTCAGCGCACGTATCAACCAAGTGGCGGACCGCATTGCACGCGTCGGCAGCCAGTTCTGGGTGGTCAAGCCTGAGCTGGGCCTGATGAAAACGTCCAACCTGGAAACCCTGGTCACCGGGCAATACATCGAAGTGCAACCGGCTGCGAAAAACACCGGCCCGCAAAAGAGCTTTGTCGCGTTGGACCAGCCGCCTGAAGCTGTGCATCAGGAAGCTGGCCTGAGCCTGACCCTCAGCGCCGCACGCCGTGGTTCGCTGAAGGAAGGTGTACCGGTCACTTACCGTGAAGTCACCGTGGGCAAGGTCACCGGCTACGAGTTGGGCCAGACCGCAGACCGCGTACTGATCCATATCCTGATCGAACCCAAGTACGCGCCCCTGGTACGTGGCGGCAGCCGCTTCTGGAACACCAGCGGCTTTGGCCTCGACTTCGGTCTGTTCAAAGGTGCCACCGTACGCACGGAGTCCCTGGAAACCCTGGTCGCCGGCGGTATCGCCTTCGCCACACCCGACGGCGAACGCATGGGCAACGCCGCCCGCCCACAACAAACCTTCCCGCTGTTCGACAAGTTCGAAGATGAATGGCTGACCTGGGCGCCTAAAATTCCACTCGGCAAATAAGCGCTCATAAAAAAGGCCGCGATCCAGAAGATCGCGGCCTTTTGCATTTCAGCGAATCAAATCAGACTTCATCCAGCTCCGGCTCGTCCGCCTGTACATTCATCGTCGCCTTCACCACATCATGGCGACGGATGTACTTCCAGTCCGCCTCATCGATATAGATCCCGTTCGGCCCGCTGCCGCCTTCCAGGTCGATTGCCACCTGCGCCGACACCTGCGGCTTTACACTGGCCAGAATCGGCACGAAGCCCAGCTGCAAGCTGGTTTCCAGCAGCGCCGCCTGGTTTTTCTCGTCGATGTCCGCCGCCTCGTCGAGGTAGTACGGTAGACGCACGCGCCCGGCCTGGTCGCGGTCCATCAAGTGCAGCAACAAGTACATGTTGGTCAACGCCTTGATGGTCATGGTGGTGCCGTTGGACGCCGCGCCATCGATGTCGGTGTGAATCACCGGCTGGCCGTGTACCTTGGTGATCTCGAACGCCAACTCGAACAAGTCCTTGAGGCCCAACTGGTTATGGTTGGCGGCCACCAGGCGCGCCAGGTATTCCTTGGCTTCTTCGTTCTTGTTGTCCTGCTCGGCGCTTTGGCTCAGGTCGAACACCGACAGCGTCTCGCCTTCTTCATACTGGCCGGCACTGTGGATGATCTGGTCGATATGCTTGAGCGCTTCCTTGTTCGGCGCCAGCACGATGCGGAAGCTTTGCAGGTTGGAGACCTGGCGTTTGTTGATCTCGCGGTTGAACAACGCCAACTGGTGCTCAAGGCTGTCGTAATCGCTGCGGATATTGCGCAGGGTCCGCGCAATGTCGGTGACCGCCGCACGGCGTGCCTTGCCCAACGTCAGGGCTTCATCAGTACGGTGTGCATAGGCGTTGATCAGCAACTGCAGGCGACGCTCAACGTCATCCTCGCTGTCGAACTTGGCCACGCCCTTGAGACGTACCTGGGCATACAGCGCCTCGATCTGGCCATCAGCGCGCAACAGGCCTTGCCAACTGTCCTGATAGTCATTGAGCAGTGGCAGCAGGTTGTCCATGGAGTCGTCGACCGGGTCCATGAACGGCGTGCCGAACGGCAAGTCTGCCGGCAGCAACTGGCGACGGCGCAGCGCGTCATCCAGTGTGCGTTGCTTGGCTTCCATATCGCCAATCTGACGGCCCACCAGTTGCAGCTTGGCCGAGAGTTGCTGAACGCGCTCGGTGAACGCATCGCTGGAGCGCTTCAACTCGTCCTGCGCTGCTTCCATCTGCGCCAGGTTTTCCAGCTTTTCGCCTTCTTCTGCGCTCAGGGTTTGCGCACGGCGGAAGTCTTCCAGGGCTTTTTGCGCATCCAGCACCTGCTGGTACAACGCTTCGGTCTGGGTCTTGCTCGCAGCGCGATCAGACGCGACAGCCTGCTGGGTTTTCAGCTGCTTGAGTTCTTTCTCCAGGCGTTCTTTCTGGTCGCGCAACGCCGCGCGGTCTGCCAAGGCTTGCAACGCAGGCGGTTCGATGTGGGAGATGTCGATGGACAGCCCCGGTACCTCAAAACGCTCGCCCTTGAAGCCATCGAGGATCTGCTCCAGGGATTTAACCCACAGGCCATCCTCGTCCAGCGTGATGCCATGCGCGCCCAATGGCAGGCTGAACAACGAACTGTTGAACAGGCGCATCAGACGCTCGACATCCGGCTGTGAGAATTCTTCCCGCAGTTTCGCGTAGCTGTTGTTGTCGGCGTGGTCGAGTTGCTGCTTGACCGACTTCAAGCGCTTTTCCAAATCGCGCAGACGCTCGTCCAAATCCTCGGCGCTGAACTGTCGCGACTGCGCCAATGCGCCCGCCAGTTCATCGTGAGCATCCTTGGCTGCCAACAGCTGTTGCTCCAGCACCTTCACGTCATCCACCAACGCAAAACGGTGCTTGAGTACCGAAAGCTCGCCCAACCAACGCTGAATTCCACTGATTTCCCGCTCCAGGCGCATCAACTCCTGGGTGCCGCCGCGTTGGTCGTTCTGCAGCGCGTCTTGCTCGTTGCGGTAATGCTCGGCCTGGATGGTCAGTTCTTCCTTGCGCGCACTGGCGTAATCCGACCAAGTGCCCAGCAACGAATCCAACAGCGGCGACAGGCGATGCAGCTTGCCGCGCAACACGTCGCGCTGGCGAACGCCATTGGCCAGGGCTTCAACCAACGGGCCGGCGGCGACCAGCGAGTTGTAGTCCTGTTCCATGCGTCGTACATCGCGGAAGGCTTCTTCGCACGCCGCAATGTAATCCACGCTGCCGGAACGCAAGCTATGTTCGAAGGCATCCAGGAACAGCTGTTTGAGCTTGGCCGCGGTGATTTCGCGCATGTGCAGCAGGTTGATAAACAGTGCGCGGAAGGTCTTCAGGCTCTGCTCGCTGGTGGAGCGCAGCGGAATCAACGTCAGGTCCAGCGGGATCGACGTGTGGCCGCCCACCAACAAACGGCGTAGTTCATCCGGCTTGAGTTCGTAGGCTTTCAGGCCTTCGCGCTCAAGGTTGGTGAACAGTTCTTTCTGACGCAGGCAGGTGTCGTTCTTCTGGTAGTGGGCCAGGTCCAGCTTGCCCGCATAGGCAAAGAACTGGTGACCGAAACCACCGCCCGGGCCGCGCCCAACCACGCCGATCACGTGCGGGCCGTGGGGCAGCGAAACTTCCACCAGGATGTAGCTGGTGTCGGTGGCAAAGTAGAAGCGCCGCGATTGTTCCAGGGTGTACTTGCCGAAACTCATGTCCGACATACGCGCCAGGATCGGGAACTGCAAGGCGTTGATCGACGCGGATTTACCCAGGTTGTTCGCGCCATACACCGACAGGGGTTCTTCCAGCGGGAACAAGCCCAAACTGTAACCGGCGGTATTCAATAGGGCGAAGCGGCGGATGCCGTAGCGTTCCTTACTCATGCGTCGGTCTCCTGTTCTTCGGCAATGGCGCGGGCCAGGGCGTCTTCTTCGCTTTCGTCGGCAAAGTCACTCAAGTCCAGTGGGTCATCGGTTTTCAGCAATTTCTCATCGCTGTCTTCATCAATGATCACCGGTGCCGGCAGTGGCAACACGCTGTGGACGCTGGCCGCCAGGTCACGGTCTTGCTGCACCGACAGGCACACATCAAGGAAGCGGTGCATCGGCGGCAGGAAGCGATAGATGCCGTTGTCTTCGCTGGCAAAACCCAGCTGTGTCATGCGGCGCATGATTTTTTCTTCGAGTTCTTCCTGGGTCTGCACTTCGGCCTGGATAAACAGGTCGCGGTACTTCTCCAGCAGCGACGGCAGTTCATCACGGCCCAGGCTGCCACCATCGAGCACGGCAATCGGGTCGCGGCCCTGGTCGGCCAAATGCTCGACGATGATGAAGGTGAACAACGCCAGGCGTTGGGCGGTCTTGTTCACCTGCGCACTGGCGATGGCGGAGTCCGGCACGAAGTAGTAGAAACCCCGCGTATCGCACACCAGTTCAAAGCCCAGGGCCTTGAACAGCGTGCGGTACTGGTCCTGGAAGTTCGACAGTTGCGCGTACAGCTCCGGGTCGCGGCGGCTGACGTGGTAACCCTTGAACAGCTCGCGAAAGATCGGCGCCAGCTGGGACAGTTCGGATAGATCAAGATGCATGGGGTGTACTCGCAGAGTGCTCGGCGGCGTCGGAACCGACCGGGAGCAGGGCGAAGGAGCGCAGGCTGACCTGGTGCTCGGTGGTGTGGTACTCGCGGCGTTCCAGGCGTTCGCGCTTGAAGCGTTTTTCGCGGGACAGGCGCGAGAACCAGTACAGCAATTCGTCGGTGGCGCCGTCCGGTTCCTGCTCCAGCAGCCAGGTCATCAGGTCCGGCATCGGCAGCGCGTCTTCGCAGCGCTCGAGCATCTCCTTGACCGTGCGCGGTGCGCGCTGGGCGTCGCCTTTGTAGGATTTGTGCGCCTTGGGGAATTTTGCCGGTTTCGGCTCGAAATTCGCCAGGGCGTAGACATAGGCTTCCACTTGGCTGGCACTGCCGAGGAAGGTGCTTTGCGGGCGGGTAAACATCGGCATCGCGGCCTGTGGCACCGCGTCCAGCCCTTTACGGCGGATGGCCGACAGGGCCAGCGCCGCACCACGGGTCACGGCGTTGTGCCGGCGCGCTTCTTCACGCAGCGGCAGCAGCAGTTCGCGGGCATGACGCAAGGTCAGCTGGGCGCTGGTCTGCATTTCGAGGATGCGCGCATGGGTGCGCAGCAGCATGTCATCGTCAACCAAATGGCCGAGGCGCTGTTGCTCGGTGAGCATGCGCAGCAGCACATTTTCCACCTTGCGCACGCCTTGTTCGAAGGCGCCGTCGGCGTTCACCAGTTGGATCATCGGTTCGACGTATTCGTCCCAGGTCGCCAGGACCTCGGCATACCGCTGGCGCAACGGAATCTGCCGGTCGCTGGTCTTGGCCCGGTCGGCCACGGCGGCGAGGGCTTGTTCGTCGTTGGCGAGTTTTTTCAGCACGTCCCGCACGCGCATGTCGAGCAAGCGCAGTTGGCGGGCGAGGTCGTGGCCATCACGGATGTCGAAGGCGTCCTGGATATAACCCGCCAGGCGCTCGAGATGGCGCAGGTAAGCTTCGATTTCCAGGCACAGGCCAAGCCGGTGCTCCTTGCGAAGATAGGCCAGGAAGTCGTGGATCTGCGCGTTGAGCTCGAAACGGTTCGGGCTTTTGGCGACAGGCACCAGGATATCCAGGCGAATCCACACGTCCAACAGGCTGGTAATGTCCTGCGGCGTGCTGTCCAGTTGTTGGGCCGCCAATTGCGCGCGCAACTCGCCAAGGCTCAAGGTGCCTTGGTCGAAGTGTTCGCACAGTGGCTCAAGCAGGGCCCAGTGTTCGGCGAGGGCGCGCAAGACGCGCTTGGGTTCGATCATCGGAATGGCCGGCTGGTTGGCGATTAAAAGTCGCGATTGTACTGCATCGGACGCGGGATTTATCCACAGCCGGTCAGTGCGCAGTGGGCGATTGTTGCCGAACAGCGGTAGAATCCCCGCTCTTTAGTTATCCACAAGTGGCCGAGCTGTGCTTATCGAGTCCCGACGTCGCGCCTACTTGACCGCCATGCAGGTGGTCAACTGGCTGCCCCGCACCGAACTGCCGTTTGCCGCGCCGTCGCGGCCCGAGCTGTTGCAGGCGCTTGAGCCCTATGAGGCGTTCGAGTCGTCGGGCGAAGAAGCGGCCGCGCCGGTGGCGGTGGTCAAGCCCGTGCCTGAAGCGCGCCCGGTCGTCGAGCGGGCGAAGATCGAAGTGCCACGCCCATCGCCAATGACCAAGGCGGCCAAGGTGGTCGAAGAGGCCGCACCGGTGGTCAAGGCCCCAGTGGTGCCACCGCCGCGTTTCGCCCTGCAATTGCTGCGGGCCGGGCGCTGCCTGCTGCTGGTCGAGTTGCCGACCGGCGAACGCTTCCAGACCCGCGACCCCGCCTACATGCTGCTCAAGGACATGCTGCGCGCCGCCGGCCTGCCCGACAGCCCGCAAATCGTCGGCGACCCGGTGCGCTGGCCGCTGTTGGTACGCGGCAACATGGACCAGGGTCCGGAAGCGGCCCGGGATTTTGTGCAAGGTTTTGTGTCTGCGCGCCTGGAAGACGAACCCTGCGTGTGCCTGTGGCTAATTGGCCTGCCCGCTGTGCGCTTTGCAGGCGAAGCCAATGCCGAAGCCTGGTACCGCGAACTGCAGGTCGAAGGCCTGGGTTCGGTATGGGCCCTGCCGGGCCTGGAATTATTAATGGAAGAGCCACAGCGTAAGGCTGATGTCTGGCAAGCCATGCGCCAGCTGATGGCGCGCTGGAAAACAACCGATGAGTGAAGCTTTATCCTTTCGCCCGATGACCGAGGCCGACCTCGACGCCGTGCTGAAAATCGAATACGCGGCATTCAGCCACCCCTGGACCCGTGGGATCTTTCTCGACGGGCTGGGCAAGTACCAGATCTGGTTGATGTTCGAAGGTGAGCAGCAGGTAGGGCATGGTGTGGTACAGATCATCCTCGACGAGGCCCACCTGCTGAACATTACCGTCAAACCGGAAAACCAGGGACGCGGCCTTGGCCTGGCGCTGCTGGAGCACCTGATGACCCGCGCCTACGCTGCCAGTGCGCGTGAGTGCTTCCTGGAAGTGCGCGACAGCAACACCGGCGCGTTCCGCCTGTATGAGCGTTATGGCTTCAACGAAATCGGCCGTCGGCGGGATTATTACCCCGCCGTGGGGGGCCGCGAAGACGCGGTCGTCATGGCCTGTACCCTGGTCGACTGACCGCGCCTGACCTAGCGGTTTCCGTCCAGCGGATCCCGCTTCGCCAATTCCGCCTCATCCAGGCCATTGCCGCCGCCAATCTCGTCCTCGTCCACGATACTCAGGTCGTAATCCGCCGGATTATCTTCGCCTTCCTCCCTGGCATCCCGCGCGCCATCCTCAGGGATCAAGGTTTCCGGGGTTAAATCATCACCGGTCTGCGCCGAGGGTTCATCTTGGTCAAAATCCAGCTCGCGCATCGAACCCATGCGGTCTTCGTTGTCATCAATGGGTTCGGGCTGCGTAGCGCCGTAGGGACGTCGTGATTCAGTCATGGCCTATCCTCATACTGTGGGGCTTATAGTGTGTGGACAGGCTGCGCGGCCCAAAGATTCAAGCTAATTCACGCGCGGCGTGACCTGGACGTGGGGTTGTCAGTCACAAAACTGCGCATCATTCCTGAGGCTTTCCCTGATGAACGAACTACAAGACCTGCTTGATAACAATGAACGCTGGGCGGACGCGATCAAACAGGAAGATCCCGAATTCTTCGCCAAGCTCGCCCGCCAGCAAACCCCGGAATATCTGTGGATCGGCTGTTCCGACGCCCGTGTGCCGGCCAACGAGATCGTCGGCATGCTGCCGGGGGATCTGTTCGTGCACCGCAACGTGGCCAACGTGGTGCTGCACACCGACCTCAATTGCCTGTCGGTGATCCAGTACGCAGTGGACGTGCTCAAGGTCAAACACATCCTGGTGACCGGCCACTATGGCTGCGGCGGCGTGCGCGCTTCGATGCAGGACCGTCAATTCGGACTGATCGATGGCTGGCTGCGCACCATTCGTGACCTCTATTACGAAAACCGTGACGTGCTGGCCCAGTTGCCGACCGAAGAAGAGCGCGTCGACCGTATGTGCGAGTTGAACGTGATCCAGCAAGTGGCCAACGTCGGCCACACCAGCATTGTGCAAAACGCCTGGCACCGTGGGCAGAGCCTGTCGATCCATGGCTGCATCTACGGCATCAAGGATGGGCGCTGGAAGAGCTTGAACACCACCATCAGTGGCTTCGAGCAATTGCCGCCGCAGTACCGCCTGCGTCCGTTGGGTGAAGCCTAAGCGCCGCCGGGGCTGCACTTCTGTTCCAGGAAGCGCAGCCCCTCTGTGTTGATCTGTTCCTTCCTGCCTTTGATCCACCCCCTGCAATTGGCCGCGCCGCATTGGCAGGCAAATTGGCGGTGCAGGCAGTCGAAGGTCAAGGCGAAGTCGAGTGTGATCCAGCTGCCGGCTGTGATCGCCACTACCGTCCAAAGCTCTAAGTAGTCAGTGTCGGCGCAAGTGTTTGGAGCGCAAGAGTGATGGATCAGGCCCATGAACCATCGGTCATACAGATAAATGCGCGAAGAAATTTGAAACGCATGTTGACCCAGTTCACTCAACGCATAGCCGGATAACTTGGCAATACACGTTCGGCTTTCAAAGTTGACGCGCGCCTTGACGCCTATGGACTCACCTTCTCGGTTGCGAACCACTTGAAAATCACGGTTCGAGGGGTAACCGCGTGCAAAGGATTGGCTCGCGAAAGGATAAAAACAGTCAATCACAGCGGTTTTAGCCTTGTCCATGGCTTGAGTTTTCATAACTCTCCTTGGCTAGGCTGCATCGACCTGCGGGTGGTGTCTGACTACCAGTCTTGCAGCGGATGGGCGCGGTTCAAGACTCGCTGAACGTGAATCCGATTTCTACTGTCAATGTTGACAGTAGAAATCGGTCGTTTTTTGTGCGATTTACAGCGCAGGCGCTGTGATGGCGGGGGCTGGGGCGGCGTTTTTCAGCTGTTTCAACTGGCCCTTGATGGCGGGTGTAGCGCATTTTGCGTTGGCCTCCACCGAGGTCATATTCCGCACCGAGGTGTAGAACAACTCACAGGTCTGCTCCTTGCGCGTGACCTGCCAGGTATTCATGCACGCCTTGAGCAACACGTTCGGATCACTCGCGGGTTTCTGGCCCATTCCGGCCTGCCAGCAGGCGGCGCTCAAATCCTGACCCATCACCTTCAAGCCGGCCTCGTCGGCTTTCTGCTCGTTGCCATCGTAGGTGTCGGGGCTTGCGGCATACCAGATATAACTCGGGTGATTGGCGCCCAGCACTGACACGCTTTTGCCCGGCGTCGGGCTGATCTGTGCCAGGCTCAGCACGTTCACGGTCTGCCCATACTGCTGCTTGATCCAGCTGCGTACCGGTGCGCCAAATGCCACCATCGGCAACGCGCCTTTGGCGGACAGGCTCAGTTCCTGGACCATGCGCGTCTGGTAATCGGTGAAGTAGCTGTAGACGGTTTCCAGGTCCTTGCCCGCGTTGGAAGGCGCGGCGATAGGCGCAATATCGATGATGGTCTGGTAAGCCGGCGTTTCTGTGGCCGGGATGCCGTTATCCGTGAGCAACGTGGCCCAGCGGTCGGTGGTGGCCGATTCCAGGTAATCCTGGGCCTGGGTCAGCGAATAATCCGGCGGGAAGTGCAGCAGTTCGATGCTTTTGCGGTTTTCCAGGGCCATGCCCAACGGCAGGAACAAGTACCAGTTGTAGGCCCACTTGCCGTCAGTGTTGAGCTTGCTGGCGCCTTGATAGGCCAGGTCGGCGGTATTGAGCAGCGTGGTCAGGGGTTGGCCGTAATTGTCAGGCACACCGCTGAAGGTCGCTGACACCTGCCCGTCATGGGTCTTGACGCTGACTTTTGCGCGGCTGTAGCCATCCCGTTGCAGGCTCTGGTTCAAGTAATGCTCGGCAGTCTGTTCCAGCGTCCATGGCCGAAAGCAGATCACATTGCAATTGTTGGGGAAGGCGAACAGTTGGGTCACGCGTTGCGTACTCCCCAATGGCACCTCGATGTCGGCCTGTACGACCGCACTCGCCATCAGTGCGGCCAGGGAGAAGGACAACCTGGTCGGTTTAAACATTGTTGTTTCCTTGTCAGCGAAAGCCCGTCTGCGCGGGGTGAAAGCCCACCTCCACACAGTAGCGGTTGACCAGGAAAACCGCGTGCTAAATCGCCAGGTGTGTCGCTATTGGATAAGAAAACCTACAGGCTGAACTGCAATGCGTTGCTCAAGTCGCCCATGGGCTTCTGGCCACGGGCGGTCATCGCGTCATCGCGTTGCTTGAGGCCGTCCAAGGTCTCCAGCTGGAATACACGGGTGATCAAGCGCAGGATCGACGCCGTGTCATACACCGTATGGTCAACGGTGCCCTTGCGTGCGAACGGTGACACCACAATGGCCGGGATCCGCGTGCCAGGGCCCCAACGGTCGCCCTTGGGCGGTGCCACAGGGTCCCACCAGCCGCCGTTTTCATCGACGGTCACCACGACCACCATGTTTTTCCACTGCGGGCTCTCTTGCAGCACCTTCAGGGCGCGGGCGATATGGCGGTCGCCCGAGGCCACGTCGGCGTAACCCGCGTGCATGTTCAGGTTGCCTTGGGGCTTGTAGAAGGTCACGGCAGGCAGCTTGCCGGCCTGCGCGTCAGCAAAGAACTTGTTGGTGCTGGACTCGTCACCCAGGCCGCCATCGCGCAGCCGCTTGTCACGCTCGACGCGATTCTCCGGACCCTGCTGCTTGAAGTAGTTGAATGGCTGGTGGTGATACTGGAAGTTAGGGATCTTCGGGATACCGCCCGAATCCTTGAACTGATCCAGGGTGGCTTGCCACGCACCGGCATACCAGGCCCAGTCGACATTCTTTTTCGACAGCTTGTCACCAATATGTTCGTGGGTTTGCGGCACCAGCACATTGGGCAGGTCGGGTTTAGAGTAATCCGGGTTTTCCGGATCGCGGATCCAGGTCGGCCAGTAGGGCGGGGCCAGGGTATTCACGCCGTAACCGTCTGGGGTCAACGCGCTGGGACCAAACTGCGGTGGGCCGGTCATGGCGCTGGCTGGCGACTTGTCCAGCGGCTTGAGGCGTGGGTCGGTGGGGTCATCGCTTTGCAGCGTGGCGATCTGCGCCTTGGCCACCGATTGCGCGGCATTCGGGTAAAACGGCGCGGTGGCGCTGATCAGGTACTGGTGGTTGAGGAACGAGCCACCAAACGCACCCTGGAAGAAGTTGTCGCAGAGCACGAACTCCTTGGCCACGTCCCACAGGCGCAGGGAGTAACGGCTCTGGGCGTAGTGACCCATCACCAGGCCACCCGAGTCGGCCCAGGCGACGAAGCTGTCGTTTTTACCGCCGTTGATCTGCATCTGGTTCTGGTAGAACACGTGCCACAAGTCGCGGGTGACCAGGCTCAGGGGCAGGTCTTCTGCGTTCGGGCCCTTGAGAGCGAAGGGCGCATTGGGCAGGTTCTCCTGGAATTGCACTTCGCTGGGATAGGTCACCCCGTCCACCGATTGCGGCCCGACTTGCAGCACGCCACCCCAGGCCGGTGGCAGGGTAGTCAGCAGGCTACCGTCGCGGTCGCGTTGTTGGGTATCGGCGGCGGACAGCGCCGACAACGGCTTCTCCACGCCAGGGAAATCCGCAAACAGGTTATTGAAGCTGCGGTTCTCGGCATAGATCACCACCACGGTTTTCACCTGATCGTGCAGTGCCTTGTCCAACTCTTGCGACGTGAGTGGACGTGCCACCGGTTTGCCCGGCGCTTCGCTGGTGTTGCCGCAGGCACTTAACGTCGCGCCGACCCCCAACACCGCCGCGCCTCCCAGGAAGCGCCGGCGGCTGGTGTCGACCGGTGGTTGGGCGGCGGAATCAGGAGAAGGGCGGTCTTCGTGCTCGTCACTCATTGCGGGGGAGTCCTTGGCGAGATGTTGCAAGATATTTCGCAGGACGGTAGCAATGCAATGTGACGGAACGAAGACACTGATTTCACAGCAGGCGCAGTGCCAGCTGGCTGCCCGCGCGCAAGTACTCGACCTGGGCCGTCACCGCATCCTTGACGATGGCCTCGCCGGTGTCGGTCAGCTTGGCCTTCTTTGCATCGATGACACTGGTCTGCAACAGTTGCATCGCCACGTCGATCGATTTCTGAAACGCGGTGATGTTGTTATGCAGGCCGAACTCCTTGATCACGGCGGCCATGCGGCGGTCGGCGTCGTCGCGCAAGGTTCGGTATTCAGTGACCGAAACGTTGTCGTCCTGGTAGATGTCAGTGATCAGGTCTTCCAGTGATTTGGAGAGGGGCGTCATCGGATTTTCCTTGGTTTCAGGTGAGGAGGAATCCGAGACAGGTTAATCAAAGGCGTTGATGGGAGGAGTCAGGGGTTGCCGTTGTCTGGAGTAGGACAACCCCACGCGATTAATCGGAAGATGCGGTCAAGGCATGACGGGAGGTAAATACTTCAACGTCGTCCCCAACGCCCACAGCAAGAACAACACCAGCGGCGTGTGCACCAGCAACTGCACGAACGAAAACCCAATCAAATCCCGCGCCTTCAACCCCAACACGCCCAGCAACGGCAACATATAGAACGGGTTGATCAGGTTCGGCAGCGCCTCGGCGGCGTTGTAGATCTGCACCGCCCAGCCCAGGTGGTATTGCAGGTCATTGGCGACTTGCATCACGTAGGGCGCTTCGATAATCCACTTGCCGCCGCCCGACGGAATGAAGAAACCGAGTACCGCCGAGTACACGCCCATCAGCAGCGCGTAGGTGTCGTGGGAGGCGATGGACGTGAAGAAGGTCGAAATGTGGTGGGCCAGGGTCTGGCCGTCACCGCCTTTCACCACCGTCATCAGCGCGGCAATCGAGCCGTACAGCGGGAACTGGATCAGCACGCCGGTGGTGGTGGGCACCGCACGGGCCACCGCATCGAGGAAGCTGCGCGGGCGCCAGTGCAGCAGGGCGCCGACCATGATGAACAGGAAATTGTAGGTGTTCAGCCCCGAAATTGCGCTGATCGCCGGCTTGGTCGAAAACTCGTGGAACAGCCAACCGGCTGCCAGCAGTGCCAGCAGGATGGTCAGCAATGGGCTGTGTTCCAGCCATTCACCGGGTCGCGTCGGTGCTTGAATCTTTGGCAGGTTGAACGCCGGGTCGACGCCACAGGCCTTGGCATCACGCGCGCTGTTCGGGCCGGGCGCGGTAGCGTAGGCGATGATCAGCGAGACCACGATCAACGCCAGCAGCAACACGCCGGATTGCCACAGGAAGATGGTGTCAGTGAACGGGATCACCCCCGTGATCGACAGAATCGACGGCGGCAGGCTGGCCGGGTTGGCCTGCAACTGCGCCGCGGACGACGACAACCCCAGCGCCCATACGGCGCCCAGCCCCAGATACGCCGCCGCACCGGCCGCGCGGTAATCCATCTTCAAATCCGCACGACGCGCCAGCGCCCGCACCAGCAAACCGCCGAATACCAGGGACAGGCCCCAGTTCAGCAAGGAAGCGACCATCGAGATCAACGCCACCCAGGCCACGGCCGAGCGGCCGTTCTTCGGGATACGCGCCAGGCGGTCGATCAGTTTCACCGCGGGCGGCGAACTGGCCACCACATAACCGCCGATCACCACAAAGGCCATCTGCATGGTGAAGGGGATCAGGCTCCAGAACCCGTCGCCGAACGCTTTGGCGGCCTCGGTCGGCGCGGCGCCCATGCCCAGGGTCGCCACGGCGACGATGATCACGGCAAGTGCCGCAAACACCCAGGAGTCTGGGAACCAGCGTTCGGCGAAGTTGGAGCAACGCAGGGCAAAGCGGGCATAGCGGCTTTCTTCGATAGCGTCGGCCACAAGTCTTTCCTCTTATAGTTATTAGGTGCAGGCAATTTTCCGGCATGTTCCGCTACGGCCATTGATATGGGAATGCAGTTATCTTCATCGATCCATGAGGAAAACAAATATATCTGTCGTGATTGCCATCAATGGGCTCAGCTCATAACCTGCACGCCATTTTGTTTGTCTGCCGAGCCTCCACATGACAGCCACCTTTCCTGCACAGGCGCAGCGTTTTTCCCGCTCCGACTACAAAACCCTGGGCCTGGCCGCCCTGGGCGGTGCCCTGGAAATCTACGACTTCATCATCTTCGTGTTTTTCGCGCTGACCTTGAGCCAGCTGTTCTTCCCGCCGGAAATGCCCGAGTGGCTGCGCCTGCTGCAAAGCTTTGGCATTTTCGTCACCGGCTACCTGGCGCGCCCACTGGGCGGCATCCTGATGGCCCACTTTGCCGATCATCTGGGGCGCAAGCGCGTGTTCAGCCTGAGCATCCTGATGATGGCGCTGCCCTGCCTGCTGATCGGGATCATGCCAACCTACGCGCAAATCGGTTATTTCGCACCGCTGATCCTGCTGGCGTTGCGCGTGCTGCAAGGCGCGGCGGTGGGCGGTGAAGTGCCGAGTGCCTGGACCTTCGTCGCCGAACACGCGCCGCCCCACCATCGCGGTTACGCCCTGGGCTTCCTGCAAGCCGGCCTGACCTTCGGCTACCTGCTCGGTGCGCTGACGGCGACCCTGCTGGCGCAAGTCTTCACACCGGCCGAAATCCTCGACTACGCCTGGCGCTTTCCCTTCCTGCTCGGCGGTGTGTTTGGCGTGATTGGCGTGTGGCTGCGCCGCTGGCTCAGCGAAACCCCGGTGTTCCTCGAAATGCAGGCCCGCCGCCAGGCCGCCGCCGAACTCCCCCTGCGCACCGTGTTGCGTGACCACCGCGCCGTACTGCTGCCGGCGATGATCCTCACCTGCGTGCTCACCTCCGCCGTGGTGGTGTTGGTGGTCATCACCCCGACCATGATGCAGAAAACCTTCGGCATGAGCCCCAGCCACACGTTCGCCTTGAGCGCCTTGGGCATCGTGTTCCTCAATATCGGGTGTGTGCTGGCGGGCTTACTGGTCGACCGCATCGGCGCCTGGCGCGCGGTGCTGGTTTACAGCCTGTTGCTGCCGGTGGGGATTGCTGTGCTCTATGCCAGCCTGATCAGTGGCGGTATCTGGCTGGGTGCGGCGTACGCCGTGGCGGGCTTGAGTTGCGGCGTGGTGGGCGCGGTGCCGTCGGTGATGGTCGGCCTGTTTCCGGCGCAGGTACGGGTGTCGGGGATTTCCTTTACCTACAACATTGCCTACGCGCTGTGGGCGAGTACCACGCCGTTGTTGCTGATTGCGCTGATGCCAACCAGCCCGTGGATTTGCGTGGGGTATTGCGTGGTGATGGGGGCGGTGGGGGTGGTGAGTGTGGCGCTGTTTGGTAAGCGCCACACGGTAGACGCTGTTACAAATGGCACCTAGGGCCATCAATTGACGGGGGTTGATGCCATTTCTATAGTCGCTTCAACTTCTGGTTGGCATGTAGAACCCTATGACTCAGACCGCCTTTATCAACTTCGCCATCCTGTCCTGGTCTCGCCAGCGGGCGGGGTTGTCTGAGGCGCAAATTGCCAGAGGCCTTACAGTCAGCGTCGAAAAAGTGAAAGCGTGGGAGAAGGGTCAGAACCTTCCCACGTTCAACCAAGCGCAAAAATGGGCCCTTATCGCACAAGTACCCTTTGGCTTCCTCTTTCTCAAGGCTCCGCCGCAGGAGCACCTTCCTCTTCCTGACCTGCGTACTGTGGGTAGCGTTCTTCCAAACAAACCCAGTTTGAATCTGCTGGACACAGTGCGAGACGTGCTGCGTAAACAAGACTGGTACCTGGAATACCTACAGGATCACGATCGC
The DNA here is from genome assembly GCF_049897885.1 of Pseudomonas sp. DWRC2-2. Taxonomy (NCBI): domain Bacteria; kingdom Pseudomonadati; phylum Pseudomonadota; class Gammaproteobacteria; order Pseudomonadales; family Pseudomonadaceae; genus Pseudomonas; species Pseudomonas sp. DWRC2-2. The sequence continues at coordinate 18,659 of NZ_JAFCXD010000002.1, forward strand.
TCTGCGCTGCCCTTCGTGGGAAGTTTCAACAGCCGTTTGCCTATCAAGGAAGTGGTAACAGATATTCGTCGCGTACTCTGCGTGGCGGATGACTTTGCGCGTATGACTTATGAAGACTATTTCAGGGCTTTGGTGAGTGGCGCTGAGGAGGCCGGCATTCTTGTCATGCGCAGCGGTGTTGCCTTGGGAAATACCCACCGCAAACTGGATGTCAGCGAATTTCGAGGATTTGCGATCAGCAACGCTCTAGCCCCCGTGGTTTTCATCAACAGTGCGGACGCACCCACGGCACGCCTTTTTACCTTGCTGCATGAGCTGGCGCATATCTGGATTGGTAGCACGGGGGTATCTGATGGCAGCAGTCACAGCGCGCGTCAGGAAGAAGCTTTTTGCAATTCGGTAGCGGGGGAGTTTCTGGCACCGGAGCTCGTCTTTCGAGCGCAATGGGATTCGAACGTGCACGGGGAGCAAAACCTTGCGCCGCTGGCTGGGCGCTTTCGGGTCAGCATGTTGGTGATTGCACGTCGTGCCCGTGATCTCGGCTATATCAGCAGTGATCAATACGGCGCTTATTACCGTCGGATCTTGCAGGAATATCGAGATAAGGGCGGTAATGGAGGAGATTACTACCGCATCGCAGCTATTCGAAACAGTACCCGGTTGAGCAAGGCCGTCCTGGCAGAAGCGCAGAGCGGTCGAATTCTGCTACGAGACGCAGGAAAACTGCTGGGTGTGCAGCCTGCCAAGTTGAAGACTTATGGGATGAAGCTATCGGCATGAAGCATCTACTGGATTCGAATACGCTGATTGAGGCCAAAAATCGCTATTACGGAATGTCGATTTGCCCAGGATATTGGGCGTGGATTCTTCAACAGCATCAGGCTCTGGAAATTGCCAGTATCGTGCCGGTAAGGGATGAATTTGCCAGAGGCAATGATGATTTGACCCAGTGGGTTAAAGGCAACGCGCACCTGTTCGAGGACTCCAGCGATGAGCCAACTCAAACCGCGTTTGGGCATATCGTCGCAAAGATTGCGCAGCAGATGCCTGCAATGAAAGCCGGAGCGTTTGAAGAGTTTCTCGAGGGCGCAGATCCCTGGTTGATTGCCAAGGCAATGACCACCGGCGCAGTGGTCGTCACGCATGAGGTCTACAACCCTGACATCAAGCGTAAGTTCACGATTCCCAATGTGTGTTCTCTGTTTGGCGTGCCTAACATGAACACATTTGAATTGCTCGGTAAGCTCGATGCTCGTTTTGTTCTGCATCACTGATTGAGTGAGGGGAAGGATACTTCCCCTCGACGTGGCAATTTCAAGTCAGGAAGTGCCAGAACAGCAGCGTACCGATCAAGCCAACCACCGAAACAATAGTCTGCAACACCGACCACACCCAGATCGTCTGCTTCAACTGCAAGCCAAAGTATTCACGCACCATCCAGAACCCGGCGTCGTTGACGTGGCAGAAGAACACCGAGCCGGCGCCAATCGCCAAGGCTACCAACGAACTCTGCGTCGCCGCGAGGCCTGCCATCATCGGCGCGAGAATACCGGCGGTGGTCGTCGTAGCAACGGTGGCCGAGCCGGTGGCCTGGCGCAGCGCAACTGCAATCAACCACGCGAGTAGCAGGTAGGGCATGTGCGCGCCTTCGGCGACCTTGCTGATGGTCTGGCTCACGCCGGCATCCAGCAGCGTTTGCTTGAGGCCGCCACCGGCGCCGATGGTCAGCAGTAACACGGCGATGGGCGCCAGCGCCTTGCGCAGGGTGTTGCCGACCTCGGTGCGCGGCATGCCGGCGGCCCAGCCCAGGCAGATCACGGCGGCGATCACGGCCAGGCCGAGGGCGATGAGCGGTTCGCCAAGGAATTTCAGGGTCAGGCCGAGGGTGCTTTCAGCCGGCAGTGCGACCTTGGCCAAGGTGCTGCCCAACATCAGAATCACCGGCAACAGAATAATCAACAACGACACTGCAAAACTTGGCTGGCGCGGTGCCTTGGGCGGTGCGCTGAACAGCGCGCCGATATCCGCAGGCTCATCCACATGCAGGCGCTTGGACAGCCAGTTGCCGTAGATCGGGCCCGCCAGGATCACCGCCGGTACCGCGATGCAGAAACCCAGCAACATGGTCAGGCCAAGGTCGGCGTGCAGCGCGCCTACCGCAATCAGTGGCCCTGGATGGGGTGGCATCAGGGCGTGCAGGGTGGTCATGCCCGCCAGTGCCGGGATGGCGATTTTCAGCAGCGGCTGGTTTGAGCGCTTAGCCATCACAAAGATGATCGGCACCATCATGACCAGGCCCACTTCGAAAAACAGTGGCAGGCCGATCACCATGGCCACCAGCGCCATCACCCAGGGCAGTGACTTGCCCTTGCCCAACCCGAGCAAGGTCGTGGCGATGCGGTCGGCTGCACCGGATTCCGCCATCAGCGCGCCGAGCATCGAGCCCAGGGCGATGATGATCCCGGCTTCACCGAGGATCGCGCCGGCACCTTTACTGAACGCCTTGGCCACTTCTTCAGGCGGCAGGCCCGCGCCGACCCCGGCGATGAACGTGCCGATCAGGATCGACAGGAACGGCGGCAATTTGGTCGCACTGATCAGCACGATGATGCTGGCGATGGCCAGCAGTACACAGAACATAAGGCGGGTGTCGTGAACCATCCACGCGGCAGTCGATAACTCCAAAACGGGACTCCTTATCGAACAGGTTTGGGAAATTGTTTCTTTTTGTTTCCTGCCCGAAAAGCATACCTGATCCCGCGATGGCCAAGTGCTTATGTGCCGTTTTGGTGCGATCAGCGGTAAGGCGCCGTGAGGCCCGCCGCAGAGCCATTGCTGTCGGATTTGTAATCTTTGCTCCACCGCCCTGATAAGTCGTGACAGCTACATTGCCCCCGCTTGTACTTCATGGGCGTGGAACTCTCGTTATGGCAATTTCCGTTAGAAAACTTCTGGGGGCGGGCGTGTTGTGGGTGGTTGCCAGCGCGAGCCAGGCACAAACCCTCACCCTCGACTCGGCCCTGCAAACCGCCTTCGCCAACAACCCGGAACTGGCGGCAGCACAATGGGACATCGACATTGCCCAGGGTGGTCGCCAGCAGGCCGGGTTGATCCCCAATCCGGTGGCCTCCTGGGATGTGGAGGACACCCGTCGTGACTCCCGCACCACCAGCATCAAGATCAGCCAGGCCCTGGAACTGGGTGGCAAGCGGGGGGCGCGAATCGACGTGGCGTCCCGCGCCCAGGACGCCGCCGCGCTGACGTTGGAGCAGCGCCGCAACACCCTGCGCGCCGAAGTCATCGACAACTACTACGGCGCTTTGCTTGCCCAGGAACGCCTCGACTTGGCGCAGCGTTCCATGACTGTGGCCGAGCGCGGGCTGGTTGTCGCCAACGGTCGGGTGACAGCAGGCAAGGCCTCACCGGTGGAGGCCACACGGGCCCAAGTGCAGTTATCGGAGATTCGTCTGGAACTCGACCGCGCGCAGATTGGCCTTACCGATGCCTATCGTCGCCTGGCCGCCAGTACTGGCAGCGCCGCGCCGAACTTCCAGGCCGTCGCCACACAAAACCCTTCAACACCGACCGTGCCGTCGGCCACCCAGTTGCTGGCGCGCCTTGAGCAGACCACCGAGCTGCGCCTGGCTGAACTGAGCATCCTGCAAAACGAAGCCAGCGTTGGCCTGGAAAAAGCCCAGCGCATTCCCGACCTCGACGTGTCCATCGGCAGCCAGTACGACGCCAGCGTGCGCGAGCGGGTGAACCTGGTGGGCGTGTCGATGCCGATCCCATTGTTCAACCGCAACCAGGGCAACGTTCTCGCCGCTACCCGCCGCGCCGATCAGGCCCGCGACCTGCGCAACGCCACCGAACTGCGCCTGCGCACCGAAACCCGCCAGGCCTTGGACCTGTGGCAGTCCGCGAATACCGAGGTGCGCGCGTTCAACCAGCAGATCCTGCCCGCCGCCCAAAGCGCGGTGGACAGCGCCACCCGTGGTTTCGAAATGGGCAAGTTCAGCTTCCTCGACGTGCTGGACGCCCAGCGCACGCTGATCGCGGCCCGCACCCAATACCTCAACGCCACCGCCCAGGCCACCGATGCCTGGGTGCGTATCGAACGGATTTACGGCGACCTCGCCCGGTTTTGATTTTTCCTGGAGTCCTTTATGAACAACAAACATGGCGTGGCGCTTGCCGTCGCCTTGAGCCTGATGCTGTCCAGCTTTGCAAGGGCCGACGAAGAAGAAGGCGAGCTTGAACTCACCGAGCAGCAGATTCAGGCCGCTGGCATTCAGGTCGCCCAGGCTCAACCGCGTTCGATCAGCACGTTGCTGGTGCTGCCGGGAGAAGTGCGCTTTGACGAAGATCGAACCTCCCACATCCTCCCGCGTACGGCGGGCGTGGTGGAGTCGGTAAAGGTCAACCTCGGCCAATCGGTGAAGAAAGGTGAGCTGTTGGCGGTGATCGCCAGCCAGCAGATTTCCGACCAGCGCAGCGAATTGGCGGCCAGCGAGAGACGGGTCGAACTGGCACGCACCACCTTCCAGCGCGAACGCCAATTGTGGCAAGACAAAATCTCCGCCGAGCAGGATTACCTGCTGGCGCGCCAGGCGCTGCAGGAAGCCGAAATCGCCCTGAACAATGCCCGCCAGAAGATGACGGCTCTCAGTGGCAGCGCCGTATGGGGGGGCGGCAATCGCTATGAGCTGCGTGCGCCGTTCGCTGGCGTGGTGGTGGAAAAACACTTGGGTGTCGGCGAGGTCGTGAGTGAGACCACCAACGCCTTCACTCTTTCGGACTTGTCCCAGGTGTGGGTGACGTTCGGCGTGTTTCCCAAGGATTTGAACAAGGTGCGAGTCGGCAAGCCGGTCAAGGTCAGCTCTACGGAAATGGGCACCGAAGTGCAGGGCACTGTGGCCTATGTCGGCAGCCTGCTGGGTGAACAAACCCGTACGGCCACCGTGCGCGTGAGCGTGCCCAACCCTGACGATGCTTGGCGTCCTGGTTTGTTTGTCAGCGTGCAACTGGCCACCGACACGTTCCAGGCCAAGGTCACCGTCCCCCAGGAGGCGATCCAGACCGTCGAGGACAAACCTTCGGTGTTCATGCGCACCGAGCACGGGTTTGTCACCCGTCACCTGGAGCTTGGCGCGAGCGAAAACGGCTACGTCGAAGTACGCCAAGGTCTCGACGCCGGCGCACAGGTGGCCACCGTTGGCAGCTTCATCCTCAAGTCCGAACTGGGCAAAGGCTCGGCCGAACACGCCCATTGATCCCGCGAGTGATTCCCCATGTTTGAGCGCCTTATCCAATTTGCCATCGAGCAGCGCATCATCGTGCTGCTGGCGGTGCTGTTGATGGCCGGTGTCGGCATCGCCAGCTATCAGAAGTTGCCCATCGACGCGGTGCCCGACATCACCAACGTGCAGGTGCAGATCAACTCGGCCGCGGCCGGGTATTCACCGTTGGAGACCGAGCAGCGCATCACCTTTCCCATCGAAACCGCCATGGCCGGCTTGCCGGGTTTGCAGCAGACGCGTTCGCTGTCGCGTTCCGGTTTGTCCCAGGTCACGGTGATCTTCAAGGACGGCACTGACCTGTTCTTCGCTCGCCAATTGGTCAATGAGCGCCTGCAAGTTGCCCGTGAGCAATTGCCCCTGGGCATCGAGACGGCGATGGGGCCGATTTCCACCGGGCTGGGGGAAATTTTCCTATGGACCGTCGAGGCCAAGGACGGCGCGCTCAAGGACGACGGCACGCCCTACACACCGACCGACCTGCGGGTTATCCAGGACTGGATCATCAAGCCGCAACTGCGCAATGTGCCGGGCGTGGCCGAGATCAACACCATCGGCGGCTTCGCCAAGGAATACCAGATTGCACCCGACCCCAAGCGCCTGGCCGCCTACAACCTGACCTTGAATGACCTGGTCACGGCGCTGGAACGCAATAACGCCAACGTCGGCGCCGGCTATATCGAGCGCAGCGGCGAGCAACTGTTGATCCGTGCGCCGGGGCAATTGGCGTCCATCGACGACATCGCCAATATCGTCATCACCAGTTCGGATGGCACGCCGATTCGCGTGCGCAATGTGGCCCAGGTCGAGATCGGCCGTGAGTTGCGTACCGGCGCCGCCACCGAAAATGGCCGCGAAGTGGTGCTGGGCACGGTGTTCATGTTGATCGGCGAAAACAGCCGCAGCGTGTCCCAGGCCGTGGCGAAAAAACTTGAAGAGATCAACCGTTCGCTGCCTGAAGGCGTGGTCGCCGTCACCGTCTACGACCGCACCAACCTCGTCGAAAAAGCCATCGCCACCGTGAAGAAAAACCTCTTCGAAGGTGCGCTGCTGGTGGTCGCGGTGCTGTTCCTGTTCCTCGGTAATATCCGCGCCGCGCTGATCACCGCGATGGTGATTCCCCTGGCGATGCTGTTCACCTTTACCGGGATGTTCACCAACAAGGTCAGTGCCAATTTGATGAGTCTCGGCGCGCTGGACTTCGGCATCATCGTCGATGGCGCGGTGGTGATCGTCGAGAACGCTATCCGCCGCTTGGCTCATGCCCAGCAGCGCCATGGACGACTGCTGACCCGCAACGAGCGCTTGCACGAAGTATTCGCCGCCGCCAAGGAAGCACGGCGGGCGCTGATCTTTGGCCAACTGATCATCATGGTGGTGTACCTGCCGATCTTCGCCCTCACCGGGGTGGCCGGGAAGATGTTTCATCCCATGGCGTTTACCGTGGTGATTGCCCTGCTGGGCGCGATGATTCTGTCGGTGACCTTTGTCCCGGCGGCGATTGCGCTGTTCGTCACCGGCAAGATCAAGGAAGAAGAAAATATCGTCATGCGCAGCGCGCGTCGGGTCTATGCACCGGTGCTCGACTGGGTGATGGCGCGCCGTCCGCTGGTGTTCGGCCTGGCCGTGTTGACCATCGTTGCGTCAGGCGTTGTCGCCAGCCGCATGGGCAGCGAATTTATCCCCAGCCTCAGCGAAGGCGATTTTGCCCAGCAGGCCCTGCGCGTGCCCGGCACCAGCCTGACGCAGTCGGTGCAGATGCAGCAGCAACTGGAAAAAACCTTGATGGCCCAGGTGCCGGAAATCGAGCGGGTCTTCGCGCGCACTGGCACTGCGGAAATTGCTTCTGACCCGATGCCGCCGAACATTTCCGACAGCTACGTGATGCTTAAACCCAAGGACCAATGGCCGGATCCCAAGAAGTCCCGCGAAACCCTGATCGCTGATATCCAGCGTGCCAGTGCGATTGTGCCGGGCAGTGCGTACGAGTTGTCGCAGCCGATCCAACTGCGTTTCAACGAGCTGATTTCCGGCGTGCGCAGCGATGTGGCGGTGAAGGTGTTCGGCGATGACATGACGGTGCTCAACAAGACCGCCGGGGTAATCGCCGAGACCCTGCAAAAGCTCAGTGGCGCATCGGAAGTCAAGGTAGAACAAACCTCCGGCCTGCCGGTACTGACCATCAATATCGACCGCGACAAGGCCGCGCGTTTTGGCCTGAACGTGGGGGATGTGCAGGACACCATCGCCGTCGCTGTCGGAGGGCGTCAGGCCGGTACGTTGTACGAAGGCGACCGGCGTTTCGACATGGTCGTGCGTTTGTCCGACGCGTTGCGCACCGATATCGACGGGCTGTCGCGGCTGTTGATTCCGGTGCCGGGTAATGCGTCTGGCCAGTTGGGTTTCATTGCGTTGTCCCAAGTGGCGAGCCTGGACCTGGTGCTCGGCCCGAACCAGATCAGCCGCGAGAATGGCAAGCGCCTGGTGATCGTTAGCGCCAACGTGCGGGGACGGGATATCGGTTCGTTCGTCGAGGAAGCCGAGGCGGCCATCCTCGCTCAGGTGAAAGTGCCAGCGGGCTACTGGACCAACTGGGGCGGCCAGTTCGAACAGCTGAAGGAAGCGTCCGAGCGCTTGCGCATCGTGGTGCCGGTGGCGCTGCTGCTGGTGTTTGGTTTGCTGTTCATGATGTTCAACAACCTCAAGGATGGCCTGCTGGTGTTTACCGGCATTCCGTTCGCCTTGACCGGTGGGATCATGGCGTTGTGGCTGCGGGATATTCCGCTGTCGATCTCGGCGGGGGTGGGCTTTATTGCCTTGTCCGGCGTGGCGGTGTTGAACGGCCTGGTGATGATTGCGTTCATCCGCAACCTGCGCGAGGAAGGGCGCTCGTTGTCGATGGCGATCAACGAAGGCGCGCTGACCCGGCTGCGTCCGGTGTTGATGACCGCGTTGGTGGCGTCCCTTGGATTTATCCCCATGGCGCTCGCCACCGGCACCGGCGCTGAGGTGCAGCGGCCGCTGGCGACGGTGGTGATCGGCGGGATCATTTCCTCTACGTTGCTGACCCTGCTGGTGTTGCCGGCGCTGTATCAATGGGCCCATCGCAAAGAAGAGGAAACACCAGGCTGAACCGTGTAAACCGGCCCGGTTGGCTGCTGACGTCGGCGTGCCCCTGATGCAGGTGCATGATCGACTGCACAATCGCCAGCCCAAGGCCGGTGCCGCCTTCGGCACGGGCGCGGCTGTTGTCGGCGCGGTAGAAACGTTCGAACAGGTGCGGCAGGTGATGGGCTTCGATACCGCGCCCTGGGTTGCCCACCGACAGCGACACGTTCTGGTCGTAGCTTTCCACCAGCAGCAACACACTGGAAGCCTCGGGGGTGTGGCGAATGGCATTGGACAGCAGGTTGGAGATGGCGCGCTGGATCATCAGGCGATCCCCCATCACCCAGGCATCGCCGCGCAGGCTCAGGGTGATGTGCTTGTCTTCGGCGCTGAGGGCGAACAGCTCCATCACCCGCTGTGCTTCCTGTGCCAGCGACACCGGGGCAAAACCGGCGCGCGCGGCGGGGTGGCTGACCTGGGCGAGGAACAGCATGTCCGAGACAATCCGCGACAGGCGCTCCATTTCCTCGGTGCAGGACTCCAAGCCGGCTTTGTATTCCTGCGAAGGCCGCTCGCGGGACAAGGTCACCTGGGCCTTGCCCATCAGGTTGGTCAAGGGCGCGCGCAGTTCGTGGGCCAGGTCGTCGGAGAACTGCGACAGTTGCTGCACCCCAGCGTCGAGGCGATGCAGCATAACGTTGATGCCCTCGGCCAACTCGCCCAGCTCCTTGGGCAGGTTGTCCAGGGACAGGCGATGGGTCAGGTCCTGGGTCGTGACCTTGGCCGCGACACGGCTGAACTGTTGCAGCGGCGCGAGCCCGCGCTGCACCAGCCACCAGGCGCCCATGCCGATCAGGATCAACAGCATCGGCAGGGCGATCACCGTGGAGCGCAGGTAGGCACTGAGCAGCGCTTCATCATCGGAGCGGTCCAGCGATAGCAGCACGCGGACATACTCGCCCCCTTGCAAGGGCATCAGGCGCGTCGCACTGAGGATGCGATTGCCCTGGCCATCGACCCAGTTCAAATAGGCGAGGTTTTTGCCGGTGGGCACGTCGAGCAGCAGCGGTTGCTGGGGCTTGGCGCCGACGCTGAGCAGTACCGGTGCATCGGGCCGTGCGCCGAGGATGGTCAGGTAGATGTTGTCGTGGCCCATCACCAGGTCCAGCAGTGAATGAGGACGGTTGGTGATGCGGTGTTCATCGAGGCCCTGGTTGAGGGTATGGGCCAGTTGCTCCATTTTGTTTTCCAGGCCCTTGCGCGCGAGCTTGTCCAGTTCGTGCGTCAGGGCCAGGTATGCCAGGCTCGCCAGCAGCACCACCAACCCGGCGCCCATCAGGCTGACCGTTAGCCCCAGGCGCATCGACAGGCTGCTGGTCTTCATGGGCGCGCCTCCAGCACATAACCCACACCGCGAATGGTATGGATCAACTTCACCTCGCTCTGGTCATCGACCTTGCCGCGCAGACGGCTGATGGAGACTTCCACCACATTGGTGTCGCAATCGAAGTTCATGTCCCACACCAGCGAGATGATCTGCGTGCGGGTCATCACTTCGCCGGCCTGGCGCATCAGTACGTGCAGCAGGGCGAATTCCTTGGTGGTCAGGTCAATCCGACGGTTGCCGCGATAGGCGCGGTGTCGGCGGGGGTCCAGTTCCAGGTCCGAGACGCGCAGCACGTCTGGTAGCGGGATGTGCTCGCTGCGCCGCAACAAAGTGCGCACACGGGCGAGCAACTCGGGAAATTCGAAGGGCTTGACCAGGTAATCATCGGCGCCCATGTCCAGGCCCTTGATCTTGTCGGCCAGCCGGCCGCGCGCGGTGAGCATCATTACGCGCTGGTTGCCGTCGCGGCGCAGTTGCTCCAGCACTTCCCAACCGTCGGTGTTGGGCAAGTTGACATCGAGGATCACCAATTCATAACTGTGTTGCCTGGCCAGGTGCAGGCCATCAACGCCGCTGGCGGCGCAATCGACCACATAACCGCTTTCGGTCAGGCCTTGCTGCAGGTAGTCGGCGGTTTTTTGTTCGTCCTCAACCACAAGGATACGCATGGGGGTTACCTTCAAAGAAAACGAAAAGGGGCATGGCCTCATGGCGAGGCTGAGTAGGCTGTAGGAAAACTCTGAAGCGTGAAGTAGCTTTAGGGTCAAGCCGCGTCAGGCGGGTGCGACGATTCGCCACTGACCCAGCACACAAAAAAAACGCCCCAATCGGGGCGCAAAAAGTTCATCTCTGTTCCAAAGGAGCTACACAAAAGCCGCAGAGATGAGTTGTGTTCGATGTGCAGTGTAAAAAGTGCAACTTAACGGGAAGGTGAGGCCAATATTACAGTTCTGACAGACTTCAACTTGTGAACAGATGTAGCGCATCGGCAAGTGAATGTAATTGGCGTCCCTTAAAGCACGGCAATGGGATACTCGACAATCAAGCGAACTTCTTCCAGGTCCGATTCAAATGCACTTGAGCGCACTGTCGCCTGGCGCAGTCGCAGCGATAAGTCCTTCAAGCGGCCACCTTGCACCACATATTTGGCCTCGATGTCCCGCTCCCAGCGGCGTTGATCGGTGAGCGGGTTGCCGGCCGCGTCACGGCGCATGTACACCGCGTTGGCGTTGCTGTAGTCAGCGCCGGTGCCTTTGCCGTAGCGGGTCATGAACGACAAACCAGGAATGCCGAACGCCTGCATGTCCAGGTCGTAGCGCAGCATCCACGAGCGTTCCTTGGGCGAGTTGAAGTCGCTGTACTGGATCGAGTTGTTGAGGAAGATCGAGTCGGACTGGCGCAGGTAATCGAAGTCGTCATCACCATTGTTGCGTTGGTGCGAGACGGCTAGGCTGTGGGCGCCGACCTTGACCCCGAGCCTGGCGCTCCAGATGTTGTTGTCGAATTCGCCCAGCAGCTTTTTACCTTCGTCCACGGCCTTGTAGTAGTTGAAGTCGCCGAACAGCGAGATGTCTTCGCCCAGTGGATAGTTGCCGGCGGTGCCGAAGTAGTATTGGTCCCAGGCGTCTTTCAAGCGGCTGCTGTAGAGGCTGACACTGAGGTTTTTGTTGACGGTGTAGTCGCCGCCGAAATAGCCGATCCAGGGCGAATCGACCGGGCCTGCGTAGAAGGTGGCAAAGCCCTTGTCCATGCCGCTTTGCGTCGGCTGGCTCATGCCGCTCAAGCGCCCACCCTGCAAACTCAGGCCCTCAAGGCTGGTGTTTTGCGCGGTGACGCCGCGAAAGCTTTCCGGCAAAACACGTGAATCTCCGTAAGCCACGACCGGGGTCAGCGGGAATACATCGCCGGCCTTGATCACGGTATCCAGCACGCGCAGTTTCGCCGCGCCGCCGAATTTGCTGTAGCTGTCTTCCGGGCGGTTATCGCTGTCCACCGGCAATACGCCGAACGAGCCTTTGCCACCGCTGCGGCCGGTGCCCGAATCCAGCTTCACGCCGACCATGGCGAATGCGTCCAGGCCAAACCCCACGGTGCCCTGGGTAAAACCGGATTCGAAGCGCCCAATCAATCCCTGCGCCCAGGCTTCTGAGTAGCCGTTGCCGGTGGGGCTGGACTGGCCCTTGCGATCATCGCGGTTGAAGTAAAAGTTACGCGCCAGCACGTTGAAGCTGCTGCCTTCGATAAACCCCTCGGGTTTCTCTTGCGCTGCCACGGCGGCCAAGGGCAAGGCGGCGCACAGTGAAAGGGGAAGGCTGTAGTGACGGATACGCATGGTTCGCTCCTAAGTAATGGCAGTTTTCAGCTTCTTATGGGAGTGGGCGTTCTTATTGATCTGGCCCGGGCTGATAGTTGCAAACCGTGGATAACGAAGAAGTGGCGTGAAGATTACAATTCTGGAAACTCACCGTTCTCTAACAAATAAGTAATGTTCTGGTGAAGATTGCGTCAGGGTCAGTTGGTTAGTCTCGGCACTGAACTTTTCAACTGAGGAACTAACCATGAACTTTTATAAAATCGCGCTGGGCGTGTTAACGGCAGTTTTATCGTTCGGCGCATTGGCTGAAGGCGGGGGCGATCGTACGTTCGCGCTGATGATGGAGCGCAATCAGAAAGCCATGGCCGACTACGCCGCCAAAAAGGGCAAGCCGGCGCCCGAGGTGCAGGCGTACCGCTATGGCATGAAGCTGGACATCGCCAAGGTGGTCAACGTCACGCCGCCGATCCGTTCGTGCAACCCGGTGCCGTCGCGTATGACCTACGAAGACTCCAGCGGCAAGCTCAATACCCTTGAGTACCAAGTGATGGGGGTATGCCGAAACAATGGCAGTTGATGGATCCAAAAATATAGTTGGGCCTGGGGCTAAAGCCCTCTTCAGAAAACCCCGACAGCGCCGATGCAGGTCAGATCACTCTCCCCATTTGACCATCGGTGCCCCATGTTCAACACCCGTTTGAAGCAGGAGCTGTCGGCTCTTCGCGAAGAATTGTCCAGCTTGAATCAGGTCAAGGAGAGCCTGGAAAGCGAAATGCTGTGCCTGACGCTGGACGCCGAAGGCCGGGTGGAGTGGGCCAATGCCAACTTCCTGCAAGAGTTGGCCTATCAGAGCGGCCAACTGCTGGGGCGAAAGATCGAAGATCTGGAGCCGGTCCATGTGCGTCGGGATGAATTCCAGCAGCGCTTCAAGAACGCCCTGGTACGTGGCGAGCACTTCGCCGGTACCGTGCGCCTGATGCGTGGCAACGGCCAGGAAGCCTGGCTGCGTTCGATTGTGCAGCCGGTGCGCAGCTCCGATGGGCGCATCAAGCATTTTTCGATTTACTCCAGCGACCTCACCCGCACCATCGAGGCTTCTCGCGAGCACGAAAACCTGATTACTGCGCTGGTGCGTTCCACCGCCGTGATCGAGTTCGACCTCGGTGGCCATGTGCTGACCGCGAACGAGCGTTTCCTGGGCGGCATGGGTTACAGCCTGGCGCAGATCCAGGGCAAACATCACCGCATGTTCTGCGAACCGGAGGAATACAACAGCACCGAGTACCAGGACTTCTGGAAGCGCCTGAACGCCGGTGAGTTTGTCGCGGCGCGCTTCAAGCGTGTCGACAGTCATGGTCGTGTGGTGTGGCTGGAGGCGACGTACAACCCGGTGCTGGACGCCACCGACCGGCTGTACAAAGTGGTCAAGTTCGCCACGGTGATCACCGATCAGGTCAATCAGGAACAGGCGGTGGCCGAGGCCGCGAACATTGCCTACAGCACTTCGCTGCAAACCGATAACAGCGCCCAACGCGGCACTACCGTGGTGACCCAGGCGGTGGATGTGATGCGCGACCTGGCCAAGCACATGCAACAGGCTGGCGAGGGCATCGAGGCGCTGAACGCTCAATCCCAGGTGATCGGGACCATCGTCAAGACCATCAGCGGCATTGCCGAGCAGACCAACTTGCTGGCGCTCAACGCGGCCATTGAAGCGGCGCGAGCAGGCGAGCAGGGGCGTGGTTTTGCGGTAGTGGCCGATGAAGTGCGGCAACTGGCCTCGCGTACCAGCAAGGCGACCGAGGAGATTGTCGGCGTGGTGCGTCAGAACCAGGACATGGCGCGCGATGCTGTGAGCCTGATGACTGAGGGTCGCCTGCAAGCCGAGCAAGGCCTGGCCCTGGCGGCCGAGGCGGGCACGGTGATCGTGGAGATCCAGGACGGCGCGCAAAAGGTGGTCAGTGCGGTAGGACAGTTCGCCAACCAACTCTCGAGTTGAGCCGGGGGCTTCGGGTATCGTAGGCGCTTTCTTGCATGAAGAGCCGACTGTCCATGAGCCCTACCCACCGTCGCCCCGTTCCGCTGTCCAAGGCCTATCGTTTGCTCAACCACGGTCCGACCGTGCTGGTGAGCGCTGCGCACAATGGCCAACGCAATATCATGGCGGCTGCCTGGGCCATGCCGCTGGATTTCGAACCGCCGAAAGTCGCCGTGGTGCTGGACAAGGCTACCTGGACCCGCCAACTGCTCGAAAGCGCTGGCACCTTTGTGCTCCAGGTGCCTTGTGCGGCCCAGGCGGACCTTGTGCAAACCGTGGGTAACACCACCGGCGCCGACACTGACAAATTTGCCGCCTACGGCTTGCAGACGTTCACGGGTGAACACACCGAAGCGCCGTTGCTGGAAGGTTGCGTTGCCTGGCTGGAGTGCCGTCTGCTGCCCGAGCCCCACAATCAGCAGACCTACGATCTGTTCCTCGGTGAAGTGGTGGCGGCCTATGCCGACGCGCGCGTATTCAGCGACGGCCGCTGGCATTTTGAAGGCCATGATGAACTGCGCACCTTGCACCATGTGGCGGGCGGGCATTTCCTTACCATCGGCCAGCCGATTGATGGGCGTCAGCTCTAAGCCTTACCAGCGTGCGTTTGCCAGTGCTTCGGCAAACGCCATCAACTTCGGTGAATACTGCCGGGACGGCGGATAGACCAGCGAGATCGCTCGACTGCGCCCGGCGACGTCTTCCAGCACCGGAACCAGGCGCCCGGCCGCGAGGTCGTCGCGCACGGCAAAGTCCATTACCTGGGCAACGCCAAAACCACCCACGGCGCCGTCCACCAGCGCATCGCCGATATCGAAGATCAGCCGCCCTTCGACACTGACATCCTGCACCCTGCCGTCGATCATGAACTGCCAATCCACCAGGCGGCCGCTGCGTAGATTGCGTACGGTGAGGCAGTTGTGGTGCTTGAGGTCATCGACGCAGTGCGGAGTGCCGAAACGTGCGAGATAAGCGGGTGCGGCGACCGTGACCCAACGCAGTGGCGGCAGGGCGCGGGCGATCAGGCGCTGGTCCTGGATCTCGCCGGTACGCAGCAAGGCATCGAAACCTTCATCGACGATATCCACCAGGCGATCGGTCATCACTGCCTCGATGCGCAGCTCGGGGTAACGCAGGGTCAATTCGCCGATCACCGGCATCACCACTTTGCGTCCGAACAGCGACGGCGTGCTGATCTTCAACAGGCCGGACGGGTTGCTGCGTCGGTCGAGCATCAGTTTTTCGGCTTCGGCCAGTTCCGCCAGCAACGGTGCACTGCGCTCGTACAACATCTGCCCGTCGGGGGTGAGGCTGACGCTGCGCGTGTTGCGTTGCAGCAGGCGAACCCCCAGCTCGCTTTCCAGGCGCGAAATGGCGCGGGACAGACCGGACTGGGTCAGCCGCAGGTCACCGGCAGCGCGGGTGAAACTGCGGGTTTCGGCCACGCGGACCAGCAGGCGAACAGCGTTCAGATCCATGATTAAAGTCATTACTGAAAGGGTGATAGAGGTATTTATCATCGATCAGGCATGAAAGAAACTGATGCGCTCTTATTTTCGGACAGGACGCTGTGATGTCTCCTTCTCGACCCTCAGGCTGGATGCTGACGTTGCTGGCCACCGCGCAATTGATCATCGCGCTGGACGCCACCATCGTGTTTGTTGCCCTGCCGCAGATCGGCATGCACCTGGATTTTTCCGCCCAACAACTGCAGTGGGTGGTCAGCGCCTACAGCGTGGCATTTGGCGGGTTCTTGCTGTTGGGTGGCAGGGCCACCGATTTGCTCGGCAAACGACGTTTGTACCGGGTGGGGCAGTCGCTCTACGCCCTGGCTTCCCTGGCGGCTGTGCTGGGCGGCAGCGCGATATTGCTGGTACTGGCGCGGGCGGTGCAGGGTGTGGGCGGCGCGATGCTGTTCCCGGCCACGCTCGCGCTGATCAACACCCACTACGCCGAAGGGCCGGCGCGCAACCGTGCGTTTGCCGTGTGGAGTGCGGCGTCGGCGGCCGGGCTGGCGTTGGGCGCGTTGCTGGGCGGCGTGCTGACCCAGGTGTGGGGCTGGGAAGCGGTATTTCTGGTGAACGTGCCTCTGGCGGGCGGCTGTGCGTGGGCGGCGCGGTACTGGATCCCCGCTGATGGTGAGCGTGCGGGTGGACGCAACTTTGATATCAGCGGCGCGTTGACTGTGACCGTCGGCGGTACCTTGCTGGTGTTCTCGTTGGTACAAGGCCCGGAATGGGGCTGGACGGCACCGTCCACCCTCGGCTGCCTGGTCTTGGCATTGGCACTGCTCGGGCTGTTCGCCTGGATCGAGCATCGAGGCCGCGACCCGCTGATGCCGCTGCGCCTGCTTGCTTACCGCGAACTGCGCATGGCCATGGTGCTGACGGCGGTGTTCATGAGCAGTTTTGGCGTGCAGTACTACTTCCTCGCGTTGTACTACCAGCAGGTCTACGGCTACAGCGTATTGCAGGCGGGGCTGGCGTTCTTGCCGGCGACGTTGGTGTGTACGTTCGGCATCTGGTTGGCAGAGCGCTCGCTGGTTCGGCTGGGTTTGCGCAACACCTTGGTCTGCGGGCAACTGGCGGGGGCGGTGGGCATTGCGCTGGTGGTATGGGCGCTGCCGACCGGCGTGGGGTTCTGGTCGTTACTGCCGGGGATTTTCATCCTGAGTGTCGGGCAAGGCATGACCTGGACCGCGATGTGGGTGGCGGCGGGCCTGGGTATCCGGCCAGGGGAGCAGGGCGTGGCGGCGGGGATGGCGTCCACCAGCCAGCAGATCGGCGGGGCGTTGGGGTTGGCGGTGCTGGTGTCGGTAGCGAGCGCCGGTGGCATCGAGCAGGCGTTGTGGTGGAGCGCGGCGATCGCCCTGGCAGGCGCGGTGTTGGCACTGTGTCTCAGGCAACCGGCCGGGTTATCTGTTCTGGAAACGGTCTGACATTTTTACCCAGCGCGACGGTGGCATGCCGTAGGTGCTGCGAAATTGCCGGGTCATGTGACTCTGGTCGGTGAAACCGGCGGTCATTGCCGCATCGACCAGCGATTGGCCTTGGGCCAATAGGCTGCGCACCAAGTCCAACCGACGCATGGTCAGGTAGCGGTAGGGGCTGGTGCCGAACAGCAGGCGAAAGTCCCGCGACAAGGCCCAGCGGTCGCGACCGGCATGGTCGGCCATCTCATCCAGGGTGATGCTGCGGCCCAGGGCGCCGTGGATAAATTCCCGGGCACGCTCGGCGGCCACGTAGTCGAACGTCTTGCGGCTGATGATCCCGCCCGAGACGTTGCTCAAGGCGTGGGCCAGGTCGAACAGGGCGTCCTGTTCCTGCAACGGGTCGATGGGGTTATCCAGGTTCTGCAGCAACACTTCGCTGGCGCGAAACAGCCGTAGGTCGGTGGACAAACCATTGGGGATAAACGGCAGTGGCTTGCCGCCGAGGATCTGTTGGATCAGCGACGGCTCGACATAAATCATCCGGTACTTGAAGCCCTCATCACTGCCTGCGTGACCGTCGTGGGTCTCATCGGGGTGCAGCACCATGGTGGTGCCGGGCAGGCTGTGGACCATGTCTCCACGATAGTGAAAGCTTTGCACGCCGGTCAATGTACGCCCGATGGCGTAGGTGTCATGGCGATGCGGGTCGAAGGCAAAGCCGGCAAAGTACGCCTCGATACGGTCCAGGCCACTGGCATGCGGGGCGCGGTGCAGCCAGTCGAGGGTGGCGGTGGGTTTGCCCATGGTGGTGTGTCACAAAAAAGAGAGGGAAGTACGTTAACCCAGTCTGGCGCAGGTTGTCTGCCGAGTCTTGAATGATCGTGCGGGTTTCTGTTTATGAGCGTTAAAGGGTTATTTTTGTATTGTTTTATAATGAATTATTATTGTTTTACGATAATTTTTTGATTATCTTGCCTCGACATTCCTTCAGAGAGGCCTTTCATGAATACCCAACGTCTTGCTCAACTCAGCCAGCGTATGTCGATGATCACCCTGCTGCTGATCATCAGCATGTTGGTGCTCAACGCGGCTGTCTGGCTGTTTCCGGTATTGAGTTCTTCGGCCGACGGGCTTGGGTTTGGCTTCGCGCTGAGCGATCGCCAGATTCAAGGGCGTGCCGAGCAGGTGGCGTTGTTTCCCTTCTGGCAGATCCTGGGCGGGATCGTGTTGTCCAGTGTTCCCTTGATGGCACTGGCGTCCGGTCTGAATCACCTGCGCAAGCTGTTCAAAAATTATGCGCGAGGCGAGTATTTCTCCAGTGCGGCAGCGTTGCATCTGGGTAAGGTTGGCAAAGCAGTGGCGATCTGGGTGTTGCTGGATTTCTTATGTGAGCCACTATTGAGCGTCTGGGTGACCATGAACGAGCCGGTCGGCCAGCGGATGATCAGCCTGAGCGTGACGGCGCCCAGCTTTGTTGCCCTGTTTCTGGCTGCCTGTATTGCGGTAATCGCGCGTATCCTGTTGCAGGCCAGTGAAGTGGATTCTGAAAACCGTACTTTTGTTTGAGATCGACATGCCCATTGTGATTGAGTTGGATGTCATGCTTGCCCGGCGCAAGGTCAAGTCCAAGGACCTGGCGGCGGCCATCGGGATTACTGAACAGAACCTTTCCTTGCTCAAGCAGGGCAAGGTCAAAGGCATCAGGCTCGGGACGCTGGATGCCATCTGTACTTACCTGGATTGTCAGCCCGGTGACTTGCTGGTTCATACGCCAGAGCCGGTTGCCGACCAGTAGGGCCTTATCAACACTGCGAAGAAGGATCATTCGATGCTGCTTTCCAACCTGCCATACGCTGCGCCGTTGTTGTCATTGGCCCTGCTCTGGACGGTCGCGGTGGTGACACCGGGCCCCAACTTTTTCAACACCGCACAACTGGCGGCCAGTTGCTCACGTCGCCATGGCGTGGTGGCATCGGCCGGAGTGGCCACCGGAACTGTCATGTGGGGGCTCGCGGGCGGCTTGGGCATCAAGTCGCTGTTTACCGCCGCGCCCATGCTGTACATGGCGTTCAAGATCATCGGCGGTTGCTACCTGATTTATCTCGGCCTGAAACTGTTCAAACGCTCGGCACCCGCCATGAGCCAGAGTGTGCTGCCGGACGAGGCGCGTCGCTCATTGTTCTCCGCCTGGCGCCTGGGGTTGCTGGGCAACTTGTCCAACCCCAAGGCGGCTCTGTTTGTGGCGACCATCTTCGCGTCCACCATGCCACCGTCTCCCTCGCCGATGCTGCTGACCCTGGCGGTCATGACCATGGCCACCTTGTCGTTCAGCTGGTATTCCTGCGTGGCCCTGGTGTTTTCCAGTGAGCGCATGGCCGACCTTTACAGCCGCTCGCGCAAGTGGCTCGACCGCTTTGCCGGTGGCTGCTACCTGCTGTTCGGTGCACATCTGGTAGCGAATCGCTGACCGCCCGTGGTAAGAAGCCTTACTTTCAACAGTGAGGCCGGGTCATGAGCAAGGTGCGGGTAGGTATTATTTTTGGTGGCCGGTCGGCCGAGCACGAAGTCTCGTTGCAATCGGCGCGCAACATTGTTGACGCGCTGGACCGCTCCCGTTTCGAGCCGGTGTTGATCGGTATCGACAAGGCCGGCCATTGGCACCTCAACGATACGTCGAACTTCCTGCTCAACCAGGAAAACCCGGCCCTGATCGCCCTCAACCAGTCCAACCGCGAGCTGGCGGTGGTGCCCGGCAAGGCCAGCCAGCAACTGGTGGAGACTTCGGGTTCGGGCCTGCTGGAACATGTGGATGTGATTTTTCCCATCGTCCACGGCACCCTTGGCGAAGACGGTTGCCTGCAGGGCTTGCTGCGCATGGCGGACCTGCCTTTTGTCGGCTCCGACGTACTCGGCTCGGCGGTGTGCATGGACAAGGACATCAGCAAGCGCCTGCTGCGCGATGCCGGCATTGCCGTCACCCCGTTCATCACCCTGACCCGCAGCAACGCGGCGCGCACTTCGTTCGAGGCGGCGGTGAACAAGCTCGGCCTGCCGATGTTCGTCAAACCCGCGAACCAGGGTTCTTCGGTAGGTGTGAGTAAAGTAGGCGACGAAGCCGAGTACTTCGCCGCCGTCGAACTGGCCCTTGGTTTTGATGAAAAGGTGTTGGTTGAATCCGCCGTAAAAGGCCGTGAAATCGAATGCGCCGTGCTCGGCAACGAAAACCCCATCGCCAGCGGTTGTGGCGAGATCGTGGTGAGCAGCGGTTTCTATTCCTACGACAGCAAATACATCGACGACCAGGCGGCCCAGGTAGTGGTGCCCGCCGACATCAGCCTGGAAGCCAGCGAGCGCATTCGCGGGTTGGCCATCGAGGCCTTCGAGGTGCTGGGCTGTTCCGGTCTGGCACGGGTCGACGTGTTCCTCACAGACGAGGGTGAAGTGCTGATCAATGAAATCAACTCACTGCCCGGCTTCACCCGTATCAGCATGTACCCCAAGCTTTGGCAGGCGGCGGGGATGAGCTACAGCGAGCTGGTGAGCCGGTTGATCGAGCTGGCGTTGGAGCGGCATGCGGGGCGTAAGGCGCTCAAGATCAGCCGGTAGTCACTGCCCAGGACTGGGTAACGCTATCAGGCGTTACTGAGGACTTCCCGAAACACGTCCGGTCTGATCGCTGCAATATGCAGCAGCGATCGAGCTGCGCCAGAAGGCGATCGGCGGCCTTGCTCCCACTCTTGGAGGGTTCTTACCGAAACCCCCAAAAGCTCAGCAAACTTGGGTTGCGACAACCCTGTCTTACTTCTTGCTTCGGCCGCTTGAGTGACCTCTACCTGGTGTACTGCACCGTATCGCCCCGCTTTGACATCCTGAACAGCCGCCAGTAATTCTTCGCCGATATTGCGCTTGGCGTCACGTTCCTTCAGCTGTTTCTCAGTGAGTGGCATGGTTCATTTCCTTCGCGATTTTGTACAGGGTGTGCGCTGGAATGCTTTCGGTTGCATTCTTGCCATAAATCAGTAGTGCAACCAGGGCTCCACAAGCCAGCTGTGTGGTGTAGATGATCCTAACTGAGCCACTTTTACCTCGGCCATCCAGGCTCCAGCGCACTTTCCGGCATCCACCTGAGCCTGGTACAACGCTACCTGCTTCAGGATGGCTGGCTAGAAAAGCCATGAAAATGCCTCTTTCCTCTTCGGTCCAATAGTCAGGCCACAGCCTGCTGAACAACGGAGATTCTATGATCGTCAACACGCGAAATTCTACGTCCTTGACGTAGCCTCTGGCAAGAAAGGGCGAGCCAGAAAATCGCAGGAGAAAAGGAGAGACTCAAGGGGCCTTTTATCGCAAAACGTGACACCCACGTTACGCAATGAAGGTATGAGTAGGGCCTAAGAAAGTGGTTTGTAGGTTTTCTCTCGCGGCCCCGTGCGAGCAATCCACGAGTAAATCAGCGTCTTCACCTCCTCCGGGTGGTGCGTCCTTCGGCGGTAGCTGGCAAAGGTGGGTGACGTGCAGTAAGTGCACACCTCACTCACCTCGATCTGATCCCGCCGCAGCCCGGCCGCTTGCAGCAACATCACGCCATAACCACTCAAATCAAACCACGCACTTGCGGCTTGCCGGGGATGGGGTGGTGCGATTTCAGGTGGTAGCAATGGCGCGGGTTGCACCACGCTCCACGGCGCTCGCCCGCTTAACCACAAGTGCCCCTGATCCGCCTGGAACTGCGTGATAAACGCCTCGCTCACCTCATAACAGCACGGCTTGATCGACGGCCCTATCGCCACCCGCAACTGGTCGGCGGCAACGCCTTCATCCGCGAAGCGCTGCACGGTGTTAGCAATAATCCCTGCGTGTAATCCCTTCCATCCGCCATGCACTGCGGCGATTTTCTCGCCATTTTTCGAGGCAATAAGAATGGGCAGGCAATCGGCGGTGATTACCGCGATGGGCTGATGCTCGCCGGTGCACACGCCATCTGCCTCTACCGTATTGGGCACCTGGTCCGCTTGCCATTCAATCACTGACGCGCTGTGTACCTGCTTGCAGATAAACACTTCTTGCGGGCGCAGTGGATCATTGATCGAACAAAAACCGTGGTCGACGCCAGGAATGGCGCCGAGATTATCTGCCTGTTGCAAGAGCGCATTCTCCGTTGATTGAATCGTCAGTCGCCAACCGCTTCGCCTTCGCGCCGAGGGTCGGCGCCGCCGCTCAGCGACACTTTGCCCTGGGCATCCCGCGTGCGGACGATGGCCTGGATTCCGCTGGTCATATCGATCTCGCTCAGCGCATGGCCCTTTTCCTTGAGGGCCTGTTTCAGCGCGGGGCTGAACAGACCGGTTTCCAGTTCGGTCGCGCCATTGCGGCTGCCGAAGTTAGGCAGGCTGATGGCGGTTTGCGGGTCGAGTTTCCAGTCGAGCATCGCCACCAGGGACTTGCTCACGTACTCGATGATTTGCGAGCCGCCGGGCGAGCCGACCGTGGCCAGTAACTCGCCGCTGTTGCGATCGAACACCAGGGTTGGCGCCATGGCCGAACGCGGGCGTTTGCCGGGCTCGACGCGGTTGGCGACAGGCTGGCCATTTTCTTCAGGGATAAACGAGAAGTCGGTCATCTGGTTATTGAGCAAGAAGCCCTGCACCATCACATGGGAGCCGAATGCCGCTTCCACCGTGGTGGTCATCGACACGGCGCCGCCCAGGTCATCCACAGCGACCACTTGCGAGGTGGAAATGCGCAGCGGCGAGCGGTCCGGCGCATAGGCCACCTGGATGCCTGCCGGTACACCCGGCTTGGCGATGCCCATGCTGCGCTCGCCAATCAAGGCCGCACGCTTGGCCAGGTAATCCGGTGCGACAAGGCCTGCCACCGGCACCGGAACGAAGTCCGCGTCGGCGACATAGAGCGCGCGATCGGCAAACGCCAGGCGCCCAGCTTCGGCCAGCAGGTGCACGGCTTCCGGTGTGGGCTCAAGGCCGGCAGGCGACGTGCTTTTCACTGGGAGCATGGGGGCGATGGCCAGGGCGGGATTGCGGGCCTCCAGCGCCTGCAAGGTGCCGAGGATTTGCGCGATGGCGACTCCACCGGATGACGGCGGCGGCATACCGCAGACTTTCCATTGTTTGTAGTCATGGCACAGCGGCGTACGCTCCTTGGCGGTATAGCCCCTGAGATCCGCCTGGGACAGGCTGCCCGCGTTACGATGGCCCTGCACCTTGCGCACGATTTCATCAGCAATCGGCCCTTGATACAGCGCATCCGGGCCTTCCTTGGCGATGCGTTTGAATACATTGGCCAGTGCCGGGTTTTTCAACAGGGTACCGGTGGCTTTCGGCGTGCCATCGGCGTTCAGGAAGTACGCCGCCATGTCTGGCGATTGTGCGATAGAGCGGTCGGCTGCGATCAGGCTGTGCAGGCGTGGAGAAATCGCGAAGCCCTGTTCCGCCAAACGGATTGCCGGCTCGAACAGCTCGGCCCATTGCAGGTGACCGGTCTTCTTGTGAGCCATCTCCAGTGCTCGCAATACCCCAGGCGTGCCGACCGAACGCCCACCAATCTGCGCCTCTGGGAATGCCATCGGCTTTCCATCGGCCTTCAGGAACAACCGCTCCGTCGCCCCGGCCGGCGCGGTTTCGCGGCCGTCATAGGCGTGCACGGTTTTTCCGTCCCACAGCATGATGAACGCACCACCGCCGATGCCGGATGACTGCGGCTCCACCAGGGTCAACACCGCCTGCATCGCAATCGCCGCATCAATCGCCGAACCGCCTTTGCGCAGCATTTCGCGTCCAGCCTCGGCCGCCAGGGGGTTGGCGGCGGCGGCCATATGGCGCTCGGCGTGTTGGGTGGTGAGGTCGGTGCGATAGCCTGAACCCAGTTCGGGAGCCGGTGGCTGTTCGTTGACAGAGGTATTGCATGCAGCCAGGGCGAGGGCTGCGGCAATCACCGACAGTTGACGGCGGGAAATCGAAAACACGCGCTGAACTCCGTTCATTTTGAGAATGATCTGTTGTCCTTGGGGTACTGCGTTTTACAGGTAAATCGTGCCTTGCAGGTAGAGCACGGCATGGCCGGAAATGATCACGCGGTCACCTTTGAGTTCGCAACTCAGTTGGCCGCGGCGCGTTCCGCCTTGTTCCGCTGTCAGTTGCGACTTGCCCAAGCGTTCGGCCCAGAACGGCGCCAGTGAAGTGTGGGCTGAGCCCGTGACCGGGTCTTCATTCACACCCACGTTGGGACCGAACCAGCGCGAAACAAAATCAAATCGCGCGCTTTTGGCGGTCACTGCAATTCCGCGTTTCGGCAAGCCTTTGAGGCGGGCGAAATCCGGCTTCAGTGCGGCGACGTGCGCTTCGTCTTCCAGCAACACGATGTAGTCATCGGTGCTGAACACGTCGGCCTGTTCAATGCCCAGCGCGCTCAACATTCCGTCGGGTGGTTCGCAGGGTTGGGGTTGCTTGGCCGGGAAGTCCATCGCCAGTTCATTGCCGTTGCGGGTCACCCGCAGTTCGCCGCTGCGTGTCGCAAAGCACAACACTTCAGGCGCATCCAGCAGTTGGTGAATCAACACACACGCCGCCGCAAGTGTGGCGTGGCCGCACAGGTCCACTTCGACTTCCGGCGTAAACCAGCGCAACTCGTAGAACCCGTCACGGGGCACGAAGTAGGCGGTTTCAGAGAGGTTGTTTTCTGCCGCGATGTTTTGCAGCTGCTCATCGCTGAGCCACTCGGTCAGCGGGCAGACAGCGGCCGGGTTGCCGCCGAAGACGGACTGGCTGAAAGCGTCGACTTGATAGATATCCAGTTTCATCGAGAGCACTCCGTGTAAGGGTGGAGCCGGACACTAACAGTGGGTCAGGCAAGCGTCAAAATACAGATGAGCGGTTTTTTCCTGCGCATGCAGTCACCGTTATGGAAAAGCCTGCCTGGAACCAAACAGGGCGGATACCCACTAGACAGCTGTGATGAATTTTGTTTGGGAGTATTGCCATGCGCACAGAATTGAAAGCTCTCTTTAAGCTGCAGCATGACCTGGTGGAACGCTTGAAGAGGCCGGCCCAGGAACCGCCTCCGCCCGTGTTGTTGCACTATCAATCGTTACAACCGACTTCGATGCAGTTCGATGCGTCCCTGCGCGATGGCAAGGTGCAGGCTGATACGACACTCACCGGGCGTGAGATTGCCCGCCACCTCAACCAGCCCGATAAGCACTATGTGGCTGATGGTCCTTCTGCAGCAGGTACGTTGCGGATGAAGGATGAGCGCCAGTACGTGTTTCACATCCAATCCACGCCGGCTGTTGCTGCGGTGTTCAAAAGCAGTCTTGCGGATACAACCGGCGGCGCTGGCGAGAGCCTGGGGCGCGCGCATGTGGGGAGTGTCAGCGCTGTTCAGACGACGGTGGATGGCCAGCAGTTTCGTCTGGAGGGCCAGCGCCTGTTTCGTTTTGAACCCCTCACGCTTTCCTGGGTGCCCGACGCAGATAGCCGTGCACTCAGCCGCATTGGCCTGACGAACGAAGGGCAGTTGCTGAAGACCCCCAAAGGCTTTGCAGACAGCAGTGCGCATGGCCGTACGACGGTGCAGTTGAGCCAGACCCTGGATGCTTCTTTTGTGCAGGTCCAGGGCGGGAGTGTACAGGCGTTGCAGCCGGTGGATGAGGCAGGAGTGCCTGTGCAGCTCGCACGTATCGGGTTGTCTGGAAACACGCTGTATGGTGCGACAACGGACGGCGAGCTGGTCCAAGCAGACCTGCGTATGGCACTAGATCAGCAGCTGCCGATGGTCGGGCAACCAGTCGACTCGCTGGAGCGAGCGCTGAAGGGGGCCGTCCGTGTCGAAGGCTTCTTTCATGATGATGCGGGGCAACTCAATGCTCAGGTGCGTGACGCGCGTGAGCAATTGCACAGCGTGCCTTTAAGTGACGCAGACGCGCTACGCCCGCAATGGAACCTCAGCGACGTGCTGGTCAAGGGCATTGAGAAAGGCCTGCCTCTGCCCAGTCAACAGGCACTGGCGGCGGCGGTCGACCTTGGACAGCGGGGCAAGGTGGCGTTGGATGCAGGCAGCCTGCTGACCTGGGACGCGGCGGCGCAACGTTGGCAAGACACTGCTCAACCTGGCGTCGAACATCTGGAGCGCGGGTTGGATAGCCGTGCCTATGTGCTGCAAGACGGGCAACTGAAGGCCGTGGCCATCGGTAGAGTGCGCGACCCGCTGATTGAGGGGGCCAGTCATGATTTGGCCGCGCTTCCCATTCCGCGCCCGCAGGTGTCTGTTGACGAAGTGCTTGCAGGCAATGATCAGCGACGCATTACCGGATTCGCGGTCGTCGACGGGCGCAATTTTGTCACCGTCGATCAGGATCACCAGCTTCAGGTTCATCACGACGGGGATGCGAGGCCGCTTCACGCGTCGCCTTCGATTGATATAAAAACACTGGCCTTGGATCACGTGGGTAATCTTTATGCGCACACACGGCGCGGTGAGCTATTCAGGTTGGATCGTCAGGCCTGGCAGGGCAATACCGCGAGCGCGCAACGTTGGAGCAGGGTTGAATTACCGGGTCGCCAACCGTTGGAGTCCTTGCGCACGGGGGCTGACCATCACCTGATCGGAGGGTGGGATCAGCAGTTTTTCCAACTGGACAATGTTTCCAGCAGCGCAATGGAGTGGGGCCCGCTGCCATTGGCGTCCCAGGCGCCGTCGCTGGCCGACACGTTGGCGAGCACACCAATGCGCGCGCAGTTCTCCGGAGGGGCACTGACGGTCAGCAGTAATGTCTTGGGACAAACCCGTGAAGGGATACCGCTCAAGCGTTCATTTTTCCAAGGCATCGGTGCACACTTTCACCCCCTGGAAGCCCTCGGCCAAAAGGCTAAAGGCGTTGCGCAACACTTCAATGGCCGCAAGGGATTGGAGGACGTCTACGCTGACGATCAGCGATTGCACCAGCAACTCAATGCACTCGCTCAGAGCCGACCGGTTTCTGCTGATCTCAATCATCGGCTCGCTGCCCTGAGCGAACCTGGGCCGCGACAGGCACTGGCCGAACAGATCCGCCAGGCGTTGACGCAGGTAGAGCAGAGCAGCCAGTCAAGTGCGCGCCGCTTGGGTGATGCACACGGTGTTGCGTTTGACCCTCAGCCCACATTGAACCGGGCGACCATTCCGCCAGATTCGACGCTGCACTCGCTGTATGAAGCGTTCAAGAGAGTCTCTCCTTCGCCGGAAAAGTCGACCGCCGTGTTGCTGACCAACTTCGAAGGGCAGGGCTTGTCGCTGCCCAAGTCCATGCCCGAGCGCAAGCGAAACCTTGACCACCCCTCGGCGCTGATCGAGGGCGACCTGATCCATCATGCGAGTACGCTCAAGCAGTTGGCGGACCTGGTACAGGCGCTCGACGCTACGTCGGGCCATAGCCCTAGTGCCTTGACGCGTATAGAAACGTCTCTGCGCGATGTCATGCGAGCGTTCCAGGATAGCCCTGTGCATACGTTGGCCAGCCAAGGCATCGCCAGTTACGAGCAGGCGGAATCGTTGTATGGCAATTTCAAACTGTTGGCCAAGGACCTTGGAACGCCTGGCTCTGCGCTTCATTGGCATCTTTCGGGCCTGTTGGGGTTGCCCAAGGATGCGCCGATCAAAGAGGCGATGACGCAGCAGATACAGAACCTGGGCAGTGGCCAGACCCTTTCTCCGAGCCGAACCCAAGGTAAAACCCTGGGGTTGATCGTGACGGGGATAAAACCGGTAGCCCCTGTGGAGTTTTTTCTGGAGGCATCCGCGTCCCACACTCATGGTGTGAGTATCAGTCGTACCGACAAAGGTGCCCGCGTTGAAATCAGCACGGACAACACGCGACGGTTGGTGGGTTCGGTGGCTTCGGGTGTGACGCTGGGAGGTGGGGCAGGTGCGGTGAGGCCAGGCTTGAGGGTGGCTGCGGAATTGAGCGCAATGGTGGCGAAAAACACGGGATCCAGCATTGGCTTTGATGTGAAAGAGTCAGACTTTGGCAAGATGATGGCGATCCTGACCGGCGAGACCGGGACCGTCTACGACTTGCTGGCGCTGGGCGAGGGGCACTCGGCAGGTACAAGCTCGAAACTCAGTGGCGACGTTAACCTGGACGCACTTGCGCAATTGCGTTTGATGTACAGCCCTCAGGAGGACATCGCCGCCCTCGACTCAGTGATCCGCGCGGGCATTGGTGGGGTGGGCAATCTCAATCTCGCGCATGCGGACAAGAGCCAATCAAGCACGCGTACCGCAGAAGGTACCCGCCACGGTAGCGCCGCTGGCGCGCAGCTTCTGCGACAGGGCGGAGTAGGGGCCAATAGCGTGCCGCTCGGCGCGTTGGTGTTGGGCAATGCTGGCAGTGGTGGCCCCAGCGCGATTGCGTTCGCGCTGCCGGAGTTATCGGTCATGGTGCGGTTTGATCGCGGGGTATCCCGGGCCTTCAATTTTGCCTTCAAACATCCGCAACCGGTGAGCCAGTCGCAGGTTGATGAGCTCAAACGCAGCGTGTCGCTCTACTCGCCGACGTTCAGGCGGGAGCTGGCATCGACCGAGCTGTCGGAGGGCACAGTGGATCAACAGTTGGCCACTCTGCAGCAGTTCCTCGCGACTCATCCGTCCCTTGCAACAAAACCGGACGCCTATCACGCGATCAGCC
This sequence comes from Pseudomonas sp. DWRC2-2, assembly GCF_049897885.1. Lineage (NCBI taxonomy): Bacteria > Pseudomonadati > Pseudomonadota > Gammaproteobacteria > Pseudomonadales > Pseudomonadaceae > Pseudomonas > Pseudomonas sp. DWRC2-2. Next base: position 47,415 of record NZ_JAFCXD010000002.1, read on the forward strand.
AATCACTCGACAAGCTGATGAACCAGCAAAACCTGGCAAGGAATGGGTTGCGCCAACTGGCGTCGGTTGAGTCATCGGTCACCCGTGTCGGCTTGCGGGACGATGGGCGCCATGCCTGGCTGGATGATGTGGCGCCGGCCAACAAAGCAGCGATTGAACAATGGATGAAGGATGATCCGCAGTTTGCCCAGGTGCTCGATCAGTTGCAGCGTGGCGAAGGCACTTCAGTCACGCTTGGCATGGAGCTCAAGCCAGAGGTCCTGCGAGCGATAGAGCGCAGTCACCTTGCCGGAGAAAGTACCGAGCCGCTGGTCAAGCGCGCATTGAGTGATCGCAACAATCTGCGGGTCAAGCACATGAGCCTGAGCTACACCGCCACCCAGTCCCATGGCATGTCGATACCCGCTCTGACGAATCTCAGTTTTTCCAGCAGTGCCGGCTTGAGTCATTCCCAGGCGCGCGTCAATGCAGACCTTGAATACGGACAGGACTCCGACAAGCCATTGCGAATGAACCTGAACGACACGCTGGGTAGTCTGCCGCGCCCTGATCTGACGATTGACCTGGGAGACCTGCGCGTGAGGACGCAAGGTCTGTCAGCGAGCTGAACTCATTCCTGAAAGGTGGGTGTGTCGAATGTAGGGTGCTGCGCTAGCAGGTGGCGCCACTGCATTCGAAACCAGGGCGTGAAGTGTGCTGCCGGATCTGAGAGTTGGGCTGAGACTTCAGCACGGCTCAGCCACTGGACCTCGCTGACCTCTTCGACGGCCGGGGAGACCACCGTGTCAGATTGAGCAACCAGTACATGGCATAACTCATGTTCCGCACCGATCACCCCAAAGCGCGCATGGTATTCAAAACTGTACAGGAAGCGGCAGGAGGCGCAGACCCCCAGCTCTTCGCGCAGGCGACGACACGCTGCGTCCAGAACAGTCTCGCCAGGTGCCGGATGGCTGCAGCAGGCATTCGACCAGAATCCAGGCCAAAGCATTTTGCCTGCGGCACGACGTTGAATCAGGTGACGCCCGACACTGTCGATCAGGTGAACCGAAAATGCGCGATGAAGCTGGCCCTCCCCCAGGTGTGCGTCGCGTTTATCACACACACCAATCTGACGATCGTGTGCGTCGACCAAAATCACGGAGTCTGTCATTCGGTGTCCTCTTTTGTTCAGTCACGGCTGTCTAGTCGCGCTCGGGCACTTGCCCCCAGGCGCTGATGAACGTCAACGCTGCCTCGGTGAAGGTCGCAGAGGCGCGCAGCCTGGCCATGGCATCAAGGTCATCCTGAGTGAGCAGCCCGAGCTTCAGTAACGTCGGTCCGGCTTGTGCTGTCGTTGCCGCCCAGAATGCGTCGGCCGGGCTGTTGTCGCCGATGCGGCCTTCCAGGGTGCGATACCCGATATTGCACAGTCCCCGTTCACCTAGCCGGTCGGGGAGCGTATCGGCCCAGAGCATGTCGGAGCCAATGGACTGCTCCAGGAGCGTGAAACCGGCCTGGGCGATTTTCCGGAACAGTGGGTTCGCCGTTCTCAAGCTGGGTCGCAAGCTCAAATCTTCGATCACCAGCCAGCCGCCCGGACGGACCCAGGTGGTTGCTCTGGTCAGTATGTCTTCACGCTCGGGCAGGTGGCACAACAAGGCCCTGACGTGCACCAGGTCAAAATAGGCGGCGGGGAAATCATCGGTCGCGGCATTATGCGTGACCACTTGAATGCCGGGTATGTCGTTGAGAAACCGGGTGTCAATGTCGGTGGCAATGACCGTCGCGTCGGGATGGCGCTTGCTCAGCCAGCCAGCGAATGATCCGGCACCGGCGCCGAGGTCAAGAAGGGTCAGTTTGTCCGGAAGAGGCAGTTGGCCAAACACTGTTTGGCTCAGCGGGTCAAAGGCACGCTCCAGGGTGCGCATCCGCGCCAACTGGCCGGCATGCTGATCACCGAGATAGCTGTTGGTGTAGCCGGGCTCCTCGGCTGGGTCAGTGGTGCTCACAGTACGACCTCCAGTCGAAGAGGGCAGCGGTTAAGAAAACCGTGTTCGGCGGGCTGGAACCCTGGAGCCCAGCGCACGTCTGGAAAGGTCTGTAGTAATAGGCGAGCGCCGAGGGTGATTTCCATCCGTGCAAGCATGGATCCCAGGCAGAAATGACGCCCTGCGCCGAACGCAAAGTGATTCGTCTCCTGATGGGGGCGCGACAGAGTGAAGATGTCCGGATCGGTGAACTGGTGCGGATCACGGTTGGCCGAGCCGATCAGGCACGCCAGGGTCGCGCCACAAGGAATGGTTCCGGACGGCAGCTCCAGCGATTCACGGGCCTCCCGGAGAATGAGTTGCAAAGGAGGGTTGCGTCGCAAGGTTTCAGCGAGCGCATTCTCCATCAAGTCCGGATCAGCCATCACTGCTTCTTTCACGCCGGGCTCGTTCAGCAGGTTGACGATGAGGTTTGCCAAGGCACCGTGACTGGTCTCACTGCCGGCCGTCATCAAGATCGCGCAATAGGCCCGCACGAACGCTTCGGACAAGGGCTGGTCGTCAATCCGTGCGGCCACAAGATGTGAGATCAAATCGTCGGTGGGTGCCGCGCGACGGGCGTCGATGTGGGGCTGGATGAAGTCGTAGAAACTGTCACGGTTGGATAATCCACCGGTCAACAGGGTCGGATCCTGTCGATAGTTGCCCATGTAGGCGAAGCCGATGGCACACCAGTTCTTCAGCCGAGCGACTTCCTCCGGGGTTTCAGCCGGGAGCCCCAGCGCGCGAGCCATCACCCGTACGGGCAGCACTGAGGTGAAATCGGCAACGAGGTCCACCTGGCGGCGGCCACGCATCTGCGCCAGCAGGTCCATGCTCACCGAGGTGACCGATGCTTCAAGGACTGTGAGGGCCTTGCTGCGGAACGACGGGCTCAGCAACGCTCGATGCTGGGCGTGTTCACAACCGTCCATGGCCACAATGGTGTGCCCCAGCAACGGTCCGATTTGCCAGCTGTAGTTGTTGCTGCTCGTTCCGGGGTGGGTCAATGCGGCTTTGACATCCGCATAACGGCTGACCAGCCACACGTCCGTAGGCTCGTCGTAGACAATGGGCAGCGTGGTACGCAAACGCTCATAAAGGGGGTAGGGGTCGATTTCGAATTGCCGGGATTTCAGGGTAGGGGGGATGCACGCCAGGTCCACCTGCCGGTTGACCTGGCCCGTGGCGTCGGTGGCCTGCAGGTGATACCGGGAAACGTTCTTGTGCCAATCGCCCGCCGCTCGGGCAACCTGGCGCAGCCGCTCCGGGTCGGTAGCGGCGGACGCTCGGTGGGGCCGAGCTGAGGCCAGGGTGAATGCCTCGACGGCTGTATTCAGCATGTGCAGGGCCGCTTCGATCGACTCAGGCCAGTCGGTGCCATGGGTGTCCGCTAGAATGGAGACCAGGTTGAAGCGCTCGCCACACACCACATCTTTGGCAATCGAGTGGATATCGTTCGTCCAGGTGATGATATCGGCCGCGTGCTCGCGGAGTGTGTTCCACCAGACGATGTTTTCTGAATGCTCGTAGGGATCGAGCGCTTCGGCCGCGTCGATGAGATCAAAGAAGAACAGTGCACCGAACGAATCCCGTCGTAACGGCAGGTATTCGGCCAGCGTGAGCGCCGTGCCGGTTTCGCGCATTCTCACCAGGGTCGCCTGCGCACGCAGATGCCCGAGTAAATTGCGTACAAGCCGATGCCGCCAGCGCCCGTCACCCCAGCTCCGTGTCCGTGGCCACAGATCATCGATCAGGACACTGAGCATTGGGTCATCAAGTCGGCCGATTTCATCGAGTGAGTCGACACCGTCGCTCTCGGTTATGGACTGCACCGCTGCGACGAAACGTTCCAGCACGCCGTTTTCTGCCCAGGGGCCGTCATCGATCCGGTCATCGAGTGTGAGCGCCCAAAGATACCAGCACACCAGGGTTTCGGCCTGGTGCGTCGGGGCTTGTCCGCACAGCGCTATTCCCAGGTCGAGCAGCGCAGTGGTGCTTAGCCGGTGCGCACCCCGACGGCCGATCAAGCCGTATCGTTGCGCCCATGCCAGGGCATGTTCCCGCAACTGATGGCTGTCAGAACGTGGTGGCGGGCAGGGAAACGGAAGCTGTATCTCGGGAATGATCAGTGGTGCTGTCGGCATGAAGCCCCCTCTGAATTATTTGTCATATGACATCCTTGTTTCATATCCAAGCAACCTCCACAGGTGGGAGGTTCAGGGCAAGGTGGCTGTGTTCAAACCCTGTGGAGCATGCTCGGAAGTAAATGGGTTTGGATGTCAGGTGTTTCCGAGGGTGGCACGGGAAACCCCGCAAAACTGAAGGCGAAATGGGGTTTCAGGAAGGAGGGCGTTCAGGAGAAGGCGCTGTGAGGCTGTGGTGTTTTGAAACGCCAGAAACAAGAAAGCCCGCACGAGGCGGGCTTCTTGAGGTGATTCATAGACTGCTGTAGACATCTATGGATCGGTACTTGGTGGCTACACAGGGACTTGAACCCCGGACCCCAGCATTATGAATGCTATGCTCTAACCAACTGAGCTATGTAGCCAAGTGGCGCGCATTATTCGCGTAGAACGGGAATGCGTCAAGTATTTATTTTGAATTTTTATCTACGCTTTCAACTGTTTAAGCGAAATCAGCGGATCTGGCGACGAGTGGATCAGTATTCGCCCTGCCGAGGCCCCGCAAAATGTGATCGCGTTGAGCAGATATCCCTGCCGCTCAACGCGTGCACTGATGCTAAGGGAGTTTCGGACTGTGCGTGGCGCGTTTGAGCTGCTCGCGGGCCCGTGACAGGCGTGAGCGCACGGTGCCGATAGGAATGTCCAGCGCGTCGGCGGTGTCCTGATAGCTGCCGTCGGTTTCCAGTGAGGCGTACAGCGTCTTGCGCATTTCCATCGGCAGATGGTCGATGGCACTCAGGGTTTTTTCCAGGCGACGGTTGACCTCAAACTCCCAATCCAGATTGTGGTTGTCCTCCTGGCCGTGCCAGAGCGACTCATCAAACTCGCAATGCACGGGCTTGGCGTACAAGCGCCTGAAGTGGTTGCGGATGAGGTTTTGCGCGATACCGCACATCCACGTACTGAGCGTGGCATTGCCGCTGAAACGCTCTCGGTTGCGCCAGGCTTCCAGGTAAGTCAATTGCAGAAGATCATCCGCATCTTCCGGGTTGAGTACGCGCTTATGAATGAAGCGCCGCAGTTTTTTTTGCTGGTCGTCTGTCAGGTGAAGCATGAATTGAGGCGAGCTGCCAACGAGGTGCGCTAAAGCTTCAATAGGGATATTCATGATTGTTTCCTTGGTGTAGACGCAGTCGAAAAGGTGTCGACGGGAACCCCTTTTGCACTGGCTATGCCAAGAAAATAATTTTCATAACTTTCTGATTTATATCGATAATTTTTTTTGAAATGTATTTTTTCGTGCAACCCTTTGCATAGAGCCTTGAAGGTCTGTGCAAGTCTTTTCAAACTTTTCGTGTGATCTGACTTTTTGGAACCATTTGCGCTGGCCTTGCCACACAGGGAAACACTCTTCCTGTTCAGGTCTCTCCATGAAAGTCGAATCCTCCCCGGATGTGCAAACGGTCCAGCCGCAGGATCAACCTGCCGTCAGCCCGGCCTCCACGCCGGCGCCGGCTTCTGGCATGGATGAGCTCGCCCACCTGTTCAACCTGGAAGTGCAAAACAACACTCAACCGTTGAGTCAACGCAAGATGAGCGTGCGCGTGCCGCCGGCCGAGCAGCTCGCGCAAATTTATGATCAGTTGGGTCACCCTGCCCAGGCGACCCTCGCGAGCCTTTCGCGCCGCGTCCGCTGGCAGTTGCTGCAGCATCCCCATGTCGACAAATTGCTGGAACTGGCGGGTGGAGACCCCGCACGTGCGTTCGTGGTACTCAAATATGTGGCAACCCAGGCCGACGTTGAAGTGCGCCCATCGGAAGCAGCGTTGGCCCGTGATGCAATTGCCAAGCTGGAGGTCCGCTTCAAAGGGGAGATCCAGGCTGGCCTGAACATTGCCTTGGCGCTGCAAGCGGCGAGTACCGATCCGCAGGAGCGCCAGGCGCTGCGTACGCTCTACTACGCCAGTGTGGTCGCGCGTCAATCGTTGTCGACGATGATGCAGGCGCTGCTGGGAGTTTATGGCGAAGAACGGTTTGCCGACGGGCTCAAGATGATGCGCAAGGCTTTGGCGGACGACATCGCGGCCAAGGTGTCGTCACTGCCAACGCCGCTGTTGCGTACCCTGTTACTGGGGCTGCAAAGCTGTGGGCAGTTGAGCGGCGTGTTGGCCGGTTGCAATGCCCTGATGCAACGCCTGGGTATTGATCATGATGCCGTGAGCCTGCTGCAACGCCTGCTGGGTTACGCGGGCTCAGGTATCGCGGCTGCTGAAATCCTGCGGCTTGGAAGCGACCTGTCAGGGAGTTCGAATGCCCAGCAATTGCTGGCCCTCAATGCGCTTTATCCCGTGGTCCAGCAACTGCCTTTGGCGATATGGCTCGACGGTCGGGTACGCGAAGAGACCTTGCGTGGCTTTCTGGCGGTGATCGGTGAGCTGGACCGCGTGACGCGTGGCCCCGCGCGTTTTCCGGGTGAGCTGGGAGTCATGGCGTGACAGCGCTTTCGGCCATCAACGGTTTTCTGCTCAAGGTCGCGCAACGCGCAGAAGTGCTGGGCGCCGTGGTGGTGATGGCCATCGTGTTCATTTTTATCGTACCGCTGCCCACTTGGCTGGTGGACATCCTGATCGCGCTCAACATCTGCATCTCATGCCTGTTGATCGTGTTGGCGTTGTACCTGCCAGGCCCCCTGGCGTTCTCTTCGTTCCCGTCGATCCTGCTGTTGACCACCATGTTTCGCCTGTCTCTGTCGATTGCCACGACACGCCTGATCCTGCTGGAGCAGGACGCCGGAGACATCGTCGAGGCCTTCGGCAACTTTGTAGTGGGCGGCAACCTCGCCGTGGGGATGGTGATCTTCCTGATCCTGACCCTGGTCAACTTCCTGGTGATCACCAAGGGCTCGGAACGGGTGGCCGAAGTGGCGGCGCGTTTCAGCCTGGACGCGATGCCCGGCAAGCAGATGTCCATCGACAGCGACTTGCGCGCCGGTTTGATCGACGGCATGCAAGCGCGAGACAAACGGGAGCAGTTGTCCCGTGAGAGCCAATTGTTCGGCGCCATGGACGGCGCCATGAAGTTCGTCAAAGGCGACGCCATCGCGGGCCTGATCATCGTTGTGGTGAACTTGCTGGGTGGTTTTTCCACCGGCATGTTTCAGCACGGCTTGAGTGCTTCCGAGTCCATTACGCTGTACTCGGTATTGACCATCGGCGACGGCCTGATCGCCCAGATCCCGGCGCTGCTTATTTCCCTCACCGCCGGCATGATCATCACCCGTGTGGCGCCGGACGGACGCAAGGGCGCCAGCAACATGGGCGCCGAAATTGCCCGGCAAATGACCAGCGAGCCCAAGAGTTGGATGATCGCCTCGGTGGGTATGCTCGCCTTTGCCGCGGTACCCGGCATGCCCACTGGAGTGTTTATCCTCATCGCGCTGGTCACTGGCAGCCTGGGGTATTACCTGATGCGCCAGCGTCAACGGCAGGAGCAACCTGCTGCTGAAACTGCCGAAGCGGTGCGTCCTGAAGAGAACGGCCGTGAGGACTTGCGAGGGTTTGATCCGTCGAGGCCTTACTTGCTGCAATTCTCCCCGGTGCTACGGGGGACGCCTGAGGTGACGGATCTTGTTCACTCGATCCGCCAGGCCCGAAATGCACTGGTCGCCAATATCGGCTTGACGCTGCCACCGTTCGAGGTGGAACTCGACGACTCACTGGACGACGACGAAATGCGCTTCTGTGTCCACGAAGTGCCCATGGTCAAGGCATCTGTGGTCAGCCATGTGGCGGTGGAGCGTAAAGCGCTGGCGGTGGAGCCAGCACATGCCATTCCAGGGTTGGTGGAGCGCGATGAACAGGATTGGCTCTGGTTGGCGCCGGATGATCCGCTGCTCGATGATCCGCAGTTGGAGCGCTTCACCTCGGCGAGCCTGATCGTCGAGCGCATGAAGCAGGCGATGATGCTCAGCGGGCCGCAGTTCCTGGGGATCCAGGAGAGCAAGTCGATCCTCAGTTGGCTGGAGCACAACCAACCGGAACTGGTTCAGGAACTGCAACGGATCATGCCACTGTCGCGGTTTTCGGCCGTACTGCAACGCCTGGCCAGCGAGGGTGTGCCGTTGCGCGCCGTACGGCTGATCGTCGAGTCGCTGATCGAGTACGGCCAGCATGAACGCGAGCCGGACGCGCTGGCCGACTACGCGCGCATTGCGCTCAAGGCACAGATCTACCACCAGTACAGCGAAGCTGACGGCCTGCATGCCTGGTTGCTGTCGCCGCACACTGAAAACATCCTGCGTGAGGCGCTGCGCCAGACCCAGACCGGGGTGTTCTTCGCCCTCGATGACGAACACAGCGCGGCGTTGGTCAGCCTGCTCAATCAAGCCTTTCCCGTTCGCCCCAAACTCAAGAGCGTGATGCTGGTCGCACAGGACTTGCGTAGCCCGTTGCGCACGCTGTTGCTGGAGGAGTTCAACCACGTGCCGGTACTGTCTTTCGCTGAGCTGGGCAGCTCTTCCAAAGTCAAGGTGCTAGGGCGCTTCGACCTGGGCCAGGATGAGTTGATGCGCGGTGCGGTGGCATGAAGACTTGGCTATGTCAGGCCTGGGGGGCTCGCTGATGTTCGAATTGCGAGTGCTTGATGGGCGGCATCAGGGGGCTGCGCTGCCCTTGTTCGGGGAGCAGTGGAGCATCGGTGCCCACGTCGATGCTGACCTGGTGCTAAGCGATCCAGGCGTCGCCGAGCAGCATGCCCGGCTGCGACTCATCGACTCGAACTGGTCGGTGCAGGCTGAGGCCGGGTTGTTGCAGGGTGCAGAGGGGCAGGTGCTGGCGCAGATTGCGCATCTGGCGCTGAACGCCACGTTTCTGGTGGGCAACGTACGGTTGTGCGTCACGTTGGCCGATGAGCCCTGGCCCCAGGCTGCAGCCTCTGCACCGGAGGTGTCGCCACGGGTCAGTGAGCCGGTGCCGGTGCTTAAGTTGTCGGCCATTTCGCACGCTCAGCAGAAGCGTCTGATTACGCTGGTGCTGGTGGTGACGGTGATCTTCATTGTGGTGGGCATGGCGTCCACCGGAAAGCCTGAGGCCCAGGCCTCGCTGATGCCGCCTGTGGTGCAAAAGCACGAACTGGCCTCACCGTTTGAGGTGCGCCAGCAGTTGTTGAAGATGCTCGGCGAACGTGAATTGAACCAGCGCGTCAGTTTGCAAGTGATCAATGGGCAGGTCGCGCTCAGTGGGGACGTCTCACAGGACGATGTTGAGCTGGTCGCACGCATGCTCAGCCGTTTTGGCGAGCAGTTCGACAGCGCCGTGCCGGTGATCAGCCGTGTGCGCGCACGCGATGGGACGTTGCCGTTCAAGATTGTGCAGATCGTGGGCGGGCCCAATGGTCACGTGGTTCTGGAAGAGGGTAGCCGCCTGTTTGTCGGGGATGAAGTCGACGGCCTGCGCCTGGTGCTGATCGACAACAGCAAGGTGGTGTTCGATGGCGTACAGCGCTATGAGGTGCGCTGGTGAGTGCGGAACTGCAAGCACGCCTGGAAGCCTGGCAGCAACGCCAGGTCCAATCGCTGGCCACCTTCGCACCGGTGACCATGCGGGGGCGCATCCAGCGCGTCAATGGCATGTTGTTGCAGTGTCGGCTGCCTCAAGCGCGTATCGGTGATCTGTGTCGGGTCGAGAAAAAGCAGGGCGACTACATGCTGGCCGAGATCATCGGTTTCGATCAGCAGGACGCAGTGCTCAGTGCCCTGGGCAATCTGGAAGGTGTGCAGGTGGGCGCGGGCGTGGAGCGTCTTGGGGTCTCGCATCGCGTACAGGTCAGCGAGGCTTTGCTGGGCCAGGTGCTGGACGGCTTCGGGCGACCGATCACGGGAGAAGGCCCGAGTGCGTTTGTCGAGGCTGACTCGCCGGACTCCAGCGCGGTGTTGTGTGAGGCGCCGTTGCCGACTGATCGACCGCGCATCAACCGCGCCTTGGCCACCGGCGTGCGTTCGATCGATGGCTTGTTGACGCTGGGTGAAGGCCAGCGCGTGGGCCTGTTCGCCGGGGCCGGTTGCGGCAAGACCACCCTGTTGGCCGAGATCGCTCGTAACGTGGAGTGCGATGTCATCGTGTTCGGCCTGATCGGCGAGCGGGGTCGGGAACTGCGTGAATTCCTCGATCATGAACTCGATGAGCAACTGCGTTCCAAGGCCGTACTGGTGTGCGCCACGTCCGACCGTTCCAGCATGGAGCGAGCCCGTGCAGCCTTTACGGCCACGGCATTGGCTGAGGGTTTTCGGCGCGAGGGCAAGAGGGTGCTGCTACTGATCGACTCCCTCACCCGATTCGCCAGGGCCCAACGCGAGATCGGCCTGGCTGCCGGCGAACCCCTCGGACGCGGTGGCCTGCCGCCTTCTGTGTACAGCCTGCTGCCGCGCCTTGTAGAGCGCGCCGGGTTGACCCGTGAGGGGGTGATCACGGCAATCTACACCGTGTTGATCGAGCAGGACTCCATGAACGATCCAGTGGCCGATGAAGTGCGCTCGTTGCTCGACGGCCACATCGTGTTGTCTCGCAAGTTGGCGGAGCGTGGGCACTATCCCGCCGTGGATGTGCTGGCGAGCCTCTCGCGGATACTGAGCAACGTCGCCGAGCCTGTGGATATCCAGGCGGGCACGGCATTGCGACGCTTGTTGTCGGCCTATCAGCAGATCGAACTGATGCTCAAGCTGGGGGAATACCAGCCCGGCAGCGATGCCTTGACTGACCTGGCGGTGGACAGTCGCCAGGCGGTGGACAATTTCCTGCGTCAGGACTTGCGCGAGCCTGCGCCGATGGCGACGACGCTTGAGCAACTCAAGGAGCTGACGGCCTATGTCCCATTCTGATGGGCTGCTCGGCGAAGTCGAGACACTGCGACGCCTGCGCCGGCACCGGGCAGACCGGGCTGAGCGTGCCTTGCGTGAGGCGAAGCGGGCCCAGCAGGCCCTGCTTGCCAATATCCGCCAGGCCGAGGCTGCACTTGAGCAGATCCGGCGTGATGAGGCTCAACGAAGCGCCCAATTGCTCAGTGAACACCAGGGCCAGGTATTGAACCTGCAGGCGCTGAAGTCCTGGGGCGCGCAGGAACGTTCCTTATCGGCCAATACCCGGCGGGGCATGGGGCAATTGGAAGCCTTGCAGGGCCAGCAGGAAGAACGACAGACCTGCGTCGGCAGAGCCCAAAAGCAGGTCACCGCCTGCCTGCGACAGGTGGAAAAACTTCAGGAGTTATCTCTTTTACTGGCGCAGGAGCCGACATGACCCAGGTTTCAGATAAACCCGCCGAGCGTCCACGCCCGCGTGACAGACGAGAGGAGCGAGAGCCCGCAATGGCGGGCGTCCTGCCTGCAGAGCTGACGCGATTGTTTTCCCAGTTGTGGGCGGATGAGGGGGAGGGCTCTGGGGCAGGGCCTCAGCTATCGGGAACCAAGGCGTCGGGCGCTGCGGCGATGATCGAGGCGCTGGCCGAGCAACTGGTACCTCGCCTGCAGGCCGCGTCGCAGTGGCCGCTGCAGGCGGTGTTGTACTTGCCCCGCCTGGGGCGGATCAACGCCAGTGTGCGCCGTGAACAGAACGCCTGGAGTATCGACCTGGACGCACAAGATGATGCGACGGCGCGCTGGCTGAATGGCGTGCGGCAACAGCTTGAGGACCGCTTTAGACAATCGTTGGGGCAAACGGTCAGCCTGTTGCTTCCCTCTGTCGGGGCTGCATGATGATTCCGGCAGTGCCGCTGCCTCGGGTCAGTGGCGACATAGTTGCCGCACGCCGTCGTCTCGGGCGCGGCTTGCGCTTGCCCTTCGACGTCGCGGGGCAGCGTGGTGAGTTATGGCTCGAACCGGGTCGTGCGCCCACTGCGGGCCAGTCATTGTGCTTCGAAACGGCACGCGGGGTGCTAGCGCTGGCCGAGGCTGGCCCCTTGCTCAGTCTGCTGGGCGAATGCCCGGTGACCTTGGCCAAGACGGGCAACGATCCGGACTCCTGGTTCTGGGCGTTGTTCCAACACCACCTGAGCCCGCAGGTGCAAACACTGATGGGCCATGTGCGACTGCTGGATGTCGAGCGCCCCAAGGGGTTTGGTTGCCGACTCAGCGTGACGCTGGGGGCCTCCCGGGCAATGGGCTATCTGTGGCTGACGGCCGAGAGCTTCCTCGCGTTGTGTGATGCCGGGTCGTGGCGCAGCAACGCCGCGCCGTTGCCAGCGTCATTTCAACTGGCAATTGCCGTGACCCTTGGACGCCTGCAATTACCGATTGCACAGGTACGTGGCCTGCGGGCTGGGGATGTGCTGATACCGGAACAGAATTTTTTCCAGGCCCAGGGCGCTGGCCACGTACAGGTTGGCAGGCAGCGGCTGCATGGGCGTATTGACGATGACGCAGGCGCGTTGTGTCTGACACTGACTTCGATTGAGGGCACCTCCATGGATGAAGAATTTATCGCTCCCCACTACTCGGGGTATGACGAAGATGAACCCGTTGTGGACGTATTCGGCCATGAACCCTTCGACGAGTTGAGCATGGCGTTGAACATACGCTGCGGAACACTGAACCTCACCCTGGGCGAGTTGCGCAGTCTCGCCCCCGGTGCCGTACTGGGTGTCGCCGGTTATGCGCCCGGCATGGCCGGTCTCTATTACGGTGACCGGCCGATCGGCCTGGGGCAGTTGGTGGAAGTCGACGGGCGCCTGGGCTTGCAGTTGTCCCGCGTGATGTTCGGCGGATGATCCTTCAAGGGCTGGACCCCTTAGTTCTCGCGGTCTTCCTGGCGGCATTGTCATTGATGCCGATGCTGTTGATCGTCTGTACCGCGTTCCTGAAAATGGTGATTGTGCTGATGATCACCCGCAACGCCATCGGTGTGCAGCAGGTGCCGCCCAGCATGGCCATCAATGGCATCGCACTGGCGGCCACGCTATTCATCATGGCCCCGGTGGGGTATGAAATCGCCGAGCACGTCAAAGCCTCGCCTCTGGACTTGAGCAACGTGCAAATGCTTCTGCAGACAGGCAGTGAGGCGATCAAACCGCTACGTGCCTTCATGCTGCGCAACATCGACCCGGATGTGCTGACGCACCTGTTGGAGAATTCCAAGCGCTTGTGGCCTGCGCAGATGGCCGAGGAGGTGCAGCGCGAAGACTTGATCCTGGTGATTCCGGCCTTCGTGTTGTCGCAGCTGCAGGCCGGGTTCGAGATCGGCTTTCTGATCTATATCCCCTTCATCGTGATCGACCTGATTGTCTCCAACCTGCTGCTGTCGCTGGGCATGCAAATGGTCTCGCCGATGACCATTTCCCTGCCACTCAAATTGCTGTTGTTCGTGATGGTGTCCGGCTGGTCCCGGTTGCTCGACAGTCTGTTCCTCTCCTACCTCTGAGTGCCCTATGGAACCTATCGTGCTGTTCAAGCAGGGCATGTTGCTGGTGGTGGTGCTGTCGGCGCCGCCGTTGATCGTGGCGGTGGTGGTGGGGGTGTTGACGTCTCTCGTGCAGGCATTGATGCAGGTACAGGACCAGACATTGCCCTTCGGTATCAAGTTGGTGGCCGTGGGTATCACGCTGATCATGACTGGCCGCTGGATTGGCGTGGAGTTGATCCAGTTGATCAATCTGACGTTCGAAATGATCGGCCGTTCGGCCCTGAACTGAGGCATCGCCCATGCTGCTCTATCTCGAATACCTGCCCAGTCTGGTGATCGGCATGGCGCGTATCTACCCGTGCGGCATCCTGGTGGCGGCGTTCTGTTTTCAACACATCCGAGGCATGCCGCGGCACACCCTGGTGATGGTCATGGCGTTGATGCCCGCACCGGGTATTCATGCTGCATTGGCCGGCCAGGATTACTCCGCAATCATGCTGGCTGCGCTGGTACTCAAGGAGGTGGCCCTGGGGATTTTACTGGGGGTGCTTCTGGCGATGCCGTTCTGGATGTTCGAGTCAGTGGGGGCGCTGCTGGACAACCAGCGGGGTGCCTTGGCGGGTGGGCAACTCAACCCTTCGCTGGGTCCTGATGCAACGCCGATCGGGCATATGTTCAAGCAACTGGCGATTTTCCTGCTGATGACCAGTCTCGGCTTGGGCACGCTGACCCAGGTGATCTGGGACAGTTACCTGATCTGGCCGCCCACCCTGTGGTTTCCGCTGCCTGCGGTGAATGGCTTTGCTGTGTTTATCGGCCTGCTGGGGGATACGTTCACCCACATGATGCTCTATGCCGCCCCCTTTATTGCGGTGTTGCTGTTGCTGGAGTTCGGCATCGCACTGTTGGGGGTCTACAGCCAGCAGTTACAGGTGAGTACCCTGGCGCCACCGGTCAAGAGCCTGGCGGGCATTGGCATCCTGTTGTTGTACTTTGCGCTGCTGCAGGATCTGATCGTCGGGCGTATAAGCCTGCTGGGCGACCTTAAACACTCATTGGCCGTTTTGCTCAAGGTCGCAGTGCCATGAGTGACTCAGGCGAAAAAAAGCACCCGGCGTCCGCCAAGAAACTGCGTGACCAACGCAAGAAAGGCCAGGTCGCCCAGAGCCAGGATGTCGCAAAGCTGCTGGCGCTGACAGCGATCAGTGAAATTGCCTTGGCCACCGCCGAGACCAGCCTGCAACGCTTCCAGCAATTGATGCTGTTGCCGATGTCACGGCTGAACCAGCCCTTCGCGCGTGCGCTGGAAGAGGTGCTGTTCGATGGGCTGGGGGTGTTCTTTTCATTTGCCCTGTTGATGGCCGGGGTCGCGATTACCACCAAGCTGATCAGCAGTTGGATGCAGTTCGGGCTGCTGTTTGCGCCGGAGGCCCTGAAGATGGATTTCAATCGCCTCAACCCCGTCAGCCAGGTCAAACAGATGTTCTCTGCCCAGCAGTTGATGAACCTGCTGATGAGCGTGGCAAAAGCCTTCCTTATCAGTTTGATTCTGTATGTGGTGATCTGGCCCGCAGTGGGCACGCTGATCAACCTGGCCACCAGTGACCTGCAAAGCTACATCGTGGCGTTGATCGCGCTGTTCCGTCATCTGCTGCACGTGTGCCTGGGCATGCTGCTGGTGCTGGCGCTTGTCGATATGATCCTGTCCAAGCACTTTTTTGCCAAGCGCATGCGCATGACCCAAGTGGAAGTCGTCAAAGAGTACAAGGACATGGAGGGCGACCCCCATGTGAAAGGGCAACGCCGTTCGTTGGCGTACCAGTTGGCTCAGGAAGAACCAAAGGTCAAGCTGCCCAAGCTGGAGGAGTCCGACATGCTGGTGGTCAACCCGACGCACTATGCCGTCGCGCTGTATTACCGTCCGGGTAAGACACCACTGCCGATGTTGGTGAGCAAAGGTACGGATGATGAAGCCCGCACATTGATCCGCCGCGCCAAGGCGGCCGACGTGCCGGTGATCCAGTGTGTCTGGCTGGCGCGCACGCTCTACACGAAAAAACTGGGCGCTGGTATCCCACGCGAAACCTTGCAGGCCGTGGCGCTGATTTACCGAACCCTGCGTGAGCTCGATGATGAGGCCAAGCGCGAAACCCTGGAACTTCCCGAGCTTGAGCGACGCTGATCACGTGTCCAAGGCTTGCAGGGTGGCCAGCGACAGCATCCGGCTGAGGATCCTGTCGAGCGTGCTGGTGCTTGCCGGCAGTGCATGCCAGATCACCAGGGCATGCTGAGGGTCGAGGTAGATAAAGCAGCCATCGAACGCGACTGCCTGCTCAAAGCGTCGCTCTAGCACCCGTTGCAATTGCCCGGCCTGCAAAGCCTCGCGCGCGATGCACAAGGCCAACCCTGGTCGCTGGCCTGCTCGTTGTGCGCAGACCTTGATGCCGGGCGCCAGGGGCAGGTGAGCGGGTGCGCCACTCACCAGGTTGTCGAAAAATGCCTGCCTTGGGTCGTCGGGCATATCCGGGTGCCTCATCGTTCCAGTGATACCGTTTGGTAATCTGCCCGCTCACCGGAGGGGGCGGGCTCGACGCGCATCTGCGGCGGCCACCAGATCACCATTTTGTCTTGGCTCGATTGCGGACGTGAGCATGAATCACCTTTGCACGTCGGCGTACAGCCGGTGAAGAGCATCGCGGCGCCGATCAAGGTGACGCACAACAATCGGTTCATCATGGTGTGGCCTTCTGAGCTGGAGTGATCAAGGAGGGGCGGGGCACGCTGAGGTGTTCATCCTTCACCACCGGGCGCATGGCGATAAATACCTCGGCTTCTTCACCCGGCTTGAGCCAGGCGCGCGGCCAGACAGTGACCGCCAGGGTCTGCGAGTTGCTGCATTCCTTTTCATCGATACGCACATTACGTTTGAACTGGTTGCGCAACACCACGACCGCCACGTTGTATTCCGGGCCGGCGTACCACTGGCTGCGTTCGGAATTCAGCGCCAACAAATCACGGGTGCTGCACAACGTATTCAGCGACAAAGGCATCGGTGCCGCGCTGAAAGCCTTAGGGACTTCTTCACTGACCAAACGTGCCAGCGTGGTGATGATGTCACTGCGTTTGATCACCGGCTGATGCGGTGAGTAGCGCCTGGCCAGCGGTGTGAGGGCCGCTTGCAACTCGGCCTGGTCGTCCTGTGGCAAGTAGCGCGAAGGGTCGTCCTGGTCCCCGATGACGCGGGGTGTCAGGATAAACAAGCGTTCACGACGATTGTTGTGGCGTTCCGTCGAGGAAAACAGCGCCTTGCCCAGCAACGGAATATCCCCCAGCAACGGGATCTTCTTTTGCTGGTCGGAACTGTCGGTGACATGGAAGCCACCCACTACCAGAGAACGCTTCTCCTGCATCACGGCCTGCGTACTGACCTTGCCCCGGCGAACATCGGGGTGATTGGGGTCTCGCTCGGGGTTGGTTTCGTCGAAATTACCGTCTTCGATATCGATGGCCAGATGGATCTGATGAACGCCGCGCCCTGTCGTTACCCGGGGAACCACTTGGAGGCTGGTGCCCACCGTGACGGGCAAAATGGTGGCGTAATCTCTACCGGGGGAGATGTATTGGGTGCGGTTGAAGTCGATCACCGCGGGTTGGTTCTCCAGAGTGAGCACCGAAGGGTTGGAGACCATGGTTGCCAGCCCCTTGGCCTCCAGCGCGCGGATATCGGCGTAGAAACGATCGCGGTTTTCAATCGACACCTGCGACGAGGTGCCAGGCGCCATGTTGACGCCGCCGCGGAAGCGACTGTTCTGGAAACCCCAGTTCACGCCGAATTCACGTAATTGCGTGCGTTCGATATCGAGAATGATCGCATCGATTTCGATCAACTTGCGGGCGACGTCAAGTTGGGTGATCAACTCGCGGTACATGGCCTGGCGCTCCGGCAGGTCATAGATCAGCACGGTGTTATTGCGCACATCGGCTTCGACGCGGATGCGGCTGTTGGATGTCGGTGCCCGCGTGGTCATGGTGGGGCCGGCGTCCAACTGCCCCGCGTTGCCATTTGCACCGAGCATTTGGCCCAGCAACGGGTTGCCCAGCCGAGGCACGTTGGGTGTTAGAGGGGATGGCTGGGATGAGGCGGGTTGGCTCATCCCCGAAAGCGTTGAGGCCGAACGGGGTTCCAAGAGTCCCCGCAAAATGCTCGCGACGCCGGGAACGACGAGTTTTACACCTCGGTAATCCACGGTGCGGTCTGCCGCGTTGGCAAATTTCAGCGGGAAGCTGAGCACGCTCTGCTTTTCGTCCGCCGAGCGGCGTTTGCTGCTGAACTGCTTGATCTGTTCGATGTAGGTTTTGGGGCCGGAGACCAGTACGACACCGTCTTCAGGCAATTCGCCCCAGCCGAAACGGCTATCAAGCAGGCCGATATCAGTCAGCGCTTGCTTGAGGTCGGAAATAGTTTCCGAGGAGACTTCCAGGCGCGCGGATTCCTGCTGGTCCAACGTGCTGATGAACAGGGTGTTGTTGTAGAGATACCATTGAAAACGGTGCTCAACGCCGAGTCTATCCAGCATGGACTGTGGGGTATTCGCGCGGATCTTGCCGTTGACGTCCCCCTCCAGCAGGCCTTCGATTTGCAGTTGCGTGCCAAAGGTCTGGGCGAAGTCGTCGAGTACGTCCCGTAGCGGTTTATGGTCGGCCTCGTAGGCGTAGGCGGTGTTTTTCCACTCGCTGGGGATGGCCGCCACTGTATGTTCCATTGGGACCAGCAGCCAGGAAAGCAGGGCGATACTGTACCCAAGTGTTCGTCGGGACGAAGCATCAGGCGAAGTGGGGCGCAAACTGCGCCGCTTGTGGGTCTTATTTTTCATAGAAGTTCTCTGGTTAGTACGACAGTGAACGTAGTGAGGTGGGCTTGAGGTGCTGGGGTGTGCGAGCAAGGCGAGTGAACGTGGCGCGCCAGGTGTCGCGTTGGTTGAGGAGGGTTTCAAGGCAGGCGACTACCTCTGCCTCGCTCGGACGGTCGCGCAAGGTTTGCATCAGCCAAAGCTCGCCACTCTCGGTGTTTCGAACCAGAGTGCCCTGGAAGAAGTTCAGGCTGGCCGCGCCTAGACGCAGCCAGCGCTGCAACGTTGTAGTATCGGAGGCCGTCGAGGTGAGCTGAGCCCCAAACAGAATGAAGGTTTCCTGACGTTTCAAAGACACCACGTCATTATCTTCAAATAAGGTGAGTTGTTCCTCGTGACTGTTTAACCAACTACGGATGAGAGCGTTCATATTATTGGAAGCTTTCAATGGTTGTTTTCAGCGACTGATGCTCAATCCGAAGGTTGTCGGTAAAGAGTGCGTTGGAAACAGTCATTTTCTTGGTTAAGTTAAAGAAAAATTCAGCGTCCTGCTCGTCATTCATTTCCCCCAGCGGGAATGAGTCATATTTTTTATAGGCAGCCTCAGCCAATTTTAATGCCTGGAGCGAGAGCGTCTTAGGCGTGTTCATGGTCTTTCCTTTGAATGTTGTTTTTGGTGTTTCTATAGAGGAATCAAGTTCGCGGCGTTCTGGGCCTGCTGCACGCAGGTTGCCGAATTAGATGTCGATCCTGTACGCGTTGTCGTGTTTGAAAAAACTGGCGAGCATGGCACTCCAACTGATACGAAAGTCACCTTCATCTGTTTTCAATACCAAAGTTTGAGGCGCAATTGCCTCATCGGCTTGAAGTTTCCAAACAGTACTTTCATGAAGAAGGCCTCGTTTAATCTCGTCGACATCGTGCGGGTGACAAAGCAGAGTCGCGCTGATCTCGTGGACCTGATTGCGCAACAAGTGCTTGATAAGCGCCGCCAGCCTGGTGGGAGCTATCGTTTCATCCAAGAGGCAACGAATCGCCTCATGTGTGATTGAAGTCGCATAGTGTTCGAGCTTGTCGCACATGACTTGACGGTCATGCTCCCAGCGTTTGAGGTGGGCGTCTGCGCGTCGCCAGAGTTCCAATGACGCCTTTTCCTGCAACGCTTCACATTTTTTTTCCGTCAACCTCAGGAGCTCATTCGCTTGGTCGTGGGCATGCGACAACAGCTGTTCTGCCTGCTTCCAATTGGCAAGTTCCTCCCGTGGGATCAAACTGCGGGGCAATCCAGGTTTGTCCTTGAGCAAATCAATGGCATATCTGCATAACATCGCTGATCCCCTACACGTGCGATTCAGGGGTTATGGAGTCTTCTGTCTGGGACGTGACCCGCCAGACCACCGCCTGCCATAGAGTGTTCAATCGACTACTTGCGCGCTCAAGGCACGCAGGTATCTGCTCAATCCTGCACGCCCGCTCTCTGGGAAAACGCAATCTAAGTCGCTGCCATGCATTTGGCTCGAGCCAGCTGTGCAGCAGTTGCAACGGATCGGTATAGGAAGCCAGCACCGTAGGGGGCAACGCCTTGGACAGGCGGATGCACCACTGGTGGTGACTGTCATCCAGTCCGGCGGCAGCCTGAGGACTCAAGGTGTCGTTAACCAGTTTCAGCGCGAGCTCAAGTTGCTCACTTGAGGCGAGGGCCAGGCGCAGCACGGTGGGATGGGGGACGGGAGGTAAGCAGTCGTCCACACCCATGAATCCGTCAGGTAACGACCCTCTGTTCTGATAAAGCGCGTCAATACTTGCAGGTTGGTCACCCTTCCAGTCTTCATGCGCACTTTTCCAGGCGCAAGCCCACCATTGCGCCCAGGCCAGCTTTTCACTCAATGAGTACTCGGCGTCAGGCATCATGTTCAGGACTGATAGATTCGTTGATGGTAGAAGCAGCTTGCATGAGTCGCTGGCGTCTGCGGTGCAGAAACAACGTGGTGAGTACAGCGGTCACTAGAGAAAGCAGAGAGATAAATACGCTGCTCCGCCAAAAAACGAGGTCTTCATCAGGTATCAGGAAAGGGCCGAAATACACTAGGCGTTGCTGTTCGCGATAAGTGATTGCAGGCACGAATATCACACTGAGTTTTTGCGGGTTATCCACTGCCGTGGCCATGCCTGGGATACTACTTGCCACCAGCCTGCGCACGCGCGAGCGGATATTATCGGGATCCACTCGAGGGTCATGTTTTATGAACACTGAGGCGGACGCGGGTTGAACCGGCTCACCGGGTGCAATGCGTTCGGGTAGTACCACGTGAACTCGGGCCACGATAACGCCATCAATATTAGATAGCGTGGACTCAAGCTCTTGGGACAACGCATAGATATAGCGTGCACGCTCTTCCAATGGCGTAGAGATAACGCCTTCCTTGCGGAATGTGTCGCCCAGCGTGGTTCTCGCCACGCGGGGTAGGCCAGCGGCTTCCAACGTTCGTACAGCGCGTCCGATGTCATTTGCGTTGACCGCCACGACAACACCATCTTTGGCAGGGATTTTTTGCGCACGAATATGTTTATCTGCCAGCTCTGCGATGACTTCGTTAGCCTCTTGCTCAGAAAGTTGGCGGTGAAGTTCAACTCGGTCACTGCAAGCAGTCAATAGTAGCGTGGCAGACAAAAGTAAAGTAATTGACAGGTATTTAGTCATGATTACTATTGCAGGTTGCATATTTTGTCAAGGCCTTGAGTTGTCTTGGCAAGACACTTTACTGAAAGCTGAGACATGAGTTGGATATTGGAAAGTAGGCTTGGAAACTTCCTGAACTGATCTATATCAATTTCTTTACGTGTCGACTTTAGCAATTTTGCCATGCTGGTCTTTGAGGTGGTTAAAGGTGCAATAGCGTCTGTGAGTGCCCCGGGTATATACGATGCGTTACGGGATCCACCCACCTCGGGCGAGCGTTCAAGCAAAGATGCAAAAAAACAGGAATCTTTACTGCAGTCCGATTGATCTCCTTCCAGGCCGTCGGAGCGAAGATCTGCATTTCTGTCGGAAGAAGAATATTCTTGAATTCGCATAGAGTGCCTATTGAATGGACGTCTGCAGATGGTTTTGATGAGGCAGATGCGTACGTGTATCCGCGTGAGTTGAGTGGTTACCTCTCGGGCTGATGAGCCTGAGAGGTAAATAGCTTTTATTGGAAACCTTTGGCAGCCTGGTTGATACCAGAGATCAATTTCGCTTCAAGCTGCTTTTTAGTCGTATAGTCGTTGATTTTCTCTCCTTGCTCGAAGTTGTCCTCTGCAGTGCCTGCGCCAGTACCGGTTGCGGCTTGGTTATACGCAGAAGCGGCGTATGGGCTACCAAACTGGTTTGGCGATGGATATCCGTTGATGCTGGACATAGGGAGTACTCCAAAAGTGATTTTCAAAAAGTGATGCATTAGGCGTTGATTAAAATGCAATGACCCTATCAGGTTTTCTTACAAACTAATCTCCGCATCAGATGTGTGGTACACAAAGGGGAGCGGTTCCATGATGTCGTTAATTAAATGTTTCAAGATTTTTACGGTGGAAGGTTTTAGGTTTGATTGCTGAAAGCCATTAAGGCGTAGAGGTACATAGTGTGCGAGCGTCGTAAGTCTATTGCGGGGGGATGCAAGTTTCTTGATTAAAGCAAAATCTCAAGTTGTTTCATTCTGTAATACAACGTGCGCTTGGGAACCCCTAATTCCATAGCCACATCATCTACACAGTGCCGATGTCGGCGTAGTGACTCTTCAATCAATGTTTTTTCAATTTGCTGCAGGCGTGTTTTCAGGTTCGTCTGTGTATCAGCCTGGTCAATCATGGGGATCAAAAGCGGTGGCAACCCCAATACGAACCGTTTGGCGGTGGAGCGCAACTCGCGTACATTGCCCAGCCACGCGTGGCACAGCAGTTGTTGCAACAGTTCGCCAGGCGGGGGCGGAGCACTACATTTGAACTGATCGGCCTCCTCGCGAATCATTTTCAGGAACAGGGGAATGATATGTTCACGCCGGTTTCGGAGTGCCGGAAGTTGGATGTTCACGACACTCAGGCGAAAGTAAAGATCGCGCCTGAAGGTGCCGTTCTCGACCATCAGGTGCAACGAGTGCTGTGCCGACGCGATGACGCGCATGTCTACCGCGATGAAGCGAGTCGAGCCCAGGCGCTCAACACCACGCGACTCCAGCACACGTAGGAGCTTCGCCTGCAGGTTCAATGGCATGCTGTCGACTTCATCCAAGTACAACGTGCCTAAATGAGCCGCCTCGACGAATCCCGCCCGTGATTGCATGGCTCCCGTGAAGGCGCCGCTGTTGACGCCGAACAGCTGGCTTTCCGCGAGGCTTTCCGGAATCGCTGCGCAATTCACCGCGATGAAGCTCCCCCGTCGCCCGGATAATCGATGGATTCGCTGCGCTAAGGTGTCCTTGCCGGTTCCCGTTTCTCCCAGCAGCAAAATATCAATATTGAGCGGGGCAGTGCTGCTCAGTATTTCTTCAATATCGGGACCTTCAAGCAGTGAATCATCCGCTTCATTGTCCATAGTGTCAGAGGCCGACATTGAATGATTACTCCATAATCGTTATTGCTTCACTATTGATATGTAGACTCGATTCAGTAGATAGAATTTTATAAGTGTTGTCACTTGTTGTTGAACCTGCGAATTGCCAACATTGTGTAGGATAAGTTTGGTTTTGACTGGGATTTATGTTTTTGTAATGAGGCGCGTCGGTGTAAGTAGGAGAAGTCTGAAGTTGTTCGATGTTTGGTGTGCGTATTATTGAGCCCCGATAAACAACGCCCACAAAAAAGCCGATGCAATGCATCGGCTTTTTATTCGCGGTATAAACCGCAGGTAACGCTTACACGTTAAAACGGAAGTGCATCACATCGCCATCTTTAACAATGTATTCCTTACCTTCCAAGCGCCACTTACCCGCTTCCTTGGCACCGGCTTCACCCTTGAATTGGATGAAGTCGTTGTAGGCGATCACTTCGGCGCGGATAAAGCCTTTTTCGAAGTCGGTGTGGATCACGCCAGCGGCCTGTGGTGCGGTAGCACCGACCTTGACGGTCCAGGCGCGGACTTCTTCGACACCAGCGGTGAAGTAGGTCTGCAGGTTGAGCATTTCGTAGCCCGCGCGGATCACGCGGTTCAGGCCAGGCTCTTCCAGGCCCAGGGCCTCGAGGAACATGTCTTTTTCTTCGCCGTCATCCAGCTCGGCAATTTCTGCTTCGATCTTGTTGCACACGGGCACCACGATCGCGCCTTCTTCGTCGGCGATGGCCTTGACCACGTCGAGCAGCGGGTTGTTTTCGAACCCGTCTTCGGCAACGTTGGCGATGTACATGACAGGCTTGGTAGTGAGCAGGTGGAAGCCCTTGATCACCGCTTTTTCGTCGGTGCTCATGTTCTTCATCAAGCTGCGCGCAGGCTTGCCTTCGGTGAAGTGAGCGATCAACTGCTCCAGCAGGCCTTTCTGGACAACGGCATCCTTGTCGCCACCCTTGGCGTTGCGCGCGACTTTCTGCAGTTGCTTCTCGCAGCTGTCGAGGTCGGCGAAGATCAGTTCCAGGTCGATGATCTCAATGTCGCGCTTGGGGTCGACGCTGTTGGAGACGTGAATTACGTTCTCATCTTCAAAGCAGCGGACCACGTGGGCGATGGCATCGGTTTCGCGGATGTTGGCCAGAAACTTGTTGCCCAGGCCTTCACCTTTCGACGCGCCAGCCACCAGGCCCGCAATGTCGACGAATTCCATGGTGGTCGGCAAGATGCGTTTTGGATTGACGATGGCCGCCAGGGCGTCCAGGCGTGGATCCGGCATCGGCACGATACCGCTGTTGGGCTCGATGGTGCAGAAGGGGAAGTTCTCCGCTGCAATACCGGACTTGGTCAGAGCGTTGAACAGGGTGGATTTGCCGACGTTGGGCAGGCCGACGATGCCGCAATTGAATCCCATGGTGTTTCCCCTCGGTAAGAGTCAGGCCTTCTGGCTGTGCAGGTTTTTCATCGCGCGGTTCCATTCACCGGCGAAGATATCCGGCAGCACGCCGAGGGCAAAGTCGATGCTGGCATCGAGTTTTTCCTGTTCGGCGCGTGGCGCACGACCCAGGACGAAATTTGAAACCATACTGGCAACGCCTGGGTGGCCAATGCCGAGCCGCAGACGGTAGAAATTATTCTGATTACCCAGCTGCGCGATGATGTCGCGCAGGCCATTGTGCCCGCCATGCCCGCCGCCCAGCTTGAGCTTGGCAACACCGGGTGGCAGGTCCAGTTCGTCATGGGCCACCAGGATTTCCTCGGGTTTGATCCGGAAGAAACCCGCAAGCGCCGCGACAGCCTGGCCGCTGCGGTTCATGTAGGTGGTGGGAATCAGCAGACGAACATCCTGACCCTGATGCGAGAAGCGCCCGGTCAGGCCAAAATATTTGCGATCGGCCACCAGGTTCACACCTTGCGCGTGGGCGATACGCTCAACAAAAAGGGCCCCCGCGTTATGCCGGGTCTGTTCGTATTCGGCGCCTGGATTTCCCAGGCCAACGATCAGTTTAATGGCAGTCACGACAGGGGCCCTTCCTTTGGAGTTGTGGATAACATCACCGCAACCAAGTGTGCGGCGAAAGTGGACGACAGAAGCTATTTACTCAAGAGTAAACGCCGCGTTATCGCCCGCTTTCTCGCTACGTTCCGGTCCGCGATGTTTCCTCAAGCTCCGGCAATACAGAGTGAATTACTCTGCAGCGCCTTCTTCTTCAGCTTCTGGAGCAACGCGTGGAGCGTGAACGTTGGCAACAGCTTTGTCATCACCGTGAGCCAGTGCAACAAACTCAACGCCTTTAGGGGCTTTGAGGTCGGACAGGTGAACGATAGCGCCGATTTCCAGAGCCGACAGGTCGACTTCGATGAACTCAGGCAGGTCTTTCGGCAAGCAGGTCACTTCGATTTCGTTCAGGACGTGCGAGATCTCGCCGCCTTTCTTGACCGGAGCTTCTTCACCAACAAAGTGCACAGGCACGATGGCGGTCAGTTTCTGGCCAGCTACAACGCGAACGAAGTCAGCGTGCATGATGAACTGCTTGGACGGGTGACGCTGCATCGCTTTAACGATGACGTTCTGCTTGGCACCGTCGACGTTCAGCTCGATAACGTGGCTGTAGGCAGCTTCGTTTTCGAACAGCTTGGCGATTTCCTTGGCCAGGATGGTCACGGATTCAGCAGGCTTGTTACCACCGTATACAACGGCTGGGATGTTGGCGGCGTGACGCAGGCGGCGGCTCGCACCTTTCCCCAGGTCAGTACGCGCTTGAGCGTTCAGAGTAAAGTCGTTCATGTTGTATCTCCAAAATAGCCATCATCGAGCGGCGTTTGCGACCAGCGCCGTACTCGACATGGGCAAAAAAGCCCCGCCCCAACAGAATGTCGGGGCGGGGCGCTTTTCGTCAGTGGGATGTGCCGAAGGTTTGACCCTTAGCGGAACATCGCGCTGATCGATTCTTCATTGCTGATGCGGCGGACCGCCTCGGCAACGACCGGTGCGATATCCAGTTGACGGATACGCGCACAGGCTTGAGCAGCGGCGGACAACGGGATGGTGTTAGTCACCACCAGTTCGTCCAACACGGAATTCTCGATGTTCTCGATCGCTCGGCCCGACAGCACAGGGTGTGTGCAGTAGGCGAAGACTTTAGCCGCACCGTGCTCTTTCAAGGCTTTCGCCGCGTGGCACAGGGTGCCGGCGGTGTCGACCATGTCATCAACCAGAATACAGGTACGCCCTTCGACATCACCGATGATATGCATCACTTCAGAGTGATTGGCTTTCTCACGGCGTTTGTCGATGATCCCGAGGTCCACGCCCAGGGATTTGGCAACAGCCCGTGCACGCACGACGCCACCAATGTCCGGGGACACGATCATCAGGTTTTCAAAGCGCTGGTCTTCGATGTCATCCACCAATACGGGGGAGCCGTAGATGTTATCTACCGGAATATCGAAGAACCCCTGGATTTGGTCAGCGTGCAGGTCAACCGTGAGAACACGGTCGATACCTACCACGGTCAGCATGTCAGCGACGACTTTCGCGCTGATAGCCACACGTGCGGAACGCGGACGGCGATCCTGACGGGCATAACCAAAGTAAGGGATTACAGCTGTGATTCGAGTCGCTGAGGAGCGGCGGAAGGCATCAGCCATCACGACGAGTTCCATCAGGTTATCGTTGGTCGGAGCGCAAGTCGGCTGAATAATGAAGACGTCTTTACCGCGGACGTTTTCATTGATCTCGGCTGTAATTTCACCGTCGGAAAACTTACCGACAGAGATGTCACCGAGAGGGATATGCAGCTGACGTACGACACGCCGAGCCAGATCGGGGTTAGCATTCCCCGTAAAGACCATCATCTTGGACACGCGCAGTACCTAGAGGCTGAGGGTAACCTGGATGAGTATAGAAAATGGCAGGGGCGGCTGGATTCGAACCAACGCATGGCAGGATCAAAACCTGCTGCCTTACCGCTTGGCGACGCCCCTGTATCTGTTGCAACGAGTGCCTAACACTCGGTTCCTTTAGAGCAGACTTTGCAGCTTGCGATGCAACATCGAAACGTTGCTTCCCTTTGCTACAAACCCTGTAAGGGTCTCTGTAAGAAGGGCCGAGACTTTATCAGCTTCAGCTTTGCTTGGGAAGCCCCCAAACACACAACTTCCAGTTCCGGTTAATTTTGCTTCGGTAAATTTACCTAACAAATTCAAAGCGTTACGTACCTCTGGATAACGCCTTGCTACAACCGGTAAGCAGTCATTTCGACTGTTTCCCTTGGGAACGGGGCGCACTTTAATGGGAGAAGAGTTACGTGTCAACAACGGATCTGAAAAAATTTCTGCTGTACTTACAGATACTTGCGGCACAAGCACGACATACCATGGCTCTTCGGGGTATTCCGGGGTGAGTTTCTCCCCCACGCCCTCGGCGAAAGCCGCGTGCCCACGCACGAAAACCGGGACGTCGGCGCCCAGTGTCAGGCCCAGCGCGGCCAGGCGATCATCGTCCCAACCCAGTTGCCACAAGTGATTCAGGCCCAGCAATGTGGTTGCGGCATTCGAGCTGCCGCCGCCGATTCCGCCACCCATGGGCAAAATTTTATCGATCCAGATATCGATGCCGAGCTGGCAACCGGATTGCTCCTGAAGTTTTTTCGCCGCCTTCACGATCAGGTTGCTGTCGTGAGGCACGCCTTCGAATTCGGTATGCAGCTTGATCATGCCGTCGTCGCGCACGGCGAAGGTCAGCTCATCGCCGTAGTCGAGGAATTGAAACAGCGTCTGCAGTTCGTGGTAACCGTCTTCACGGCGACCGAGGATGTGCAGCATCAGATTGAGTTTTGCCGGGGAGGGCAGGGTCAAGGTTTGTACAGTCACGTTATTGCCCCAGCTTGCGCGGTTGCCAGTCCTTGATCACCAGCGTGACGTCAAGGTCGGGGCCATGCAGTTTGATGCGCTCGGGCAGCCAATAACCGCTTTGCTCTACGTAGCTCAAATACTCTACCTGCCAGCCATCCTGCTCCAGCGTGGCCAGGCGGCTGTCACCATTGAGGCTCAGGCGGCTCTTGCTGTCAGGCGCGGGCAGGCCGCGTACCCACCAGACCAGGTGAGATACGGGCAACTTCCAGCCAATCTGTTCTTCCAGCAGCGTTTCCGGCGAAGTCGCTTCATAGCGCCCCTGATTGGCCACTTCGAGGCTGACTTGCCCCGGTCGACCGGTCAGGCGCGCTGCGCCACGCCCCAGGGGGCCGGACAGGCGAATATCGTAGTAATCCTGGCGTTGCAGCCAGAACAAGGTGCCGCTGCCGGAATCTTTCGGCGCGCGAACCCCGACTTTGCCTTCGATCTGCCAGCCGTCGATGCTGCTGAGCTGATCTTTATGCTGCTTCCATTGCGCCGGGTTGCCCTGGCCTTCAACGGATTCACGGGCGCCGAAACCCGCGCAACCGGCGAGCAGGGCGATGAAGCTGAAAACGACAATGTGGCGCAAGAACATAAGCTTAAAGGGTCTCGGATCCGGTCAGGCGCTTGATGGTGCCGCGCAGGATGGGGCTTTCGGGTTGTTCCTTGAGGAATTTTTCCCAGATCTGGCGTGCTTCGCGCTGTTTGCCATTGGCCCACAGCACTTCGCCCAGGTGGGCGGCGACTTCCTGGTCGGGGAAGCGCTCCAGCGCCTGGCGCAGCAAGCGTTCGGCTTCGTCGAGGTTGCCCAGGCGGTAATTCACCCAGCCCAGGCTGTCGAGTACGGCCGGGTCTTCCGGGTTGAGCTTGTGGGCTTGTTCGATCAACACCTTGGCTTCGGCGTAACGCGTGGTGCGGTCGGACAGCGTGTAACCCAAGGCGTTGAGGGCCATGGCGTTGTCCGGGTCGCGCTTGATGATCAGGCGCAGGTCTTTTTCCATCTGGGCCAGGTCATTGCGTTTTTCCGCCTGCATGGCGCGGGTATACAGCAGGTTCAAATCGTCGGGGAATTGCAACAAGGCTTGTTGCAGCAGTTTCCAGGCACGCTCGCCCTGATTGTTGGCCGACAAGGTCTCGGCCTGGATCAGGTACAGCTGGATCGCATAGTCCGGCTCGGCATCGCGGGCCGCAGCCAGGCGTTTTTCCGCCTCGTCGGTGCGGCCGTTGCTCATCAGGATATCAGCCTGGCGTAATTGGGCAGGCAGGTAATCATTGCCGGGGCCGACTTGGGCGTATTCGAGCAGGGCGGCCTGTGGATCGTTGCGCTCTTCCGCGATACGGCCAAGGTTCAAGTGCGCCGAGTCCACATGGCTTTCGCGCTGGATCAGCTCTTCCAGGTAACCCTTGGCCTCGTCCCAGGCCTTGGCTTCCAGGCACACCAGTGCCAGGGAATAGCGCAATTCGTCATCGTCCGGGTATTGCTGGACCAAGCTGGCGAACTGCACTTTGGCGTCCTCCATGCGGTCCTGCTCCACCAGCATGCGCGCGTAGGTCAGGCGCAGGCGCTTGTCTTCCGGATACTTCTTGATGCTTTTTTCCAGCAGCGGAATCGCTTCCTTGCCACGATTGAGGTTCTGCAGCAGGCGCGCACGCAACAGGATCGGGGCGATTTCGCCTTCTTCCGGCGGATTCTGCTCCAGCAACTTCAGTGCCGCGTCGGCTTCGTCATCCTGTTGCAGCAGCAAGGCCTTGCCGAAAATCAGTTGGCTGTTCTTCGGGTGTTTTTGCAGCAGGCGGTCGAAGCTCTTCATCAAACCGTTGCGCGTGTCCTGGTCCGTGTCGGCCGCCGACAGCGCGAGAAAGTCGAAATGGGTGTCGCCCTTGCCCTGCAGGACCTTCTCCATATAGACCATGGAGTCGTCATAGCGCCCGGCGCGTGCCAGTTGAACGGCCGCCGCGCGTTGGGCTTCCAGGTCGTCCGGTGCGTTTTGGGCCCAGATCAGCGACGTGTCCAGCGCAGCCTGGTCGGCGCCCAGGTACTCGGCGATGCGGAACGCGCGCTCGGAAATTCCCGGATCCTGGGTGTTGATGGCCTGGGTCACGTAGTTATCCAGCGCAATATCGAAACGATTGCGCTGGCCGGCGAGTTCCGCGCTCAGCAGGCTGAACACCGTTTCTTCAGTGAACGAGGAATAAACCTTGGGCTTTTCAGGGGCGGGGGTGCTGTCTTCCACCGGCGGCGTACCGTCCGGCGACACGGGTGCCATGGCCTGGCAGCCGCTGAGGAAGACAAAAGCAAGGAGCAACGCGGAAGATCTATTCATATAGGAAAAGGACGACTAACCTGCGGTCGGATCATCATGACACAAGCCTTCGGCCAAACATAACCGAGTCTCAATGGGTGCCTTTATAGACACAAGGCATTAGGACAATAGCTTACGGTGGTTGTTCTGAATCTTTCGAAGTAGGACAATTGTCGGCTTCCCGACATCATCAGCGATATTGAATGGCCTTCCTCGCACTCGGTATTAACCACAAGACTGCCTCTGTAGACGTGCGCGAGCGCGTGGCGTTTACGCCAGAGCAGTTGGTTGAGGCCCTGCAGCAGCTCTGCCGGCTCACCGACAGTCGCGAAGCTGCGATCCTTTCGACCTGCAATCGCAGCGAGCTTTATATAGAGCAGGAACATCTTTCAGCGGATGTCGTACTGCGCTGGCTCGCCGATTACCACCATTTGGACCTCGACGACCTGCGCGCGAGCGCTTACGTGCACGAAGAGGATGCGGCAGTTCGTCACATGATGCGTGTGGCGTCCGGTCTCGATTCGCTGGTGTTGGGCGAACCGCAGATTCTTGGCCAGATGAAGTCCGCCTATGCCGTGGCGCGCGAGGCCGGCACTGTTGGCCCGTTATTGGGCCGTTTGTTCCAGGCCACCTTCAATTCCGCCAAGCAGGTACGCACCGACACCGCCATCGGTGAAAACCCTGTATCGGTGGCGTTTGCTGCCGTCAGCCTGGCCAAACAGATTTTCAGTGACTTGCAGCGCAGCCAGGCCCTGCTGATCGGCGCCGGCGAGACCATCACCCTGGTCGCCCGCCACCTGCATGACCTGGGCGTGAAGCGCATTGTGGTCGCCAACCGTACCCTGGAACGGGCGAGCATCCTCGCCGAGCAGTTCGGTGCGCATGCCGTGTTGCTGGCGGATATCCCGGCCGAGCTGGTGCGCAGCGATATCGTCATCAGCTCCACCGCCAGCCAGTTGCCGATCCTGGGCAAGGGCGCGGTCGAGAGCGCCTTGAAGCTGCGCAAGCACAAGCCCATCTTCATGGTGGATATTGCTGTTCCGCGGGATATCGAACCCGAAGTCGGCGAGTTGGACGACGTTTACCTCTATAGCGTCGACGATCTGCACGAAGTGGTCGCCGAAAACCTCAAGAGCCGCCAGGGCGCTGCCCAGGCGGCCGAAGAGATGGTCAGCACTGGCGCCGAAGACTTCATGGTGCGGCTGCGCGAATTGGCGGCGGTGGATGTGCTCAAGGCGTATCGTCAGCAGGGCGAACGCCTGCGCGACGAGGAGCTGATCAAGGCCCAGCGTTTGCTGGCCAACGGCAGCAGCGCCGAAGAAGTGCTGATGCAACTGGCGCGCGGGCTCACCAACAAATTGCTCCACGCGCCCAGCGTACAATTAAAAAAGCTTACCGCCGAAGGCCGCCTCGATGCGCTGGCCATGGCCCAGGAACTCTTTGCCCTCGGTGAGGGCGCGTCAGATAGCTCTTCGGATAAAAAACCGCAATGAAAGCGTCACTGCTCAATAAACTGGACGTGCTCCAGGACCGTTTCGAAGAACTGACCGCCTTGCTTGGTGATGGCGAAGTCATCTCTGATCAGGCCAAATTCCGTACGTATTCCAAGGAGTACGCGGAAGTTGAGCCAATTGTGACCACCTATGGGCAGTGGCTTAAAACTCAGGCCGACCTCGAAGGCGCCCAGGCGCTGCTCAAGGATAGCGACCCGGACATGCGCGAAATGGCCGTGGAAGAAGTCCGCGAAGCCAAGGACAAGCTGATCGCGTTGGAGGGCGACCTGCAACGCATGCTGTTGCCCAAAGACCCGAATGACGGGCGCAACGTATTCCTTGAAATCCGTGCCGGCACCGGCGGTGACGAGGCGGCGATTTTCTCCGGCGACCTGTTCCGCATGTATTCGCGGTATGCCGAGCGTCGCGGTTGGCGGGTAGAAATCCTCTCCGAGAACGAAGGCGAGCACGGCGGCTATAAAGAAGTCATCGCGCGGGTTGAAGGCGACAACGTCTACGGCAAGCTCAAGTTCGAGTCGGGTGCGCACCGCGTACAGCGCGTTCCGGCGACCGAGTCCCAGGGCCGTATCCACACTTCGGCGTGCACCGTAGCCGTGCTGCCCGAGCCGGATGAGCAGGAAGCCATCGAGATCAACCCGGCCGACTTGCGCGTCGACACCTACCGCTCGTCGGGCGCTGGCGGTCAGCACGTCAACAAGACCGACTCCGCCATCCGCATCACTCACTTGCCGTCGGGCATCGTGGTGGAATGCCAGGAAGAACGCTCCCAGCACAAGAACCGTGCACGGGCCATGTCCTGGCTGTCGGCCAAGCTCAACGACCAGCAGACCAGCGCCGCCGCCAACGCGATTGCCAGCGAACGCAAGCTGTTGGTGGGCTCGGGCGACCGCTCCGAGCGCATCCGTACCTACAACTTTGCCCAGGGCCGGGTCACCGACCACCGGGTCAACCTCACGCTGTACTCCCTGGACGAGATTCTCGCCGGTGGCGTGGACGCCGTGATCGAGCCGTTGCTTGCCGAATACCAGGCCGACCAATTAGCGGCGATAGGTGAATAAATGACCATCATCGCCAGCCTGCTGCGCGCCGCTGATCTGCCGGATTCGCCCACTGCGCGTCTGGATGCCGAGTTGTTGCTGGCGGCGGCCCTGGGTAAGTCCCGCAGCTACCTGCACACCTGGCCCGAGAAAATCGTCAGCAGCGAACACGCGCTGGCGTTTGCCGGCTACCTGCAACGCCGTCGCGGCGGCGAGCCAGTGGCGTATATCCTCGGCCAGCAAGGTTTCTGGAAGCTGGACCTGGAGGTCGCGCCCCACACGCTGATCCCGCGCCCGGACACTGAATTGCTGGTGGAAGCCGCCCTGGAATTGTTACCGGCCACGCCCGCCAAGGTCCTTGACCTGGGCACTGGCAGTGGCGCCATCGCCTTGGCCTTGGCCAGCGAACGCCCGGCCTGGCAAGTCACCGCCGTCGACCGTGTGCTGGAAGCCGTGGCCCTGGCCGAGCGCAACCGTCAGCGGTTGCACCTCAATAACGCCACTGTGTTGAACAGCCATTGGTTCAGTGCGCTGCAAGGTCAGGCCTATGACCTGATCATCAGCAACCCGCCGTACATCGCGGCCAACGATCCGCACCTGGTGGCGGGCGATGTGCGCTTTGAGCCGGCCAGTGCATTGGTGGCTGGCCATGATGGCTTGGACGACCTGCGCCTGATCATCAAACAGGCCCCCGCTCATCTGAATGCGGGCGGCCGCCTACTGTTGGAGCATGGTTACGATCAGGCCCCGGCTGTGCGCGACCTGCTGTTGAGTGAAGGTTTCGAAGACGTGCACAGCCGCATCGACCTCGGCGGCCACGAGCGCATCACCCTGGGACGCCGGCCGTGCTGACCGATCAGGAGCTGTTGCGCTATAGCCGACAGATTCTGTTGCAGCATGTCGACATCGACGGCCAAATACGCCTGAAAAATGGCCGAGCCTTGATCGTCGGCCTCGGTGGCCTGGGCGCGCCCGTTGCGCTGTACCTGGCGGCGGCGGGCGTGGGCGAATTGCATCTGGCGGACTTCGACACCGTCGACCTGACCAACCTGCAACGCCAGATCATCCATGACACCGACAGCGTCGGGCAGACCAAAGTCGATTCGGCCCTGCGCCGCCTGACGGCCATCAACCCCGAAATCACGTTGATTGCCCACCGCGCCGCGCTGGATGCCGATTCACTGGCAGCAGCGGTCGAAGCGGTGGACGTGGTGCTTGATTGCAGTGACAACTTCTCCACCCGCGAAGCGGTCAACGCGGCTTGCGTCGCGGCCGGCAAACCTTTGATCAGCGGTGCCGCCATTCGCCTTGAAGGGCAACTGTCGGTGTTCGATCCGCGCCGCGCCGAGAGCCCGTGCTACCACTGTTTATATGGGCACGGTAGCGATACCGAACTCACCTGCAGCGAAGCCGGCGTGGTCGGCCCGCTGGTGGGGCTGGTCGGTAGCCTGCAAGCGTTGGAAGCCTTGAAACTGCTGGCCGGTTTCGGTGAGCCCCTGGTGGGCCGTTTGTTGCTGATCGATGCCCTGACCACGCGTTTTCGCGAGTTGCGCGTCAAGCGTGACCCCGGTTGCAGCGTGTGCGGGAAGCAACATGGTTAAGGGCGCGCCAATCGGTGTGTTCGATTCCGGTATCGGCGGGTTGACCGTGCTGGACGAAATCCAGCAACTGCTGCCCCACGAATCACTGCTGTATGTGGCCGATTGTGGGCACATCCCCTACGGTGAGAAAAGCCCGGCATTTATCCTTGAGCGTTCGCGGCGGGTGGCGGCGTTTTTCCGGGAGCAGGGCGCCAAGGCGTTCGTGATTGCCTGTAATACCGCCACGGTCGCCGCCGTTGCCGACTTGCGTCTGGATTTTCCCGATTGGCCGTTGGTCGGCATGGAGCCCGCCGTCAAGCCCGCAGCTGCCGCTACCCGCAGTGGCGTCGTCGGCGTGCTTGCCACCACCGGCACGCTGCAAAGCGCCAAGTTCGCCGCCTTGCTCGACCGCTTCGCCACCGATGTGAAGGTCGTGACCCAGCCGTGCCCGGGCCTGGTCGAGCTGATTGAAAGCGGTGACCTGAACAGCCCAGCCCTGCGCCAGATGTTGCAGGGTTACATCGAACCGCTGCTCAGCGCCGGCTGCGACACTATCATTCTTGGTTGCACCCACTATCCCTTCCTCAAGCCACTCCTGGCGCAGATGCTGCCTCCCAGCATCATCCTCATCGACACCGGCGCCGCCGTGGCCCGCCAGCTCAAGCGTCTGCTGGGCGAGCGCGACCTGCTGGCCGACGGCAATCCTGAACCCGCGCAGTTCTGGACCAGCGGCGATGTGTATCACCTAAGAAATATCCTACCGACACTATGGAAATATCCGGGCGATGTGCGAAGCTTCGCTTCGTGAAAAATTCGTGAAATGCCGACGTTATTAGCCGGAACTTCCGTCTATTCGCCAGCTTCTATAGCGAGTTAGCCTGTACAAAACCCTATAACTTCGTTTGGAAAGGATGTTTCTTATGAAGCGCTTGTTCTGTTTGGCTGCGATTGCGGCCGCTGTAGTGGGGCACTCTGTTTCGGCGCAGGCCGCTGGCCTGGAGTTCGGTGTGGGGAGCACCAGCGATTCGACCATGACCTATCGGCTGGGGCTGACATCGGACTGGGACAAAAGCTGGTGGCAGAGCGATACCGGTCGACTGACCGGCTACTGGAGCGGCGCCTACACCTATTGGGACGGTGACAAGCGCGCCAGCGTCAGCAGCCTGTCGTTCTCGCCGGTGTTTGTGTATGAGTTTGCCGGGGAGAGGGTCAAACCGTACATCGAAGCGGGGATTGGCGTGGCGTTGTTCTCGCGCACCAAAGTGGAAGACAACAACATCGGCCAGGCTTTCCAGTTCGAAGACCGCTTGGGCTTCGGCCTGCGCTTTGCGGGCGGACATGAAGTGGGCATTCGTGCCACGCATTATTCCAACGCGGGCATCAGCAGCAACAACGATGGGGTAGAAAGTTACTCGGTGCACTACACCCTACCGCTGTAACCCCACAAAGAACTGTGGTGAGCGAGCTTGCCTCGCGCGGGGCAAGCCCGCTCACTACAAAAGCCAAGGGATCAGCGGTAGGCCGTTGCGATCCCTTCGCGCTCGGTCAGGCACTCCGGCGCCCCCATCTCGAACTCCCGGCAGATCAGCGGCCGTCGCTCGTAGATCGTGCACATCATCGTGTCCCGATCCAGCGCCGCGCACCAGCCGTCGTCCAGGCGCAGCATCACTTCTCCGCCCCAGTCATCGGTATCGATATAGCGTTCCGGTACACCGGTGTCGGTGATCAGCATGACTTCCAGCTGGCAGCAGCAGGCCGCGCATGTCGAGCAGGTGACGGCGGGTTCGGTGATTTGGGTGTGGGGGATGTTGGTCATAGGCGCGCAGTGTAAGGCAAGCGGGTGATGCAGGTGTGAAACGACTGACAGGCGTCAGCGCGCCAGTCGGTGCAGGCCTACAAACACCGCCGCCCACAGCAGCGCCAGTAAGGCCATCGTGGGGGTGAGGCCGAAACCGAACTGTACGCCGGCCAACTGGCTACCGGCATAGTAAGAGAGCGGGCCGCCCACTGCGCCGAGTACAGCCGCACGCCACCAGGGGCGAGCGCTCCAGGCCAAACAATGGCGCAACGTGGTCGCCAGCAACGCCCATAACAGGATCAGCCAGAAGGGAATCATCGGGCCCGGTTCAGTGAAATGAAACACGCCCAGCGTGCGCAACGCCGTATCCAGCAGGGTGCCCACTACCGTTACGCTGAGGATCAGCCTGCCGTCTTCAGCCCAAGAACTTATCCACAGCAGATGAATGGCGAGTACGGCCAGCCCTACCAGCAGCCACACGCTGTCACCGCCGAGCACACACGCAAACCAACCGCACTGAAACAGCACGGCGTTGGCCAGCGTCTTAAGCACTGAAGCGCCCGAGCAGCGGCGGGTTGATCGCGGACGGCTTGGCCAGCAGCAATTGCGCGGTGCCGATGGTGCGCTCCATAAAGCCACCTTCGCAGTAGCACAGGTAGAACTCCCACAGCCGCAGGAAGTATTCGTCGTAGCCCAATTCTGCAAGGCGGCCGTGGGCGCGGCGAAAGTTCTCATGCCACAGGCGCAAGGTTCGCGCGTAGTGCAGGCCAAAATCTTCCATGTGCAGCAAGTTCATATCGGTGTCGCGGCTGACGATCTGCAGCATCTTTTGCACGCAAGGCAGGGCGCCGCCCGGAAAGATGTAGCGCTGGATAAAGTCGACGTTGGTTTTGGCTTGCTCGTAGCGTTGGTCACGAATGGTGATGGCTTGCAGCAGCATCAGGCCATCGCTCTTGAGCAGGTGCGCGCACTGTTTGAAGTAAGTCGGCAGAAAGCGATGGCCCACCGCCTCGATCATCTCGATGGACACCAGCTTGTCGTACTGGCCAGTAAGGTCGCGGTAATCCTGCAACAGCAGCGTGACCTGGTCCTGCAAGCCCAAGGCCGCGATGCGTTTTTCGGTGTAGGCAAACTGCTCCTTGGACAAGGTCGTGGTGGTGACCTTGCAGCCATAATGCTGCGCGGCATACAGCGCCATGCTGCCCCAGCCCGTGCCGATCTCCAGCAAGTGGTCGCTCGGCTTGAGCGCCAGCTTCTGGCAGATGCGCTCCAGCTTGTTCAGTTGCGCCTGCTCCAAAGTGTCGTCGGCGGTCAGGAATTGCGCCGCCGAGTACATCATGGTCGGGTCGAGGAATTCTTCGAACAGGTCATTGCCCAGGTCGTAGTGGGCGGCGATATTTTTCTGCGATCCCTTGCGTGTATTGCGGTTGAGCCAGTGCAGGCCCTGGGTGAACGGACGGGCCAGGCGAGCGAGGCCGCCTTCCATCGCGTCAAGCACGTCGAGGTTGCTGACCATCACGCGAACCACTGCCGTCAGGTCCGGGCTGCTCCAGTAACCGTGGATAAATGCCTCACCGGCGCCGATGGAACCGTTGGCCGCCACCAGGCCCCACACGGCCGAATCAAGGATCTGGATTTCGCCCAGCAGGTGCGCTTCGCGTGCGCCGAAGACTTGCCGCTCGCCGTCCTCGATCACCACCAACTGGCCATGGCGCAATTGGCTGAGTTGACGCAGCACGCCCTTGCGCAGCAGCGCGGCAGTCATGCCGTTGACGTTCAGGCGATGGGTCTTGACCGATAAGCTAGGGGATTTCATGGCGGCGATCCTTGGTGTACCCGACTGCAGTGCGAGAGGCGCCATCGGCGGCCCGGTGGGAAAAAATCGGTGTGCGTTTGAGCAACAGGCGCAGGGCCTGCCAATAGATCGTGAGGCAGGTCTTGGCGGTCATCCACGGAAAACGCCATAGGTAGCGGTGCAGGCTAGCGCGGTTGAGCGTTTCTTTTTGCAGGCTCAAGGTCGCATCGAAGACTTTCAGTTCGCCCTGCCAATCGGCCATATGCACGCCGAGTCTGGCGGCGGGCGGGCTGAAGCTCATGCGGTATTCCAGGTCGCGCGGCAAGAATGGCGACACATGGAAGGCCTTGGCCACGGCGAAGTGTTGGTGCTCCTCCGCAGCCAGGGCCTGGGCCGGCAGCACGTAGTGATAACGCTCGCGCCACGGGGTGTTGGTCACTTCACACAGGATCGCGGCCAGACGTCCGTCGGTCTCGAAGCAGTAGAAGAAACTCACGGGATTAAAAGCCAGGCCCCAACTGCGGGCCTGGGTCAGTAGGCAGATAACGCCCTGGGGTGTGTGCCCCAGTGCCTTGCCGACTTCCTGGCGCACCGCATCGCTCAAGCTGATGCCGGTGCGCGTCAATTCACGCAGGTAGTCCTGCTGGCGAAAACCGAAGGGCGCCAGGCGGCTACGCCCGGCCAGGGGCGAAAGGCCAAGCACTTCGTGTTCTTCGCTCAGATCCAGGTACAGCAAGCCAATGCGGTAGCGAAAGGCATGGGCCTTGGGCGCAAACCGGCGATGGGCAATCCAGCCGCTGTACAGGGCGCTGTTCACAGGGTTTCCCCAAAGGCTTGGGCCACGTGCAGCGCGCTGACCACGCCGTCTTCGTGAAAACCGTTGGCCCAATAGGCGCCGCAATAAAAGGTATTGCGCACGCCCGAAATTTCTTCCCGACGCTCTTGGGCGGCCACCGCCGCCAGACTGTATTGCGGGTGGGCGTAGGTGTAGCGGGCGAGCACCTTCAGCGGGTTGATCATCGGCGTCTGGTTGAGGCTGACGCAAAAGGTGGTGGCGCTGTCGATGCCTTGCAGGATGTTCATGTCATAGGTCACGGCCGCCTGCTTCTGCGCCGTGCCGCTCAGCCGGTAGTTCCAACTGGCCCAGGCCAGTTTGCGGTCGGGCAGCAGGCGGGTGTCGGTGTGCAGCACCACATCGTTGTCGGCATAGGGCAGGGCGCCGAGGATGTCTTGTTCGGCCTGGCTCGGGTCGGCCAATAACGCCAGGGCTTGGTCGCTGTGACAGGCGAAGACCACGCGATCGAATGCCTCACTGCCGGCCAGGCTGTGGATAACCACGCCGTCGTCGCTGCGCTCGACGTTATGCACAGGGCAATTGAGGCGGATCTGTTCACGAAAGCTGCGGGTCAGCGGTTCGATGTAACGGCTGGAGCCCCCCTCGATCACGCACCATTGCGGGCGGTTGTTCACTGACAGCAAACCGTGGTTCTTGAAGAAACGCACGAAGAACTGCAAGGGGAAACCCAGCATGTCGGCCAGGGACATCGACCAGATCGCCGCGCCCATCGGTACGATGTAATGGCGGATAAACCGCTCGCCATAACCGTTGGCGTCGAGGTAGTCGCCCAGGGTCATCTCAGCGCTGATGCGCTGTTCCTGCAGGTCGAGCGGCGCCTGGCGATTGAAGCGCAAGATGTCACGCAGCATGCCCCAGAACCCCGGCGACAAAATATTGCGACGCTGGGCAAACAAGCTGTTGAGGTTATTACCGTTGTATTCGAACCGAGTGTTCTCCTCGCACACCGAGAAGCTCATCTCGGTAGGTTTGAACGTCACCCCGATCTGCCCCAACAGGCGGATGAAGTTGGGGTAGGTCCAGTCGTTGAATACGATGAAGCCCGTATCCACCGCATAGCTTTTACCCTCGACGGTCACGTTGACCGTGTGGGTATGCCCGCCGATGCGGTCGCCCGCTTCGAACAGCGTGATCTCATGCTGGCGGCTGAGCAGGTAGGCACTGGTCAGCCCCGCGATGCCGCTGCCGATGATGGCGATCTTCACAGGTCGTCCTTTTTCGGCGGTGGGCTGCGCAGCATGCGCTTGCCGATGGCTAATTGTGCGCGGTTCGGCAGTTTCGACAGCGGCCAGAGGGTGGCGATAAACAGCGCGGGAAACGCAATCTCCAGCGGACGCTTTTCCAGCTTGTTGAAGATATGTTTCGCAGCCTTGTCCGCCGGCCAACTGAGTGGCATGGGGAAGTCATTGCGTTCGGTCAGCGGCGTGTCGACAAAACCCGGGCTGATCACGGTGACGTCGATATTTTCCGACGCCAGGCTGATGCGCAAGGATTCGAACAGGTAGCGCAGGCCGGCCTTCGACGCGCCGTAGGCTTCGGCGCGGGGCATCGGCAGGTAGGTCACGGCGCTGGCGACTCCCACCAGATGTGGCGTGTGCCCTGCGCGCAACAGTGGCAGCGCGGCTTCGATGCAATAACTGCTGGCCAGCAGGTTGGTGCGCACCACGTGTTCGATAATCGATGAATCAAACTGCCGCGCGTCTACGTACTCACAGGTGCCTGCATTGAGGATTACGGTGTCCAGCGAACCCCAGACCACGCCAATATGTTCACCGATCTCGCGCACGGTCTGGCTGTTGGTCAGATCGCCCGCGACTACCAGCACTTGGCCGGGGTAACGCTGCGCGAGCGCTTCCAAAGGCCCTTTGGTGCGCGAACTCAGCGCTACATGGGCGCCGCTGTTGAGCAACTCCACGGCCAGCGCGGCCCCGATGCCACTGCTGGCGCCGGTCAGCCAATAACGACGGGGCACTGTGCTGCTCATCCCATTCTCCTTTTCAGCCAACTGATGACGCTGCCCAGTACGGGCAAGTGTTCGTACAGCAGGGCGCCGGCATCGAAGTAATCTCGATGGCGGTATACCTTGTCACGCCACATCAAGTGCGAGCAGCCTTCCACGCGGATGACCTTGCCGCCCGCCAGGCGCGGGTGGCAGAAACTCATTTTCCAGCGCAGGTAACCTTCGCCTTCGGCCACCTGGTCGAAGCCGTGGAAGTCGAAGCGCAGTTGGCTGACGTTGCTGTACAGCTCTGCGAAGTAGCGGTGCAGGGCTGGCAGGCCATGCACTTCGTGCAGCGGGTCGGCAAAGGCGATGTCCTGGCTGTACAGGTTGTCGAGCAAATGCAGGTTGTGCTTGTCCAGCGTGGCGAACGCCTGGGCGAAGCGGCGCAGGAAATCACTCATGTTCGCCCCCGACAGCTTGGCGCGAAGGCAGGCTGCGGAAGGCGGCCAGGGCGCGTTCGCGGGATTTCTTCAGGTCGACAATCGAACGCGGGTAGTCGGCCACGCCGAACAAGCCGCCGACGGTTTCGGGGTTGTGCACTTCTTTTTTATTCAGCGCGGCCAACTCCGGCAGCCAGTACTTGATGAAAATGCCTTCGCTGTCGAATTTCTCCGACTGACTCAACGGGCTGAATATCCGGAAGTACGGTGCCGAATCAGTGCCGGTGGACGAGCTCCACTGCCAGCCGCCGTTGTTGGCAGCGAGGTCGCCATCGATCAAGTGGCGCATGAAGAAACGCTCGCCTTCGCGCCAGTCGATCAGCAGGTTCTTGGTCAGGAACATCGCCACCACCATGCGCAG
This sequence comes from Pseudomonas sp. DWRC2-2, assembly GCF_049897885.1. NCBI lineage: Bacteria > Pseudomonadati > Pseudomonadota > Gammaproteobacteria > Pseudomonadales > Pseudomonadaceae > Pseudomonas > Pseudomonas sp. DWRC2-2. Next base: position 88,947 of record NZ_JAFCXD010000002.1, read on the forward strand.
GCGGTTGTGCATCCAGCCGGTTTCGAGCAGTTGGCGCATGGCGGCGTCGATGATCGGCAGGCCGGTACGCGCTTCCTGCCAGGCGGCCAGGTCCTTGGGCGCGTTGCGCCAGGCCACGGCTTCGGTTTCTGGGCGAAACGCACGGTGACGGGAAACCCGTGGGTAACCCACCAGGATGTGCTTGTAGAACTCTCGCCAGAGCAGTTCGTTGATCCAGGTGATGGCGCCCATGTCGCCACTTTCGAACTCGCCGCCGTTGGTTTGCAGCGCGGCATGCAGGCACTGGCGCGGCGAAACCACACCCGCCGCGAGGTAGGCGGAGAGCTGGCTGGTGCCGGGCTTGGCGGGGAAGTCGCGCTCGTCCTTGTAGTAGCTGATTTGCTGGTCGGCGAAGGCGTCGAGGCGACGTCGGGCTTCGTCTTCACCGGCAGGCCAGAGGGCGCGCATGCTATCGCTGGGTGGTTCGAAACCTTCGACCGTATTGGGGACTGGGTCGCTTTTCAACTTGATCGGTGCCTGGGCCTTTGGCGCTGCGACGATACGTGGCAGGGCGCTGTGCAGGCGGGTGTAGCAAACCTTGCGGAACTGGCTGAACACCTGGAAATACGTGCCCGTCTTGGTCAACACGCTGCCGGGTTGGAAGAACAGTTGATCAAGGTAGCTGTGGAATGTCACGCCATCGGCTTCCAGGGCCTTGGACACAGCCGCATCCCGACGACTTTCGTGGATGCCGTATTCCTCGTTGACGTGGACCGACTCAACCGACAGTTCACGGCACAGTTTGCTCAATACGTCGGGCGCCTTATCCCAGGTGGCCGCAGTGCGAATCAGCAGGGGGATGTTCCGCGAGCCCAGCGTCTTGCTCAGGTCTTGCAGGTTACGTAGCCAAAAGTCGACTTTGCACGGCGCATCGTCGTGGGCGAGCCATTGCTGCGGCGTGATCAGGTACACGGCGGCAATCGGTCCTCGCTGGCTCGCGGTGGCCAGGGCGGTGTTGTCGTGTAGGCGCAGGTCGGTGCGCAGCCAGATCAAATGCATTTAAACGAGTCCACGCTGGATCAATAGCTGGTGGGCCGACAACAGCTCTTCGGCGACGAACAAATCAGGGATGTCCTGGGTTAATACGGTCAACTCGGCCTGGTGGATGCATACCGTTGGTCCGACCATCAATTTTGGGCAACTGACGCCACTCAAAAGTTTTGCGAACACTGACAGGTGGAGCGCCTTGCTCGAATACAGCAGCACCGCGCGCGGTTGCAGGTGTTCCACCGCAAGGGCCAGCTCACCGGCAGGCAGCGGCCAGTCGAACACTTCCACCGGGCAATCGGCGCTGCTGGCGAGCCAGGCGCTGAGCCACAGGTGCGGCTCCAAGGGCAGGTCGGATTGATTCACCAGCAGCAGCGGCGCGCCATGCAGCTGGCGATTGTTGTGATAGATGCGCGCACCAAACTTGCTACGCAGCCAGGACAGGAAAAACACCCGCTCCATCTGTGCGCCGAACTGGCCTTGCCAGCGTTGTTCCAACTCCTGCAGCAATGGCAGCAGCAGTTGCTCGCACAGTGTGCGCGGCGGGTATAGCGCCATGGCTTGGTTGAAGGCGTCATCCACCCGGCGTTCGGCCAATTCGCTGATGGCTTGCACAAGGCTCTGGCGCAGGGTGTGCCATTCGTTTTCCACGGCATCGGGAACGCTGAGTGCTGAGTCGATCAGGCTTTTGACCTGACTCACTGGCACGCCGCGATTAAGCCAGGTGAGGATGGTGTGGATGCGTTGTACATGTTCGGCGCTGAACAACCGATGGCCCTTGGGCGTGCGCTGGGGCACGATCAGGCCATAGCGGCGTTCCCAGGCGCGCAGGGTCACGGCGTTGACGCCGGTCTGGCGCGCCACCTCGCGGATCGGCAGCCAGCCGTCTTCGAGGGCTTGGGCGATGTCTTCGCCGGGTTCGTCTTGCAGGGCAGCTTTCATGGGCTAGATCGCATTTCGCAGGCTGAGGTTTTCCGGGTGCGGTTGCAGGTAGGCCTGCTGCGCGATGTAGCGGTCCGGGTGTTGGCGAAAGTGGTGCTTGAGCAGGGTCAGTGGCACCACCAGCGGCACGATGCCTTGGCGGTACTGACCGATGACGGTCTGCATTTCCTGCTTGTCGTCGGCACTGATGACTTGTTTGAGGTAACCGCTGATGTGTTGCAGCACATTGGTGTGGGTGCCGCGGGTGGCGCATTGGCTCAGGCCGGTCATCAGGTCGCTGAAGTAACAGGCGGCCAATTCATCAAGGTGGGTCTCTTTGGTCATGCTGCCCAGCAGGTGGCCGAGACTTTTGTAGTGCGCCGGGCTGTGGGCCATCAACAGGTATTTGTAGCGTGAATGGAAGGCCAGCAGGCGATGGCGGGTCAGGCCTTCAGCCAGCTGCTTTTGCCAATCGGCGTAAACGAAGACGCGGGTCAGGAAGTTTTCCCGAAGCACCGGGTCATTCAATCGACCGTCTTCTTCCACCGGCAGATTGGGGTGACGCGCGCAAAAGGCTTGGGCGTAGATGCCGCGCCCGCCACCGTCGACTGGGGTGCCGTTGTCGCGGTAGACCTTGACCCGCTCCAGGCCGCACGAGGGTGACTTTTGCATGAAAATGTAACCGCAAAGGTCGGTGTGTTCCGACGCCATCTGCTGGCCGTAATCGTCCAGCGGCTGGGTGACGTTCAGTTCGCGGTGCACCGTGCCGACGGCTTGCGGGTGGGCCGGGTCACCCACCAGGCGGATCGGTTCGCGGGGAATGCCCAGGCCGATGGCAACCTCGGGGCACAACGGCACGAAGTCGAAATAGTCGGCGAGGGTCTGGCTGCACAGCAGGGATTGTTTATGGCCGCCGTTGAAGCGCACGTTCTCGCCCAGGAGGCAGGCGCTGATGGCGATCTTTGGTTTGGTGGTGCTGGACATAAACGAACCTCTGCAAGATTCCTGTACAAGGCTGAAATCTTGTACAACTAAATCCCATCATAGATTCGATGCTGTACAAGTCAAATTGTTTGTACAAGTTTTTTGCAGGACCCTTATTTCCAGCCGATTTTCCAAGCGTCGGCGTTTTGCAGGGTCTGCCAGGCGAAGCGTTCGGCGCGTCGGGTCATGACGGCTTGCAGTTCGATTTCCAGCACGACACCTTCTTCATCCCGAAACAGTTCGGTGACCAAAAAGTGTTTTTCTTTGTTGCGAGGATGAGCTGCTGTCCATTTCGACAGCAGCAATTTAGCCGGATTGATGCGGTTCATTGCAGGTGTTCGATCAAGCGACGCGCGGCTTCCTGGCCACTGAGCCACGCCCCTTCGACCCGGCCTGACAGGCACCAGTCGCCACATACGTAGAGGCCCAGATCAGCGTCGGCCAGCACGCCGAATTCGTGGCTGCTGGACGGTCGTGCATAGAGCCAGCGGTGCGCCAGGCTGAAAGACGGCGCTGGCATGGCGCTGTGCAGCAATTCGGCGAAGGCGCCGTGCAGGTGTTCTATCACCGCCTCTTTGGACAGGTCCAGATGGTCCCGACTCCACGCACTGGTGGCATGCAGTATCCAGGTGTCGAGGAGGGTGTCGCGTCCCGGCTTGCTGCGGTTGCGTGCCAGCCAATCGAGGGGACTGTCTTGGACGAAACAGCCTTCCATCGGTGTATCCAGGGGCTTATCGAAGGCCAGGGCGATGGCCCAGGTCGGGTCCATCTTCACGCCGGCGGCGGCACTGGCCAACTTAGGTGCGGCAGCCAGCAGGGCGGTAGCCTGGGGCGCTGGGGTGGCGATGATCACGTGGCTGAACGGGCCGTGATTTTCGCCGTCGGCATCCAACAGATTCCAGTGCTGTTTACCCTGGAACACCTCGGTGATACGGCAACCGAATTCCACCGGCAGGTCGTCGAGCAGGGCGCGGGTGATCGCGCTCATGCGCGGCGTGCCGACCCAACGGATCTGTTCATCGGGCGAGGGGGTGAGTTGGCCGGATTTGAAGTTGTACAGCTGGGGTTCCCATTGCTCGGCCCAGCCGTTGCTTTGCCAGCGTTGTACTTCGTTGACGAAGCGCCGGTCGCGCGCGGTGAAATATTGCGCGCCCATGTCCAGTGAGCCGGCATCGCTGCGCTTGCTGGACATGCGGCCACCACTGCCGCGGCTTTTATCGAAGAGTTGTACAACGTGCCCCGCGTCTCGTAACGCTCGGGCGGCGGAGAGACCGGCGATGCCGGTGCCGATGATCGCGATGGGAACAGTCATGGGAGGCCTCGTTTTACCGTTGGGTACAGACTACGCCGACACCAATAGCTGTACAATATTGTTTTTTGGTATAAGTTTTGGCTTACCTGTTCTTACGGCGTGACCTATTGTTAAAGCAGAGGCTTAATTCAACGTTACGCCCGCTGCTTATAAAATAGACCAGTGAGGGGCGGCGAACGTTACATGAGGAAGATCCCATGCACATTTTGCTGACCGGCGGTACTGGCCTGATCGGCCGCCAACTCTGCCAACACTGGCTTGCGCAGGGGCATCGGCTGACGGTGTGGAGTCGTCAGCCGGAACAGGTTGCCAAGCGATGCGGCGCTCAAGTCGCAGGCGTCGAACACCTGCAACAGGTGATCGGCCCGGTGGATGCGGTCATTAATCTGGCCGGCGCGCCCATTGCTGATCGCCCCTGGACCCACAAGCGCAAGGCGTTGTTGTGGAGCAGCCGCATCAGTCTGACTGAAACCTTGCTGGCATGGCTTGAAGGTCTGGAGCAAAAACCAGCGGTGTTGATTTCCGGTTCAGCGGTCGGCTGGTACGGCGACGGCGGCGAGCGGGAATTAACCGAAGCCAGCGGCCCGGTGCAGGACGATTTCCCCAGCCAGTTGTGTATCGCCTGGGAAGAAACCGCCCAGCGCGCCGAAGCCTTGGGCATTCGTGTCGTGTTGGTGCGTACCGGCCTGGTGCTGTCGGCCGAGGGCGGCTTTTTGTCGCGGCTGTTGCTGCCCTTCAAACTGGCGCTGGGCGGGCCGATTGGCAATGGTCGGCAGTGGATGCCGTGGGTGCATATCCAGGATCAAATCGCCCTGATTGATTTTCTTCTGCACAAGCCGGATGCCCGTGGTCCTTATAATGCCTGCGCGCCACACCCAGTACGCAATCGCGAATTTGCGAAAACCCTGGGCCAGGTGCTGCACCGTCCAGCGTTCATGCCGATGCCGGCCTTTGCATTGAAGGTGGGCCTGGGCGAGTTGTCTGGACTGTTGCTGGGTGGGCAGAAGGCGGTGCCCGAGCGCTTGCTGGCCGCCGGTTTCACTTTCCAGTTCACTGAGTTGCGCGCGGCCTTGGACGACTTGTCCAGCCGCCTCTAGAGATAGGATGTTGCATGACGGATCACGCGTTGTTACTGGTCAACCTGGGCTCGCCAAAGTCCACTTCGGTGGCCGATGTGCGCAGTTACCTCAATCAGTTCCTGATGGACCCTTATGTGATCGACCTGCCGTGGCCGGTGCGGCGCTTGCTGGTGTCGCTGATCCTGATCAAGCGCCCCGAGCAGTCGGCCCACGCCTACGCATCCATCTGGTGGGATGAAGGTTCGCCGTTGGTGGTACTCAGTCGTCGTTTGCAGCAGCAGATGACTTCGCAGTGGACCCAAGGCCCGGTGGAGTTGGCGATGCGCTATGGCGAACCGTCCATTGAAAGCGTGCTGACCCGCCTCGCCGCCCAGGGCATTCGCAAAGTGACCTTGGCGCCGTTGTACCCGCAGTTTGCCGACAGCACCGTGACCACGGTGATTGAAGAGGCCAAGCGGGTTGTACGTGATAAGAAGCTGAGCGTGCAGTTCTCGATCTTGCAGCCGTTCTATGACCAGCCGGAATACCTCGACGCCCTCGCGGCGAGTGTCCGCTCCTATGTGGAGCAGGATTATGATCACCTGCTGCTGAGCTTCCACGGCCTGCCTGAGCGTCATCTGACCAAACTCGACCCGACAGGCCAGCACTGCTTCAAGGATGCCGACTGCTGCAAGAACGCCTCGCCGGAGGTGTTGAAAACCTGCTACCGCGCGCAATGCTTCAGCGTCGCTCGCGATTTTGCCGAGCGCCTGGGCTTGCCTGAGGGCAAGTGGTCGGTGGCGTTCCAATCTCGGCTAGGTCGGGCGAAGTGGATCGAACCCTACACTGAAGCCCGGCTCGAGGCGTTGGCCCAGCAAGGTGTGAAAAAGCTGCTGGTGATGTGCCCGGCGTTTGTCGCCGACTGCATCGAGACCCTGGAGGAAATCGGCGATCGCGGGTTGGAGCAGTTCCGCGAGGCCGGGGGGGAGGAGTTGGTGCTGGTGCCGTGCCTGAATGATGACCCGCAGTGGGCGCAGGCGCTCAATACCTTGTGCGAACGGGCGCCGGTTGCACTGTAATTGAACCTGACGCGGTCTAAATGTGGGAGCGAGCAAGCTTGCTCCCACATTTTGTCAGGTTTACAGGTTAAGGGTCAGGCTGACGCTGAGATTGCGCGGCTCACCGGGGTTGATCCAATAGTTGCTGTAGGACCGCTCGTAGTACTTCTCATCAAACAGGTTGTTGAGGTTCAGGCCTACCGTGACAGTCTCCGTAGCCTTGTAATGGGCCAGCAGATCAACGGTGTGATAGGCCGGTAGCTCAAACTGCGTGCCGGCCTCACCGGAACGATCGCCCACATAGGTGAACGCTGCGCCCAGGTCCGAGCCGCGCAACGCGCCATCCTGAAACTCATACACGCCCAAAAGACTGCCGCTGCGCTTGGCCACGCCAAGGATGCGGCTGCCGGCCGGAATGGCTTTTTCGCCTTTAGTCACTTCAGCGTCGATGTAGGCAAACGCGCCAATCACCCGTACGGCATCGGTCACTTGCCCGGTCAGTTGCAAGTCAAAACCCTGGCTGCGCGCCTTGCCCACGGCGCGGTTGAGGTTAGTGGCCGGGTCCAGGGTCAGCACGTTTTCCTTTTCGATATGGAACGCGGCGAGGGTGGCGCTGAGGCGGTCGTCGAACAGCTCGCTCTTGATCCCAACTTCATAGCCCACGCCTTCTTCCGGCTTGAAGGATTTGTTGTTGGCATCCAGGCCACTGTTAGGCTTGAACGAGGTGGAGGCATTGGCAAACACCCCGACTTGCGGCGTGAGCTGATACAGCAGGCCGGCGCGTTGGGTAAAGGCGTCGTGGGTCTGCTTGCTCTTGGCGTGGTTGCGGGTGAAGTCGTCGATGCTCTGCTCGAAATGCTCGAAGCGCGCACCGACCATGCCGCGCAGGCGGTCAGTGAAGATGATCTGGTCTTGCAGGTTCAGCGCGTGGCTTTTGGTCTGTTCGAAGAAGTCGGTACCCGAGCGCGCGCCGTTGGGTTTGGGCTGGCCGTAGACCGGGCGGTAGATATCGATGGCGTACGGGCTGCCGGCGATGGCGGTCACGCGTTCTTTCTTGCGGTAATCCTCGTATTCAGTGCCGACCAGCAATTCGTGCTGCCAACTGCCAATGTCGAACAGGCCGCGCAGTTCCAGCTGGGTAATGCTGTCGTGCCAACCCGTCGAGCGTTCGCGGTAGCGGCGGTTGACGGTGTGGCCGTCGGCGTTCAGTGCGCGGTTTTCCGAGGCGTCGCCCCACAGGCTGCCTTGCTTGTAGTGGCTGGCCAGGCGCAGTTTCCAGGCGTCGTTGAGGTGATGTTCGAGGGTCGCCTGAATGCGGTTGTTGTGGTTGTCGATGTCGCCGTCGTTCGGTTCGCCGAGGAAGGTGGAGCGGGATATACCGGGGGCGTCGACGATGCCACGGTCGAAGGTGGAGCTGTGGCGCACGAATTCGCTTTCCACCAGCAGGCTGGTGTCCGGGTCCAATTGCCAACTGAACGAAGGCGCGACGAATACCCGCTTGCTCTGCACGTGGTCGCGGAAGCTGTGGTTGTCTTCCACCGCCAGGTTGACCCGCGTCAGTACCTTGCCTTCGCTGTCCAGCGGGGTGTTGACGTCCAAGGCAGTGCGATAACGGTCCCAACTGCCGGCGCTGGTTTGCAGGGTGGTGAACGCTTCAGGCTGGGGCTTCTTGGTGACGATGTTCACGGTGCCGCCGGGATCACCGCGGCCGTACAAACTGGCGGCGGGGCCCTTGAGCACTTCGATGCGTTCGATGTTCGCCGCGTCCGGTGTGCTGGGGTAGCCACGGTTGGCGCTGAAACCATCCTGATAGAACTCTGACGTGGTGAAGCCGCGCACGCTGTATTCGTAGAGGGTCAGGCCACCGAAGTTGTTCTGCTTGGACACGCCGCCGGCAAATTCCAGGGCGCGTTCCACGTTGTTGCTGCCCAGGTCTTTGAGCACTGTGGCAGGAATTACGCTGATGGATTGGGGGATGTCACGAATCGCGGTGTCGGTTTTTGTCGCGCTGGCGGAACGGGTGGCGCGGTAGCCTTTGACGGGGCCGGTGGCGGACTCATAAGCGTCGGTGGTGACGCTGATGGCGTCGAGTTCCAGGGTGTTGTCTTCGGCGTAGGCGGGGTCGAGCAGCAAACCCAAGGCCAGGCCAGCCAAGGGGGCGATTCTTCGAGACGGCATGATAGAGCGTTCCAATAGCGATATTGAAACAATATAACATGACCAATGAGAATGGATTACTTTGAAACATCAACTTACAGATGCCCGCGAACGGGCACCTGGACGAGGCGCTTTATTCCTCTTCTTTGACCGGCGCCGGCGGTGGACGCAAACCGATTTCCGCCAGTAACTTGATCTCCTTACCATTGCGCATCACCTGGATCGCCACCTTGTCGGTCGGCTTGATCCGCGCCACCTGGTTCATCGACTTGCGGCCATCACCTGCCGGTTCACCATTGATGCTGAGGATCACATCCCCTAGTTGCAGGCCGGCTTTCTGCGCCGGGCCGTCGCGGAAGATCCCGGCGACCACGATGCCTGGGCGTCCGGTCAAGCCAAACGACTCGGCCAGTTCCTTGGTCAACGGCTGTACTTCAATCCCCAGCCAGCCACGGATCACCTGGCCGTGCTCGATGATCGACTTCATCACTTCCATCGCCAGCTTCACCGGGATCGCAAAACCAATGCCCTGTGAGCCGCCGGACTTGGAGAAAATCGCTGTGTTGATACCGGTCAGGTTGCCATTGGCATCCACCAGCGCACCGCCGGAGTTGCCCGGGTTGATCGCTGCGTCGGTCTGGATGAAGTCTTCGTAGCTGTTGAGGCCCAACTGATTACGCCCGGTGGCGCTGATAATGCCCATGGTCACGGTCTGGCCCACACCGAACGGGTTGCCGATGGCCAATGCCACATCACCGACGCGCAAACCATCGGAACGGCCGAGGGTGATGGACGGCAGGCTTTTCAGGTCGATCTTGAGTACCGCGAGGTCGGTTTCCGGGTCGCTGCCCACCACGCGGGCCAGGGTTTCGCGACCGTCACGCAGGGCCACTACGATCTGGTCGGCGCCGGTGGTCACGTGGTTGTTGGTGAGGATGTAGCCTTCAGGGCTCATGATCACGCCCGAACCCAGGCTGGATTCCATGCGCCGCTGCTTCGGCCCGTTGTCGCCGAAGTAGCGGCGGAACTGCGGGTCTTCAAACAGTGGATGCGCCGGTTTATTGATGACCTTGGTCGTGTACAGGTTGACCACCGCCGGGGCGGCGATGGTGACCGCGTCGGCATAAGTCACCGGGCCTTGCACCACCGCGCTGGTCTGCGGCGCCTGTTGCAGGTTCACATCCAGGCTTGGCAGGCCCACCAGCTCGGGGTAACGCTGAATAATCAGCATCGCGATCAGCACGCCAGCCAACAATGGCCATCCAAAAAAACGCAGCGCCTTGAGCATCAATAAGTCCTGACAGGTTGCAGGGGGCGGGAGAGCGCCCATAATGTCGCGCATTATACGAGGCTGTGACGCCTGCGAACGGGATATTTAGGAGTCTTTTATGGCCGTCCCCCTTACCACCCTCGTCGAGGAAGCGGACCGCTACCTCGGCAGCGCCAAAATTGTCGATTATTGCCCCAATGGCCTGCAAGTCGAGGGCCGCCCGCAAGTGATGCGCATCGTCAGTGGCGTGACCGCAAGCCAAGCCCTGCTGGACGCGGCCGTCGAAGCCCAGGCCGATCTGATCCTGGTACACCACGGCTATTTCTGGAAAGGCGAAAACCCCTGCATCACCGGCATGAAGCAGCGTCGCCTCAAGACCCTGCTCAAGCACGACATCAGCCTGTTGGCCTACCACCTGCCGCTGGACCTGCACCCCGACGTCGGCAACAACGTGCAACTTGCCCGTCAACTCGACATCACCGTCGAAGGCCCGTTGGACCCGAGCAACCCCAAGATCGTCGGCCTGGTCGGCTCCCTCGCCGAGCCCTTGTCGCCCCGTGATTTCGCGCGCCGCGTGCAGGAAGTCATGGGCCGCGAACCGCTGCTGATCGAAGGCAGCGACATGATCCGCCGCGTCGGCTGGTGCACCGGCGGTGGCCAGGGCTACATCGACCAGGCGATTGCCGCTGGCGTCGACCTGTACCTGAGCGGCGAAGCCTCCGAGCAGACCTTCCACAGCGCCCGCGAAAACGACATCAGCTTCATCGCCGCCGGCCACCACGCCACCGAGCGCTACGGCGTACAGGCCCTGGGCGATTACCTGGCGCGGCGCTTTGCCCTGGAGCATCTGTTCATCGACTGCCCCAACCCGATTTGAGGGCCAAACCTGGGGGCATATTCATATACCGTTTCGATCTAGATGGCTCCCTGAATAGAAGCAGGTGCTGTGCTAGCATGCCCCGCTCGAACACGGCCCGCTGGCCGTCCATAAGATCGTTTTTCCGTGAGTAACCATGGTCGACAAACTGACGCATCTGAAACAGCTGGAGGCGGAAAGCATCCACATCATCCGCGAGGTCGCCGCCGAGTTCGACAACCCGGTGATGCTCTACTCGATCGGTAAAGACTCCGCCGTGATGCTGCACCTGGCACGCAAGGCCTTCTTCCCGGGCAAACTGCCGTTCCCGGTGATGCACGTCGACACCCGCTGGAAATTCCAGGAGATGTACAAGTTCCGCGACAAGATGGTCGAGGAGCTGGGCCTGGACTTGATCACCCACGTGAACCCGGACGGCGTGGCGCAGGGCATCAATCCCTTCACCCACGGCAGTGCCAAGCACACCGACATCATGAAGACCGAAGGCCTCAAGCAGGCGTTGGACAAACATGGTTTCGACGCCGCTTTCGGCGGTGCCCGTCGCGATGAAGAGAAATCCCGCGCCAAAGAGCGCGTGTATTCGTTCCGCGACAGCAAACACCGCTGGGACCCGAAAAACCAGCGTCCCGAGCTGTGGAACGTCTACAACGGCAACGTCAACAAGGGCGAGTCGATCCGTGTGTTCCCGCTGTCCAACTGGACTGAGCTGGACATCTGGCAGTACATCTACCTTGAAGGCATCCCGATCGTGCCGCTGTACTTCGCCGCCGAGCGTGAAGTGATCGAGAAGAACGGCACGTTGATCATGATCGACGACGACCGCATCCTCGAGCACCTGTCCGACGAAGACAAAGCCCGAATCGTCAAAAAGAAAGTACGTTTCCGTACCCTTGGCTGCTACCCGTTGACGGGCGCGGTGGAGTCCGAAGCCGAGACGCTGACGGACATCATTCAGGAAATGCTCCTGACGCGAACTTCCGAGCGCCAGGGCCGTGTCATCGACCACGATGGTGCAGGCTCGATGGAAGATAAAAAACGTCAAGGCTATTTCTAAGGGGCTGTCATGTCGCATCAATCTGATTTGATCAGCGAGGACATCCTCGCCTACCTGGGCCAGCACGAGCGCAAGGAAATGTTGCGCTTCCTGACCTGCGGCAACGTCGACGACGGCAAGAGCACCCTGATTGGGCGCCTGCTGCACGACTCCAAGATGATCTACGAAGATCACCTGGAAGCCATCACCCGCGATTCGAAGAAGTCCGGCACCACCGGCGATGATATCGACCTGGCGCTGCTGGTTGACGGCCTGCAGGCCGAGCGTGAGCAAGGCATCACCATCGACGTGGCCTACCGCTACTTCTCCACCGCCAAGCGCAAATTCATCATCGCCGACACCCCCGGCCATGAGCAGTACACCCGCAACATGGCCACCGGTGCCTCCACCTGTGACCTAGCGATCATCCTGATCGATGCGCGCTACGGCGTGCAGACCCAGACCCGTCGCCACAGCTTTATCGCCTCGTTGCTGGGCATCAAGCACATCGTGGTGGCCGTCAACAAGATGGACATCAACGGCTTCGATCAGAGCGTCTTCGAGCAGATCAAGGCCGATTACCTGAAGTTCGCCGACGGTATCGCGTTCAAACCGAGCACCCTGGCGTTTGTGCCAATGTCGGCGCTCAAGGGCGACAATGTGGTGAACAAGAGCGAGCGTTCGCCTTGGTACACCGGGCAGTCGCTGATGGAGATCCTCGAAACCGTCGAGATCGCCAACGACCGCAACTACACCGACCTGCGGTTCCCGGTGCAGTACGTGAACCGTCCGAACCTGAACTTCCGTGGTTTCGCCGGCACCCTGGCCAGCGGCATCGTGCACAAGGGCGACGAAGTCGTGGTGCTGCCGTCGGGCAAGAGCAGCCGCGTCAAATCCATCGTCACCTTTGAAGGTGAGTTGGAACACGCCGGCCCAGGCCAAGCCGTGACCCTGACCATGGAAGATGAGATCGATATCTCCCGTGGCGACCTGCTGGTACACGCCGACAACGTGCCGCAAGTGACCGACGCCTTCGACGCCATGCTGGTGTGGATGGCCGAAGAGCCGATGCTGCCGGGCAAGAAATACGACATCAAGCGCGCCACCAGCTACGTGCCGGGTTCCATCACCAGCATCGTGCACCGCATGGATGTGAACACCCTGGCCGAAGGTCCGGCGAGTTCGCTGCAACTGAACGAAATTGGCCGGGTCAAGGTCAGCCTCGACGCCGCCATCGCCCTGGACGGTTACGACAGCAACCGCACCACTGGCGCGTTCATTGTTATCGACCGTTTGACCAACGGCACCGTGGCAGCGGGCATGATCATCGCGCCGCCGGTCACCCACGGCAGCTCGGCGCAACACGGCAAGCTGGCTCACGTCGCCACCGAAGAACGCGCGCTGCGCTTTGGCCAGCAACCGGCCACCGTGTTGTTCAGTGGCCTGTCGGGCGCGGGCAAGAGCACCTTGGCCTACGCGGTTGAGCGCAAGCTGTTCGACATGGGCCGTGCGGTGTTCGTGCTCGATGGCCAGAACCTGCGTCACGACCTTAACAAAGGCTTGCCGCAGGACCGGGCTGGGCGTACCGAGAACTGGCGTCGTGCCGCTCACGTGGCGCGTCAGTTCAACGAAGCGGGCCTGCTGACCCTGGCCGCGTTTGTGGCGCCGGATGCCGAAGGCCGTGAACAGGCCAAGGCGCTGATTGGCAGTGATCGTTTGCTGACCGTCTACGTGCAAGCGTCGCCGTTGGTGTGCGCCGAGCGTGATCCGCAGGGCCTGTACGCGGCGGGTGGGGATAACATCCCTGGCGAATCCTTCCCGTACGACGTGCCGTTGAATGCCGACCTGGTGATCGACACCCAGGCCTTGTCGTTGGAAGAAAGCGTCAAGCAAGTGCTAGAGCTGTTGCGTCAGCGCGGCGCGATCTAAAGATCGCAGCCACAAAAAAGCCCGCCATCGAGTGATCGATGGCGGGCTTTTTCATGAATTATCGAGGGTACTGGGTATGCAGCTTTTCCAGTAATGCATCCTTGTCTTCCCACAACCGGTTGATCCAACCCTGGAACGCCGTCCGGTACTCCCCATCCTGCTCATAATTCTTGCCAATGAACGCGGCCGGGATCTGCACTTCTTCAAACTGCACCACAACGTCCTGCACATTCCCGCACAGCAAATCCCAATACCCAGGGCGACCGGCGGGGTAGTGAATGGTCACATTGACCAATGACTTCAACTGCTCACCCATCGCATCCAGCACAAACGCAATGCCACCGGCTTTAGGCTTGAGCAGATAACGGAACGGCGACTTTTGCTGTGCATGCTTGCCCGGGGTAAACCGCGTGCCTTCGGCAAAGTTGAAAATGCCCACCGGGTTGTCGCGAAACTTCGCACAGGTCTTGCGGGTGGTTTCCAGGTCCTTGCCTTTCTTTTCCGGGTGTTTTTCCAGGTAGGCCTTGGTGTAGCGCTTCATGAACGGAAAGCCCAGAGCCCACCATGCCAGGCCAATCACCGGCACCCATATCAGCTCCTGTTTCAGGAAGAACTTCAGCGGACGAACCCGCCGGTTCAGCACGTATTGCAGCACCATGATGTCGACCCAGCTCTGGTGGTTGCTGGTCACCAGGTACGAGTGCTGATAGTCCAGCCCCTCCAGGCCGGTGAGGTGCCAGCGCGTGCGCCGCACCAGGTTCATCCAGCCCTTGTTGTTGGTCACCCAGGCTTCATGGGTGTGGTTCATCAGCCATTCGCTGAAGCGCTTGGCAAACGGCAACGCCTTGAACAGCGCCACGATAAACAGGAACGAGCACAACAGGATCGTGTTCAGTGCCAACAACAACGAAGCGATCACCCCGCGCACGGCGGCAGGTAGAAAATCCAGCATTTAGATATCCATAGGTCGGTTGGCGGCTTGGATCGCGGTGAGCGCGATGGTGTACACGATGTCGTCTACCTGGGCGCCGCGCGGCAGGTCGTTGACCGGTTTGCGCAGGCCTTGGAGCATTGGCCCCAGGCTCACGCAATCGGCGCTGCGCTGCACGGCTTTGTGCGTGGTGTTGCCGGTGTTGAGGTCGGGGAACACGAACACCGTGGCCTTGCCGGCGACCTGGCTGTTGGGCGCCAGTTGCCGCGCGACGTTTTCGTTGGCGGCGGCGTCGTATTGCAGCGGCCCGTCGATCAGCAACGAGCTTTGCTGTTCGTGGGCGAGCAGGGTGGCTTCGCGGACTTTCTCCACTTCCTCGCCGCTGGCCGAGTCGCCGCTGGAATAGCTGATCATTGCCACGCGTGGCGTGATGCCGAATGCCGCCGCCGAGTCGGCACTTTGCAACGCGATCTCCGCCAATTCGGCGGCGCTTGGGTGCGGGTTCATCACGCAGTCGCCGTACACCAGCACCTGCTCGGGGAACAGCATGAAGAACACCGACGACACCAGCGTGCAGCCCGGCGCCGTTTTAATCAGCTGCAGGGCAGGGCGGATGGTATTGGCGGTGGAGTGGATAACGCCGGAGACCAGGCCGTCCACTTCGTCCAGCGCGAGCATCATGGTGGCGATCACCACGGTGTCTTCCAGCTGCTGCTCGGCCATCGGCGCGTTGAGGCTCTTGCTCTTGCGCAGCGCGACCATCGGCTCGACGTAGCGCTGGCGGATCAGGTCCGGGTCGAGAATCTCCAGGCCTTCGGGCAATTCGATGCCCTGGGCGCGGGCGACCGCTTCCACGTCCGCCGGTTTGGCCAGCAGCACGCAGCGCGCAATGCCCCGCGCCTGACAGATCGCGGCGGCTTGCACGGTCAGCGGCTCGCTGCCTTCGGGCAATACAATGCGTTTGTTGGCGGCCTGGGCGCGCTGGATCAACTGATAGCGGAACACCGCCGGCGACAGGCGCATCTCCCGTGGCGTGCCGCAACGCTGATGCAACCAGCGCGCATCCAGATGGCTGGCGACGAAATCGGTGATGATCTCCGCACGTTCGCGGTCATCAATCGGGATTTCCTTGTTGAGGCTGTTGAGCTGGTTCGCCGTGTCGTAGGAACCGGTGCTCACCGACAACACCGGCAGCCCGGCTTGGAACGCGCCACGGCATAACTCCATGATGCGCGGGTCGGGTAGGGTGTCGCTGGTCAGCAACAGGCCGGCCAGGGGCACGCCGTTGATCGCGGCGAGGCTGACGGCGAGGATGATGTCGTCGCGGTCGCCGGGGGTCACCACCAGTACGCCGGGCTTGAGCAGCTCCACGGTGTTGCGCATGGTACGGGCGCAGATGATGATCTTGGTCATGCGCCGGGTTTCGTAGTCGCCGGCGTTGAGGATCTGCGCGCCCATCAGGTCGGCCACGTCACGGGTGCGCGGGGCGTTGAGTTCGGGCTGGTAGGGAATGCAGCCGAGCAGGCGGAAATCGCCGCTGCGCAACAGGGGCGAATGCTCTTTGAGGCGCGCCGCGAAGGCTTCCATGCTTTCGTCGGTGCGCACCTTGTTGAGGATCACGCCGAGCACTTTCGGGTCTTTCGGCCCGCCGAACAGTTGGGCCTGCAATTCCACGCGCCCGGAGAGTTCGGTGAGCACTTCGTTTTCCGGGGCCGAGACCAGGATCACTTCCGCATCCAGGCTCTTGGCCAGGTGCAGGTTGACCCGCGCCGCATAGCTGGCGCTGCGGGTCGGCACCATGCCTTCGACGATCAGTACGTCCTTGCCCACGGCGGCTTGTTGGTACAGCGTGATGATTTCTTCGAGCAGTTCGTCGAGCTGGCCGTCGCCGAGCATGCGCTCCACGTGGGCCAGGCCCAGGGGCTGTGGCGGCTTGAGGCCATGGGTGCGCGCCACCAGTTCGGTGGAACGCTCGGGGCCGGTATCGCCGGGGTGTGGTTGGGCAATCGGCTTGAAGAACCCGACTTTCAGCCCGGCCCGCTCAAGGGTACGCACCAGCCCCAGGCTGATGGAGGTCAGACCCACACCAAAATCGGTGGGCGCGATAAAAAAAGTCTGCATGCGAATTCTCTGAAGGTGCATGGCTTCGGTGAGGCTCTATGGTTGAACGTCTACCGGGAATCAGGCGCCAAGGTTATCGTTATTCGTGTGCTTGCGCACACCAGCCGCAGGCAAAGGGCTGGCCTATTTTTTCAAGGCGTTGCGCGGGGTCGAGTACCCAGGCGCGGGACTGCCAGGGTGGCTGGTGACGCAGGTGCTGGGTGTGGCCACAGGACAGCTCCGCAACCCAGTGCTGGTCGTCATCCTGATGGAACCCGATGATGAAGGATGCCGTTGATCGGTCCCGTCTGTCCGGGTTCTGTTCGCTTTCGGGCAAATCCTTGTTTAGACTTGTCCGTTCTTCATTCTTATGCAAAAGGTCTCGCCCCATGACGATCGCCGCTAACAAGGCTGTCTCCATCGACTATACCCTGACCAACGACGCTGGTGAGGTCATCGACAGCTCCGCCGGCGGCGCGCCGCTGGTCTACCTGCAAGGCGCAGGTAACATCATCCCAGGCCTGGAAAAGGCACTGGAAGGCAAGAACGTCGGTGATGAACTGACCGTTGCCGTAGAACCTGAAGATGCCTATGGCGAGTACTCGGCCGAACTGGTCAGCACCCTGAGCCGCAGCATGTTCGAAGGCGTTGACGAGTTGGAAGTGGGCATGCAGTTCCACGCTTCCGCGCCGGACGGCCAAATGCAGATCGTGACTATCCGTGATCTGGACGGCGACGACGTGACCGTCGACGGCAACCACCCACTGGCTGGCCAGCGCCTGAACTTCCAAGTGAAGATCGTTGCCATCCGCGACGCTTCCCAGGAAGAAGTGGCCCACGGCCACGTCCACGGTGAAGGCGGTCACCAGCACTGATTGATGTAGTGATCAGTTGCTAGCAAAAACGCCCCGACTGGTTCGGGGCGTTTTTTTGTGCCCAAAGAATGTACGCAGTCCAAATGTGTGCGAGCAAGCCCACACAAACAAAAATGCCCCGGACCTTTCGGTACGGGGCATTTCTTAACTGTTTCGCGACCTGGGTCGCGTTGCAGTTGTTACCACTTAGGCAGCAGCAGGAACGCTCAAAGCCTTGATGTGGCCATTCAGGCGGCTCTTATGACGAGCGGCCTTGTTCTTGTGGATGATGCCTTTATCGGCCATGCGGTCGATAACTGGCACAGCCAGAACGTAAGCTGCTTGAGCTTTTTCAGCGTCTTTGGTGTCGATGGCTTTAACTACATTCTTGATGTAGGTACGAACCATGGAACGCAGGCTGGCGTTGTGGCTGCGACGCTTCTCAGCCTGTTTTGCACGTTTTTTGGCGGAAGGTGTGTTGGCCACCGTCGAGCTCCTCGAAAGACTTTTTAGGAAATAGCAAACAAAATAGGCCGCGAATCATGCCGATGACTTGATGGGTTGTCAAGGGCGGCTGATGCGAACTGCTGAGTGGTCGATCTGAAGAGGCGGGTGATTTATTTCCGGCGCTTGACCTGTAAACTCGCGAGCTTTGGCTCTGTGCTGTTGCAGGCGCGCAGTATCGCATAAGTAGGCGCTTTGTTCGCCTGCTCTTTATCTAAAGGCGCAAACTCTTTCAATGAATCTGCTCAAATCGTTGGCCGCCGTCAGCTCTATCACGATGATCTCCCGGGTTCTGGGGTTTGTGCGCGACACGCTGCTGGCGCGTATTTTCGGCGCCAGCATGGCCACGGATGCCTTCTTTATTGCCTTTAAACTGCCCAACCTGCTACGGCGGATCTTTGCCGAAGGCGCGTTTTCCCAGGCCTTCGTGCCGATCCTGGCCGAATACAAGACCCAGCAGGGCGAAGAAGCCACCCGCACCTTTATTGCCTACGTCTCAGGCCTGTTGACCCTTGTTTTGATGCTGGTGACCGTCCTCGGCATGCTCGCCGCGCCCTGGGTGATCTGGGCCACGGCGCCCGGTTTTGCCAATACACCGGAAAAATTTGCGCTGACCACCGACCTGCTGCGGGTGACCTTTCCTTATATATTGCTGATCTCCCTGTCTTCCTTGGCCGGTGCGATCCTCAACACCTGGAACCGTTTCTCGGTGCCGGCCTTCGTGCCGACCCTGCTAAACGTCAGCATGATCATCTTCGCGCTATTCCTCACGCCTTACTTCGATCCACCGGTGATGGCCCTGGGCTGGGCCGTACTGGCCGGCGGCCTGGCGCAATTGCTCTACCAACTGCCGCACCTGAAAAAGATCGGCATGCTTGTGCTGCCGCGCCTGAACCTCAAGGACACCGGCGTATGGCGCGTGATGCGCAATATGCTGCCGGCGATCCTCGGCGTGTCGGTCAGCCAGATTTCCCTGATCATCAATACGGCGTTCGCCTCGCTGCTGGTGTCCGGCTCGGTGTCGTGGATGTACTACGCCGACCGTCTGATGGAGTTACCGTCTGGCGTGCTGGGCGTGGCGTTGGGCACGATTCTGCTGCCGACCCTGGCGCGCACCTACGCCAGCAAGGATCGCCAGGAGTATTCACGCATTCTGGACTGGGGCCTGCGCCTGTGCTTTGTATTGGTACTGCCATGTGCCCTGGCGCTGGGGATCCTGGCCGAGCCGTTGACCGTGTCGCTGTTTCAATACGGCCAGTTCGATGCCCATGACGCCTTGATGACCCAGCACGCGCTGGTCGCCTATTCCGTCGGCCTGCTTGGCATTATCGTGATCAAAGTGCTGGCTCCCGGCTTCTATGCCCAGCAGAACATCCGTACGCCGGTGAAAATCGCGATATTCACGCTGATCGTCACGCAACTGCTCAACCTGGTGTTTATCGGCCCGCTGGCCCACGCCGGCCTGGCCCTGGCGATCAGTGCGGGTGCGTGCATCAACGCCGGGCTGTTGTTTTACCAATTGCGTAAGCAGCAGATGTTCCAGCCGCAGCCAGGCTGGGGCCTGTTTGCCCTCAAGTTGCTGGTGGCTGTGGCGATGATGTCGGCCGTGCTGCTGGGTCTGATGCACTTCATGCCAGCGTGGGATGAAGGCCAAATGCTGGAGCGCTTCATGCGTCTTGGCGTGTTGGTCGTCGCGGGCGTGGTGGTGTACTTCGGGATGTTGCTGCTGCAGGGCTTCCGCCTGCGGGATTTCAATCGCAAGTCCCTGGGTTAGAGAGTTTGCCGCGATAAAACCGTTGTTTTATCGATTCGATCCATTTGGCCTGTGCTGTTGCCTGTCGTCCGGGGCCGGGTGTGGTTATAATCGACCACTTTATGAGCAAGAAGCGCGTTATGCAGCTGGTTCGAGGTCTCCACAACCTGCGCCCCGAGCATCGGGGCTGCGTCGCCACTATTGGCAACTTTGACGGTGTTCACCGTGGCCACCAGGCTATCCTGGCTCGGCTGCGCGAACGCGCGGTCGAGTTGGGCGTGCCCAGCTGCGTGGTGATTTTCGAGCCACAGCCGCGGGAATACTTCACCCCCGAAACCGCGCCAGCCCGCCTGGCCCGCCTGCGGGACAAGCTGCAATTGCTGGCTGAAGAGGGCGTGGACCGTGTCCTCTGCCTGGCCTTCAACCAGCGTTTGCAAAGCCTGAGCGCTGCCGAGTTCGTCGACCGTATCCTGGTCGATGGCCTGGGCGTGCAGCATTTGGAGGTCGGTGACGATTTCCGCTTCGGTTGCGACCGTGTCGGGGATTTCGATTTCCTGCAACACGCGGGCGTCAACCAGGGTTTTACCGTCGAAGCCGCGCAAACCGTCGAACTGGACGGCCTGCGCGTGAGCAGTACCCAGGTGCGTAACGCCCTGGCTGCTGCCGACTTCGCCTTGGCCGAGCGTTTGCTCGGTCGCCCGTTCCGCATTGCCGGGCGGGTCCTGCACGGCCAGAAGCTGGCGCGCCAATTGGGCACGCCAACCGCCAACGTGCAACTCAAGCGCCGTCGTGTGCCGCTGACCGGGGTCTACCTGGTGAGTGTCGACATCGACGGCCAATCGTGGCCCGGAGTCGCCAACATAGGCGTCAGGCCCACGGTTGCAGGTGATGGCAAGGCCCACCTGGAAGTACACCTGCTGGATTTTGCCGGTGATCTGTATGACCGGCGTTTGACGGTGGTTTTCCACCAGAAGCTGCGTGAAGAGCAGCGTTTCGCCTCCCTTGAGGCGTTGAAAACGGCGATCAATGCGGATGTCGCCGCCGCCCGTGCACTAGCCGCACCTAGCGCCCATCGCTAACCGAAGAGCCTTAAATGACCGACTATAAAGCCACGCTAAACCTTCCGGACACCGCCTTCCCAATGAAGGCCGGCCTGCCACAGCGCGAACCGCAGATCCTGCAGCGCTGGGACAGTATTGGCCTGTACGGAAAGTTGCGCGAAATTGGCAAGGATCGTCCGAAATTCGTCCTGCACGACGGCCCTCCTTATGCCAACGGCACGATTCACATCGGTCATGCGCTGAACAAGATTCTCAAGGACATGATCCTGCGCTCGAAAACCCTGTCGGGCTTCGACGCGCCGTACGTACCGGGTTGGGACTGCCACGGCCTGCCGATCGAACACAAAGTCGAAGTGACCTACGGCAAGAACCTGGGCGCGGATAAAACCCGCGAACTGTGCCGTGCCTACGCCACCGAGCAGATCGAAGGGCAGAAGTCCGAATTCATCCGCCTGGGCGTGCTGGGCGAGTGGGACAACCCCTACAAGACCATGAACTTCAAGAACGAGGCCGGGGAAATCCGTGCCTTGGCCGAGATCGTCAAGGGCGGTTTCGTGTTCAAGGGCCTCAAGCCCGTGAACTGGTGCTTCGACTGCGGTTCGGCCTTGGCTGAAGCCGAAGTCGAGTACGAAGACAAGAAGTCCTCGACCATCGACGTGGCCTTCCCGATCGCCGACGACGCCAAGCTGGCCGAGGCCTTTGGCCTCTCTTCGCTGGCCAAGCCGGCCGCCATCGTGATCTGGACCACCACCCCGTGGACCATCCCGGCCAACCAGGCGCTGAACGTGCACCCGGAGTTCACCTACGCCCTGGTGGACGTTGGTGACCGCCTGCTGGTACTCGCTGAAGAAATGGTCGAGTCCTGCCTGGCCCGCTACGAGCTGCAAGGTTCGGTCATCGCGACCACCACCGGCTCCGCGCTGGAGCTGATCAACTTCCGCCACCCGTTCTATGACCGTCTGTCGCCGGTGTACCTGGCTGACTACGTTGAGCTGGGTTCGGGTACAGGCGTGGTTCACTCCGCCCCTGCCTATGGCGTGGACGACTTCGTGACCTGCAAAGCCTACGGCATGGTCAACGATGACATCCTCAACCCGGTGCAAAGCAATGGCGTGTATGTACCGTCGCTGGAGTTCTTCGGCGGCCAGTTCATCTTCAAGGCCGATCAGCCGATCATCGAAAAGCTGCGTGAAGTCGGTGCGCTGATGCAAACCGCCACCATCCAGCACAGCTACATGCACTGCTGGCGCCACAAGACCCCGCTGATCTACCGCGCCACCGCGCAGTGGTTCATCGGCATGGACAAAGAGCCCACCAGCGGCGACACCCTGCGTGTGCGCTCGCTCAAAGCCATCGAGGACACTAAGTTCGTCCCGGCCTGGGGCCAGGCGCGCCTGCACTCGATGATCGCCAACCGTCCGGACTGGTGCATCTCCCGTCAGCGTAACTGGGGCGTGCCGATCCCGTTCTTCCTGAACAAGGAAAGCGGCGAGCTGCACCCACGTACCGTCGAACTGATGGAACAAGTGGCCCAGCGCGTTGAACAGGAAGGCATCGAAGCCTGGTTCAAGCTGGACGCCGCCGAACTGCTGGGTGACGAAGCGCCGCAGTACGACAAGATCAGCGACACCCTCGACGTGTGGTTCGACTCGGGTACTACCCACTGGCACGTGCTGCGTGGTTCGCACCCGATGGGTCACGAGACCGGCCCGCGTGCCGACCTGTACCTGGAAGGCTCCGACCAACACCGTGGCTGGTTCCACTCGTCGTTGCTGACCGGTTGCGCCATCGACAACCACGCGCCGTACCGCGAACTGCTGACCCACGGCTTCACCGTCGACGAGACGGGCCGCAAGATGTCCAAGTCGCTGAAGAACGTGATCGAGCCGAAAAAGATCAACGACACCCTGGGCGCCGACATCATGCGCCTGTGGGTTGCGTCGACCGACTATTCGGGCGAAATCGCCGTATCGGACCAGATCCTGGCCCGCAGCGCCGATGCCTACCGCCGCATCCGTAATACCGCACGCTTCCTGCTGTCGAACCTGACCGGTTTCAACCCGGCCACCGACATCCTGCCGGCCGAGGACATGCTTGCCCTCGACCGTTGGGCCGTGGACCGTACCTTGTTGCTGCAACGCGAGTTGCAGGAAAACTACGGCGAATACCGCTTCTGGAACGTGTACTCGAAGATTCACAACTTCTGCGTGCAGGAGCTGGGTGGTTTCTACCTCGACATCATCAAGGACCGCCAGTACACCACCGGCGCCAACAGCAAGGCTCGCCGCTCGGCGCAGACCGCGCTGTATCACATCTCCGAAGCGCTGGTGCGCTGGATCGCACCGATCCTGGCCTTCACCGCCGACGAACTGTGGGAATACCTGCCGGGCGAGCGTAACGAGTCCGTGATGTTCAACACCTGGTACGAAGGCCTGACCGAATTGCCGGCCGACTTCGAACTGGGTCGCGAGTACTGGGAAGGCGTGATGGCCGTGAAGGTTGCGGTGAACAAGGAGCTGGAAGTGCAGCGTGCGGCCAAGGCCGTCGGTGGCAACCTGCAAGCCGAAGTCACCCTGTTCGCCGAAGAAGGCCTGACCGCCGACCTGGCCAAGCTGAGCAATGAACTGCGCTTCGTGCTGATCACCTCCACCGCGAGCCTGGCGCCATTCGCCCAGGCCCCGGCGGACGCGGTCGCCACCGAAGTGCCAGGCCTCAAGCTCAAAGTGGTCAAGTCGGCCTTCCCTAAGTGCGCCCGTTGCTGGCACTGCCGTGAAGACGTCGGCGTGAACCCTGAGCATCCGGAAATCTGTGGTCGCTGCGTCGACAACATCTCGGGTGCCGGTGAGGTTCGCCACTATGCCTGATGCCAGCCGTTTCGGACGTCTGGGCTGGCTCGTACTGAGTCTGCTGGTTCTGGTCATTGACCAGGTCAGCAAGGCTCATTTCGAAGGCTCCCTGCAGATGTTCCAGCAGATTGTGGTGATCCCGGATTACTTCAGCTGGACCCTGGCCTACAACACCGGTGCCGCTTTCAGCTTTTTGGCTGATGGCGGTGGCTGGCAGCGCTGGCTGTTCGCCCTGATCGCCGTGGTGGTCAGTGCGGTGCTGGTGGTGTGGCTCAAGCGTCTTGGTCGCGATGACACCTGGCTGGCTGTCGCCTTGGCCCTGGTGTTGGGCGGCGCGCTGGGCAACCTGTACGACCGCATCGCCCTTGGCCATGTGATCGACTTTATCCTGGTGCATTGGCAGAACCGCTGGTACTTCCCGGCGTTCAACTTTGCCGACAGCGCCATCACCGTCGGTGCAATCATGCTGGCGTTGGACATGTTCAAAAGTAAGAAAACCGGAGAGACCGTCAATGACTGATCAGGTATTGGCTGAGCAACGCATCGGCCAGAACACGGAAGTCACTTTGCATTTCGCACTGCGCCTGGAGAATGGCGACACGGTCGACAGCACGTTCGACAAAGCCCCGGCCACCTTCAAGGTCGGCGATGGCAACCTGCTACCGGGTTTCGAAGCGGCCCTGTTCGGCTTCAAGGCCGGCGACAAGCGCACCCTGCAGATCCTGCCGGAAAACGCCTTTGGTCAGCCCAACCCGCAAAATGTGCAGATCATCCCGCGTTCGCAGTTCCAGGACATGGACCTGTCGGAAGGCCTGTTGGTGATCTTCAATGATGCGGCGAATACCGAACTGCCCGGTGTGGTGAAAACCTTCGATGACGCGCAAGTGACCATCGACTTCAACCACCCGTTGGCCGGTAAAACCTTGACCTTTGATGTTGAAATCATCGACGTTAAAGCGATCTGATCAACGACGCGGTTAAAAATGTGGGAGCGGGCTTGCTCGCGAATGCGGTGGGTCAGTCAACAGATTTATTTACTGACCCACCGCATTCGCGAGCAAGCCCGCTCCCACCTTTGATCTCTATTGTCAGGTGGGTTAGCGTCTAGCTTGAACCCAAGTGGCTGCAAGACACGAGGCACAGCATGCAAATCAAACTCGCCAACCCCCGTGGCTTCTGCGCCGGCGTGGACCGGGCGATCGAAATCGTCAACCGCGCCCTGGAAGTCTTCGGGCCGCCGATTTACGTGCGTCATGAAGTCGTCCATAACAAATTCGTGGTCGAAGACCTGCGCGCGCGTGGCGCGATCTTTGTCGAAGAGCTGGACCAGGTGCCGGACGACGTCATTGTCATCTTCAGCGCCCACGGTGTTTCCCAGGCTGTGCGTACCGAAGCGGCGGGCCGTGGCCTCAAAGTTTTTGATGCCACCTGCCCGCTGGTGACCAAGGTGCATATCGAAGTCGCGCGCTACAGCCGTGACGGTCGAGAGTGCATCCTGATCGGTCATGCCGGCCACCCGGAAGTCGAAGGCACCATGGGCCAGTACGACGCCAGCAATGGCGGGGCGATTTACCTGGTGGAGGACGAAAAAGACGTCGCCAACCTGCAGGTACACAACCCCGAGCGCTTGGCATTCGTGACCCAGACCACCTTGTCGATGGACGACACCAGCCGCGTGATCGACGCGCTGCGCAGCCGCTTCCCGGCCATTGGTGGGCCACGCAAAGACGACATCTGCTACGCCACTCAAAACCGACAGGACGCGGTCAAGCAACTGGCCGATGAGTGCGATGTGGTCTTGGTTGTCGGCAGCCCCAACAGCTCCAACTCCAACCGGTTGCGTGAGTTGGCGGAACGTATGGCAACTCCGGCGTACCTGATAGACGGCGCCGAAGACATGCAGCGCAGCTGGTTCGATGGCGTCGAGCGTATTGGTATCACGGCAGGTGCTTCGGCCCCGGAAGTGCTGGTGCGCGGCGTTATCCAGCAGCTGCACGCCTGGGGTGCCACCGGTGCCGACGAACTGGCTGGGCGCGAAGAGAACATCACCTTCTCTATGCCCAAGGAACTGCGGGTTCGCTCGCTGCTCTGAGTGCCTGTGTGCCGGAGTCACTCCGGCACAACGCCTGCTCGGCACGCTCGCTGCGCAGGCTGATGCGTCCGCTGGGCGCCAGTACGACCTGATACAGGCTCTGCGCCTGGTCCGTGGTGCAAACATGCACAGTGCCCGCGCGAAAACCTCCCCCTGAAAACACCGGTTCGCCCAATCCGCTGAAGCGCACCTGGCTCTTGACCGGCCCATTGCCGACTATCGGTACACGACCGTTATCCTGGTGTTCCCGCAGCACGGGGTTGTCGTCATCCAGGTGGCCGCGTCCGCTCACATCCACAATGACCCGCCAGCCCTGGCTCCAGTCTTCTTCCCGTGCATGAATGACCACCGGCTGGTTACGGGCGATGGCTTCAGAGCGCGCGTAGCGCAGGCCTGCGGTCAAGGACTGTGCCGCGCTGTGTCGCTGTCGTGATTCCAGCAATCCCTTGAAATTCGGGGTTGCCAGGCTGGCCAGGATGCCGCTCACGATCAGCCCGAGCAGCAGTTCAATCAGGGTGAAACCTTGTTGGCGCATGTATCGTCCCTCCTTGGATTCAGGTGCAGTCCTAGGTATAGCGCCCCGTGCGTTACGCCGAATGATGGCCTTCATGTCCAAAGTATTTCCCTTTGTTCCGGGAGCAGCGCGAGCGAAAAACCGGCGCTAGTCTTGGGCCGCACAGCAGATTTTTCCTGCTTTTTTCGGACCTCGACACGGATGACGACGGTAATGCTTGCCTGCCCCAACAGCGGTTTTCCCCAGGTTTTTTCTCGACACCAAATCGGCATGACGCTGATCGAGGTGCTGGTTGCCGTGCTGGTTCTCGCCATTGGCTTGCTGGGCGCGGCGGTGATCCAGCTCAATGCGCTCAAGTACACAGACAGTTCCAGGATGACCAGCCAGGCCAGTTTCATTGCCTACGACATGCTTGACCGAATCCGCGCCAATTCCGCTGTCGACTACTCCTGGGGCCGGGCCGAACGTGCGCCAGCCAGCAGAGCGTCTGCCAGCGTGCGCGACCTGGACCTGCATGATTTCGAGGCCAATATTCTCGGCTTCGCCGGGGCGAGCGCGAAAGGCTCGGTGTCGGTCAGTGCGGGTGAGGTGACTGTCAGCATCAGTTGGGACGATAGCCGGGGCACGAACAGGCCGGGGGCTCGGGAAACATTCATCCTGACCAGTCGCGTCAGCGATGAATCGAGGGGGTCGCAATGAGGCGTCGTGTTGGGGGATTCAGCCTGGTGGAATTGCTGCTGGCGTTGGCCACGGGCTTGGTATTGGTGTTGGGGGGGACCCAGGTGCTGATCGGTTCCAGAGCCACCCACGCCAGCCAGCAGGCTGCGATGTTGCTGCAGGATGACGCACGGTTCGTGCTGGGCAAGATAACCCAGGATATTCGCCAGGCGGGCATGTTTGGCTGTTTGGCCACGGAATTTATCGACAATGCCCCGCCGGCCTTCGATCAGCCTGTCAGTTGGAGCGTTGGGGCGGGGGCAAAGTCGCTGACGCTAGTCACGGCAGATGTTGGTAACGAGAATGGCAAGGCTGACTGGACCGTATTGTCCGACTGCACGGGCGCCGCCCAGGCCTACGCAGGTAGTTCTCCTGCGCCTGCCCCCGGTCAAATCCGCTTTGCGCTGCGCCAGATCACCTACACCTTCGAAGCCGGTCAGTTGAAAGTCAGCACGCCTGCGGCCCCCGCCAAGGCAGTGTTGGTGGATAACGTGCAGGCTTTCGATATCATATTTGGCGTGGCTGCCAAACCCTCGTCGACGGAGGTGGCGCGTTACGACGCGAGCCCGGCGGACCTGGGCTTGATACGCAGCGTGCGCATCCTGATGACGCTGCAAGATCCCGCCGGACGCGTGAAGGATCAAACCTACAGCGTCGTGGCGGCGCTGCGAAACCGTCTGGGGTAGCGCCGCCATGAAGCTTAAAGAACCTATTCGCCTGCGCCAGGCCGGCATGGTGCTGCTGATCAGCCTGGTGTTGTTGCTGCTTTTGTCGCTGATCGGTCTGTCATCCATGCAAGGCGCGGTCACCCAGCAAAAGGTCGCCGCTAGCCTCTGGCACCGCAATCAGTCGCTGCAAAGCGCCGAAAGTGGCTTGCGACGCGGAGAGTCGAGCGTGCAGCGGTCATTTGCGACGCTGCTGCCGTGCCGGTCGATTGTCACCTGTGCACCGCCGGCCGCCGCCTATTCGGTGGTTGGGGCTGGGCTGGACCCTGTCTCGGGTGTCACTTGGGTAGCGCTGAGCGGAGGTCTGTACGGCATTCAATCCCTGGGACCTGCGGTGGGGCTGGCGCATGTACCACCACAAGCGGTGGCCGACGCATATCGAGTGACGGCCGTCGGGTTAAGCGGCCAATTGCGCACGGTGCTGGAGAGCGTCTATGCGCGGGTAGAAGAGGAGGGCGGCTCGCGTTTTCGGCGGGTGGCCTGGCGGCAACTTCAATAAGGAGCGTTGAAATGGGCATGGACAGCCAGGGCTTTACCCTGATCGAGTTACTGATCGCCGTGGTGATCATTGCGGTGTTGGCCGGGATTGCTTACCCCGGCTACACCGGCCATATGAAAAAGGTCTATCGCGCGGAAATCGTCGCGTTATTGACCGACCAGGCTCAGCACCTGGAGCGGTTTTATACGAGGAGCGGCACTTTTATTGATGCAAGCGGCGTCAGCGAGGGCAACGATCGCTATAGAATCACCGCTGCATTGAACCCTCAGGATTTCCAGTTGGTGGCTACGCCTGGCGTCGGCTCGGTGATGACCGGCGACCTTTGCGGCGACTTCAGCCTGACCAGCGCCGGTGCGCGGACCAATCCGGGCGCCGCCCCGGACATGTCGCGCAAGCTGTGCTGGGGGCAATGATGAGGGTGCTGGACGACTGGGCGCCAGGTGCGCGTGTTCCTATTTATCGGCTGGATCAAATGATGGCAGAGCAACAGCAGGTAGTGATTGTCGGTGGCGGGGTCATCGGCTTATTGACGGCGTTCAACCTGGCGACCCAAGGGCAAGCCGTGGTGCTGCTGGAGCGCGCGGGGTTGGGACAGGAGTCCTCCTGGGCGGGCGGCGGTATTGTCTCGCCGCTGTATCCGTGGCGCTACAGCCCGGCTGTCACTGCGCTGGCCCATTGGTCCCAGGACTTTTATCCACAGCTGGCGCAGCGCCTGTTCGCCCAGACGGGGATTGATCCGCAGGTGCATACCACGGGCCTTTACTGGCTGGACCTGGACGACGAAGCCGAAGCCCTGGCCTGGGCTGCTCGGGAAGGTCGCCCCTTGAGCAAGGTGGATGTCTCGGCTGCCCATGATGCCGTTCCGGTGCTGGGCGGCGGGTACTCCAGCGCGGTCTACATGGCTGACGTCGCCAATGTGCGCAACCCGCGCCTGGTCAAATCCCTCAAGGCGGCACTGCTGGCCCTGCCCGGCGTGACCGTTCACGAGCAATCTGAAGTGACTGGGTTTGTTCTGGATGCGGGCAATGTCGTGGGGGTGAACACCACCAATGGGCCGATCTTCGGCGATCAGGTCGTACTGGCGGCTGGCGCCTGGAGTGGTGAACTGCTGGGTACGTTGGGCCTGTCGCTGCCGGTCGAGCCGGTCAAGGGCCAGATGATCCTGTACAAATGCGCCTCGGACTTCCTGTCGAGCATGGTCCTGGCCAAGGGCCGTTATGCGATCCCGCGGCGTGACGGGCACATCTTGATCGGCAGTACCCTGGAGCATGAAGGTTTCGACAAGACCCCCACCGAAACGGCGCTGCAAAGCCTCAAGGCATCGGCGGTGGAGTTGATTCCCGCCCTGGCGGGCGCCGAGGTGGTTGGGCACTGGGCCGGATTGCGCCCCGGTTCGCCGGAAGGCATTCCTTACATCGGCCCAGTGCCGGGCTTCAGCGGCATGTGGCTCAACTGCGGGCATTACCGCAATGGCCTGGTGCTTGCGCCGGCGTCCTGCCAGTTGTTTACCGACCTGCTGCTGGCGCGTACGCCGATCATCGACCCCGCGCCTTATGCGCCAGAAGGTCGGGTCAACGCTGGATAGACTTCGGTCCTTGCTCCAGATGCGCCTGGGTGCAATACCACTCCTGGCGTGAGCTCAAGGCGCGATCCTGTGGCAGGTGCACGCCGCAGTGGGCGCAGCGCACCATCAGGGCTGCGTCAGGCTCGCTGGCGCGATGCTGCTTGGCGGCCGGGCTTTTGAATTTGCGCCAGAACCATACTGCGGCGGCAATGACGGCAATCCAGAACAATAGACGAAGCATGATGGGCAGTTTCTCGACAAGGAATGCGCCAGTTTAGCCAAGGACGTGCCAGGCGCACAGCGCAATAAATATCACCCACAAAAAAGGAGCCTCGAAAGGCTCCTTCTTGATGACACCGGGTGCTATCAGTCAAACACACCGAAAGTCATGTAGCTGAACCACGAACGATCCTGGTTGTTGCCCAGGGCCTCAGGCTCTTCTTCTTTGATCACGTCGCCGTTCTCGTCATGCGGCTTGAGCTCCGAAGGAATGGCGTCCTTGGCGTCCTGGTACTGCTTGATCACGTCCTGGTTGGCACGAGTTTCGCCAGGCGGCAGCGGTGGACGGGACTCGATCAGGCCCAGGGTGTACTTGCTCAGCCACGAACGGTTGTCGGCTTCAGCAACCTGAGGCACGAACTGGCCGTCTTTCAGGCTTGGGTGATCCGGGTAGTTGAGCTTCAGGGTTTCCAGGCTGGTGCTGGCCAGCTCGTCCAGGTGCAGACGCTGGTAAGCCTCGGTCATCACGGCCAGGCCGTCACCCACGGAAGGGGTTTCCTGGAAGTTCTCTACGACATAACGACCACGGTTGGCGGCGGCTACATAAGCCTGACGGGTCAGGTAGTAGTGGGCCACGTGGATCTCGTAGGAAGCCAGCAGGTTGCGCAGGTAGATCATGCGCTGCTTGGCGTCCGGCGCGTAGCGGCTGTTGGGGTAGCGGCTGGTCAGCTGGGCGAACTCGTTGTAGGAGTCGCGGGCAGCGCCCGGGTCACGCTTGGTCATGTCCAGCGGCAGGAAGCGCGCCAGCAGGCCGACGTCCTGGTCGAACGAGGTCAGGCCCTTCATGTAGTAGGCGTAGTCGACGTTCGGGTGCTGCGGATGCAGGCGGATGAAACGCTCGGCGGCGGACTTGGCAGCTTCCGGCTCGGCGTTCTTGTAGTTGGCGTAGATCAGCTCGAGCTGGGCCTGGTCGGCGTAGCGCCCGAACGGATAGCGCGACTCCAGTGCCTTCAGCTTCGCTGTGGCGCTGGTGAAGCTATTATTGTCCAAGTCTTTCTGAGCCAGTTGGTACAACTCGACTTCGCTCAGGTTTTCGTCGACGACTTCCTTTGTTGACGAGCAAGCAGCAGTCATGGCGAGGATGGCGATCAGCAGCAGGTGTTTCACTTGCATGGCGGCTTGCGTCCCTATGACGGCCGCTGTCTTGGGCGGGGCCGTCCTGTTATGATGAGCGCCCCGTTGAAAGCCTCGGGGCAAAAGACGCCGTATTTAACCACAAGCGCGCAGCCGAAACCAAAGGCTGTGCCACGCCTAGTCTGAGCATGTCCGATAAAATTGAACTTCGCGCAGAGGTGCCGTCCGAATTGGGCGGCCAACGCCTCGATCAAGTCGCCGCACAATTATTCGCTGAGCACTCGCGCTCGCGCCTTTCCGCCTGGATCAAAGACGGCCGCCTGACTGTGGATGGAGCGGTTATCCGCCCGCGAGACATAGTCCATGGCGGTGCGATTCTTGAGCTGACTGCCGAGCAGGAAGCCCAGGGAGAATGGGTCGCCCAGGACATCGAGCTGGATATCGTCTATGAAGACGACGACATCCTGGTCATCAACAAACCCGCAGGCCTGGTGGTTCACCCGGCAGCCGGGCACGCTGATGGCACCTTGCTCAATGCCCTGCTGCACCACGTGCCGGACATCATCAATGTCCCGCGCTGCGGCATCGTGCACCGTCTGGACAAGGACACCACCGGCTTGATGGTGGTGGCCAAGACCATTCAGGCGCAGACGCAGTTGGTCACACAATTGCAAAGCCGCAGCGTCAGCCGGATCTACGAGTGCATCGTGATCGGCGTGGTGGTGGCGGGTGGCAAGATCAACGCCCCGATCGGTCGCCACGGCCAGCAGCGCCAGCGTATGGCGGTGATGGAAGGCGGCAAGCAGGCCGTTAGCCACTATCGTGTGCTGGAGCGTTTCCGTTCCCACACCCACGTGCGGGTCAAGCTGGAAACCGGCCGTACGCACCAGATTCGCGTGCACATGGCGCACATCAACTTCCCGTTGGTCGGCGATCCGGCCTACGGCGGTCGCTTCCGTATTCCGCCTGCGGCCAGCCAGACCATGGTTGAATCGTTGAAAACCTTCCCGCGCCAGGCCTTGCATGCACGTTTCCTGGAGCTGGACCATCCGACGAGCGGTAAGCGGATGAGCTGGGAATCGCCTCTGCCGGACGATCTGGTCTGGTTGTTGTCGCTGCTCAAGCAGGATCGCGAGGCGTTTATCGGATGAGTGACTGGCTTATTCCTGACTGGCCCGCGCCGGCTCGGGTAAAAGCCTGCGTCACCACCCGTGCGGACGGCGTCAGTCTGACGCCGTTCGACAGCCTCAACCTGGGCGATCATGTCGAGGACAGCCTGGAGGCTGTCCTGGAGAATCGCCGTCGTTTAAGTGATGCCTTTGATATCCAGCCGGCCTGGCTGCGTCAGGTTCATGGTGTGACCGTGGTCGAAGCTGACCCAGGCCGCACCGCTGAAGCCGATGGCAGTTGGACCAGCACCCCCGGCATTGCCTGCACCGCCATGACTGCCGATTGCCTGCCCGCACTGTTCTGCAACCGCGCTGGCACTCGCGTCGCCGCAGCCCATGCCGGTTGGCGTGGCCTGGCGGCGGGCGTGTTGGAAGCGGCATTCGAAAGCCTGGATGTCGAACCCGACGAAGTGCTGGTCTGGCTCGGCCCGGCGATTGGCCCGCAAGCCTTTGAAGTCGGCCCGGAAGTGCGTGAAACCTTCATGCAGCAACAGCCGATCACCGCCGAAGCCTTTGTGCCCAGCCGCAATCCCGGCAAGTACATGGCCGACATCTATCAGCTGGCCCGTTTGCGCCTGGCTGCACGCGGTGTCACTGCTGTTTATGGTGGCGGATTCTGCACCGTGACCGACCCGCGCTTCTTTTCTTATCGCCGTAGCCCACGCACCGGTCGGTTTGCCTCCCTTATCTGGCTGGAACGCTAGACTCCTCTGATCTGCGTCAACTGTCCGAAGCTTGAAACTCCCAGAATCCACCCCATCTATAAGGGTATCTGGCAGGTTTCTTCATTCAGGAATGTTTTATAGCTCCGGCCTGCTCAAAAGGAAGGTGACTAATGCGTATAGATCGTTTAACCAGCAAATTGCAGTTGGCGTTATCTGACTCTCAATCCCTGGCGGTGGGCCTCGACCACCCAGCCATTGAGCCTGCACACTTGATGCAGGCGCTCCTGGAGCAGCAAGGTGGTTCTATCAAGCCCTTGCTGATGCAGGTGGGCTTCGACGTCAACAGCCTCCGCAAGGAGTTGAGCAAAGAGCTCGACCAACTGCCGAAAATCCAAAATCCGACTGGCGACGTGAATATGTCCCAGGACCTGGCGCGCCTGCTTAACCAGGCAGACCGTCTGGCCCAGCAGAAGGGCGACCAGTTCATCTCCAGCGAACTGGTGCTGCTCGCCGCCATGGACGAGAACAGCAAGCTCGGCAAATTGTTGCTGGGCCAGGGCGTGAGCAAGAAAGCCCTGGAAAACGCCATCAACAACCTGCGCGGCGGCGACGCGGTGAACGACCCCAACCATGAGGAGTCGCGCCAAGCCCTGGATAAATACACCGTCGACCTGACCAAGCGCGCCGAAGAAGGCAAGCTTGACCCGGTGATCGGCCGTGACGATGAAATCCGTCGCACCATCCAGGTCCTGCAACGTCGCACCAAGAACAACCCGGTGCTGATCGGTGAGCCCGGCGTGGGTAAAACCGCGATTGCCGAGGGCCTGGCCCAGCGCATCATCAATGGTGAAGTGCCGGACGGCCTCAAAGGCAAGCGCCTGCTGTCCCTGGACATGGGGTCGCTGATTGCCGGTGCCAAGTTCCGTGGCGAGTTCGAAGAGCGCCTGAAATCCCTGCTCAATGAACTGTCGAAGCAGGAAGGGCAGATCATTCTGTTTATCGACGAACTGCACACCATGGTCGGCGCCGGTAAAGGCGAAGGCTCCATGGATGCGGGCAACATGCTCAAGCCGGCCTTGGCGCGGGGCGAGTTGCATTGTGTCGGTGCCACGACGCTCAACGAATATCGCCAGTACATTGAAAAGGATGCGGCCCTTGAGCGTCGCTTCCAGAAAGTGTTGGTGGAAGAACCGAGCGAAGAGGACACCATCGCGATCCTGCGTGGACTGAAAGAGCGTTATGAGGTCCACCATAAGGTGGCAATCACCGACGGCGCGATCATTGCGGCGGCCAAATTGAGCCATCGCTACATCACTGACCGTCAGTTGCCCGACAAGGCCATCGACCTGATCGACGAAGCGGCCAGCCGCATCCGCATGGAGATCGACTCCAAGCCGGAAGTGCTCGACCGCCTGGATCGTCGCCTGATTCAACTGAAAGTTGAGTCCCAGGCCCTGAAGAAAGAAGAGGACGACGCGGCGAAGAAACGCCTGGAAAAACTTCAGGAAGAAATCGTCCGTCTGGAACGTGAGTATTCGGACCTGGAGGAAATCTGGACTTCGGAAAAAGCCGAAGTGCAAGGTTCTGCGCAGATCCAGCAAAAGATCGAGCAGTCCCGCCAGGAACTGGAAGCCGCGCGCCGTAAAGGCGACCTGAACCGCATGGCCGAGTTGCAGTACGGGGTGATCCCGGACCTGGAGCGCAGCCTGCAGATGGTCGACCAGCACGGCAAGCCTGAGAACCAGTTGCTGCGCAGCAAGGTGACCGAGGAAGAAATCGCCGAAGTCGTCTCGAAGTGGACCGGCATTCCAGTGTCGAAAATGCTCGAAGGCGAGCGCGACAAGCTGCTGAAGATGGAAAGCCTGTTGCACCAGCGCGTGATCGGCCAGGAAGAGGCTGTGGTGGCGGTGTCCAACGCGGTACGGCGTTCGCGGGCCGGTTTGTCCGACCCGAACCGTCCGAGCGGCTCGTTTATGTTCCTCGGCCCGACCGGCGTGGGTAAGACCGAGTTGTGCAAGGCCTTGGCCGAGTTCCTCTTTGATACCGAAGAGGCCATGGTGCGGATCGATATGTCCGAATTCATGGAGAAACACTCGGTGGCTCGCTTGATCGGCGCACCGCCAGGCTATGTAGGCTACGAAGAGGGCGGTTACCTGACCGAAGCCGTGCGGCGCAAGCCTTACTCGGTGATCTTGCTGGATGAGGTCGAGAAGGCGCACCCGGATGTGTTCAACATCCTGCTGCAGGTGCTGGAAGATGGCCGTCTGACGGACAGCCACGGGCGTACCGTGGACTTCCGCAACACGGTGATCGTGATGACCTCCAACCTGGGCTCGGCACAGATCCAGGAGTTGGTGGGTGATCGTGAAGGCCAGCGTGCTGCCGTGATGGATGCGCTGACCAGTCACTTCCGTCCGGAGTTCATCAACCGGGTCGACGAAGTGGTGATCTTCGAGCCTCTGGCACGGGATCAGATCGCGGGCATCACTGAGATCCAGTTGGGCCGCCTGCGTAGTCGCCTGGCAGAGCGCGAGCTGGACTTGGTATTGAGCAGCGAGGCGTTGGACAAGCTGATCGCAGTCGGTTACGACCCGGTGTATGGCGCACGGCCTCTGAAACGTGCGATCCAGCGCTGGATCGAGAACCCGCTGGCCCAGTTGATCCTGTCCGGCAGCTTCATGCCTGGCACCAGCGTCGAGGCGACGGTGGAAAACGACGAAATCGTCTTCCACTGATCCCAGTCTGTTGGGTAATAAGAGAAGGCCCCGCATTGCGGGGCCTTTTTTTTTCGATAGGGCGTTGAACTGTAAGGCAAAGGCTTGTAAAGTGCGCCCCGCAGCAACGTCAGCCCACGGGTTTCTTCTCCCCAAGAAGAAATCAGAAACAAGCGCAAATCATTGTCTTAAAAGCAATTTAAAGGGTTGACAGGGGTTTTTAAGATTGTAGAATAGCGCGCCTCAGAGACATGAACGTAGCGATACGAACAAGTCGAAGAGAAGGTAGTCAGCAACAACGTAGTACTTTGAAATATGTAGTTCCGTGATAGCTCAGTCGGTAGAGCAAATGACTGTTAATCATTGGGTCCCAGGTTCGAGTCCTGGTCACGGAGCCAATTTCAATATCGGGGTATAGCGCAGTCCGGTAGCGCGCCTGCTTTGGGAGCAGGATGTCGGGAGTTCGAATCCCCCTACCCCGACCATATTTGGGTCGTTAGCTCAGTTGGTAGAGCAGTTGGCTTTTAACCAATTGGTCGTAGGTTCGAATCCCACACGACCCACCATTTTTGAGACCAGTTAACGCTGGAATCGAATCTTAAGATCAGAGGCCAAAAGCGCTGATCGAAGAAGGCGACTGAAAGGTCGCCTTTTTTTTACCGGGGTATAGCGCAGTCCGGTAGCGCGCCTGCTTTGGGAGCAGGATGTCAGGAGTTCGAATCCCCTTACCCCGACCATATTAAAAATCCCCGTATCGAAAGATACGGGGATTTTTTTTGTGCACGCAAATCTGACTCACCGTAAAACGAATGTGGGAGCGGGCTTGCTCGCGAAAGCGGTGGTTCAGTGCCAGATGTACTGACTGATACACCGCTTTCGCGAGCAAGCCCGCTCCCACATTGACCAAGTCCCCTCCGGGACCGTGTTGTTAGTGCAGTTTCAGGCGCGGCTCGGTTCCACGCCCAATCTTGCTCCCCAGCATCAACATCGCCGTGCGGAAGACCCCATACAGCGCCATCTGGTGCATGCGGTACAGCGACACATAGAACATCCGCGCCAACCAGCCTTCGAGCATCACACTGCCGGTGAGGTTGCCCATCAAGTTACCCACTGCCGAGAAGCGCGACAGCGAGATCAGCGAGCCGTAGTCGGTGTACTTGTAGCTCGGCAAGTCCTTGCCTTCGATGCGCAGCTTCAGCGACTTGGCCAGCAACGAGGCTTGCTGGTGAGCCGCCTGGGCCCGTGGCGGTACGTTGCGGTCGGTGCCCGGTTGCGGGCAGGCGGCGCAGTCGCCAAAGGCGAAGATGTTTTCGTCGCGGGTAGTTTGCAGTGTCGGCAGTACTTGCAGTTGATTGATGCGGTTGGTTTCCAGGCCATCGATGTCCTTGAGGAAGCCTGGCGCACGAATCCCGGCGGCCCAGACCTTGAGGCTGGCGGGGATTACCTGGCCGCTGCTGGTGATCAACGCATCGGCGGTCACTTCGCTCACCGCCGAATTGGTCAGCACGGTCACCCCAAGTTTCTCCAGGGTTTTATGCACAGGCCCGCCGATACGCTCCGGCAGGGCAGGCAGCACCCGTGGGCCGGCTTCGATCAGGGTGATGTGCATGTTTTCCGGCTTGATGCGGTCCAGGCCGTAGGCGGCCAGTTCATGGGCGGCATTATGCAGTTCGGCGGCCAGCTCGACCCCGGTTGCACCCGCGCCGACGATGGCGACGCTGATCTTTTCCACCACGTCCGTCTGCCCGGCATGGGCGCGTAGGTAGTGGTTGAGCAATTGCTGGTGGAAGCGCTCGGCTTGCTTGCGGGTGTCGAGGAACAGGCAGTGTTGTGCCGCGCCTTCGGTGCCGAAGTCATTGGTGGTGCTGCCCACGGCAATCACCAGGCTGTCATAGCCCAGCACGCGCGCGGGCACCAGCTCACGGCCTTCTTCGTCGAGGGTGGCAGCCAGCTGGATTTTCTTCTGCTCACGGTCAAGCCCGCTCATGCGCCCCAGCTGGAACTCGAAGTGGTTCCATTTGGCCTGGGCAACATAGTTGAGTTCGTCTTCCGAAGAATTCAGCGAGCCGGCCGCCACTTCGTGCAGCAAGGGTTTCCAGATGTGGGTCAGGTTGGCGTCCACCAGCGTGATGCTGGCGGTGCCGCGCTTGCCCAGAGTCTTACCCAGGCGGGTAGCCAACTCCAGGCCGCCGGCGCCGCCGCCGACGATAATAATACGATGGGTCATGGGGATATCTCGCAAGGCTAAAAGAAATCGGAGCAGTTACCCCCGCGAGCGCCAGGCAGCTCATAGCGTCAGGTAACTCAAAAGTCGGCTCAGCAGGCCCAGGCCGATCACTACAACAAGCACCACACCCAGGAGCAGCCATGGCCGGAAAGGCTTGCGCTCGACTCGGTTTTGGGAGAGTTGCAGGTACTCTTCGACATGCTGTTGGTCATCGGGGTTCAGGCGGCTGGTCATAAAGGCCTCGTCAGGTAGACGTTGCAAAAGGGCGCCACGTTACAGTCCGGGGGATCAGAGGCTGATGCCCACGTCGAATACTATGCTGCGGCCCAGGTTGTTGCGCAAGAAATCCGGTGCGTCCGGGTGCGCGAACAACACCCGTGCAAACGTCGGTCCCACCAATGACAGTGAGCGCCAGCCCTGGCGCAGGTATTCCGTCGGTGGCGGAAAATGGCTGTTCAGGTCGAGCACTTCGCGCTTGAGGCTGGTGAAGGCGACGATATCCAGCTCGCCCAGATCCATCCCGCGCTCTTTATAGTTATGGGCTTTCTTGCGCAGTGTAGGCGCCAGGCGCAATAGAAACTCATGGGCGGGGATGCGTCGCGGCTTGGTCTCGCGTCGTACCAGTTGGCTCAGGGAGAAGGCGCTGCGCCGGCGCAGTAACTCGTCGCGCCATTCGTCGTTCAGGCGGCGGCCCTCATCCAGTACGAAAAACACCTCGAAGCTGGCGTCACGAAAAAGTACGTCCGGGGGCTCTTGCCCTGCGGCGTGAAACTCTTCGGCTCGATAAGGCACATTCAAGCCTTGCAGCAGGCGCTGGCAGACCCAACGCTCACGCTCCCATTTGCGGGCATTGGACAGGAACGCGTTGGCTTGTTCGGCTGCTACGGTGAGCAGGCGCAAGTAATCTGAGTCATCCATAGCTAGCAGCTTAGCGCTCAAATGATGACCGCAGGAAGTCCCGCTATAAAACGTCGGTGTAGACTGACAATCCGACTGATTTTCCAACATGGAGCGTGCTGCCGTGATCAGTGCCGCGATGCTGGCGCCGACAACCCTGGGCGTCGGCTGGCTGTTGTATGCCCCCGTTGTGCTATGGGCGGTCATACGGTCACCTTGGGTCGAATTGTTTGCCGACCGTCGACGCCAACATTTGCTGTTCGGCACCGTGTTCGCGTTGTTCATACTGTGGCTGGTGCGGCGGGATTTTGATACCGGCGTGTCCTACCACTTCATCGGCATGACCGCCGTGACCCTGCTGCTGGATTGGCCCCTCGCAATCGTCGGCGGCTTTGCCGCCCAGGTGGGCTTGATGGTGTTGGGTCGCCAGGACTTGGCCGCCCTTGGCATCAACGGCCTGTTGCTGATCGGGCTGCCGGTGCTGGTCACCGAGGCCTGCGCGTTGCTGGTGGAGCGAGCGCAACCGCGCAATCCCTTTGTGTATATCTTCTGTTCCGGTTTTTTTGCTGCTGCTCTGTCGGCGCTGCTTTGCCTGCTGTTCGGGCTTGGGCTGCTCTGGTTCGACGGTCGTTTCGCCATGCCGGAATGGCTGGAAGATTTCATCGGCTACCTGTGGCTGATCATTTTCCCCGAAGCCTTTATCAACGGCATGGTCATCAGCGCCCTGGTGGTGTTTTGCCCTGAATGGCTGGAGACCTTCAACCGCACGCGCTACCTCTCGGCACCTTGGAAGGATGAAGATTCGCAGCGTTGACCCAGATCAAATCCAGCGCACGCAGCCAGGCCCATGCTCTGCAGAATTTTTCAGGAGCATGAAACATGAGTGTGTACGAGTGGGCACGGCAGGAATTGCGCAGAAGCCAGGATGCGGCACAGGAAATCGGCTTTGACCCAGGCCTGACCCTGCGTGCCATGCTCAGTGCGGTGGTGCAGCAGAGTAAAGGTGTGCGCAGTTTCGAAGACCTGGCCGACGAGCTGCAATACCTTGCAGAAAACCTCGACGACCAGCAGGAATACGCCTTTATGCGCCCTTAGTGGCGCGGTGGCAGGTCTTCGGAAAACAGTTCGTCTTCGGCATCCGGGGCCACGGGGATCTTGTGTTCTTCAGCGGCCCAGGCGCCCAGGTCGATGAGTTTGCAGCGGTCCGAGCAGAACGGCCGGTTGAGGTTGGTCGCTTTCCATTCCACGGGTGCGCCGCAGGTTGGGCAGTCGACGGTCAAGGGTTGGCTCATGATCGGCCTCCACGCAAAGTAAGGTAAAAGTGGTGCAGTCGCTCGACCTCGCTGTGCAGCCAGGCGAGGTCCTGGTCATTGACCAGTACGTCATCGGCATGTTTCAGGCGGTCTTCGCGGCTGGATTGTGCCTTGAGGATCGCCTGTACCTGTTGCTCGTTGATGCCGTCGCGCTGCAGGGTACGCTGAATCTGCAGCGATTGCGGCACGTCGATCACCAGGATGCGCTGGGTCATGCTGTACTGGCCGGATTCGATCAGCAGTGGGGACACCAGGATCGCGTAAGGTGACGTTGCCCGCGCCAGGTGGCTGCGAATTTCTTCACCAATCAACGGGTGCAGCAGGGCTTCGAGCCAGCGGCGCTCTTCGGGGACTTCAAAGATCAGCTTGCGCAATGCGCCGCGGTCCAATTGGCCGTCAGGCTGTAATACGCCTGTACCAAAATGCTCAGCGATACGCGCCAGTGCCGGACGACCAGGCTCGACCACCCAGCGCGCAGCATGGTCGGCGTCTACCAGGTCGATACCCAGGTCGATAAAGTGCTGGGCCGCCGCGCTTTTGCCGCTGCCGATGCCGCCGGTAAGGCCGAGAATCCAGGGTGTTGCAACAGAAGTGGTCATCTGAAACCGACAGACTGCAAATAGAAGTCGGTTATTTGACCACCCCAGAGCATTGCAATCCAGCCGGCAATTGCCAGATACGGACCAAATGGCATCGGCGCCGACGCTTGGACCTTGCGCAGCCGCATCAGGATCAAGCCGACGAACACACCGACCAACGACGACATCAACAGCGTCATCGGCAGGATCTGCCAACCGCCCCAGGCACCGAGCAGCGCGAGCAACTTGAAGTCGCCGTAGCCCATGCCGTCCTTGCCAGTGACCAGCTTGAACAGCCAGAACACGCTCCACAGGCTCATATACCCGATCACTGCGCCCCACAGTGCGTCGGCCAATGTCGTCAGCAGGCCGAACCCGTTGACGATCAGCCCCAGCCACAGCAACGGCATCACCAGCACATCCGGCAACAATTGATGATCGGCATCAATCAGGCTCATCGCCAGCAAGCCCCAGCTCAGTACAAGCACTGCGCCCGCCTGCCAGCCAAAGCCGAAATGCCAGGCCACCCAAGCCGAGATCAGTCCACACGCCAGTTCAGTAAGTGGATAGCGTGGGCTGATTGCCCCTCGGCAATCGGCGCAACGACCTCGCAGAAACAAGTAGCTGAGCAGTGGGATATTTTCCCATGGGCGTATCGGATGGTTGCAATGCGGGCAGCAGGAATTGGGGCGCATCAGGTTATAGGTCGGCCCGGCTGGGTCGGCGGGTAGACCGAGCACTTCATGGGCTTGGGCGCGCCATTCCCGTTCGAGCATTTTTGGCAGGCGCCACACCAGCACGTTGAGAAAACTGCCGACGATCAGCCCCAGTATCCCTGCCATCACCACAAAGGCCCACGGGTGTTCAACCAGTAACAGGCTCAAAACGCGCTCCCCAGCTGGAAGACCGGCAAGTACATGGCGATGACCAGCGCGCCGACGATGCTGCCCAGGACCACCATGATCAGCGGCTCCATCAGGCTGGTGAGGTTATCGACCAGGTTGTCCACATCGG
This sequence comes from Pseudomonas sp. DWRC2-2, assembly GCF_049897885.1. Taxonomy (NCBI): domain Bacteria; kingdom Pseudomonadati; phylum Pseudomonadota; class Gammaproteobacteria; order Pseudomonadales; family Pseudomonadaceae; genus Pseudomonas; species Pseudomonas sp. DWRC2-2. The sequence continues at coordinate 130,662 of NZ_JAFCXD010000002.1, forward strand.
CCTCGTAATGATTGGCGACCTTTTCCAGCATACGGTCCAGTGTGCCCGACTCTTCGCCGATGGCAGTCATCTGGATCGCCATGGGAGGGAACAGGCCACTGGCGAGCATGGATTGATTCAATGGCAGGCCGGTGGATACATCGTGTCGCATATGTTCGATTGCCTGTTTGAACGGCCCTGAACCGACCGCGCCGGCTACTGAATCCAATGCCTGAATCAAGGGGACGCCCGCCGCAAAGGTCGTGGACAGTGTGCGGGCGTAGCGGGCCACGGCCGATTTTGTCAGCAGTTTGCCTGCCAGCGGCGCTTTCAACAAACCGGCATCCAGCCAGAGTCGAAAAGCAGGGGCGGCGTTATAGGCGTGGCGCAACCCCATGCCTCCCGCGAGAATGCCCAGCGCTACGATCCACCAGGCTTTCTGCACAAACTCGGACAAGGCGATCACCTGCAAGGTGAAACCGGGTAGCGTGCCGTCGACGCCGGCAAACAGGTTCTGGAACTGCGGCACGACGTGGATCAGCAGAACACCGGTGACCAGGCTGGCCACCACCAGCACCGCGATCGGATAGGTCATGGCTTTTTTGATCCTGGCCCTTAATTGCTCGCTCTTTTCCCGATGAATCGCCACACGCTCCAGCAGGGTTTCCAGCGCTCCGGCCTGCTCGCCGGCCGCCACCAGATTGCAATACAGCTCATCGAAGCAGCGCGGTTGTTTGCGCAAGGCTTCGGCCAGGCTGGAACCTGCGGCGATCGCTTGTTTCAGCCCCTGCACCAACTCGCGAACAGCGCGGTTGTCGAAGCCATCGCCGATGACGGCGAAAGCTTGCAGCAGGGGAATCCCGGCCTTTAGCAGCGTCGCCAGTTGGCGAGTGAACAGGGTGATATCCGTCGATTTGATCGACGGTGTGAATCCTCGTAGAACGGGGGATTTCTTGCGCACATGCCCTGGGCTGATGCCCTGTTGGCGCAACTGGGCCCTGACCCAGGCAAGATTGTGCCCCGTGGTTTGCCCGCACACCCTGCGTCCTTTGCGATTGATGCCTTCCCAGGCGTACAGCGTTAAAGCGTCGTCCATGTCACCGTTCCGCACAGAGGTCGTCGAAGATTTATAGCTTAGTCAGGTGACGGATTCGGGCAGGCGGGCGAAGCAGGATAAAATGTCAGAATGTGCGTCTTGCGCGCGATTGAGCGTCTGCGGATGAGTACACTGGCGCCGCTGCACAACAACGGGGCGCAGGACGCGCCTTGTCATGAGTTTTATCCTGGAGAGTGAATGTGAGACGTCAAAAAGGTTTTACCCTGATCGAGCTGTTGATCGTCGTGGCAATCATCGGCATTTTGGCCACCATTGGCCTGCCCATGTACACCACCCACCAGGCCAAGGCCAAATTCACCGCCGGCCTGGCTGAAATCAGCGCGTTGAAGCCTGGGTATGAAGACACCCTCAACCAGGGCACGGTCCCGACGCTGGCATTGATCGGCGGCACCAGCCCGACAGCCAACTGCAAGATTGATGTCGCAGGCGATGTCGCCACGGGCGCGGGCTCCATCCAATGCGAAATACTCGACGCGCCCGCACCGGTGCTGGGCAAGACCATCAGCCTGACGCGCAATGCCACCACCGGTTGGAAATGCACCACCACGGCTGACGCAAAATATGTCGCCAAAGGTTGCGGCGCCGACGGTGCATAACTGCTAAACCCTGCGCAGGGAAGTTGAGGTGGCCGATGGTGTTATCCGTAGAGCAGCGTGGCAGTATTTTTCTGGTGGCAGTGGTGTGCCTGCTGGTGGTTGGGGTTTGTGCTCCCTTCAGTGGGCATGATCTGCAACGGGTGATGCAGATCGCCATCGGGGCTTGCGCGGTGCTGTACGGGCTGTCGGTCGCCCACGTTGAACGGCTGGTTGACCGGCCCACGGCCTTGGGCCTGGCGCTGATCATTGTGTTGGGCCTGGCGTCTTCAATGCGGGCTCACCAGCCGCTCTGGGCGCTTGTCGAAATGGCATCGTTCGTCAGCTGCGGCGCGATTGCGGTGGCATTCGCCCTGCTGCGACGCCAGGGCGGTGAATCGTTGGACCGCATCTTGATTCTGTTCGTGGTGCTGCTGTGCCTGATCAAATCGATTCAATACACCTACGCCGGTGCTCTGGCGTTCATTAACGCTGAGCGCACGCTAGACCCTGACGTACTGCTGGCCGGCTTTTCCAACAAACGTTTCTACGGCCAGTTCCAGACGTTTACTTTGCCGCTGCTGGCACTCCCCTTATTGATCCCCACGCTGTCTCGCTCACTCAAGGCCGCGGTGTTTGCGCTGCTGTGCGTGTGGTGGCTGATTGCAGTGGGTGGCGGCACGCGTGGCACCTGGCTTGGCATGGGCGCGGCGGGCGTGGTGTTGGCGGTGCTGGGGCCATGGGGCCGGCGCTGGTTGGGTTGGCAGTTGGCCGCAATGCTGGGCGGACTTTTGTTGTATTGGCTGGTGTTCAAGGTGTTGGCGGATTACCTGGGGATCGAGATCGCGAATGCCGCCAGCGATCGTCTCACGACGTCGTTGTCGGGGCGAGGGCCGATCTGGTGGCAGGCCTGGCATATGCTCGTCGAGCGGCCTTGGTTGGGCTTCGGGCCGATGCATTTCGCCGATATCGCCAACAGCATTGCCGCTCACCCTCATCAGGCCATCCTGCAATGGACGAGCGAGTGGGGCGTGCCATCAGCGTTGTGCGTCGCGGTGTTGGCATGGCGAGGAGGCTGGGCCACGGTCGGTGTCGTGCGTGAGCGTGCGCTGAGCGCCGAGTGTGCAGATTTGCTGCGGCTGTGCCTATTTGCGGCGTTGGTCGGTGCGCTGGTGCAGTCCATGGTCGACGGCGTGATCGTGATGCCCAACTCCCAGGTCTGGCTGGCGCTGGTGGTGGGCTGGCTGATGGCGTTGCACGTCTGGCGAACCCCACAAACCAACGAGTTGCCATTGGCCTGGAGCGCCTGGAAAGCATTGGGTGTACTGGCCGTTGGTCTGTTGGTTGTGATCGCCGTGCGGGACGTTCCTCATATCGAATACGCCCAGCAGCAGTACCTGGGCGCCCACGGCAATCATCTGCAACCACGCTTCTGGGCCCAAGGCGTGATTGCCCGCTGACGGCGGCAAGTTGCCGGACTTCCGATGCGGTGCTAGCTTTAGCCCACCGCCCGTGTAGCTCAGCCGGTAGAGCAGCGCACTCGTAACGCGAAGGTCGCAGGTTCGATTCCTGTCTCGGGCAAAAAGGCAACATCGGCAGCACTGTTTTCAGATGATCCCAGAATGGTTCTGAAGGCCAGACGAGCTGGCATTTGCGCCCGCTCTTTTGTATCTGCGCAACCTTGATGACCCAGATGCATCCCCATTCCTCGATCTAAGAGAACGACATGACCACGACTGAAATGACCCAGGAAGTTCGGCATCAAGCAGCCCTCGAAAAATACCTCGAGGAGTCGCCGCAACTTAAAGAAGAGATCAAGGACCTGAGCGTTGATGATCAGCGCGACCAGATTCAGTGGGCATTCGAGGACGAGGCCGAAAGCCAGGGCTACCAGCCTTGGGAACTGACCCTCAAGTACACCTCGACACCGGAAGAGTTCGAAGCGGCACGGCTGGCCTTGCATAAAGAGGCGGCCGAGGTGTTGGGTGTCGAGTGGGAAGAGTATTGCGAGATGAATGACTTGGTGGTTTAGAAGCCGCTGTGGTGAGCGGGGCAAACCCGCTCACCACAGAAGTATTTTTGAACGCCTTAGATACTAAGGCGCATCGACAAATCCACCGCTTTCACATCCTTGGTCATCGCGCCAATCGAGATGTAATCCACCCCGGTCTCCGCAATGGGCAGCAGGGTGCTTTCATTGATCCCGCCGCTGGCCTCCAGCTTCGCCTTGCCGCCGTTCAGGCGCACAGCTTCACGCATATCGTCCAGGCTCAGCTCATCGAGCATGATGATATCCGCGCCCGCCGCCAGCGCTTCGCGCAGTTCATCCAGGCTTTCCACTTCGATTTCCACCGGCTTGCCGGGGGCGATCTTTTGGGCGGCCGTGATCGCCTGGGCAATGCCGCCGCAGGCCGCGATATGGTTTTCCTTGATCAGGAACGCGTCATACAAACCGATACGGTGGTTGTGGCAGCCGCCGCAGGTTACGGCGTACTTCTGCGCCAGGCGCAGCCCCGGCAAGGTTTTGCGGGTGTCCAGCAGCTTGACCTGGGTACTGGCGACAAAATCCGCCAGGAATTGCGCACGGGTGGCGACACCGGAGAGCAACTGCAGGAAATTCAGCGCGCAGCGTTCGCCGCTCAAGAGTGAACGTGCCGGGCCTTCAAGGTGGAACAGCACCTGGTTGGGGCTGACACGTTCACCGTCGGCCACTTGCCAATGCACCGCGACCCGAGGGTCCAGTTGGCGGAACACCGCATCCACCCAGGCCGTACCGGCGATAACAGCCGTGTCACGGGTAATGATGGTGGCCGTGGCCAGCCGTTCGGCCGGGATCAACTGCGCAGTGATGTCGCCGCTGCCGATATCTTCCAGCAGTGCGCGGCGCACGTTGGCTTCGATTTCGGCGGTGAGGTCGGCAAGACGGAGATTCGGCATAACAGGCTCCACAGACAAAGTGCCCCGATTATAGGGGCAGTGCGCGTTCGAACCCAGGCTCACCACTCATTTACCGAGCAAAGGCAGAGTTTGCTGGCGCAACCCCCCTCATTTGCAAGATAATCTCGCGCCTTGCAATTGGCGTCATAGCTTTGACGTTAAGACCCATACCGCCGTTTCAGGAGGCCAGGATGCACAATGACGGAAAGGTGGTGCCCTTCAACAAGGCGCCCGCCACGCCATCGCCGCTCGCCCGACTGCCGGTGGTGTTGCTGCAGGTCCGCGACAAGGCGGCGCAACAGTTGCAGCAAGGGCTGCAGGATCTGTTCGATAACGCTGACGACACCTTGTTCGAAATGGCCGACAAGGCGCGTAACAACCTCGATCACCATATTTTCTTCGAAGCCATGCGCGACCTGCGCCTCAAGCGCAAGAATTTCGAGCGCGTGTTCATGGAGCGCCTGTTTGAAGCCTTCGCCAGTCTGGGTCAGGCAGGGCGCGGGGAATTGCAATTGGTGCCGGTGGTGTCCTACGACGCGGCACCGGGCTCATCCAGGGATGATCGCGAAAAAGCCGTGGCGCTTGAGGCCATGCTGGGTCGTGTGCGGCACCGTGATGGCCTGGCCCTGGGCCAACTCACCGCGCGCTTGAGCGCGTTGCTCGGCAACCGCCTGGATGATCGCGAAAACCCCCTGGGGCCTGCACTGTTGTGTGAGTTCTTCCTGCGGGCGGGGCGCAGCCTGGGCGTAGAGATCCGCGTCAAGCTGATTATGCTCAAGCTGTTTGAAAAATACGTACTCAGTGACGCCGACCAGCTTTACGGCGAAGCCAATCAATTGCTGGTCGCGACCGGTGTGTTGCCTGAACTCAAAAGCGTACCGTCGCGGCGGCTTGAAGCGCCTGAGTCCCGTGAGCTTCCACGCGAGGAAACCCTGCCGCCCGTTGACGGAAATGGCCAGCAAGCCTTTGCCGCGCTCCAGCAGTTGCTCACGGTGGTACGCGGTAGCGTGGCGCCGACGCTTGAAGCCAGCGCCGAACCCTTGCCCATCGCCACCCGCGACCTGCTGCGCCTGCTCTCCCATTTGCAGCAATACGTGCCAGAGCCTGAGGTCGAGGATGATTTCGACCTGCGCAACCAGCTTGAGCAGTTGCTCACGCGCGTCAGCGTCAAGAGTGGTAAGTCGAGGGTGGTGGAGGAGGCGGACGAAGATGTGATCAACCTGATCGCGCTGCTGTTCGAATTCATCCTCAACGACCGCGCCGTGCCTGATGCCTTCAAGGCCCTGATCGGTCGCCTGCAGATCCCGATGCTGAAAGTGGCGGTGCTGGACAAGAGCCTCTTCAGTCGCGCCAGTCACCCGGCGCGGCGTCTGCTCAATGAAGTTGCAACCGCCGCAATGGGCGGCAGCCAGCGCGACCATCTGTACCTGCGCATCGAGCAGGTGGTGCAGCGCTTGCTCAACGAATTTGTCGAAGACCCGGCGATTTTTTCTCAACTGCTCGCCGAGTTCAGTGCGTTCACCGCCGATGAGCGGCGGCGCAGCGATTTGCTTGAACAACACACCCGTGATGCCGAAGCCGGGCGCGTGCGCACCGAAGCAGCCCGCCAGCGCGTGGCCGATGTGCTGAACAAACGGCTGTTGGGCAAGACCCTGCCGCGTCCGGTCGTGCAGTTCCTGCAGCAGGCCTGGAGCCAGGTGCTGTTGCTGGCCAGTCTCAAGCATGGCGAGCAGTCGGTGCAGTGGCAGGCGGGGCTGCGCACCATGGACGAACTGATCTGGAGCGTTGGCCTGCAACAAGACACCGAAGCCGGGCGCCATCTGCTGGAGCAACTGCCGGGCTTGCTCAAGGCCCTGCGCGACGGCTTGACCAGCGCCGCGTTCGACCCCTTCAGCACCCGCGAATTTTTTGTGCGCTTGCAAGCCCTGCATGTCCAGGCACCTGAAGGCGTCGACGAGTTGATCGAAGTACGTGAGGCGTTTGTGCTGACATCGGCGTCACCCGACCCGGTCAGCGACTTGCCGGACAACGACCCCGACTTGCTTAAAGCCCGAGAACTCAAGGTGGGGGGATGGGTGGCGTTCGAGGAAAACGAAGCCACTACGCTGCGCTGCCGACTGACGGCGATCATGGCGCCGGCCGAGACCTATGTCTTCACCAGTCGCACGGGGCTCAAGGTGATGGAGAAAAGTGCCGGCCAACTGGCATTGGCGTTCAAGCGTGGCGTCCTGCATGCCCTGGACGATGGCCCCCTGTTCGAGCGCGCACTGGCCGCTGTGGTGAGCAAGCTGCGTCAACTCAAACACGGCAAGTGATCGCAACCTGAGGGTCGAACGCGGCATACTGGTCACACGTTGTCTCGTTCAAGGAACCTGTATGCAGTTGGACCCCACCAGCGGTTGGTGCCAGGGCATCCGTCATTGCCCTTCACCCAACTTCAACGAGCGCCCCGCCGGCGAAATCTCACTGTTGGTGGTGCATAACATCAGCCTGCCACCGGCGCAGTTCGCCACCGGTAAAGTGCAGGAGTTTTTCCAGAACCGCCTGGATGTCACGGAACATCCCTACTTTGAAGGGATTGCTGACCTACGGGTGTCTGCGCATTTTCTGATTGAGCGTGACGGGGCGGTGACGCAGTTTGTGTCCTGTCTCGACCGGGCCTGGCATGCCGGGATCTCGCAATTCGAGGGGCGGGAAACCTGCAATGATTTTTCCCTGGGGGTGGAGCTCGAAGGCACGGATGACCAGCCGTTCACTGACGCTCAATATGCATCATTGACTGACCTGACCCGCCAGTTGCTGGCGGCTTACCCCGGCATCACGCCCCAGCGCATTTGTGGTCACAGCGATATCGCTCCGGGTCGCAAGACCGATCCCGGCCCGGCTTTTGATTGGACGCGCTTTCGCAGCGCCCTGCAGGATGGAGGACACGCACGATGAGTTTCCTGGTGTTGGTGCTGGCGGTCTGGATCGAGAAATTCTCGGCCCTGCGCCAGCGATTGCAGCGTGATGGCGGTTGGCTGCGGGAGCTGGCCAAGCTGGAATCGAGCCCGCGCATGGGCAAGCAGCCCTGGCTGATTCTGACGTTGCTGGTGTTGTTGCCGGTGGCGTTGCTGGCGTTGTTGCTGTTGGTGTTGGAGCCGGTGGCTTACGGGCTGTTGGCACTGCCGGTGCACCTGTTGGTGGTGATCTACAGCCTGGGCCGTGGTGATCTGCTCGCCGGGCTGGGTCCCTTTCGCGATGCCTGGCGACGGGGCGACCTGCAAGCCGCCGAACACGTGGCTGAGCGTGACTTGAACCTGAGCGCCGACAGTGGCGAACAATTGCTCGAGCGCGTCCAGGGCCATCTGTTGTGGCAGGCCTACCAAAGCTTTTTTGCCGTGATTTTCTGGTACTTCCTGTTGGGCCCTGTGGCTGCGTTGGCTTATCGCCTGCTCGCACTGGCCAGTGAACACAGCAAGAACCCTTTGGTGGCCGAGCGGGCCGGGCAACTGCGCCACGCATTTGACTGGCTGCCGGTGCGCCTGCTGGCGGCCAGTTTTGCCCTGGTGGGTAACTTCGTCGCGGTCGGCCGTGTGATGCTCCACGAACTGCTGAGCTGGGACATCAGCGCTGCCCAACTGGTGGAAAAAGTTGGCCTGGTTGCCGCTGAAATCCCGCCTCCAGCGGTCGGCCCCGATGGCATCAACAGCCTGGACCGACTGTGGGAACTGCTGCTGCGTGCGGCGGTGCTGTGGTATGCCGGGTTTGCGATCTGGACGGTACTGCCCTGACGGCTGATCTCATTAACCTTAAGTTACAAAACTCCCTTTCAAATTGAGCTATACAGATGCTGGCTAACTGCCGCCCTGGGCCTCAATAAAAATAAAAGAAAGGGAGTTCACCTGTGAAGAGCTTGCTCTATCCCGCCGTCGCGCTGATGAATCGCCTGAGCTTCGGCATGAAGTTCAGCCTGATCAGCGTGTTGTTCCTGCTGCCGATGCTGGCGACCAACTATTACCTGGTGCGTGATTCGTGGCGTGAATTCCAGGGCACACGTGTCGAGCTGCAAAGCCTCGACCTGCTCGGTAACAGCCTGGCCCTGCGCCGCGACCTGGAAACCCTCAACAACCAAGTGCAGATCAACGCCACGTTGGGCCAGTCCGGTAAGGCGGGCGACCTTGAGGGCAAGATCAGCGCTTTGGAACACAGCGTGCTCAACCGCCTGCAAAGCCTTAGCGCCATGACGACCGAACCCGAGCAAATCGCCGCGTTTGACGCCAAACGCGACGAGTTGATCGCCGCCTTCAAGGCCCAACAACAGGAAACCTCGTTGCTGAGCAAAAGTGCCCTGATCGGCAAGTTGCTCAACAAGGCGCAGATGCTCAGCCAGATCATCGCCAGCCAGTCCGGCTTGAGTCGAGACTCCCAAAGCGACCTGCGCCAACTCAGTGAACTGATCACCAGCGTGACCCCGCAAGTCACCCAGACCCTGGGCGAAGGCCGGGCAATGGGCGCGTATTCCCTGGGCCAGGGCTTTCTCAACTCGTCGTCCAGCACACGCTTTGACGAGCTGTTGCAGCAATTGGAAAAACTCCAGGCCGAGTATGGCTTGAAGTTGCAGGATGCCTTGGGCTCCAGCAAAGCCGCGCACGCGGCCCTCGACAGCCTGGCCAAGACCAGCAACGCCAGCCTCAAGCAAGGCAGCGAGTTATTCGAGGAGCAGGTGGTGATGGCCGAAACCCTTGATGCGCCCTGGCAGGCCTTTTACGACAGTGTCAGTCAGTTGATGGCCCAGACCTACCAGTTAGATGACGCCACGCTGACCTTTCTCGGGCAACAGTTGGAACAGCGCCTGGCACAGAACCGCACGCACATGGTGCTGCTGGTCTCGGCCCTGAGCGCGGTGTTCCTGTTGATTTTCTACTTGTATGCGGGCTTCTACGCGTCCACACGTACCACGCTGCGGCGCCTGGGCGCGATGATGGACAAGGTGGCGGCCGGTGATATGACCGTCACCTTTGTTGCCCATAGCCGCGATGAGCTGGGTGACCTGGGCCAGGTATTCAACGGCACCGTGGCGAAGATCCATGACTTGATCGAGCGCGTCGGACACACCGTCAGCCAGGTCGAGTTACAGGCCGGGCAGGTTGAGACGGTCTCGGCCCAGAGCAATCAGGCCGTTTCCGGGCAACGCACGCAGATCGAGCAGGTGGCGACGGCCATGAACCAGATGTCGTCCACCGCCCAGGAAGTCGCGCGCAGTGCGGCGGCGGCGGTGAGCAGTGCCCACAGCGTCAACGACGAAACCGTCAGCGGTCGCGGCCTGGTGCAGTCGCAGCAGGGCAGCATTGCGCGGCTCGCCACGGAAATCGATCAGTCGGTGCGGGTGATCAACCAGTTGGCCACCGACAGCCAGTCCATCAGCAGCGTGTTGGAAGTGATCAAAAGCATCGCCGAACAAACCAACCTGCTGGCCCTGAACGCCGCCATCGAAGCCGCACGGGCTGGCGAGCAAGGGCGCGGGTTTGCGGTGGTGGCGGACGAGGTGCGCACTTTGGCTCGGCGCACCCAGCACTCCACCGAGGAAATCGAGCAGATGATCAGCCGCTTGCACAGCGGCGTGGCGGCGGCCGTGAAGGCCATGGGCAGCAGCCATGAAATGGCCAGTGGCACCGTGAGCCAGTCGGAAAAGGTCCAGCAGGCCCTGGAAAACATCCTTGGTGCCGTAGGGATGATCGTCGATCAGAACCAGCAAATTGCCGCCGCCGTGGAGCAGCAAACCGCCGTCGCCCACGATATCGACCAGAACATCGTTGAGATCAATCGGGCTGGCGAACATGCCGCCCAAGGCGCACACCAGACCGAAGCGGCGAGCCGACAGCTGTCGATGCAGGTGATCGAGTTGAAGCAATTGATCGGCGCGTTCCGCGTGTGAGACCGGGGTGTAGGATTTATCGTTTGCTGGCGTGGTGCCCGTCCTGATTTCTCGGCGTCTCTTTTCCATGGCCTTGAATGGGTGAAAATTGTTTCACTCGATTTCAAGTCCTGGGGAGGCACAGCGATGAACGCTGTAATTGGCATCAAGGGGCACTGCGCCCATTGCGACATCACGTTTAATCTCAAGCCTTGGCAACTGAATGCCATCGCTATCGAAGAACCATTCGATTGCCCGTACTGCCAGTGGATCTTGCAGTTGAACTGCCCTCGGCAGTTGCGCCAATTCAGGTCGTTAGACCATTGGGCACTGGTGCGCCCGAGCATGGTGGTGTTGACCTGCACGGGACTGATCGTGGCACTGGTGACAGAGTGGGTAGGGTTGATCAGTGTGATCGGCCAATTCAACATTTCGCTGATCGTGCTGCTGGTGCATTTCCTGGCGCTGCGATATTCCCGCTATCGTCAGCGGATGACGCTGGACCTGCAAGTGGTCTCGCCTTCTCTACCAATTGAACAGCTCGCACGCATTGCGTGTGCTCGCCTCAGCCAGTAATAAAGGGCTGGTATTCATGCGCTCGGCGAGCGCGGTGCAGATGTCCGGCAGGTGCTCGGGGCTGTTGCGTTGGCCGGGGTACATGGCGGGCGCCATATCCGGTGAGTCGGTTTCCAGTACCACCGCGTCCAGCGGCAGGTGGGCCAGCACCTTGTGCATGCGCAGGGCTTGAGGCCAGGTCGCCGCGCCGCCCAAGCCCAGTTTGAAGCCGAGCTTGATGTATTCGTGGGCTTCTTCACGGCTGCCGGCGAACGCATGGATGATGCCGCCACGGGGCAGGCGAATGCGCTTGAGGGTTGCGATCACGGCGGCGTGGCTGCGACGCACGTGCAGCAGCGCCGGCAGTTGGAAGTCCACCGCCAATTTTAGCTGCGCTTCAAACAGGGTTTGCTGGCGTTCGCGGTCCAGCTGTTCGAGAAAGTAGTCCAAGCCGATTTCGCCCACGGCGCACAGTTGCCGGTGGCCGTGCAGGCGAGTCAGCCAGTCGCCCAACTCCGTCAGGTCGGCGGGGCGATGGTCATCGAGGTACACCGGGTGTAGGCCAAAGGCAGCGAACAAGCCTTCGTCCGCTTGCACCAGGTCCCACAACCGCTGCCAATTCTGCTGATACACCCCCAATACCACCATACGCCGCACGCCCAGTGCTCGGCTGTGAACGAGGACTTCCCGGCGATCGCTGTCGAAATCGGGGAAGTCCAAATGGGTGTGGGTGTCGATCAACTCCACGCTCAGGCCTCGTGAATACGCTGCTTGAACGTCCGGCCGATGGCATGCACGCCCGGTTGGTACTGTTCTTCTTCAATCGCGGCCAGGGCCAGGCGCAGTGCGGTCTCGGCGATCAGTTGATGTTGCTGAGCCATGGCGTTAACCGGCAGCGGCAGGAAGTCCAGCAACTGGGTATCACCAAAGGTGCCCAGGCGCAGCGGTTGTGATTTGAGCGGGAAGTCATGCAAGGCGTCGAACACGCCTTGCAGCAGTACGTAGGACGTGGTCACCAGCGCGTCAGGCAAATGCCCCAGTTGCTGCAGAAGTTGCTCCATCAACTGTCGGCCACAATCGCGGCTGAAGGCTTCACCGTGTTCGACGATCACCTCACCGGTGAACCCTTCGAGGGCCTCACGGAAACCGGCGGCACGTTCCTGGCTGATGCTCAGCTCGGGCCGCGCACCGATCAGCACGATCTGCTTGGGCAACGGCTGCAACAGGCTGCTGGTCAATTGCTGGCACGCCTGGCGGTCGTCGCTGACCACCGAACAGAATTGATCCGCGCCCATCACCCGGTCGATGGCAATCACTGGCAACCCCTTGGCCTGCAACTCACGGTAACTGTCATCACTGGCCGGCAGGCAGCTGGCGACAAATAGCGCATCACAGCGTCGGGCGCGGAACAGTTGCAGCAGTTGGCGCTCGCTGTCGGCGTCATCGTCGGAACTGGCGATCAGCAGTTGATAGCCGCGCGCCCGCGCACCTTGTTCAAGGAGCTTGGCGATGCGTGCATAACTGGGGTTTTCCAGGTCGGGCAGGATAAAGCCCAAGGTGCGCGTGTGCCGACTGCGCAGCCCGGCGGCCTGGGGGTTGGGGGTAAAGCCATGGGCTTCGACCACGGCGCGCACTCGCTCGACGGTGGCGCTGCTGATGCGTTGCTGTTCAGCCTTGCCATTGATGACGTAGCTGGCGGTGGTCACGGACACACCGGCAAGACGGGCGATATCACTGAGTTTCAAACCGGGATTTCCTTGTTTTCTGGAGCTTGCCCCGACATTTTCTCCAATCGTAACCGATTCCTGTACACGACCAATGTCCTGGCTCAAGCGCCGAGTGGTTCTTCAAGGATGCGCAATTAACGCGTAGTCTTCCACAAACTATAGATTAAACGTTTCAGCCAGCGTATTTTTACGACGTTCGCGACTGAGTGGCTACTGCCAATTGACTGCTCAGTCAGTAAAACCTGAACACCCTTTACACTGTTTGTTTAAAACAATACCTAGTGCGCCACTGCACTAACTAGGAGAACGGCATGCTTGAGCTCACTGTAGAGCAGATTTCCATGGGCCAGGTGGCTGTGGACAAATCTGCTGCCTTGCACCTGCTCGCTGAAAAACTGGTGGCCGACGGCCTGGTCGCCGAGGGTTACCTCAGCGGTTTGCAAGCCCGTGAAGCCCAAGGCTCGACCTTCCTCGGCCAAGGTATCGCCATCCCCCACGGCACCCCCGAAACCCGTGACCAGGTGTTCTCCACCGGTGTGCGCCTGCTGCAGTTCCCCGAAGGGGTGGATTGGGGCGACGGCCAGATCGTGTATCTGGCCATCGGCATTGCCGCCAAATCCGACGAACACCTGCGCCTGTTGCAACTGCTCACCCGCGCCCTCGGCGAAACCGACCTGGGCCAGGCCCTGCGCCGTGCCGGCAGCGCCGAAGCACTGTTGAAACTGTTGCAAGGTGCGCCGCAGGAACTGGCGCTGGATGCGCAGATGATCAGCCTGGGAGTGTCCGCCGACGACTTCGAAGAGTTGGTTTGGCGCGGTGCGCGGCTGTTGCGTCAGGCCGATTGTGTGAGCAATGGTTTCGCCGCCGTGTTGCAGCAGGTGGATGCGCTGCCCCTGGGCGATGGCCTGTGGTGGTTGCACAGCGAGCAGACCGTCAAGCGCCCAGGGCTGGCGTTTGTCACCCCGGACAAACCCATGCGCTACCTCGGTCAGCCGCTCAACGGCCTGTTCTGCCTGGCCAGCCTGGGCGAAGCCCACCAGACGTTGCTCGAACGCTTGTGCGCCTTGCTCATCGAAGGGCGCGGCCAGGAACTCGGCCGCGCCACCAGCAGCCGCGCCGTGCTTGAAGTGCTGGGCGGTGAATTGCCGCCCGACTGGCCCACTGCGCGCATCATCCTGGCCAACGCCCACGGCCTGCATGCGCGCCCGGCGAAGATCCTGGCGCAGTTGGCGAAAAGTTTTGAAGGCGACCTGCGTGTGCGCATCGTCGATGGCCCCGTGGGCGCCGTGTCGGTAAAAAGCCTGAGCAAACTGCTGAGCCTCGGCGCGCGTCGCGGCCAGGTGCTGGAGTTTGTCGCCGAGCCAGCCATTGCCGGCGACGCGCTGCCCGCGCTGTTGGCGGCGGTGGAAGAAGGCCTGGGGGAAGAGGTCGAGCCGCTGCCGACCCAAAGCGCCCCGCCTGAAGTCGTCGATATCGAGCCGGTGCTCAGCGCACCCTTGGCCGGCAGCCAGATCCAGGCCATCGCCGCCGCGCCGGGCATTGCCATCGGCCCTGCGCATATCCAGGTGCAGCAGGTCTTCGATTACCCACTGCGTGGCGAATCCTCGGCCATTGAGCGCCAGCGCCTGCACAGCGCCTTGGGTGATGTGCGTCGTGATATCCAAGGCCTGATCGAACGCAACCCCTCCAAGGCGATCCGCGAGATTTTCATCACCCACCAGGAAATGCTCGACGACCCGGAACTCACCGACGAAGTCGACACCCGCCTCAAGCAAGGCGAAAGCGCTGAAGCGGCCTGGATGAGTGTGATCGAAGCGGCCGCCAAGCAGCAGGAGTCGTTGCAGGACGCCTTGCTCGCCGAGCGCGCCGCCGACCTGCGTGACGTCGGCCGTCGTGTGCTGGCGCAGCTTTGTGGCGTCGAAACCGCCCAGGAGCCGAGCGAGCCTTACATTCTGGTGATGGACGAAGTCGGTCCGTCCGATGTGGCGCGTCTGGACCCGGCGCGCGTCGCCGGCATCCTCACCGCCCGTGGCGGCGCGACGGCCCACAGCGCCATTGTCGCCCGCGCCCTCGGGATTCCCGCGCTGGTCGGTGCCGGTCCGGCGGTGTTGCTGCTGGCCGCCGGTACGCCATTGTTGCTGGATGGCCAGCGCGGTCGCCTGCATGTGGACGCCGACGCCACCACCCTGCAACGCGCGACGGTCGAGCGCGACACCCGCGAACAACGCCTGCAAGCCGCCTCGGCGCAGCGCCATGAACCGGCCCTGACCCGCGACGGGCATGCGGTGGAAGTGTTCGCCAACATCGGCGAAAGTGCCGGGGTGGCCAGCGCGGTGGAGCAGGGCGCCGAAGGCATCGGCTTGCTGCGCACCGAACTGATTTTCATGGCCCACCCGCAAGCACCGGACGAAGCCACCCAGGAAGCCGAATACCGTCGCGTCCTCGACGGCCTCGCCGGTCGCCCGTTGGTGGTGCGCACCCTCGATGTCGGCGGCGACAAACCGCTGCCGTATTGGCCAATCGCCGAGGAAGAAAACCCCTTCCTCGGCGTGCGCGGTATTCGTCTGACCCTGCAGCGCCCGCAGATCATGGAAGCGCAGTTACGTGCGCTGCTGCGTTCTGCGGATAATCGCCCGCTGCGCATCATGTTTCCCATGGTCGGTAGTGTTGACGAATGGCGTGCCGCCCGCGACATGACCGAGCGCCTGCGCCTGGAAATCCCGGTGGCAGACCTGCAACTGGGCATCATGATCGAAGTGCCGTCGGCCGCGTTGCTCGCGCCGGTCTTGGCCAAGGAAGTCGACTTTTTCAGCGTCGGCACCAACGACCTGACCCAATACACCCTGGCCATCGATCGTGGTCACCCGACCTTGTCCGCCCAGGCCGATGGCCTGCACCCGGCGGTGTTGCAACTGATCGACATCACCGTGCGCGCCGCCCATGCCCATGGCAAGTGGGTCGGCGTGTGCGGCGAGCTGGCGGCTGATCCGTTGGCCGTGCCGGTGTTGATCGGCCTGGGTGTCGATGAGCTGAGTGTGTCGGCCCGCAGCATCCCCGAAGTGAAGGCGCGCGTGCGCGAATTCAGTCTGAGCGAGGCCCAGGGCCTGGCGCAACAAGCACTGGCGGTGGGCTCGCCCGCCGAAGTGCGAGCCCTAGTGGAGGCCGTGTAGATGGCAAGGATTCTGACCCTGACGCTGAACCCGGCGTTGGACCTGACGGTACGCTTGGCGCGCCTGGAACCGGGTGAAGTCAACCGTAGCGAAACCCTGCTGACCCATGCTGCCGGCAAGGGCGTGAACGTGGCGCAGGTGCTGGCCGACCTGGGCCATCAGGTGAGCGTGGGTGGGTTTCTCGGTGAAGAAAACCCCCAGGCGTTCGACGCGCTGATCGCCCGCCGTCGATTTGGCAATGCGTTCATTCGTGTACCGGGCGAGACACGCAGCAACATCAAGATTGCCGAGCAGGATGGCCGGGTCACCGATATCAATGCGCCTGGGCCGCTGGTGAGTGAAGCGGCGCAAGCAGAGCTGCTCAAACTCATCGCCATCGTCGGCCCTGAATTTGATGCGGTGGTAGTGGCCGGCAGCTTGCCGCGTGGTATCAGCCCTGAGTGGTTCCAAAGCATGCTGGAGAAGATCAAGGGCCTGGGTTTGAAAGTCGCCTTGGACACCAGCGGTGAGGCGCTGCGCGCCGGTCTTAAGGCCGGTCCGTGGCTGGTCAAACCCAATACCGAAGAACTGGCCGACGCCCTGGGTAATGCCCCGGATGCCATCAGCCAACTGCATCAACAAGGTGTGGAACACGTGGTGGTTTCCGACGGCGCTGCGGGTGTGAGCTGGTACAGCCCAGGCGCGTCGCTGCACGCCACGCCGCCCAAGGTCGCGGTCGCCAGCACCGTCGGCGCCGGCGACTCGCTGTTGGCTGGGATGCTCCACGGTCTGCTCAGTGGCGATACGCCGGAGCAAACCCTGCGCCGCGCCACGGCAATTGCCGCGATGGCGGTGACGCAGATCGGTTTCGGCATCAGCGACCACGCGCAGTTGGCGCGCCTCGAAAGCGGCGTCCACGTGCGCGCGCTGACAGAACAATAAGAGGGTTTGTGATGAAGTTAGCCATTGTTACCGCCTGCCCGAACGGCATGGTCACCAGTGTGCTGTGCGCCCGCTTGTTGGACGCTGCCGCGCAACGCCAGGGCTGGAGCACCAGCGTTGAAGTGGTGGATGTGCAGCGCCCGGAACGCCAGTTGTCCCAGGCCACCCTCGACGACGCCGAATGGGTGTTGCTGGTCAGCAGTACCCCGGTGGATATGCAGCGGTTTGTCGGTAAGCGCGTGTTCCAGAGCACGCCGGCCCAGGCGCTGGCGGATGTCGACGCGGTGTTGCGCCGTGGTGCCGAAGAAGCCCAGGTGTATGTCGCTACTCAGCAGGCGGCCAAAAATGCACCGCGTATCGTCGCCATCACGGCCTGCCCAACTGGGGTTGCCCATACCTTCATGGCTGCCGAAGCCTTGCAACAGACGGCCAAACGTCTGGGCTACGACTTGCAGGTCGAGACCCAAGGCTCGGTCGGCGCGCGCACGCCCTTGAGCCCGCAGGCCATCGCCGACGCCGATGTAGTGTTGTTGGCGGCGGATATCGAAGTCGCCACCGAGCGCTTCGCCGGCAAGAAGATTTACCGCTGCGGCACCGGCATTGCCCTCAAGCAATCCGAGGCCACCCTCAACAAGGCGCTTGCCGAAGGTGCAGTGGAAAGCGCGGCCAGCGGTGTAGTGGCCAAGAAAGAAAAGACCGGCGTGTACAAGCACTTGCTGACCGGTGTGTCGTTCATGCTGCCAATGGTGGTGGCGGGTGGGTTGTTGATTGCCTTGTCCTATATGTTCGGCATCACGGCGTTCGAAGAGCAAGGCACCCTGGCTGCCGCGTTGAAAACGGTGGGTAACCAGGCTTTCATGTTGATGGTGCCGCTGCTCGCAGGCTACATCGCCTACTCCATTGCCGACCGTCCCGCCCTGGCCCCCGGTATGATCGGCGGGTTGCTGGCGACGACGTTGGGCGCAGGCTTCATCGGCGGGATATTCGCCGGCTTCCTGGCCGGTTACTGCGTCAAGCTGATCACCCGCTCGGTCAAACTGCCGCAAAGCCTGGATGCGCTGAAACCGATCCTGATCATTCCGTTGCTGGCGAGCCTGTTCACCGGCCTGGCGATGATCTACCTGGTCGGGCCGCCGGTGGCGCGCATGCTGGTGGGCCTGACGGGCTTCCTCAACAACATGGGCACTACCAACGCGGTGCTGCTGGGCATTCTGTTGGGCGGCATGATGTGCGTCGACCTCGGTGGGCCGATCAACAAGGCAGCTTATGCGTTTTCCGTCGGTATGCTTGCCGAGCACAGTGGCGCGCCGATAGCCGCAGTGATGGCGGCGGGCATGGTGCCGCCTATCGGCATGGGCATCGCCACCTTCCTGGCACGCCGCAAGTTTGCCCAGACGGAGCGCGAGGCCGGCAAGGCGGCGATCATTCTCGGCATGGTGTTTATCTCCGAAGGTGCGATTCCCTTTGCAGCCAAAGACCCGCTGCGCGTAATCCCGGCAAGTATCGCCGGTGGCGCGTTGGCGGGTGCGCTGTCGATGTACTTTGGTTGCAAGCTCGCGGCGCCCCACGGCGGCCTCGCGGTGCTGGTCATTCCGAGTGCGATGAACCACGCGCTGCTGTACCTGCTGGCGATTGTCGCCGGTAGCGTGCTGACCGGCCTGGTGTATGCGCTGATCAAGCGTCCGGAAGCGGTCGAGCTGACTGTCGCACCGGTGTCATAACCCCATGCTTTAGTGGCCCTTTTGATAATCAAGAGGGCACCTGCATGAGCCACTTCGATCTCGGCCGCCGCCGCGTGATGCAAGCCGTCGGCGCCGGCCTGTTGTTGCCGGGCCTGGCCCCGGCGGTGATCGCCTCTGTGAAGGACCGGCCGCAACTCACCGACGGCGTTCAGTCTGGCGACCTGCTCGGTGATCGCGCCATGATCTGGAGCCGCAGCGACCGCCCGGCCCGCATGGTGGTGGAGTGGGACACCCGCAGCGTCTTCAGCAACCCGCGTCGATTTGTTTCGCCCCTGGCCGACAACCGCACCGACTTTACCGCCCGTGTCGAACTCACTGGGCTGCCCGCCAACCAGGCGATTTTCTACCGCGTGCACTTCGAAGACGCCCAGACCGGCGTTGCCAGCGAACCCTGGTTTGGCCACTTGCGCAGCGTGCCGCAACAGCGCCGCGACATCCGTTTTGTGTGGAGTGGCGACACCGTCGGCCAAGGCTTCGGCATCAACCCGGACATCGGCGGCATGCGCATCTATGAAGCGATGCGCCTGCGCCTGCCGGACTTTTTTATCCACAGCGGCGACACCATCTACGCCGACGGCCCGGTGCCGGCCCAGCTCAAGGTCGAAGACGGGCGCATCTGGCGCAACATCACCACCGAAGCCAAGAGCAAGGTGGCTGAAACCCTGGATGAATATCGCGGCAATTACCGCTACAACCTGATGGACGAAAACGTCCGTCGCTTCAACGCCGAAGTGCCGCAGATCTGGCAGTGGGACGACCATGAAGTGGTGAACAACTGGTCGCCAAGCAAGCAATTGGATGAGCGTTACCAGGTCAAGGACATCAACACCTTGGTCGGCCGTGCGCGCCAGGCCTGGCTGGAATATTCACCGATGCGCCGGCAGAGCGCCGATGGCGGCGGGCGCATTTATCGCAAGCTCAGCTATGGGCCTTTGCTGGATGTCTTCGTGCTGGACATGCGCAGCTATCGCGGGCCGAACGATGACAATCTGGGCGCTGAAAAACCCTTCCTCGGCCGCGAGCAGTTGGATTGGCTCAAGCATGAACTCAAGGGCTCGCAGGCGCAGTGGAAAGTCGTCGCCGCTGACATGCCAATTGGCCTGGGTGTGCCTGATGGCGAAGTGAGCCCCGGCGTGCCGCGCTGGGAAGCGATTGCCAACAACGACCCAGGCGCACCGCAAGGGCGTGAGCTGGAAATTGCCGAGCTGCTGGGCTTTTTAAGGGCGCAGAAGGTGCGTAACCATGTGTGGCTGACGGCGGATGTGCATTACTGCGCGGCACACCACTATCACCCGGATCGCGCGGCGTTCCAGGATTTCGAGCCGTTCTGGGAGTTTGTCGCCGGGCCGTTGAATGCGGGGAGTTTCGGGCCTAATCCGTTGGATAAGACCTTTGGGCCAGAGGTGGTGTTCGAGAAGGCGCCGCCGGCGCAGAACACCTCGCCATTCGCCGGTTTTCAGTTTTTTGGCGAGGTGAACATTGATGGGCAGACGGCGGAGTTGACTGTGGTTTTGCGGGATCTGGATGGCGTTTCGGTCTTTGAGCAAAAATTACAGCCTGTCTGACTTGGAACACAATCAAACTGTGGGAGCAGGCTCCCACAGTTGCCAATCAGTAGACGTCGCGGCGATAGCGACCTTGTTCGATCAACCGCTCCACGGCTTCACTGCCAAGGATGTCCACCAACGCCTGATCCACCCCAGTCGCCATCCCCTGCAGGCTCCCGCACACATAAATCGCCGCGCCGTCGCTCAGCCACTTACGCAGTACTTCGGCTGACTCCCGCAGGCGATCCTGCACGTAGATTTTTTCCTCCTGGTCGCGGGAAAACGCCAGGTCCAGCAGCGCCAGATCGCCACTGGCCAGCCAGCCTTGCAGTTCGTCCTGACAGAGGAAGTCATGCTTGATATTGCGCTCACCGAACAGCAGCCAGTTACGCTGCTGGCCGTCGGCAATGCGCGCCTTGAGCAAACTGCGCAGGCCGGCCAGGCCGGTGCCGTTGCCCAGCAGGATCAGCGGCACGGGTGCTTGCGGCAGGTGGAAGCCACTGTTGCGGCGCAGGCGCAGGCTGATGCTGGAGCCGAGGGCGGCATGTTCGGTGAGCCAGCCTGATCCCAGGCCCAGGCTGCCGTCGGGGTGGCGTTCCTGGCGCACGATCAATTCGAGTACGCCATCGCTGGCAATCGAGGCGATGGAGTATTCGCGCATGCCCAGCGGCACCAGCGCGTCCACCAGCGCCTGGGCGTGCAAGCCGACCAGGTGGGCGCGATGCGTCGGCAGTTGGCGAGTGGCCAGGGCCTGGTCGAGGGTGTGCGCCATGCCGTCGATCAACACGCCGTCACTGCCGGCCAGGCCCAGGCCTTCGAGGAAGTGTTCGATGGCCCAAGGGCAGTTGCGCGGCAGCACTTCCACCAGGTCGCCGGCTTGCCAGCGTTGTGGTGACGAGGAGGTGAGGCCCAGCAAGTAGACATCGGCGCCTGCGCTGTCGCGGTTGAGCAAGGTGCGTTGGCTCAGCGTCCAGTTTTCGTATTGGGCGGTCGGCCAAGCGGCCGCCGGGGCGTGGCCGGTGAGCTGGCCGAGTTGTTGTTGCCAGTGCAACAGGGCGGCGGTGTCGCCGCTGTCGACTTCTACCGGAGCAAATAAAGCGTTGCCGCCCTGGTGGGTCAGCCAGAAATGCAGGCGCCGCGCGAAGCCGCAGAAGTGTTCGTATTGACGGTCGCCCAGAGCCAGGACCGAGTAGTTCAAGCCCTTTAGGGGCAGGTCCTGGCCGAGCACGCTGCGATCGAATCCGCGAGCACTGTCGGGGGCTTCGCCGTCGCCAAAGGTGCTGACCACGAACAGCGCATTTTCCGACTGGCGCAGGTCATCCTGGCTGACGCTGCCCAGGGATTGCACCTTCACCGGCAAGCCGGCCGCCTGTAATTGGCCAGCCGTTTGCCAGGCCAATTGCTCGGCAAAACCGCTCTGGCTGGCAAAGCCGATCAGCCAGGCCGGGGCATCGCTGGTGTTGGCCGTGAGGCCTTTACGCGCGTCATGCACCTGGCGCTTCTTGCGACGACGATCCAGGTACAACAGCCAGCCGGTGATGAAGAACAGCGGCATCAGCACCGAGCTGACTGTGAGAATGATGCGCCCCACCAGGCCGAAGTAGCTGCCGGTGTGCAGCGCGTAGACGCTGGTCAGCAGTTGTGAGCCGAAGGTCTTGCTGGCGTAGCGGTCGTGGGATTTCACCTCGCCGGTCGCCGGGTCCAGGTTGATCTGGTTCAGCGCGCGGTCATGGGGCGAATTGTCCAGCAGGTAGTACACGGTGGCCGGTTGCCCGGCGACGGCTGGCATACGGATGTTATAGGCACTCAAGCCGGGGCCTGCATTGCTGTAGATGCTGCTCCAGATCGCATCGTAATTGGCCACGGGCGCCGGGCCTGCAGGGGCCGGGCCGCGTTTGCGCACCCGTTCATTTTGTGGGGCGTCGGACAGCAGTTGGGTCAGGCCCTGGCTGTACCAGTCGTAGGACCAATACAGCCCGGTCAGTGCCGACAGCAGATACGCCAACAGGCACCAGGTGCCGAACACCGAGTGCAGGTCCCAGTTGAAGGCACGGCCCTTTTTGCGCCAGTCCAGGGTCAGCCAGGCACGCCAGCTCGCCACTTGGCGCGGCCAGCGCAGGTACAAACCGGAGAGGCAGAAGAACACCAGGATCAATGTGCACGCGCCAGTGATGTTGCGCCCGGTATCGCCCATCACCAGGAAGCGGTGGAATTGCAGCAGGAAGCCGAAGACCTCCTGCCCGACCACGTCGCCCATGTAGTCGCCGGTGTAGGGATCGAAATAGCGCAACTGGCCACGGCGTTCGCCGGGCGGCGGGGTGAAGAACACGCGGGCGGCGTTGCCGCTTTCGCTCTCCACGAACAGCATGGCCACGGTCTGGCCTTCGGTGGCTTCCAGCTTGCGCACCAGCTCGGCGGGCGGCAATACGCCGGCTTCGCGTTTTTCCACGGTCAGTACGCTCGGGTTAAGCGCCCGTAGGATTTCATCCTGAAACGAGACCGCAGCCCCGGTGATCCCCATCAAGGCCAGCACCAGCCCGGCGGTAATGCCGAAGAACCAGTGCAACTGGAACAGGGTTTTCTTCAACACGTCTGACCGCCTCGTCTATCCGGATATGTAGGGCACGGCGCGCATTATGCCGTGGCTTGTCGAGAAACATTCTGTTTTACACGCAAAAGCCCCACGCATCCGATGCGTGGGGCTTTTTGCTGCGTGGTGTGGCTGTTTAGAAGTGGAAGCTGGTGGTCAACAACGCCGTGCGCCCCGCCGCCTGGTTGGCGAAGTGCGTCGAGAAGGCTTTGTCGTAATACAGCTTGTCCGTCAGGTTTTGCACGTTCAATTGAAGGTCCACGTTCTTGGTCAGCTTGTAATTGGCCATGGCGTCGTAGCGGGTGTAGGACGGTACATAAACGGTGTTGCCCGCATCGCCATAAACCTGGTCGACGTAGAACGCGCCGCCACCGATGGTGAGCTTGGAGGTGACGTCGTAAGTGGTCCACAGGCTGAAGGTGTTCTTCGGCGTGTTGGGCATTTGATTGCCTTTGCTCGACCCCGAACTGACCACACCGTTACGGCCATTCAGGCCGGATTTGACCAGTTCGCTGTCGAGGTAGCTGTAGCCGGCGAACACTTGCCATTGGTCGGTGATCTTGCCGCTGGCGGACAGTTCCAGGCCGTCGACTTGGGACTCACCGGCGTTCTGATAGGTCAGGGCGTCGACCAGGATGCGCGTGTTTTTCTTCTCGGTACGGAACACCGCAGCGGTCAGGGACAGGCGATCGTGGAACAGGTCCCACTTGGTGCCCAGTTCGTAGTTGACGGTTTCTTCAGGCTGCAAGTCGCTGCTGGCGGCACCGGCAGACAATGGGTTGCCGTCCGACCCTTCACCCACCAGGCCACCGGCAGGTGTTGCCGACGTGGCGTAGGAGGCATAGATGCTGGCGTTTTCCACCGGCTTCCAGACCAGGCCGGCCTGCCAGTTGAAGAATTGACTGTCTTCTTTGATTTTGCTGCGGCCGGTCGCGGAATCGGTGTTGGCAACGGTGTCGAAGGTGTCGTAGCGCAGGCCGACGTTCAGCAACCATTTCGGGTCCAGCTCAATGGTGTCGAACACATAGGCGCCACGGCTGGTGGCCTTGGTGGCGGTGCCGTAGTAGTTGCGTGCGATGCTGCCGGTCCAGGCGTCATCCGGGTTCGGGTTGCTCAAGGAGGTGCACTGGCCGCCCAGGCTGCCTTTGGCCACGGTGCAGATCGGGTTGGCATTGGGGCTGATGGTGTAGCTGCTGACGCGGGTTTCTTCGCCGGTGAATTCCAGGCCGGTGGAGTAGCTGTGCTTGAAGCCCAGGGCCTGGAAGCTGCCGAACAGGTCGGTCTGGTTGGTGGTGGTGGTTGTGGTCGAGACCCGGCTGTTGGCGCGACGCCATACGGTGCCGAACCGGTTGACGTTGAATTTGCTGTCGTCTGGCTGGGTGAGGATGTAATCCTGGCCGGTGCTGCCGTGGCGCAGGGTGTTCTTCAACGTCATGTTGTCGTTCAGGTCGTGCTCAATGGAGAACGTGCTGATGTCGGCGCGGGTCTTGCGGAAGTCGCGATCCTTGAGACCGTAGAAGTTATCGCTGTCGCCGCCGTCATTGGGTTTGTCATGCACGTGGGCCGTCGCGGTCGACGAGCCGTAGCCGTAGGGAATCCCCGAATCCGGCAGGTCGTTGCTTTCCAGGTGGTAGTAGCTGAGGTTGACGCGGGTCGGGGTGCCCAGGCCAAACGTCAGCGACGGAGCGACGCCCCAGCGGTCGTAATTGATCGCGTCGCGACCGGCGACGTTCTGTTCGTGGCTCATCAGGTTCAGACGGAACGCGGCGCTGTCGTCGAGGAACTGACGGTTCACGTCGAGCACATAGCGGCGGGTCTGGTCGGAACCGTAGGTGAAACCGCCGTTGGTGAAGTCCCGCGCTTGTGGGGTCTTGCTCACCAGGTTGAGGCTGCCACCGGCCGAGCCGCGACCGCCGAACGACGAGTTCGGACCTTTGCTGACTTCGATCGATTCGATGTCGAAGATCTCACGGCTCTGGCCGCCCGTGTCGCGCACGCCGTCCAGGTAGGTGTCGCCCTGGGCGTCAAAACCACGGATGAACGGACGGTCGCCCTGGGGGTTGCCGCCTTCACCGGCGCCGAACGTGATGCCCGGTACGGTGCGCAAGGCGTCCTGCAACGAGGTGGCGGCGGTGTCCTTGAGTACTTGTTGCGGCACCACGGTGACGGAACGCGGCGTGTCGACCAGCGGCGCAGTGTATTTCTGCGACGAGGCTTTTTCGACCTGGTAAGAGGTGTTGTCCTGTTCTTCGCCGGTAATGCTGGTGGCGCCCAAGGAGATGCTGTTGCGCTGGCCTTTTTGTTCAGTGTCTTCGGCCGCTTGCGCCAGATGGGCGACAGAGCTGGCGCTGAGGGCAACGCCGATGGCCGAAGCCAGCATGCGTGGTGAACTGGCAGGTATTTTTGTAGTGGTGCGCGACATGACGTGTCCTTTCCCCAAGGATGTGAGGCCGCGGAATATAGTGTTAACAAGTATTTCTATCAATTGCGATACATTGCTAATTGCACTGAATTTACATTCTTTACACTTTTTGCTTACGGTTTTTACGAACTCATCCGTCCCGACGTTTTACAGGGCGGATAAGAATCAATACCATTGGCGCCTCTCTGAATTCAGGTATTGCCCATGCTGCTGCACATCCCCGGCCTGTTCTCTCGTGAGGAAGTGCAGCGCATTCGCCAGGCCCTGGAAACCGCCGATTGGGCCGACGGTAAAATCACTGCCGGACACCAGTCCGCCAAGGCCAAGCACAACCTGCAATTGCCTGAAGGTCACCCGCTCGCCAAGGAAATTGGCGCGGCGATGCTGGAACGTTTGTGGCAGAACCCGTTGTTTATGTCGGCGGCGTTACCGCACAAGGTCTTCCCGCCTTTGCTCAACTGCTACACCGCCGGCGGTAGTTTCGATTTTCACATTGACAACGCCGTGCGCCAGCCCAAAGGCAGCCACGAGCGCGTGCGCACCGATTTGTCATCCACCTTGTTTTTCAGCGACCCCGATGAATACGACGGCGGCGAGCTGGAAATCCAGGACACCTTTGGCCTGCAGCGTGTGAAGTTGCCGGCCGGCGACATGGTGCTGTACCCCGGTTCCAGCCTGCATAAAGTCAACGCCGTGACCCGCGGCGCGCGCTACGCCTCATTCTTCTGGACCCAAAGCCTGGTGCGCGAAGACAGCCAGCGCACCCTGCTGTTCGAGATGGACGGTGCGATCCAGCAACTGAGCGCCGATGTGCCAGACCACCCGGCGCTGATCCAGCTTACCGGCACCTACCACAACCTGTTGCGCCGCTGGGTCGAGGTCTGACATGGGCTTCTTGTTGCGCCGTGAAGAAGTGCTCAACGTCGAGCAACTGCAAAGCATGCTCGATGATTCCCCCGTGCGCGCCGCCCAGGCGATCCTGGTGGCGGCAAAGGAGGGCGTAGTGGACGCCCAGGCGTTGCTCGGGCAGATCCTCTTGGATGGCCGTGGCATTACGCGGGATGAAGCGCTGGCGTTGCGCTGGTTCCAGATCGCGGCCCAGGGTGGGCACTTGATGGCGCGCAATATGGCCGGGCGTTGTTTGGAACATGGCTGGGGTGGTGCGGCGGATGAAACGGGAGCGGCGCGAGAGTACCGTTTGGCCGCCGAGGCCGGTTTGGATTGGGCGCAATACAACTACGCCAACCTGTTGGCGACCGGGCGCGGTGTGGCCGAAGACCAGCAACAAGCGCTGAGCCTGTACCGCCAGGCAGCGGAACAAGGCCATGCCAAGTCGATGAACCTGCTGGGGCGTTATCTGGAAGACGGTCGCTTCTGTGGGCCGGATCTGGAGGCGGCGGTGGACTGGTATCGGCGCTCGGCCGAAGGCGGTGATTTTCGCGGGCAGTTCAGCTATGCGGCGGTGTTGGCCGACAGGGGTCAAATCGACGCGGCGCTGGAGTGGTTGCGCAAAGCGTTGGCGGGGGGGAATCTGAAGTTTTTGCGCACGGCGCACCAGGCGCTCTCAGCGGCGAGTGACCCGCAAATCAGAGCAATGGCAGAGGCCTACCGTGAGCGCGCAGGCAGCCTTTCTTAAGGCGTAAAAAAACCCATGAATTGTCATGGGTTTTTTAGCTGCAGCCGTTTTACACGTAGAAGGATTTCAGTGGCGGAAAGCCATTGAACTCAACTGCGCTGTAGCTGGTGGTGTAGGCACCGGTCGACAACCAGTACAGACGATCACCAATCGCCAGGTTCAGCGGCAGGCCGTACTTGTAGTTCTCGTACATGATGTCGGCGCTGTCGCAGGTTGGGCCGGCAATGACCACTTCTTCCATCTCGCCTTTCTTCTCGGTCCAGATCGGGAACTTGATGGCTTCGTCCATGGTTTCGATCAGGCCGGAGAACTTGCCCACATCCGTATACACCCAACGCTCGACGGCGGTACGGGATTTACGCGCCACCAGCACCACTTCGCTGACCAGGATACCGGCGTTGGCAATCAACGAACGGCCCGGCTCCAGGATGATTTCCGGCAGGTCGTCGCCGAAGTCTTCCTTGAGGAAACGGATGATTTCTTCAGCGTAGGTTTCCAGGCTGTTGGTGCGGGTGATGTAGTTGGCCGGGAAGCCGCCACCCATGTTGATCAGCTTGAGGTGGATGCCGTCTTCTTCCTTCAGGCGTTCGAAGATCACTTTGACCTTGGCGATCGCCGCGTCCCACACGCTGATGTCGCGCTGTTGCGAACCCACGTGGAACGAGATGCCGTAAGGCACCAGGCCCAGGTCACGGGCCAGGATCAGCAGGTCCATGGCCATGTCGGTCTGGCAGCCGAATTTGCGCGACAAAGGCCAGTCAGCCGTGGTCGAGCCTTCGGTGAGAATACGTACATACACTTTCGAACCCGGCGCGGCCTTGGCGATGTTGCGCAGGTCGGCTTCGGAGTCGGTGGAGAACAGGCGCACGCCTTTCTCGTAGAAGTAGCGGATGTCCTTGGACTTCTTGATGGTGTTGCCGTAGCTGATGCGGTCGGCGCTGACGCCACGGTCCATCACTTTATCCAGCTCGTAGATCGAAGCGATGTCGAAGCTCGAACCCTTTTCTTTGAGCAGGTCGATGATCTCGACAGCCGGGTTGGCCTTGACCGCGTAATACACCTTGGCGAATTCGAAACCGGCGCGCAGGTCATCGTAGGCCTGGCTGATCATCGCGGTGTCGATCACCACGAACGGGGTTTCTTGCTTGTCGGCGAACGCCTTCATTTTGTCAAAAGTGGCGCGCGCGAAATAATCTTCGACGTTGATCGACATGCTGGGAACTCCTAAGGGCAAACTAAATTGATCAATGGGTGCAAATGAACGTCCTCCGTATCCCCACTTTGGTTCGCCTACTTCCCAAGGCATGTCGCCGAAAGCAAAAAGGCCATGGGAATAACCGCTTCCCTTGGCCTTGCTGTCTCGTCGTCAGTACTTGAGCCGGATGGATCGTTTCCAGCATGGACGTTCGGCGCGAACTTTAGGGCGTGAGGGGCTTGAGATCAACTAAAAATGTCGCGTTTTTGCACGCGTTCGTCGCGCGAACCCGTGCAGCTACTTATGTAACCGACAGGTGTGACGGAATGATGTTCCCCGGATGTGGGGAATTGAGGGTATTAACTGACACACCAGAGATCCAAATGTGGGAGCGGGCTTGCTCGCGAAAGCGGAGTGTCAGTCACAGCAACTACAACTGACAGACCGCTTTCGCGAGCAAGCCCGCTCCCACAGTTTTAACCGCGTGGTGTCAACTCAGGCGAGTGCTGTCTCGGCAGGCGAAACGATACTGGTCTTGCCACCTCGGGACTTACCCGAGCTCAAGTACTCGGCAATCGACTCCTGCGTCACCTCACCGAGGAACACCCGCTCCGCATCCATCACCGGCAACCACGAACGGTTGAACTCGTACATCCGCGACAGCAGGATGCGCAGATGCTCGTCATACGCCGCCGTGGCGTTGAACTCGCGCAGGTACTGGCCGCAGGTGCCGGTCTGACGGTGCAGGTCGCGACGTCGTACATAACCCAGCGCCTTGTTCTCGGCACAGGTGACCACCACGTAGCGACGGTCATGCTCGTCCATCAGCTCCAGCGCGTCCGCCACTGGCGTTTCCGGGCTCACCGAAGGGGCATTGTCCGCCGCGTCTTCGGCCTTCACCAGCAACAGGCGCTTGAGGGTGCTGTCCTGGCCCACGAAGTTGCTGACAAACTCGTCGGCCGGGTGCGCCAGCAGGGTGTCCGGATGATCGATCTGCAGCAGCTTGCCGGCACGGAAGATCGCGATCTTGTCGCCCAGCTTGATCGCTTCGTCGATGTCGTGGCTGACCATGATCACGGTCTTGTTCAGTGCACGCTGCATCTCGAAGAATTCGTTCTGGATCATTTCGCGGTTGATCGGGTCGACCGCGCCGAACGGTTCATCCATCAGCAGCAACGGCGCGTCGGCCGCCAGAGCGCGGATCACGCCGATCCGTTGTTGTTGGCCGCCCGACAATTCACGCGGGTAGCGATGCAGGTATTGCTTGGGTTCCAGCTTGATCATGCTCATCAACTCGCGGGCGCGGTCGTGGCACTTTTGCTTGTCCCAGCCGAGCAGTTTCGGCACGACCACGATGTTTTCCTCGATGGTCATGTTCGGGAACAGGCCGATCTGCTGGATCACATAACCGATATTGCGGCGCAGGGTGACTTCGTCGAGGTCGGTGGTGTCTTCGCCATTGATCAGGATCTTGCCCGAGGTGGGCTTGATCAGGCGGTTGATCATCTTCAGCGTGGTGCTTTTGCCGCAGCCCGACGGGCCGAGGAACACGCAAATCTCGCCTTCATTGACGGTCAGGCTTACATCGTTCACGGCGGTGACAGTCTTGCCGTTGCTTTGGAAGGTCTTGGACAGGTTTTGAAGTTCGATCATTTGAGCAATCCTTTTGGAGTCAGCGAGCGTTGCAGCCATTGCAAGAGCAGGTCGGCAAAAATGGCCAGGAGACTGACCAGCACGGCGCCGACGATCAGCATCGACATGTCGCTGCGGCTGATGGAAGCCAGAATCAGTACACCCAGGCCACCGGCACCGATGGTGGCGGCGATGGTCATCACACCAATGTTCATCACCACGGCAGTGCGCACACCGGCGAGGATCACCGGCACGGCGATGGGCAGCTCGACCATGCGCAGGCGCTGGCCGAAGGTCATGCCGATGCCGCGTGCGGCTTCGCGAATACCCGGTTCCACGCCGGTGAGGGCGAGGTAGGTGTTACGCATGATCGGCAGCAGGGAGTAGAGGAACACGGCGGTGATCGCCGGCATTGGCCCAAGGCCCTGGCCGAACTTGGAGTAGAACGGCAGCAGCAGGCCGAACAGGGCGATGGACGGCACAGTCAGCAGCACCGTGGCGCTGGCTTGCAGCGGACCGGCAAGCGTCGGGAAGCGCGTCATCAGGATGCCCAGGGGCACACCGATCAGGATCGCGAGGATCACGGCGATGCCGACCAGGGTGATGTGTTGTCCGGTCAGTTGTAGGACTTGGGCCCAATCAAGATGGGAAAAGGCGTTCAGGAATTCCATGTCTTCTCCTCTTATTGATTGATCGGATGTTGGCGCAGGAAGTCGGCGGCAACCGCGGAGGGGCTTTCATGGTCGACGTCGACCCGCGCGTTCAACTGGCGCATGGTTTCGTCGTCGAACAGCTCGGCCAATGGCTTGAGGTCAGCGGCCAGTTCCGGGTGCGCCTCGAGATACACCTGACGCACCACGGGCGCGGCGGTGTAGTCCGGGAAGTAGTGCTTGTCGTCTGCCAGCAGCTTCAGTTTGAAGGCGTTCAGGCGACCGTCGGTGGTGTAGACCAGACCGGCAAACACCTGGCCATTACGCAGCGCGGTGTAGACCAGGCCGGCGTCCATCTGCCGGGTGTTTTTGCGGGTCAGGTTCATGTCGTACAGCTTGACCATACCGGCCAGGCCGTCGGAACGGTTGGCGAACTCGGTGTCCAGGGCCACCAGGCGGTTGCTCTTGGCATCTTGCGCGACGGCCAGGGTCAGGTCGCTGATGCTGTTGATCTCGGGATGCTCAGCGGCAACCTTCTCCGGCAGCGCCAGGGCGTAGGTGTTGCTGAAGCGCGACGGGGAGAGCCAGACCAGGCCTTTTTTCGCGTCGAGTTCTTTCACCCGAGCGTAGGACTGTTCGCTGTCGAGCTTCTCGTCGACGTGGTTGTAGGCCACCAGCGACACGCCGGTGTATTCCCAGATCAGGTCCAGTTGCCCGCTTTCCTGGGCACTGCGCGCCAGGTTGCTGCCCAGGCCGCCGGTCACGCGGGTGTCATAGCCCTTGGTGCGCAGGTACTGGGAGGTGATTTCGGCGAGCAGGGTCTGTTCGGTGAACACCCGGGCGCCGATGCGGATCACCGGCTTTTCGGCGGCTTGCGCGATGCCTGCACACAGCAGGACGCAGCTCAATATCAAGGTCAGTTTTTTCATGTCGGTTCCTTAAGACGCACGCAGCCCGCGTTCCAGCCAGAGGCGGCTGGCCAGGGTCACCAGACCGTCAAGCAGCAAGGCCAGCAACGCGGTGCACGCGGCGCCGAGCAGCAATTGCGGCTGATTGTTCAGGGCGATGCCGGGGAAGATCAGGCTGCCCAGGCTGTTGGCGCCGATCAGGAACGCCAGCGGCGCGGTGCCCACGTTGATCGCCAGGGCTACGCGCACGCCACCGATGATGATCGGCACGGCGTTGGGCAATTCCACGCGAAACAGCACCTGGCGTGGCGTCATGCCAATGCCGGTGGCCGCTTCTTTCAGCGAGCCTTGAACGTTTTTCAGGCCTTCGTAGGTGTTGCGCACGATAGGCAGGAGGGAGGCGAGGAACAGCGCGAAGATCGCTGGGCCGCTGCCGATGCCGAGGACGCCGAGGGCGATGGCCAGTACGGCCAGGGGAGGGACGGTGTTGCCGATGTTGAAGATCTGCATGAAGCGTTCTGCGCGCCCGACCATGTGCGGTCGGCTGAGCAGGATACCGGCGGGGATGCCCACAACAAGGGCGGCCAGCATGGAGACTAGAACGAGGATCAGGTGTGCTTGCAGGTAAAACAACAAATCGTCGCGGTACAGTTCGATCGTGTTGATGCCGATCCAGTGGACCAGCAGGGCCAGGAGGGCGACGACAACCGCACCTCCTATCAGCCCTTTGCCATAGCGAATAGCCACAGGCGGACTCCTTTTTTCTTCTGTCGGCGTCCACATTTCCGAGCGGCAATGCCATTCCTGGCTGTCGGCGAATGTGGTCGCGAAATGCAGCTCGTCGATACCGGCAACGCGGTAAAAATCCGAGCCATGAGCGCAGCCTCGTCAGGCTAACTTGCTGATTTATCAGCCCCTGTTCCGAGTGCGGTAGCAGGGGAGTGGACGTCTCGACCTTTTAAAAGGTTCCATACTTGGCAGCATTTAGCCACCCCTAATCGGGTGAACGGTGGTCCGGCCCCTGGGGTTTGCGCTATACTCGCCGCCCTTTTTTGACTCACCTGCCAGGCGATTTCCCATGACCCACCAGGCCGCCGAAGTCGCGAAACGCCGCACTTTCGCCATTATTTCCCACCCCGATGCCGGTAAAACCACCATCACCGAGAAACTCTTGCTGATGGGCAAGGCAATCGCGGTGGCCGGCACGGTGAAATCCCGCAAATCCGACCGCCATGCCACCTCCGACTGGATGGAAATGGAAAAACAACGGGGTATTTCCATTACCACGTCGGTCATGCAGTTCCCGTATCGCGACCACATGGTCAACCTGCTCGATACCCCGGGCCACGAAGACTTCTCCGAAGACACCTACCGCACCCTGACTGCGGTGGACTCGGCGCTGATGGTCCTCGACGGCGGTAAAGGCGTCGAGCCACGTACCATCGCCTTGATGGACGTGTGCCGTCTGCGTGACACGCCGATCGTCAGCTTCATCAACAAACTCGACCGCGACATCCGCGACCCGATCGAGCTGTTGGACGAAATTGAAGCCGTGCTGAAGATCAAGGCGGCGCCGATCACCTGGCCGATCGGTTGCTACCGCGACTTCAAGGGCGTATACCACCTGGCTGACGACTACATCATTGTCTACACCGCCGGCCACGGTCATGAGCGCACCGAAACCAAGATCATCGAGAAACTCGACTCCGATGAAGCACGCGCCCATTTGGGTGACGAGTACGACCGTTTTGTCGACCAGCTGGAACTGGTGCAGGGCGCCTGCCATGAATTCAACCAGCAGGAATTCCTCGACGGCCAACTGACCCCGGTGTTCTTCGGTACTGCGTTGGGCAACTTCGGTGTCGACCATGTGCTTGATGCTGTTGTGGATTGGGCCCCGCGTCCATTGGCCCGTGTCGCCAACGAACGCACCGTGGAGCCGGTCGAAGAAAAATTCACCGGCTTCGTGTTCAAGATCCAGGCGAACATGGACCCCAAACACCGCGACCGCATCGCCTTCATGCGCATCTGCTCCGGCAAATACGAAAAAGGCATGAAGATGCGCCACGTGCGTACCGGCAAGGACGTGCGTATCGGCGACGCCCTGACGTTCTTCTCCTCCGAGCGTGAACAGCTCGAAGAAGCCTACGCCGGCGACATCATCGGCCTGCACAACCACGGCACCATCCAGATCGGCGACACCTTCACCGAAGGAGAAGCCCTGGGCTTCACCGGTATCCCGCACTTCGCCCCGGAACTGTTCCGCCGCGTCCGCCTGCGTGATCCGCTCAAATCCAAGCAACTGCGCCAAGGCTTGCAGCAATTGGCGGAAGAGGGCGCCACCCAGGTGTTCTTCCCCGAGCGCAGCAACGACATTATCCTCGGCGCCGTCGGTGTGCTGCAGTTCGATGTGGTCGCCAGCCGCTTGAAAGAGGAATACAAGGTCGAATGCTCCTACGAGCCAATCACTGTGTACTCCGCGCGCTGGATCGATTGCAGCGATAAGAAGAAGTTGGAAGAGTTCTCCAACAAGGCTGTGGAAAACCTCGCGGTCGACGGCGGTGGTCACCTGACCTACCTGGCGCCGACACGGGTTAACCTGGCGCTGATGGAAGAGCGCTGGCCGGATGTGAAATTCCGTGCGACGCGTGAGCACCATTAAGGTCTGAGCGGTAAACAAAAGGGGCGAAGCTGTTATGGCTTCGCCCTTTTTTGTGGCGAGAGTGACGTATCGGGTCTAGTTTTTTGGGTGCAGGATTTATCCACTGACTGAAAAGGAAAGCGCTGTGCCTAGTGTCAAACGCGTCATCTGCTGGATGCTGTTAGCCAGTCTGGGGCTGACCACGGTCCCGGCACTGGCGGGCGCGGGAGCGCCGCAATGGAAAGACACCGGCCCGGTCACCAAGAAAAAGCAACAAGAGGTCAACTCCGGCAGTTGGAAACCGCAAGCCCAGCCCGCCCCGAAGGAAGACCAGGAAAACCCCTACAACGATGGCGAGGACAGTGAAACCTACGACGACGGCGAAACCTGACGCCCTGGCGTAAACCCGGCATCGGGACTAGCGTCAAGGCTGGCGGCGGTAAACGGCTGTCGCGTGGGACCTACCTACTGACTGGACGGAATCAACCATGAGTATTTTTCAACGAGTTGTGCTGTTGATAAAAGTGATGGTGTTGTTGTCGTTGGGAATGTCGTCGGCCTGGGCGCATAACCCGGTGCAGGGCGGTGTAGTGTCGTCGGCGCATAGCCAGGATTTGCAACTGGCGAAGTCCGAGGCGGAACCTGGCGATAAGGATCAGGGTGGCAGCGAGGGTGATGATGACTCCACCACCGACGAACCGGACAGCGATGATCCGGACGCCGAAGGCGACAGCCAGACGTAGGCATCGCCCAAAAGAAAGCCCCTCCCGCCAGGCTGATGCGCAACCTGATGGGAAGGGCTGTAGAACACAGGCAATGCCCTGGGCTTGATCACCCAGGGCATTTTTGTTGCGATGTCACGCCACAAACTGCTCCGCGTAGTGGCAAGCCACCTGGCGGTTGTCCAAGGCGCGCAGTTGCGGCTCCTCGGTGCTGCACCGTGCGGTCGCGTACGGACAGCGCTTGTGGAAGGCGCAGCCAGGCGGCGGGTTCAGCGGGTTGGGCAGTTCGCCGACGATCTTGATCTTCGGCTTGTTCGGGTCCGGGTGGATGGTCGGGGTGGCCGACAGCAGCGCCTGGGTGTAAGGGTGCAGCGGGCGTGCGTAGATGTCTTCCTTGGGACCGACTTCCACCGGACGGCCGAGGTACATCACCATCACGTCATCGGCGACGTGTTGCACCACCGCCAGGTTGTGGGAGATGAACACGTAAGCCGTGTTGAATTCCTGCTGCAGGTCCATGAACAGGTTGAGCACCTGGGCCTGGATCGACACGTCCAGTGCCGAGGTGGGTTCATCCGCCACCAGCACTTTGGGTTGCAGCATCATGGCGCGGGCCAGGGCGATCCGCTGGCGCTGACCGCCGGAGAACATGTGCGGGTAGCGCTGATAATGCTCGGGGCGCAGGCCCACTTGCTTCATCATCGCCTGCACTTTCTCGCGGCGTTCAGCAGCGGACAGGTTGGTGTTGATCAGCAGCGGCTCGCCGAGTTGATCACCGACTTTCTGCCGTGGGTTCAACGAAGCGTACGGGCTCTGGAACACCATCTGCACGTCTTTGCGCAATTGTTTGCGCTGGGCCTTGTCGGCGCCGGCGACTTCCTGCCCGGCGATTTTCAGTGAACCCGAAGATGGCTCTTCAATCAGCGTGAGGGCACGGGCCAGGGTGGATTTGCCGCAGCCCGACTCGCCCACGACGGCGAGGGTCTTGCCGGCTTCCAGCTCGAAGGACACGCCATTGAGGGCACGCACGGTGGCGTGGCCCTTGAACAGGCCACGGGACACTTCGTAGTGACGGGTCAGGTCGCGGGCGGTAAGAACGACGGCCATTACGCCACCTCCTGGTTCAAGGGGTAGAAGCAGCGCGCGAGGCTGTTGGTTTTGGGATCAAGCCCTGGACGCTGGGCACGGCAGGAGTCCTGCACATATGGGCAGCGTGGCGACAGCAGGCAGCCCTGCGGACGGTCATAACGGCCCGGCACGATACCTGGCAGCGTGGCCAGGCGCGTGGCGCCCAGACTGTGTTCCGGAATCGCCTTGAGCAGCGCTTCGCTGTACGGGTGCGCCGGAATGTCGAACAGTTGCGGCACCTGGCCGACTTCCACGGCTTGGCCGGCGTACATCACGCACACGCGCTGGGCGGTTTCAGCCACCACGGCAAGGTCGTGAGTGATCAGCACCAGGCCCATGTTCTGTTCTTTTTGCAGGGCCAGCAGCAGTTCCATGATCTGCGCCTGGATGGTCACGTCCAACGCCGTGGTCGGTTCGTCCGCGATCAGCAGTTTCGGCTCGCCGGCAATCGCCATGGCGATTGCCACACGCTGGCTCATGCCGCCGGACAGTTGGTGCGGGTAGGCATCCATACGGCTGGCAGCGCCGGGGATTTCAACCTTTTCCAACAGCTCGATGGCACGCTTGCGCGCTTGTTTGCCGGACATCTTCAGGTGCAGGCGCAGCACTTCTTCAATCTGGAAACCCACGGTGTAGCTGGGGTTCAGCGCGGTCATCGGGTCCTGGAACACCATCGCCAGGTCTTTGCCGACGATCTGGCGGCGCTGGCGGTTGCTCAGCTTGAGCATGTCCTTGCCGTCGAAGTTCAGCGCGTCGGCGGTGACGATGCCGGGGTGCTCGATCAGGCCCATCAGCGCCATCATGGTCACGGATTTACCCGAGCCCGACTCGCCAACGATCGCCAGGACTTCGCCTTTGTCGACCGAAATGTCGAGGCCATCGACCACCGGCACGGCGGTCTTGTCGCCGAAGCGCACGTTGAGATTCTTGATTTCTAACAGTGACATGGGAATCTCCTCAGGCGGCGTTCTTGAGTTTCGGGTCCAGCGCATCGCGCAAGCCGTCGCCCATCAAGTTGATTGCCAGCACGCTGAGCAAAATGGTCAAACCCGGCAAGCTCACCACCCACCAGGCGCGTTCGATGTAGTCACGGGCCGAAGCCAGCATGGTGCCCCACTCCGGGGTTGGCGGTTGTACGCCAAGGCCGAGGAAGCCCAGGGCTGCAGCATCGAGGATCGCCGAGGAGAAGCTCAAGGTGGCCTGTACGATCAGCGGCGCCATGCAGTTGGGCAGCACGGTGATGAACATCAGGCGTGGCAGGCCGGCACCGGCGAGGCGGGCGGCGGTCACGTAGTCACGGTTCAGCTCGCCCATCACCGCAGCGCGGGTCAGGCGGACATAGGACGGCAGCGACACGATCGCGATGGCGATCACGGTGTTGATCAGGCCAGGGCCGAGGATCGCGACGATGGCCACGGCCAGCAGCAGCGAAGGCAGGGCCAGCATGATGTCCATCAGGCGCATGATGGTCGGGCCGAGCAAACGTGGGAAGAACCCGGCGAACAGACCCAGCAGGATGCCCGGAATCAGCGACATCACCACCGACGACAAGCCGATCAGCAGGGACAGGCGCGAACCCTGGATCAGGCGCGAGAGCAAGTCACGGCCCAGTTCGTCGGTGCCGAGCAGGAACTGGATCTGCCCGCCTTCCAGCCACGACGGCGGGGTCAGCAGGAAATCGCGGTATTGCTCGCTCGGGTTATGCGGGGCAACCCAGGGGGCGAAGATCGCGCAGAACACGATCAGCACCATGAACAGCAGGCCGGCAACCGCGCCTTTGTTCTTGGAGAAGGCTTGCCAGAATTCTTTGTACGGGGACGGGTACAGCAGGCTTTGATCGACTGCTGACACTGGAGTAGGTGTGGTCATGGTCATGATCTCAGCGCTGGTGACGGATGCGTGGGTTGGCGAAGCCGTAGAGGATATCCACCACGAAGTTCACCAGGATCACCAGGCAGGCGATCAGCAGGATGCCGTTTTGCACCACCGGGTAGTCCCGCGCGCCAATGGCTTCGATCAGCCATTTGCCGATGCCGGGCCAGGAGAAGATGGTCTCGGTCAAAACCGCACCGGCCAGCAGCGTGCCGACTTGCAGGCCGACCACAGTGAGTACCGGGATCAGCGCGTTACGCAGGCCGTGCACGAACACCACGCGCGCCGGCGACAGGCCTTTGGCCTTGGCGGTGCGGATGTAGTCTTCACGCAAGACTTCGAGCATCGACGAACGGGTCATCCGCGCGATCACGGCCAACGGAATGGTGCCGAGCACGATGGCCGGCAGGATCAGGTGGTGCAGGGCGTCGAAGAAAGCGTCCGGCTCGTCAGCCAGCAGGGTGTCGATCAGCATGAAGCCGGTGCGCGGCTCGATGTCGTAGAGCAGGTCGATCCGCCCGGAAACCGGGGTCCAGCCCAGGCTGACCGAGAAGAACATGATCAGGATCAGGCCCCACCAGAAGATCGGCATCGAATACCCCGCCAGGGAGATGCCCATCACCCCATGGTCGAACAGGGATCCTCGCTTGAGTGCCGCGATCACCCCGGCCAACAGGCCCAGGATACCGGCGAACAACAGGGCGGCCATGGACAGTTCCAGGGTCGCCGGGAAAAGGGCGGTGAATTCAGTCCACACGCTGGTGCGGGTACGCAGCGATTCGCCAAGGTCACCCTGGGCCAGTTTGCCGACGTAATCCAGGTATTGCGCATACAGCGGCTTGTTAAGGCCAAGGCGTTCCATTGCCTGTGCGTGCATCTCGGGGTCGACGCGCCGCTCGCCCATCATGACTTCGACGGGGTCGCCAGGGATCATGCGAATCAACGCAAACGTGAGCAACGTGATGCCGAAAAACGTGGGGATCAGTAACCCCAGTCGGCGGGCAATAAAACTAAACATCTTGTCGTGTACCTCAATCAGCCGGTTAGGCAGGTTCGGCACCGCCAATGTCGACGGTACCGAGCGTTTCTCTTATTTACTTCACCTGGGTGGTGGCGAAGTTATTTGTACCCAGAGGGCTTTGAGTGAAGCCTTCTACGTTCTTGCGCATGGCGGTGAACAGTTTCGGATAAGCCATGGGAAGCCATGGTTGGTCCTTATCGAAAACGTCCTGTGCTTGTTCATAGAGTGCAGCGCGTTGGGCGGGTTCAGCGATGGCGCGCGCCTTGTCGATCAAGTCTTGAAACTCTTTGTTACACCAGCGGGCGTAGTTTTCGCCGTTTTTCGCTGCATCGCAACTCAGGTTTGGCGTCAGGAAATTATCCGGGTCGCCGTTGTCACCGACCCAGCCAGCGGAAACCATGTCGTGCTCGCCGTTTTTAGCACGCTTGAGCATTTCGCCCCATTCCATGACTTTGATATTTACCTTCAGGCCGATCTGCGCCAGATCCGCCTGCATGCGCTGGGCGCCGAGCATCGGGTTAGGGTTGGTCGGGCCGCCACCGTTACGGGTGAACAAGGTGAACTCAGTGCCTTCCGGTACACCAGCTTCCTTGAGCAGGGCGCGGGCCTTGTCGAGGTCACGGGGTGGGTTCTTCAGCTTGTCGCTGAAGCCCAGCAAGGTCGGCGGATAAGGGCCGGTGCCCACTACCGCATTGCCTTTGCCGAACAGGGCTTCGGTGTAGCCAGCCTTGTCGAATGCAATGTTGATCGCGTGACGCACCCGCGCATCGCTCATGTATTTGTGGGTGGTGTTCAGCGCGGTGTAACTGGTGGTCATCGCCGCCAGTTCATCGACTTTCAGGTTAGGGTCTTTCTTGATGCTGGGAATGTCATCCGGCTTGGGGAACAACGCGATCTGACATTCGTTGGCCTTGAGCTTCTGCAGGCGCACGTTGTTATCGGTTGAGATCGCCAGGATCAGCGGGTCTACCTGCGGTTTGCCACGGAAGTAGTCGGGGTTGGCCTTGAACCGCGCCTGGGCGTCTTTCTGATAACGGGTGAAGACGAACGGGCCGGTGCCGATGGGCTTGGCGTTGAGGTCTTCGGTCTTGCCGGAAGCGAGCAACTGGTCGGCGTATTCCTTCGAATGGATGGAAGAGAATGCCATGCCCAGGTCGGCCAAAAACGGTGCTTCAGGACGGGTCAGGGTAAAGACGACGGTGTGGTCGTCGGTCTTCTCTACGCTCTTGAGCAGTTCCTTGAAGCCCATGCTTTCGAAGTACGGGTAGCCCACGAGGGACTTTTTATGCCACGGATGGTTCGGGTCCAGCTGGCGCTGGAAGCTCCAAAGCACGTCGTCGGCATTCAGGTTGCGCGTGGGTTTGAAATAGTCGGTGGTGTGGAACTTGATGTCGTCACGCAGGTGAAAGGTGTAAGTCAGGCCATCGGCGCTGATTTCAGGCAGGTCCTTGGCCAGTGCCGGAACCACTTCGGTGGTGCCGGGCTTGAAGTCCACCAGACGGTTGAACATGGTCTCGGCAGCGGCGTCAGCGGTCACGGCCGTGGTGTACAGGACCGGGTCGAAACCTTCCGGGCTGGCTTCGGTGCAGACCACCAGTGGTTTGGCCGAAACGCCGATCGCCACGCTCAACAGCGCGGCAGCCATGGCGGCTTGTAGTGGGAGCAATTTCATTCGGAGCCCTCTGCAATCGATGGGACCAGACAAGCGTAGACGGCGGGCTCGTCCTGAGCCCGCCGTCTACCTGGCGCTAATTAAAGGATGTTGAACGGAACAGTGGTCACCAGACGGAACTCTTTGATGCTGCCGTCAGCCTGGAACTCACTGCCACGGTGCTCAACATAGGTTGCGCGCACGGTGGTGGCCTTGAGCGGGCCGCTCTGGATGGCGTAAGAGCCACCGATACCGTACTCCTGGTGCTTTTCGCCGTCTTGCTTCTGGATGCCGTCGTAGGCGAACTTGGCCCGACCGTTGTTACCGGTGTAGTGGGTACCGTCGATGCCCCAGCCGCGTGCCGAGTAGATGTTGAACTTCAGGCCTGGCACGCCGTATTCGGCCATGTTGATGCCGTAGGCGACCTGGAAGGATTTCTCGTTCGGGCCGTTGAAGTCGGAGGTCAGGGAGTTGGCCAGGTAGATGCCGTTGGTTTCGTGCAGGTAATCGAAGTATTCGTTACCGTTCACCGCCTGGTACGAGAAGGTCAGGCTGTGAGCCTGGTGGGCCAGGCCCAGGGACAGGGAGTAGGTATCGTTGTCGATTTCCCCCATCTCTTTTTTGCCTTCATCGACCGTCTTGTAGTAGTTGAAACCGGTGGTCAGCGCCAGTTGCTGAGCGTCGCCCAACTCGTGGGTTGCGCCGAAGTAGTACTGGTTCCAGAAGTCCTTCACGTTGGCGCCGAAGACGCTGACTTTCAGGCTTTTCAGTGGCTGGTAGTTCAGGCCCAGGGTGGACACCTTGTCGGTTTCCGCGCCATTGCCGTATTCGGTACGGAATTTCGACAGGCTCTGCTCGGAACGTGGAGAAACGCGATCGAAGATGCCGCCCTGGAACGACAGGTTGCTGAACTCTTCGCTGTTGAAGCTCACACCCTCAAAGCTCGACGGCAGGGCACGGTTGCCGATGGTGTCGACGATGCCGCTGCTGAAGTTCTGACGACCGGCGGTCAACGTGGTGTTCGACACACGGAACTGCACGTTGGCCAGGCCCAGTTTGCTCCACTGGCCGACTGCATCGCCATCGGAGTCAGCCAGGGTACGGTTGGAACCGCCCTTGATGTCGCGCTTGCTGCGGTCCAGGGCCACGGCGTTGTACACCGCCAATTCAGTCTTCACGCCCACGGTGCCCTGGGTGAAACCCGAGCTGGCGTTGATGATGGTGCCCTGTACCCAGTTGGTACGGTTGCGGTCGGTACGGGTTTGGCCGTGCTTCTGGTACTCAAAGGTACCCCCGCGGTATTTGCTTTCGTGGGAGTACCAGTTACGCGTGGTGCCGCCCAGGCTGAAATCTTCGATAAAGCCCTTGGCCTCGCTTTGGGCGCTGGTGCCGGCCAGTGTGGTAGGAACGAAGTCCTGGCTGGCGGATTCAGCGTAGGCGGTGGCCGTGATGCTGCTGATGGCCAAGGCCAGAAGCGCTTTGCTGCTCAGTTTCATTGATGAAGCTCCTTTGGTTCTCTTTTTAATGCCGGTCTTTTTTGGTGATCCGGCTATTGGGTGTGTAACTCGTTCAAGCCTTTGCAAACGTTTGGCGTAGGAAAATTCCCAACAAAAGGCCGCGCGTTTGCAGCAAGGCGGTATCCGCCTTGCGCAATCCGGTTATTTTCTTATGGGGTGATACTGACGCCCGAGAACACGTTGCGGCCGAAGGGGCTTAC
This sequence comes from Pseudomonas sp. DWRC2-2, assembly GCF_049897885.1. Lineage (NCBI taxonomy): Bacteria > Pseudomonadati > Pseudomonadota > Gammaproteobacteria > Pseudomonadales > Pseudomonadaceae > Pseudomonas > Pseudomonas sp. DWRC2-2. The sequence goes on from NZ_JAFCXD010000002.1 coordinate 172,610, forward strand.
TTTGAAACCTTCGACTTTGGCGCTTAACGGCTGGTTGACCGTCGAGTGGGCGACGGGCGTGATCGGCACCTGCTGCTTGAGCAGTTGCTGCGCCTGTTTGTACAGAACAGTCCTTTGTTCGCGGTCGGTCACGACCTTGGCTTGCTTGATCAGCTTGTCGTACGCCGGGTCACACCACATGGAGTAGTTGTTCCCGCCGATGGCGTCGCAGCTGTAGAGGGTGCCCAGCCAGTTGTCCGGGTCACCGTTGTCACCGGTCCAGCCGATCAGGCTCACATCGTGCTCACCGTTCTTGGTGCGCTTGATGTACTCGCCCCACTCGTAGCTGACGATCTTGACCTTGAGGCCGATCTTGGCCCAGTCGCTTTGCAGCATCTCGGCCATCAACTTGGCGTTGGGGTTGTACGGACGTTGTACCGGCATCGCCCACAGGGTGATTTCGGTGCCTTCTTTCACGCCGGCGGCCTTGAGCAGTTCCTTGGCTTTTTCCGGGTTGTAGGCGGCGTCCTTGATGCTGTCGTCGTAGGACCACTGCGTCGGTGGCATGGCATTGACGGCCAATTGCCCGGCGCCCTGGTACACGGCGTTCAGGATGCTCTGCTTGTTCACCGCCATGTCCAGCGCCTGGCGCACTTCGAGCTGGTCGAAGGGCTTGTGACGCACGTTGTAGGCGATATAGCCAAGGTTGAACCCCGGCTTGGTCAGCAGTTGCAGGTTCGGGTCGGCCTTGAGGGCATCGACGTCAGCCGGGCGCGGATGCAGGGTCACCTGGCATTCGCCGGCCTTGAGCTTTTGCACCCGCACCGAGGCGTCGGTGTTGATGGCGAAGATCAACTGGTCCAGCTTGACCTTGCTCGGGTCCCAGTACTGTTTGTTGGCCACATAACGGATCTGCGAATCTTTCTGATAACGCTGGAACACGAAAGGGCCAGTGCCGATTGGCTTCTGGTTGATATCGCTCGGCTTGCCATCCTTGAGCAACTGGTCGGCGTACTCGGCCGAGAGGATCGCGGCGAAGCTCATGGCGATGTTCTGGATAAACGCGGCGTCGACCGTGTTCAAGGTCATCACCACGGTGTGCGGGTCGGTTTTGGCGACCTTGGCAATGTTCTTGTTCAGGCTCATCCCGTTGAAATACGGAAACTCGGTGGGGTAGGCCTTGCGAAACGGATGGTCAGGGTCAAGCATGCGGTTGAAGGTGAACAGCACGTCGTCGGCGTTGAAGTCCCGCGTCGGCTTGAATTCCTTGTTGCTGTGGAATTTCACCCCCTCACGCAAATGGAAGGTGTAGGTCAGGCCATCTGGCGAAATATCCCACTTGGTTGCCAGCGCAGGTACGACACCGGTCTCGCCCTTTTCAAACTCAACCAGGCGGTTATACAGCGGCTCGGCCGCATCGTTATCGGTGGCGGTGGTGTATTGCGCGGTATCAAAACCGGCCGGACTGCCTTCCGAGCAGAACACCAGGCTCTGCTTGTCGGCGGCGTGGCCCATCGTGGCCACAGCCAGCAGGCTGGTGGCAAACATTGCGGATAGAACGGTGGTATGGCGCATGACGATCCCGATCCTTGATTGTAGTTGTCATCAGCGAGCAATCACCCTGGCGTTTGGCCAGGGTGACATCACTGATCCCACACGCAGCAAGTGCCATTCCGAATTGGTTGCCTCTGCTGTCCTACGACGTTAGGGGTCGCGGACCTGGCAGTAAATGCACCAAATCGGATTGACCTTGTAGGCAACGGAGTCACGCATCGCAGTTCATTGCTGTAGGACGCAACGGTTGCGAGTGTGGTCTGTTTCCTACGGTCTAGGCGGATGCAATAACGGCGACGTTAGGAAACGTCGCCGCCAATGATCCTTACTTGCCGCTGACGCTCACGCCGTAGAAGGAATTCAAGCCAAAGGGGCTGATCTTGAAGTCCTGCACGGTGGAACGCATGGGTTGATACACCGTCGAGTGCGCGATAGGTGTCATCGGGACAGCATCTTTGAGGATATGTTGCGCCTGCTTATACAGCTCGGTGCGTTTGGCGACGTCCGACGTAGCCTTGGCTTCTTTTACGATGCCGTCGAATTTCTTGTCGCACCATTTGGAGAAGTTGTTGCCTTGCAGCGAGTCGCAGCCGAACAGCACGTTCAGCCAGTTGTCCGGGTCACCATTGTCACCGCTCCAGCCAATGATCATGGCCTGGTTCTCGCCACCTTTGGAGCGCTTGATGTACTCGCCCCACTCGTAGCTGGTGATCTTCACGTTGAGACCGATCTTCTTCCAGTCGTTCTGCAGCATTTCTGCCATCAGCTTGGCGTTCGGATTGTACGGACGCTGAACCGGCATGGCCCACAGAACGATTTCAGTCCCTTCCTTGACGCCCGCTTCCTTGAGCAGTGACTTGGCTTTCTCAGGGTCGTACTTGGCGTCCTTGATGGTGGTGTCATACGACCATTGGGTCGGAGGCATGGCGTTGACGGCCAGTTGGCCGGCGCCCTGGTACACGGAGTCGATGATCTGCTGCTTGTTCACCGACATGTCCAGCGCCTGGCGTACGCGCAGGTCGGCCAGCGGGTTGGGCTGGTCGCTGCCCTTGACCTTGTCCATGACGTTGTAGGCGATGTAGCCCAGGTTGAAACCGGCTTGGTGCGGCAGTTTCAGGTCCTTGTCATCGCCCAGCGCCTTGAGGTCGGCCGGACGTGGGAACAGGGTGATCTGGCATTCGTTTTTCTTGAGCTTCTGGATACGCACCGACGGGTCGGTAGTGATGGCGAAGATCAGGTTGTCGATCTTCACGTCTTCAGGTTTCCAGTAGTCCTTGTTGCCGGTGTAACGGATGTTGGAGTCTTTCTGATAGCTCTTGAACACAAACGGGCCAGTGCCGACCGGCTTCTGGTTGATGTCCGCGGCCTTGCCTTCTTTCAACAGTTGGGCGGCGTATTCAGCCGACTGGATCGAAGCGAAGCTCATTGCCAGGTTCTGGATGAAAGCGGCGTCCACGGTGCCAAGGGTGAACTTGACGGTATGGTCATCGACTTTCTCGATGTTCTTGATATTGGTGTCCATCCCCATGTCCGTGAAGTACGGGAACTCGGTGGGGTAGGCCTTACGGAACGGATCGTCCTTGTTGATCATGCGGTTGAACGTGAACAGCACGTCATCGGCATTGAAGGTACGGGTCGGTTTGAAGTACGAGGTGGTGTGGAACTTGACGCCATCACGCAGGTGGAAGGTGTAGGTCAAGCCATCCGAAGACACGTCCCAGCTGGTGGCCAGCCCAGGAATCACAGCGGTGCCGCCGCGCTCGAACTGGGTCAGGCGGTTGAACATGGTTTCGGCCGAGGCATCGAAGTCTGTTCCGGTGGTGTACTGGCCTGGATCAAAACCGGCCGGGCTCCCTTCGGAGCAGAACACCAGGTTAGTCGCCGCTTGGGCGAAAGGAGCTGCGGCCATAAGGCCAGCGCTAACAATTAACGGAATGACTGCGTGTTTAAGCATGTTGGCCTCATGATTTGTTGTCATTTTTGGTGGTGAGGGCGACCTCGTGAGTCGGCCTGCGGATACTTATGCAGGCGCCATACCCATTGCAAGATGCTGAACCGTTACGAAGGTAAAACAGTGGTACGAACGTACAGGAATGTCGCAATTATGAAAGTTTGTACATATTTGCGTCTATTTCGAGGGTTTTTTCGGTGCAGGTGGCGCACCAAAAATGACCAACCGAGGCGTCTAGCGCACTCGGTTGGGGCGTCGTTGTTACTTCTCTAGACTCACGCCGTAGAACGGCGTCAAGCCGAAGGGGCTGATCTTGAAGTCCTTGACTTCCTTACGCAGCGGTTGGAAAACCGTCGAGTTCGCAATAGGCGTTATAGGTACTTGTTCCTTAAGGATTTTTTGTGCCTGTTGATACCACTTGATGCGTTGCTCGCGGTCGTTGCTGACCTTGGCTTGCTGGACGAGTTTGTCGTAGGCCGGGTTACACCATTTGGCGTAGTTGCTGCCCTTGACCGCAGCACAACTGTAGAGCACACCCAGCCAGTTATCCGGGTCGCCATTGTCACCGGTCCAGCCATAAATCATGGCGTCATGCTCGCCATTCTTGGCGCGTTTGATGTATTCGCCCCATTCATAACTGACGATATTGGCCTTGATGCCGATTTTTTCCCAATCTTGCTGAATCATCTGTGCGGACATACGCGCGTTGGGGTTGGAGGCGCGTTGTACGGTCATGGCCCACAGGTTGATGGTGGTACCGGGTGCAACCCCTGCTTCTTTTAGTAGCGCCTTGGCCTTCACAGGATCGTGAGGCGCGTCCTTGATGCCGGGGTCATAAGACCACTGCGCAGGCGGCAGTGCGTTCTGCGCCAATTGTCCGGCGCTCTGGTACACGGCCTTGATGATCGCCGGCTTGTCGATCGCCATGTCCAGCGCCTGGCGCACCTTGAGCTGGTCCAGCGGCGGGTGGGTGACGTTGTAGGCCAGGAAACCCAGGTTGAAACCGGCTTGTTGCAGCACGCGCAGGTTCGGGTCCTGTTTCATCACCTCGATATCCGCAGGGCGCGGGTAACCGCTGACCTGGCATTCACCGGCCTTGAGCTTTTGCAGGCGCGACGCCGCATCTGGCGTGATGGCGAACACCAGGTTGTCGAGCTTCACATCCTCGGGTTTCCAATACTGTTGGTTGGCCACGTAGCGGATCTGCGAATCCTTCTGGTAGCGCTTGAATACAAACGGCCCGGTGCCTACCGGTTTCTGGTTGATCTCTTCGGCCTTGCCTTGCTTGAGCAGTTGCGCGGCGTATTCGGCCGATTGCACCGAGGCGAAGCTCATGGCCAGGTTCTGCACGAACGACGCATCGACGTTGTTCAGGTTGAAGCGCACGGTGTACTCGTCGAGTTTGTCGACGCTCTTGATCGTGGTGTTCAAGCCCATGTCGGTGAAGTAGGGCGATTCGGAAGGATAAGCCTGGCGAAACGGGCTTTGCGCATCCAGCAGGCGGTTGAAGGTGAACAGCACATCATCCGCGTTGAAGTCGCGGGTAGGGGTGAAGAAATCGGTGGTGTGGAACTTGACGCCATCGCGCAGGTGGAAGGTATACGTCAGGCCGTCCTTGGACACGTCCCAGCTCGTCGCCAGGCCAGGCTCGACTTCGGTGCCGCCGCGCTTGAACTGGGTCAGGCGGTTGAACACGGTTTCGGCAGACGCATCAAAATCGGTGCCGCTGGTGTACTGGCTGGGGTCGAAACCGGCGGGGCTGGCTTCGGAGCAGTAGACCAGGGTACTGGCCGCCTGGGCCAGTGGCATAAACGCCAGCAGGCCGGCAGCGAGGAGGAGCGGTTTTAAGGCAATTCTTTCCATGGAGACCCCTGAAGTGGCAGGCATATATAAGCTGCCCAAACGAAAACGGCGCTACCGAGGGTAACGCCGTTCAGGTTTATCAGGTAGGGGTCACGGCATCTGCACTTCAATCACGCCATCGGCGCTCATGTTGACCTGGCTGGTGCCGGCTTCCACTTCAGGCGTGGGTGCCGAATCGGCCATGGCCGCTTTCATCATCATGCCGCCACGGGCATACGGCATCGGGTAGCCGTTGGTGTTGAAGTTCAGGTTGACGATCTTGTAGCCCTTGCCACCCAGCGCATCGGTGGCCAGTTGCGCGCGTGCCTTAAATGCGGCGACTGCATCTTTGAGCAAGGCATCTTCGCTGGACTTGCGCGTGGCGTCGGCGATGGAGAACTCCATGTTGTCCATCTTCAGGGTGCTCTGCAGTTCGCCGGTGAGCTTGGACAATGCTGGGAAGTCCGCGCTTTCCAGGCGCAGTTCGGCGCGCTCACGCCAGCCGGTGATCTTCTGGTTCTTGCTGTCGTAGATCGGGTAGCTGTTGCGACTGCCCTGGCGCAGGGTCACTGCTTTGACTTCGCGCGCCTGGTCCAAGGCCTTGTTCATGGTGGTGGTGATTTCGGCGGCGAGCTTGGCGGGGTCGCTGTTCTGGGATTCGGTGTAGAGGGTCACGATCATCTTGTCGCGGGCCACTTCCTGGCTGACCTCGGCGCGCAGGGAAATCTGATTGTAGTTCAGTGCGTCAGCGGCCAGTGCTGGCAGGCTGACCAGGGTGCCGACGCTGAGGGTGAGGGCGGCTGCACTGCGAGTGAAACGAGACATGGAAGCTCCTTGAGATAGTCGTGTTGGGTATGACTGTAGACGGTGGCATCGGGTTCTTCGGGTTTACACATTAGCTACAAGTCATGAGGGCGCCGACGAACGGTCATCGGCCCAGCCTGCGGCAAAGAGCCACACACGCCGTGCCAGTCGACCTGCTTCGTTTATACTCCTGCCGATCCGCCTGCAGCGCTCACCGGGAGAGCACATGCTCGCCGCCGTAAAACTGACTTCCGCCACACGCCAGAACCTCTGGCGCCTGACGTTCATCCGTACCCTGGTACTGGCCGCACAGGCCGGCTCCGTCGGGCTTGCCTATTGGTTCGACCTGCTGCCGCTGCCGTGGCTGCAGCTGGGCGTGACCCTCGGTTTCTCCACCGTGCTCTGTGTGTTTACCGCGATCCGGTTGCGCACCACGTGGCCTGTGACCGAGTTGGAATACGCTCTGCAACTGGCCTGCGACCTGTTTATCCACAGTGTGTTGCTGTATTTCTCCGGCGGTTCCACCAATCCGTTTGTTTCGTATTACCTGGTGCCACTGACCATCGCTGCCGTGACATTGCCGTGGCGCTATTCGGTGGTGCTGTCGGGTATTGCCTTGACGCTCTACACCTTGCTGCTGGCGCGGTTCTACCCGTTGCAAACCTTCCCGATCGCCCGGGAAAACCTGCAGATCTACGGAATGTGGCTGAGTTTCGCGCTGTCCGCTGCGGTGATCACCTTCTTCGCTGCGCGCATGGCCGAAGAGCTGCGTCGCCAGGAAGAACTGCGCGCCATTCGCCGTGAAGAGGGCCTGCGCGACCAGCAACTCTTGGCCGTCGCCACCCAGGCTGCCGGCGCCGCCCATGAGCTGGGCACACCCTTGGCGACCATGAGCGTGCTGCTCAACGAAATGACCCAGGACCATCACGACCCGGCGCTGCAAGAAGACCTCGGCGTACTGCGCGAACAGGTCAAGCAGTGCAAGCAGACCCTGCAGCAACTGGTGCGCGCCGCCGAAGCCAATCGCCGCCTGGCGGTGGAAATGCAGGACGTGACCCAGTGGCTCGACGAAGCCCTGAACCGCTGGCACCTGATGCGCCCCGAAGCCAGTTACCGTTTCCATCTGCTGGGCCAGGGCAGCGTGCCGCGCATGGCGCCGCCACCGGACCTTACCCAGGCGCTGCTCAACCTGCTGAACAACGCCGCCGACGCTTGTCCCGAGGGGTTGGGCGTACAGTTGGATTGGGACGCCGAAGACGTGACCATCAGCATTCGTGACCACGGCGCGGGTGTGCCGCTGGCCATTGCCGAGCAGATCGGCAAACCCTTCTTTACCACCAAGGGCAAAGGCTTCGGCCTCGGCCTGTTTTTGAGCAAGGCCAGCGTGACCCGCGCGGGCGGCTCAGTGAAGCTCTATAGTCATGAGGAAGGTGGCACGCTCACCGAGCTGCGCCTGCCCCGTGTCGCACGAGGAGATATCGATGAGTGACGAGATCCAAGTCGAAGGCGAAGAACTGCCGCACCTGTTGCTGGTAGATGACGACGCCACCTTTACCCGCGTGATGGCGCGCGCCATGAGCCGTCGCGGTTTCCGCGTCAGCACCGCAGGCTCGGCCGAGGAAGGCCTGACCATCGCCCAGGCCGACTTGCCGGACTACGCCGCGCTGGACCTGAAAATGGACGGCGACTCCGGCCTGGTGCTGCTGCCCAAGCTGCTGGAACTCGACCCGGAAATGCGCGTGGTGATCCTCACCGGATACTCCAGCATTGCCACGGCCGTCGAGGCGATCAAGCGCGGTGCCTGCAACTACCTGTGCAAACCGGCGGACGCCGACGACGTACTGGCCGCCTTGCTCTCCGAGCACGCCGACCTGGATACCCTGGTGCCGGAAAACCCGATGTCGGTGGACCGCCTGCAGTGGGAACACATCCAGCGCGTGCTGACCGAGCACGAAGGCAATATCTCCGCCACTGCCCGCGCCCTGGGCATGCACCGCCGTACCTTGCAGCGCAAGCTGCAAAAGCGCCCGGTACGCCGCTGAGCCTGATCTGAACAACAGCTGAACAATCTGCTTCAGGCCGCACGGAGCCCCGAACCGATCAACTATGATCGGTTCGAACGCCTGTCACATTTTATTACAGAGCCTGAACGATGAATCAGAACGCTGAGTATTCCGCGGTCAACGATGCGGTGCGTGGGCAATTCTTTCGCCGCACCTGGGCGATGATCACGCCCTATTGGCGCAGTGAAGAGAAGGGCAAGGCCTGGTTGTTGCTGGCGGTGGTGATCGGTTTGTCGCTGTTCAGCGTGGCGATTTCCGTGTGGCTCAACCATTGGTACAAAGACTTTTACAACGCCCTGGAGAACAAGGACACCGCCGCCTTCTGGCAACAGATCGGCTATTTCTGCGGCATCGCCACCGTGGCGATTCTCGGCGCGGTCTACCGCCTCTATTTGACCCAGATGCTGACGATTCGCTGGCGGGCGTGGCTGACCGAAAAGTACTTTGCGCGCTGGCTTGGCCACAAGAATTACTACCAGCTGGAGCAGGGTGGCTACACCGACAACCCGGACCAGCGGATTTCCGAAGACCTCAACAGCTTTACCTCGAACACCTTGAGCCTCGGCCTTGGCCTGCTGCGCAATGTGGTGAGCCTGGTGTCGTTCTCGATCATCCTGTGGGGCGTGTCGGGCAGCATCGAAGTGTTCGGTATCACTATCCCAGGCTACATGTTCTGGTGTGCCTTGGTTTACGCGGCTGTCGGCAGCTGGTTGACCCATCTGATCGGTCGCCGTCTGATCGGCTTGAGCAACCAGCAACAACGTTTCGAAGCGGACCTGCGTTTCTCCATGGTGCGGGTACGTGAGAACGCCGAGAGTATCGCCCTGTACAACGGTGAGCCCAACGAGAATCAGCGGCTGAGTGCGCGGTTCGGCAAAGTCTGGCACAACTACTGGGACATCATGAAGGTGTCCAAGCGCCTGACGTTTTTCACCGCAGGTTACGAACAGATAGCCACTGTCTTTGCATTTATCGTGGCCGCGCCGCGCTATTTCTCCGGCAAGATCGAGTTGGGTGAGTTGATGCAAATCAACTCGGCCTTTGGCAACGTGCAGGGCAATTTCAGCTGGTTTATCAGCGCGTACTCGGATCTGGCTGGCTGGCGCGCAACCAGTGACCGTCTACTGAGTTTTCAACAGGCCATGCGCGACAACGAGCAACGCCCAGCGGCCATCGATGTGAGCGCCGAGGGCGACCGGCTGGTGGTCCAAAACTTGGGTATGGATCTGGTCGATGGTCGCCATTTGCTGACCGACGCAGACATGGTCGTTGAACCGGGTCAGCGCGTTATGCTCAGCGGCCGTTCCGGCAGCGGCAAAAGTACCTTGCTGCGTGCGATGGGGCAGCTCTGGCCTGCGGGTCACGGCAGCATTCGGTTGCCGTCCGAACGTTATCTGTTCCTACCGCAAAAACCTTACCTGCCGATTGGCACGCTGAAGGCGGTATTGAGTTATCCACAGTACGACAGCGTCTACCCGGCAGAACGTTATGCACAGGTCCTGGAAACCTGCCGTCTGCCGCATCTGATTGGCCGGCTGGAGGAGGCCAATCACTGGCAACGCATGCTCTCGCCGGGCGAGCAGCAGCGCCTGGCTTTTGCCCGTGCCTTGTTGTTCGCGCCGCAATGGCTGTACATGGACGAAGCCACGTCGGCCATGGATGAAGAGGACGAGGCCACGCTGTATCAGGCGCTGATCGATGAGCTGCCGGGGCTGAGCATCGTCAGCGTCGGCCATCGCAGCAGCCTCAAGCGCTTCCATGGTCGGCATGTGCGCATCGAGGGTGGGATGTTGCAGGAACAGCCGGTGTAAACGCCAGCCAACAAAAAGCCCGGCTGATCATCGATCAACCGGGCTTTTTAGTGCTTGAAGATTAAGTTACTTCTTCAAACCGTAATGCTCATCCAGCATGCCTGGGGCGTTCGGCGTTTTTGGCGCGTAGTCCCGTGGTGGCTCCTGGTTTTCCCGTGGAGGGGTCAGGCGCTCCCGTGGGGTTTGCGGTGCATCGGAATGCAACGCGGCCAACAGGCGCTGGCGGGTGATGTCGTCGAGGGCCAGGCGGTTTGCGCCATCGGCGAGATGATCCTGTACTTCCTGGTAGCTCTGGGTGAGCTTCTTGACCAGGGTCGCGGTGCTGTTGAAGTGGGTAACAACCTCGTTCTGATAACTGTCAAAACGTTCCTGAATGTCATCCAACTGACGCTGCGTGCGGTTAGGCGCGGCATTCGGCAGCAAGCGAGCAACCAGGAAACCAATGGCGACACCGGCAACCAGGGCAAGAGTCGGCAACAACCAAACTAAGAGCGAGTGTTCCACGAGTCCTTCCTCTATAAACGGCTTTGCTTTACGTTAACGGCTCAAACCTGCGCTGTATACCGCGATTAAGCTCGCAATGATGCCAAGCACAGACTTTTAGCTAGACGAGTCGACCCATTGAGAGGTCACGGAGTTCATCTCTTGCTCATGCGTGAAACCCCCGTTTTGATCGATGGCCCGGTGGGCCAATTGGAAGCCCTGTACCTGGATCACCCCGAGCCACGTGGCCTGGCGCTGATCTGCCACCCCAACCCGGTGCAGGGTGGGACCATGCTCAATAAAGTCGTATCGACCCTGCAACGCACCGCCCGCGATGCCGGTTTGATTACCTTGCGTTTCAATTACCGTGGCGTTGGCGCGAGTGCCGGCACCCACGACATGAGCACCGGTGAAGTGGATGACGCCGAAGCGGCCGCCACCTGGCTGCGGGAAAAACACCCGGACTTGCCGATCACCTTGCTTGGCTTTTCGTTCGGTGGCTATGTGGCTGCCAGCCTCGGCGGACGCCTGGAAGCCAAGGGTGAAAAACTGTCACATTTGTTCATGGTTGCCGCAGCGGTGATGCGTCTGCGCGATACCGATGCGCTGCCACAGGGTTGCCCATTGACTCTGATCCAGCCGGAAACCGACGAAGTGGTCGACCCACAGACCGTCTACGACTGGTCTGCCGCCCTGAATCGCCCCCATGAGCTGCTGAAAGTGGCAGAATGCGGACACTTTTTTCACGGCAAGCTCACCGATCTGAAGGATCTGGTGCTGCCGCGACTCTCGAATTGATAGCAGTCTGATAAGCGATTACCCATGACGACTCGTACCCGTATCCTCACCGGCATCACCACCACCGGCACGCCGCACCTGGGCAACTACGCCGGTGCGATCCGCCCGGCGATCCTCGCAAGCCAGGACGCCAATGCCGATTCCTTCTACTTCCTGGCCGACTACCACGCCCTGATCAAATGCGATGACCCGCAGCGCATCCAGCGCTCGCGCATGGAAATCGCCGCGACCTGGCTGGCCGGTGGCCTGGATGTGAACCGGGTGACCTTCTACCGCCAGTCCGACATCCCGGAAATCCCCGAACTGACCTGGCTGCTCACCTGCGTGGCCGCCAAGGGCCTGCTCAACCGTGCCCATGCGTACAAGGCCTCGGTGGACAAGAACGTGGAAGCCGGCGAAGACCCGGATGCGGGTATCAGCATGGGCCTCTACAGCTACCCGGTGCTGATGGCGGCGGACATCCTGATGTTCAACGCGCACAAGGTGCCGGTCGGTCGCGACCAGATCCAGCACGTGGAAATGGCCCGTGATATCGGCCAGCGCTTCAACCACCTGTTCGGCAACGGTAAAGAATTCTTCACCATGCCCGAGGCGCTGATCGAAGAAAGCGTCGCCACCTTGCCGGGCCTGGATGGCCGCAAGATGTCGAAAAGCTACGACAACACCATCCCATTGTTCACCAGCGCCAAGGACATGAAGGGCGCGATCTCGCGGATTGTCACCGACTCCCGCGCGCCGGGCGAAGCCAAGGACCCGGACAACTCGCACTTGTTTACCCTGTACCAGGCATTTGCCAGCAAGGCCCAGGAGGAAGAGTTCCGCGCCGACCTGTTGCAAGGGCTGGGCTGGGGCGAGGCGAAGAACCGTCTGTTCCAACTGCTGGATGGCCAACTGGGTGAAGCCCGCGAACGCTATCACCAGTTGATGTCGCGCCCTTCGGACATGGAAGACTTGCTGCTGATCGGCGCCAAGAAAGCCCGCGCCGTGGCTGCACCGTTCCTGGCTGAGCTGCGTGAAGCCGTGGGCCTGCGTTCGTTCGTCAACCAGGCTGCGGCGCCGGTCGCCGCCAAGAAGAAAGCCGCCAAAGCCGCGCGCTTCGTGAGCTTTCGCGAGGACGACGGCAGCTTCCGCTTCCGCCTGTTGGCGGCCGATGGCGAGCAACTGCTGTTGTCGCGCAATTTTGCCGACGGCAAGGCAGCGGGCGCGGTGACCAAGCAACTGCAAAGCGGCGACGCGCTGGACTTACGCACCGAAGCCCTGGGCTTCAGCGTATGGCTGGACGGTGCCGTGGTGGCCGACAGTGCCGAGTTCGCCGACGAAGCGTCGCGCGACGCGGCCATCGAAGCCTTGCGCGTTGCGTTGACGCCCATCGAGGATTAACCCGACCAAGGGTTGATTGCCATTATCCGGGGCCGTCGTTACAGTGACGGCCCGTTTTTGTTGCCTTGCTAACGAAATTATGACGCCCCTAGAACGATATCAAGCTGATCTGAAACGCCCTGAATTCTTCCATGACGCAGCCCAGGAAAATGCGGTGCGTCATTTGCAGCGCCTTTACGACGACCTGCTCGCGGCCTCGCAAAGCAAGCCGGGGATGTTCAGCAAGCTGTTTGGCAAGAAAGACCACACGCCGGTCAAAGGCCTGTACTTCTGGGGCGGCGTGGGGCGGGGCAAGACTTACCTGGTCGACACCTTCTTCGAAGCGCTGCCGTTCAAGGAAAAGGTGCGCACGCACTTCCACCGCTTCATGAAGCGCGTGCACGAAGAGATGAAGACCCTGCCGGGCGAGAAAAACCCGCTGACCATCATCGCCAAGCGTTTCTCCGAAGAAGCGCGGGTGATCTGCTTCGATGAGTTCTTTGTCTCCGACATCACCGACGCCATGATCCTCGGCACCCTGATGGAAGAACTGTTCAAGAACGGCGTGACCCTGGTGGCCACCTCGAACATCGTGCCCGACGGCTTGTACAAGGACGGCCTGCAACGTGCGCGCTTCCTCCCGGCCATTGCGCTGATCAAGCAGAACACCGAAATCGTCAACGTCGACAGCGGCGTCGACTACCGCCTGCGTCACCTGGAGCAAGCGGAGCTGTTCCACTTCCCGCTGAACGAAGCGGCCCACGAAAGCCTGAAAAAGAGCTTCCGCGCCCTCACGCCGGAATGCACCCAGGCGGTGGAAAACGACAAGCTGATGATCGAGAACCGCGAAATCATCGCGCTGCGTACCTGCGATGATGTGGCCTGGTTCGAATTCCGCCAGCTGTGCGACGGCCCGCGTAGCCAGAACGACTACATCGAGCTGGGCAAGATCTTCCACGCCGTGATCCTCAGCGGTGTGGAGCAGATGAGCGTCACCACCGACGACATCGCGCGCCGTTTCATCAACATGGTCGACGAGTTCTACGACCGTAACGTGAAGCTGATCATCTCGGCTGAGGTTGAGTTGAAGGACCTGTACACCGGCGGGCGCTTGAACTTCGAATTCCAGCGTACCCTGAGTCGCCTGTTGGAGATGCAGTCCCACGAGTTCCTGTCACGCGGGCACAAACCCTAAGCAAATCTCCAGAAAAATGGAGATCAAAATGTGGGAGCAGGCAAGCCCGCTCCCACATTAGACTTGTGTTTGCCTCCCGTCAGGCAGCCTGCTGGAATTGCTGGCGATACTGGTTCGGCGACAGTTCTGTGTGCTGCCTGAACAATCGCGCAAAGAAACTCGCATCGTCATACCCCACCTCATAACTGATGGTCTTGATGCTCTTGCGGCTGCCCGAGAGTAATCCCTTGGCCGTCTCGATACGCAGCCGTTGCAGGTAATGCAGCGGTTTGTCACCGGTAGCGGTCTGGAAGCGGCGCATGAAGTTGCGGATGCTCATGCCGTGTTCCCGGGCCACGTCTTCGAAGCGGAATTTGTCAGCGAAGTGTTCCTCCAGCCAATGCTGGATCTGCAGGATGATCACATCCTGGTGCAGCTTCTGTCCGCCAAACCCGATGCGACCCGGTGAATAGCTGCGCTGCACCTCGTAGAGGATGTCGCGGGCCACGGCCTGGGCGATGTTGGCGCCGCAGAAGCGTTCGATCAGGTAGATATAGAGGTCGCACGCCGAAGTGGTGCCGCCGGCGCAATACAGGTTGTCAGCGTCGGTAAGGTGTTTGTCCTGGTTGAGCTGAACCTTGGGGAAGCGTTCGCTGAAGGCATTGAAGAAACGCCAGTAGGTGGTCGCTTCCTTGCCGTCGAGCAGGCCGGCTTCGGCCAGCCAGAACACCCCGGTGGCTTCGCCGCACAGCACGGCACCGCGTGCATGTTGCTCACGCAACCATGGCAGCACTTGTGGGTAGCGGGTGCACAGGGCGTCGAAGTCATCCCAGAAGGCCGGTAGCACGATGATGTCGGCGTCTTCCAGGCCGCCGTCCACCGGCATGATCACATCACTGAAGCTGCGTACCGATTGCCCATCGGGGCTGACCAGGCGCGATTCGAAGGCGGGCGTCAGGCCCAGGCCCTGCTGTTTGCCGTAACGCAGGCTGGCGAGGTGGAAGAAATCCTTGGCTTGCATGAGGGTTGAAGCGAATACCCGATCAATGGCCAAAATGCTGACGCGCCGCAACGGCGTGGAGATTTGGTTAGACATAATTTCATTTATTCTTATAGGGGAAAGTGGTCACCAGACGGCTGGATCGTCTTATTTTTTGTCGCATGTGTCCAGTGTCCCGTGCTGCCTTCGCGGCATAGTCTCTGTGGGCTCGTCCTTGTCCGACAATCCACGCAGGTGACCCATGATTCCCAGAACCTTGTTCAGCCCGGAGCACGAACTCTTCCGCGAGAGCGTGCGCACCTTCCTCGAAAAAGACGCCGCGCCGTTCCATGGGCAATGGGAAAAACAGGGCTATATCGACCGTGGCTTGTGGAGCAAGGCGGGGGAGGCGGGGATGCTGTGTTCCCACCTGCCGGAAGAATATGGCGGGCTGGGCGCGGACTTTTTGTACAGCGCGGTGGTGATCGAAGAGATCAGCCGGCTGGGGCTGACCGGCATCGGTTTTTCCCTGCATTCGGATATTGTTGCGCCATATATCCTGCATTACGGCAGTGAGACGCTGAAGCACAAATACCTGCCCAAGTTGATCTCTGGGGAGATGGTCACGGCCATTGCCATGACCGAGCCGGGCGCCGGTTCCGACCTGCAAGGGGTCAAGACCACCGCCGTGCTGGACGGTGATGAGTACGTGATCAACGGCTCCAAGACTTTTATCACCAACGGTTATCTGGCCGAGTTGGTGATTGTCGTCGCCAAGACCGATCCCAAGGCAGGTGCGAAGGGCACCAGCCTGTTTCTGGTGGAGGCCGACACGCCTGGCTTTGACAAGGGCAAGCGCCTGGAGAAGGTCGGTATGAAGGCCCAGGACACGTCGGAGCTGTTCTTCCAGGATGTGCGGGTGCCCAAGGAAAACCTGCTGGGCCAGGCGGGCATGGGCTTCGCCTATCTGATGCAGGAGTTGCCGCAGGAGCGACTGACGGTAGCCATTGGCGCGCTGTCATCCGCCGAGGCGGCGCTGGAGTGGACCCTGGAATACACCCGCGAGCGCAAGGCGTTCGGCAAAGCGATTGCCGACTTCCAGAACACCCGATTCAAGTTGGCGGAGATGGCTACCGAGATTCAGATCGGTCGGGTATTTGTCGACAAGTGCATGGCGTTGCACCTGGAAGGCAAACTGGATGTGCCCACGGCGGCGATGGCCAAGTACTGGGCCACGGACCTGCAATGCAAGGTGCTCGATGAGTGCGTGCAGTTGCACGGCGGTTACGGCTTCATGTGGGAATACCCGATTGCACGGGCGTGGGCGGATGCGCGGGTGCAGCGGATTTATGCGGGGACCAATGAGATCATGAAGGAGATTATTGCGCGGGCGCTGTGATGGTGTGCTGCTGAGGGCCTCATCGGGGGCCTGCCCCGATGAGGCCTACAGGTCAATCAAGGCGCTGGATTCGGATGATCCTTCTGAATCGCCTCGATCCCTTCCAGCACTTCCTTCGATAACGTCAGATCGGCACTGGCAATGTTGCTGTCCAACTGCTCCAGGCTTGTCGCCCCGATAATATTGCTGGTCACAAACGGCTGCTGCGTCACAAACGCCAATGCCATCTGCGCCGGGTCCAAGCCGTGCTCGCGCGCCAATGCCACATAACGGCTGCACGCCGCTTCAGACTGCGGGTTGAAGTAGCGGCTGAAACGGCTGTACTCCGTCAGGCGTGCCTTGGCCGGGCGTGCGCCGTTCTCGTACTTGCCGCTGAGCATGCCAAACGCCAGTGGCGAATACGCCAGCAAGCCGCACTGTTCACGAATCGCAACTTCCGCCAGGCCCACCTCAAAGCTGCGGTTGAGCAGGTTGTAGGGGTTCTGGATCGACACCGCGCGGGTCCAGCCGCGGGCTTCGGCCAGGGCCAGGAATTTCATGGTGCCCCACGGGGTTTCGTTGGACAGGCCGATGTGGCGGATCTTGCCGGCTTTCACTTGCTCGTCCAGCGCTTCGAGGGTTTCTTCCAGTGGGGTGAGGTCGTCTTCGTCCTTGTGCTTGTAGCTCAGTTGGCCGAAGAAGTTGGTGCTGCGCTCCGGCCAGTGCAGTTGGTAGAGGTCGATCCAGTCGGTCTGAAGGCGTTTGAGGCTGGCATCCAGGGCCTCGACGATGTGCTTGCGGTTGTGGCGCAGGTGGCCATCGCGAATGTAGTCGATGGTGTTGCCGGGGCCGGCGATCTTGCTGGCCAGGATCCAGTCGGCACGGTCGCCACGGCTTTTGAAGTAATTACCGATGTAGCGTTCGGTGGTGGCATAGGTGTCGGCCTTGGGCGGCACCGGGTACATTTCGGCCGTGTCGAGGAAGTTGATCCCCGCGCCCTTGGCCCGCTCGATCTGCGCGAAGGCCTCTGCCTCGCTGTTCTGCTCGCCCCAGGTCATGGTGCCCAAGGCTATCGCGCTCACGTTCAGATCCGTACGGCCCAGCTGTCGATAATCCATCGGGTACTCCTTCAGGGAAAACAATCATAAAAGCAGGTTGAATTTTTTTTCGCAATCTGCATAATTGCCCACCTCTTTCTGCAGTGGAAGTGATGCGCCGCCTGCCGAAGAATCTTGCCGTTGAACGGACGCGCCGACCCGAGCCCCCGATAGCGTCTGTATCCGGCTGCCTTTGACTTGTCAAAGTACGCACTATTCAGTAAGATCCGCCGTCTAATTTACAGGGCGGCCCCTGAGGCTATTAAAGAATGACAACTTTTACTGCAAAACCGGAAACAGTTCAGCGCGACTGGTTTGTCGTCGACGCCGCTGGTCAGACCCTGGGTCGTCTGGCCACTGAAGTCGCCAGCCGTCTGCGTGGCAAGCACAAGCCTGAGTACACCCCTCACGTTGACACTGGTGATTACATTGTCATCATCAACGCTGAGCAGGTTCGTGTAACCGGCAACAAAGCAAGCGACAAAATGTACTACCGTCACTCCGGTTTCCCAGGCGGTATCAAGTCTTCCAACTTCGAAGGCCTGATTGCCAAGAAGCCTGAAGCCCCGATCGAAATCGCGGTCAAAGGCATGCTGCCTAAGGGCCCACTGGGTCGCGATATGTTTCGCAAGCTGAAAGTCTATGCGGGCGCTGTACACCCTCATGCTGCTCAGCAGCCCCAAGAACTGAAGTTTTAACGGAATAGTTCATTATGTCGGCGACTCAAAATTACGGCACTGGCCGTCGCAAAACCGCAACCGCTCGCGTTTTCCTGCGTCCGGGTACTGGTAACATCTCGATCAACAACCGCTCCCTGGACAACTTCTTCGGCCGCGAAACTGCCCGCATGGTAGTTCGTCAGCCGCTGGAACTGACCGAGACCGTTGAAAAGTTCGACATCTACGTCACCGTTATCGGTGGCGGTGTAAGTGGTCAAGCTGGCGCAATCCGCCACGGTATCACTCGCGCTCTGATGCAGTACGACGAAACCCTGCGTGGCGCTCTGCGCAAAGCTGGCTTCGTGACTCGCGATGCTCGTGAAGTTGAACGTAAGAAAGTCGGTCTGCGTAAAGCGCGTAAGCGTCCGCAGTACTCGAAGCGTTAATTCGCTTTACGTTCCACAAAAACGCCCAGCCTCCTCACGGAGCTGGGCGTTTTTTATTGCCTGCGATTTATGCATAAAAATCGCCGTGACAACTTGCCACATCCGTAGACCCCCTATACTACAAGGCCTGGAGGCTGAGCTCCCGGCAATTCCCTTGTCAGACGTGGGGCTTTTCATTACCATTCGGCAAAATTTTTATAAGTAAAGATTCAACACTTAGTAGACGCCTGATTTAACAGGCCAAAAAGCTGATGGGAGAGGACTGAATGAGCAATGACGGCGTGAATGCAGGCCGGCGTCGCTTCTTGGTAGCAGCCACATCCGTGGTGGGTGCTGCAGGAGCGGTGGGGGCTGCGGTCCCGTTCGTGGGGTCATGGTTTCCCAGTGCCAAGGCGAAAGCCGCAGGTGCACCGGTGAAGGTGAATATCAGCAAGATCGAGCCAGGGCAGCAGATGATTGCTGAATGGCGCGGCCAGCCGGTCTTCATTGTTCGTCGTACCGAGGAAATCCTGGGGAATCTCAAAAAGATCGAAGGCCAGTTGTCTGACCCCAAATCCGAGAAGTCCGACCAACCCGCCTACGCCAAGAACGAAGTGCGTTCGATCAAGCCAGAGATCCTGCTGCTGGTCGGTCTGTGTACCCACTTGGGTTGCTCGCCTACCTTCCGCCCGGAAGTGGCTCCAGTCGATCTGGGCAAGGATTGGGTCGGCGGCTATTTCTGCCCATGCCACGGCTCCCACTACGACCTTGCTGGCCGCGTCTATAAGTCCCAGCCTGCTCCGTTGAACCTGCCGGTTCCTCCGCACACCTACGAAACTGACGACCTCATTGTCATTGGCCTCGATAAGGAGAACGCGTGATGAGCAAGTTCATGGATTGGGTGGATGCGCGCTTCCCCGCCACTAAAATGTGGGAAGACCATCTCAGCAAATATTACGCGCCAAAAAACTTCAACTTCTTCTACTTCTTTGGCTCCCTGGCATTGCTGGTGCTGGTCAACCAGATCGTCACCGGTGTGTGGCTGACCATGAGCTACACCCCGTCGGCGGAAGAGGCATTCGCCTCCGTCGAGTACATCATGCGTGACGTCGAGTACGGCTCGATCCTGCGCCTGCTGCACTCTACCGGCGCGTCAGCGTTCTTTATCGTCGTCTACCTGCACATGTTCCGTGGCCTGCTCTACGGCTCGTACCAGAAGCCCCGCGAGCTGGTGTGGGTGTTCGGCATGCTGATCTACCTGGCGCTGATGGCCGAAGCCTTCATGGGCTACCTGCTGCCTTGGGGCCAGATGTCGTACTGGGGCGCCCAGGTGATCATCTCGCTGTTCGGCGCGATCCCGGTGATCGGCAATGACCTGACCCAGTGGATCCGGGGTGACTACCTGATCTCGGGCATCACCCTGAACCGCTTCTTCGCCCTGCACGTGGTGGCCTTGCCGATCGTGATCCTGGGCCTGGTGGTGCTGCACATCCTGGCGCTGCACGAAGTGGGTTCCAACAACCCGGATGGCGTGGACATCAAGAAGCACAAGGACGAAAACGGCATCCCGCTGGATGGCATTCCGTTCCACCCTTACTACACCGTGAAAGACATTGTCGGCGTGGTGGTGTTCCTGTTCGTGTTCTGCTCGATCGTGTTCTTTTTCCCGGAGATGGGCGGTTATTTCCTGGAGAAACCCAACTTCGAACAGGCCAACGCCTTCAAGACCCCTGAGCACATTGCCCCGGTCTGGTACTTCACGCCGTTCTACGCAATCTTGCGGGCGATCCCCGACAAGCTCATGGGTGTGATCGCCATGGGCGCGGCCATTGCAGTGCTGTTCGTGTTGCCTTGGCTCGACCGAAGCCCGGTCAAGTCCATGCGCTACAAGGGCTGGTTGAGCAAGATCTGGCTGTGGGTGTTCTGCATCTCCTTCGTGATCCTGGGCGTACTGGGCGTATTGGCGCCGACTCCTGAGCGTACGTTGCTGTCGCAGGTCTGCACCTTCCTGTACTTCGCCTACTTCATTCTGATGCCGTTCTACACCCGGCTCGAGAAGACCAAACCGGTTCCGGAAAGGGTGACTGGCTGATGAAAAAGTTATTCGTTGCATTGATGCTTGCGGCCTTGCCGCTACTGTCCTTCGCTGCCGAGCACGGCGGACCGGAACTGGAAAAAGTCGATATCGACGTGTCGGACAAGGCTGCCATGCAGGACGGCGCGCGCACCTTCGCCAACTACTGCATGGGCTGCCACAGCGCCAAGTTCCAGCGTTACGAGCGGGTGGCCGATGACCTCGGTATCCCCCATGAAATGATGCTGGAAAAACTGGTGTTCACCGGCGCCAAGATCGGCGACCACATGACCATCGGCATGAAGCCTGCGGACGCCAAGACCTGGTTCGGCGCCGCACCGCCAGACTTGACCCTGGTCGCCCGTGTACGCGGCACCGACTGGCTCTATGGCTACTTGAAATCCTTCTACGAAGACCCGGCACGTCCTTATGGCGTGAACAACCGTGTGTTCCCGAACGTCGGCATGCCTAACGTTCTGGTCGGCCTGCAAGGCAAGCAAGTGGTAGGATGCAAGCAGATCCAGGTCGTTGAAGACGGCAAGAAGCAATACGATCCGTTGACCGGCACGCCGTTGACTCATGAAGCGTGCGATCAACTGAAGATAGAAACCCCAGGTTCGTTGACAGACGAGCAGTTCGACGAGAAGGTCAAGAACCTCGTGACCTTCCTGGCCTACTCGGCCAACCCGGTCAAACTGGAGCATCAGCGCATTGGTACCTATGTGCTGCTGTACCTGGCGTTCTTCTTCGTATTCGCCTACCTGCTCAAACGCGAATACTGGAAGGATGTGCATTGATCCAACCGTAAGCAATTGCTGTTAATCTTGCGCGCCCAGCGGCATCTCTGAATACGTAGCGACCTGGTTTAACCGGTTGTTACAGAGATGCTCTCTGGGCGCGCTCGTTTTTGAGCTTTCGATAATTTCAACAAGCGAGGAGGACCGCCATGGGCGTGACCAACCGGTTGGCCTGTTACTCCGACCCCGCCGACCACTATTCCCACCGAGTGCGCATCGTGCTCGCAGAGAAGGGTGTCAGCGCCGAGATCATCAGTGTGGAGGCGGGTCGTCACCCACCGAAACTGATCGAAGTGAACCCTTACGGCAGCTTGCCCACCCTGGTCGATCGTGACCTGGCGTTGTGGGAGTCGACCGTGGTGATGGAATACCTGGATGAGCGTTACCCGCATCCGCCTTTGCTGCCGGTGTACCCGGTGGCGCGTGCCAACAGCCGCCTGCTGATTCATCGGATCCAGCGTGACTGGTGCGGGCTGGTGGATGTGATTCTGGATTCGCGTACAAAAGAAGCCGTTCGGGTACAGGCGCGTAAGGAATTGCGCGAGAGCCTGACCGGCGTTTCGCCGTTGTTCGCCGATAAGCCTTTTTTCCTCAGTGAGGAACAAAGCTTGGTGGATTGCTGCCTATTACCGATACTCTGGCGTTTGCCGATTCTCGGTATTGAACTGCCGCGGCCTGCCAAGCCGCTGCTTGATTACATGGAGCGCCAGTTTGCGCGTGAGGCTTTCCAGGCGAGTCTGTCTGGTGTCGAACGCGATATGCGCTAAGGCTTAAGGAGCCGCTGATGAACTCCAGTCGACCCTACTTGGTCCGCGCGCTCTATGAGTGGATTGTGGACAACGATTGCACCCCGCACATGCTGGTCAATTCCGAATTTCCTGCGGTTCAGGTGCCGGATGGTTTTGCCAGTGATGGGCAGATTGTGTTGAACGTATCGCCGAGTGCCGTGCGCCACCTGCACATGGACAACGAAGCCGTGAGCTTCGAAGGGCGTTTTGGCGGCGTGCCGCATACGCTGTTCGTGCCGATTGGCGCCATCCTCGGCATCTATGCCCGGGAGAACGGCCAAGGCATGGTGTTCGATCTGGAGTCGCCTTTCGAGGATGACGAAACGATCGAAAACGAAGAGGGCGATGACCTGCCGCCACCGGATTCCGAGCCACCGCGCCCCAGCGGCCGGCCGAGCCTGAAAGTGGTGAAATAACGCGCGTCCCTCTTGGGATGAGCTGAGAGAATGCCTCGACCTGTGTCGGGGCATTTTTTTGCGCGAAGGATAAGGATGAAAGTCGCGCCTGGACGGTGATCGTACAACCACCATGGGCTATGATGCGTGCTCAAGCTCACCGAGAAAGATGATCCATCATGGAAAACGCCAACACCGCCCCTCGTCTTCCCCGCAAGCGCCGCAGCCTTGCCCAGGAATTGGTCACGGTGTTGTCCGAGCAGATCCGCGACGGCCAGCTCAAGCGGGGCGACAAATTGCCCACCGAGTCGGCGATCATGGAGGCCCATGGGGTCAGCCGCACGGTGGTGCGTGAAGCCATCTCACGCTTGCAGGCGGCGGGGCAGGTCGAAACCCGGCATGGTATCGGCACCTTTGTGCTGGATACGCCAAGCCCGAGCGGTTTCCGTATTGACCCGGCCACCGTGGTGACCCTGCGTGATGTGCTGGCGATCCTGGAGCTGCGGATCAGCCTGGAAGTCGAGTCTGCAGGATTAGCCGCTTTGCGCCGCAGCGACGAACAACTGGCCGCCATGCGCGCGGCGCTCGATGCCCTGAATGAAAGCGCGGCACACGCCGGCGATGCGGTGGCCTCCGACTTTGCATTCCACCTGGAAATTGCCCTGTCCACCGGCAACCGCTACTTCACCGACATCATGACGCACCTGGGCACCAGCATCATTCCGCGGACCCGTTTGAATTCGGCGCGCCTGGCCCATGATGACCAGCAGCACTACATGGGGCGCTTGAGTCGTGAGCATGAAGAGATTTATGAGGCGATTGCGCGTCAGGATTCGGACGCGGCGCGGGCGGCGATGCGGTTGCATTTGACCAATAGCCGGGAGCGGCTGCGCCATGCCCATGAAGAAGCGGAGGCGCAGCGGGGGTAGGGCGGAGGGACGTTTAGGGTCAATCAAACTGAACGCCGATCACGTTGCCGTCTTCGTCATAATGGAAGGTCTTGTCGAGTACTTTGATGGGCTGCTCCCCTGGAAATTGAAGCGTGTCACCGATATTGGGTAATTCCTCAATCGTAACGCTCGAATCACCGTGTTTTTTACCTTTGTATGTAACCTTGATTTCGTTAGCCATGTTAAGCCTCATTGAGCAAGAAGATAGTCAGGGGCCCGCACTTCATGTGCGGGCCCAATCACGTTAGGAGGGTTGGAAATGCGGCGATACTGTCAGAGTTCACAGTTCTGATGAGCGGTATCAGACGCGCCGATGGCGGAACTTGGCTCAAGGCAGCGGCGTATTAGGCTTGTAGTCCTTCAGCAACAAATACGTACTCCACCCCCACCAATCATTCGTCCAGTGCTTGTCGTTCAGGTCATTCACCTCCTTGCGGCGCAGCACCTTGTCCCCCTCCATCTTGAACAGCGGCGAGAAGTTGTTAGCCGGGTTCTGCGCCGCATTCAGGTCCGGCACATACAACGGCGCCTTGAAGTTGGCCGGGGAGGGCGCGACACCGCTGATGAAAGTCTCGAAAATTTCATCCGCCGAAGCCTGCACGGCACGTTTGACCTGCGCCCGATTGTCCGCATCGATGGCGTCGAAGTAGCGTTTGTCTCCATACGCGTGCCATTGATCGCCCATGGCATTGCGCACCTTGAGCCCGAACTTACTGTCTTCGTCGTGCATGAAGCGGCTGATCAGCGAGCCAAGCTCACCCGGTGTCACCACGGCGGCGAGTTGTTTGCGCGGCACGCGCAGATGGCCGGCCGAGAATAGATCGGTCAAAAAGTGATCAGCAAAACTGTTCATGGCATACGCCAGTTCCAGCGCCTGGTCAGTGCCGGTCTGGTGCGCCACGACGGCTTGT
Organism: Pseudomonas sp. DWRC2-2; assembly: GCF_049897885.1. Taxonomy (NCBI): domain Bacteria; kingdom Pseudomonadati; phylum Pseudomonadota; class Gammaproteobacteria; order Pseudomonadales; family Pseudomonadaceae; genus Pseudomonas; species Pseudomonas sp. DWRC2-2. Next base: position 196,881 of record NZ_JAFCXD010000002.1, read on the forward strand.
TGCAGTGCCGCCGTGTGCCCCGCCAAGTAGGCTGACAGTGCCCATTCACCGAAATGGTCGGCATTGTCCGCCGCCAGTTTCAGATAACGTCCCAATGGAATCAGCGCTGAGACTGCGCTGCCGCCGCCCGTGATGCGGTTCCATTCCTCGGACAACGTATCACCCAAGGCGTCGTAGGCTTCATGGGCTTGTTTACCGTCTTTGATCGCTTGCTTGACCGCATTGATCTCCTTTTGCATCACCGCGAGTATCTTGTGTGCTTCCTCCCGCGAGGCGGGCAGTACTGCCAGGCTGTTAAAGGCGGCGGTGAAGCGTTGCACGCGGTCGGCAGGGGAGGCGCCATCGCTGATTGGTTGGCCGGGGATGCCATAGAAGTCGCCGCCCAGGGCAATCACTTGGCCATAGGTCAGCGCCAGCCCGTTGGGCAGGTGCAGCTCGACTTGATGGGCGGGAATCGCCGGAGCGTCCTTGGCGAAGCGCAACAGGGTTTCATCGTCGATGGCCGTGTGTTCACCGCCTTCGAAGCGCAGAGTCGGTGGGTTTTTTTCGGGTGCCGCGAGTTCAAGACCTGACATGTTAGCTCCTTGCTATGCCGTAGGAATCTTCCGTAATAACTGTATGTATATACAGTTAAATCGAGCATAGAGGAAAAAAATCCTACGTCAAGCAGGCGTACATCCACAGCGCCCACAATGAAGTCTGATGAATTGCAGTTGACGAATCTTTTTATAGTTATACGATGACGTACGACATCACCAAAACCAACAACAACCTTTCGATAGAAAGTCTTCGCCCAGGGTGTTCGAATAATGAATCCACAAGAACTGAAGTCCATCCTTTCCCACGGTCTGCTGTCTTTCCCGGTGACCGATTTCAACGCCCAGGGTGACTTCCACCAGGCGGGCTACATCAAGCGCCTGGAATGGCTGGCCCCGTACGGCGCCACCGCCTTGTTCGCGGCCGGCGGCACCGGTGAGTTTTTCTCCCTCGCCGCCAGCGAATATTCCCAAGTGGTGAAAACCGCCGTGGATACCTGCGCCACCAGCGTGCCGATCCTGGCCGGTGTCGGCGGTTCGACCCGCCAAGCCATTGAATACGCCCAGGAAGCCGAGCGCCTCGGCGCCAAAGGCCTGCTGCTGCTGCCGCACTACCTCACCGAAGCCAGTCAGGACGGCGTTGCCGCCCACGTTGAAGCCGTGTGCAAATCGGTCAAGATCGGTGTGGTGGTCTACAACCGCAACGTCTGCCGCCTGACCGCGCCGCTGCTGGAACGCCTGGCCGAGCGCTGCCCGAACCTGATCGGCTACAAGGATGGCCTGGGTGATATCGAGTTGATGGTGTCGATCCGTCGCCGCCTCGGTGATCGTTTCAGCTACCTCGGCGGCCTGCCGACGGCAGAGGTTTACGCCGCTGCCTACAAGGCCCTGGGGGTTCCGGTGTACTCCTCGGCGGTGTTCAACTTCATCCCGAAAACCGCGATGGACTTCTACCACGCGATTGCCAAGGACGATCACGCCACCGTTTCCAAAATCATCGACGACTTCTTCCTGCCGTACCTGGACATCCGCAACCGCAAGGCCGGGTATGCCGTGAGCATCGTCAAGGCCGGTGCAAAAATCGCCGGCTACGACGCAGGCCCGGTGCGCACGCCGCTGACCGACCTGTTGCCGGAAGAATATGAAGCCCTGGCCGCGCTGATCGACAAGCAAGGCGCGCAATAACTTATCAACAAGGCCGCTGAGAAATCAGCGGCCTTTTGCGTCAGGAGAAGATTCGTGTCCCAAGCTCAACGTTTTGACAGCTACATCAATGGCCAGTGGGTGGCCGGTGCCGACTATTGCGTCAACCTCAACCCGTCGGAGTTGTCCGATGTCATTGGCGAATACGCCAAAGCGGATGTTGCCCAAGTCAACGCTGCCATCGACGCCGCCCGCGCGGCATTCCCGGCCTGGTCCACTTCCGGGATCCAGGCTCGCCATGATTCTTTGGATAAAGTCGGTAGCGAAATCCTCGCCCGCCGCGAAGAACTCGGCACTCTACTGGCCCGTGAAGAGGGCAAGACCCTGCCTGAAGCCATCGGTGAAGTGACCCGCGCCGGTAACATCTTCAAGTTCTTTGCGGGTGAATGCCTGCGCCTGTCTGGCGACTACGTGCCGTCGGTTCGACCGGGCGTGAACGTAGAAGTCACCCGTGAAGCTTTGGGTGTGGTCGGCCTGATCACGCCGTGGAACTTCCCGATCGCCATCCCCGCCTGGAAAATCGCCCCGGCCCTGGCCTACGGCAACTGCGTGGTGATTAAACCGGCGGAATTGGTACCGGGGTGCGCCTGGGCCCTGGCCGACATCATCTCCCGCGCCGGTTTCCCGGCCGGTGTGTTCAACCTAGTGATGGGCAGCGGTCGTGTGGTCGGCGATGTGCTGGTCAACAGCCCGAAAGTCGACGGCATCAGCTTCACCGGTTCTGTGGGTGTCGGTCGTCAGATCGCCGTCAGCTGCGTGTCGCGCCAGGCCAAAGTGCAGTTGGAAATGGGCGGCAAGAATCCACAGATCATCCTCGACGACGCCGATCTCAAGCAGGCCGTCGAGCTGTCCGTACAGAGCGCTTTCTACTCCACCGGTCAGCGTTGCACGGCGTCCAGTCGCCTGATCGTCACCGCCGGTATCCACGACCAGTTCGTCGCGGCCATGGCTGAGCGCATGAAGTCGATCAAGGTCGGCCACGCCCTCAAAAGCGGCACCGACATCGGCCCGGTGGTTTCCCAGGCCCAGTTGGACCAGGACCTCAAGTACATCGACATCGGCCAAAGCGAAGGTGCGCGGCTGGTCAGCGGTGGTGGCCTGGTGACCTGCGATACCGAAGGTTACTACCTGGCGCCGACGCTGTTTGCCGATAGCGAAGCGGCCATGCGCATCAGCCGTGAAGAAATCTTCGGGCCGGTGGCCAACGTGGTGCGCGTGGCGGATTACGAAGCGGCGCTGGCCATGGCCAACGACACCGAGTTCGGTTTGTCGGCGGGCATTGCCACCACCTCGCTCAAGTACGCCAACCACTTCAAGCGCCACTCCCAGGCCGGGATGGTGATGGTCAACCTGCCGACCGCCGGTGTGGATTACCACGTTCCGTTCGGTGGCCGTAAGGGCTCATCCTATGGTTCGCGTGAGCAAGGTCGCTATGCGCAAGAGTTCTACACCGTGGTGAAGACCAGCTACATCGGTTCGTAACAGCAACACCAGGTGGGGGCCAGATGTCTGCTGGCTCCCCCGACAAAAAAACAGAAAACCATTACCCGCAAAAAAAATAATTAGTGGGAGTACTTCTACATGCAAGCGACCAAGCCGACCCACGTCCGCTATTTGATCCTGCTCATGCTGTTCCTGGTGACCACGATCAACTACGCCGACCGGGCCACCATCGCCATCGCGGGCTCCAGCCTGCAAAAAGACCTCGGCATCGACGCGGTCACCCTCGGTTACATCTTCTCTGCATTCGGTTGGGCCTATGTGGCCGGGCAAATTCCCGGTGGCTGGCTGCTGGACCGGTTCGGTTCGAAAAAAGTCTATGCCCTGAGCATCTTCACCTGGTCACTGTTCACCGTGCTGCAAGGCTACGTCGGTGAGTTCGGTGTCTCTACCGCGGTGGTTGCGCTGTTTATGCTGCGCTTCCTGGTAGGCCTGGCCGAAGCGCCTTCCTTCCCTGGCAACGCACGTATTGTGGCGGCCTGGTTCCCCACGGCCGAGCGCGGTACAGCGTCGGCGATCTTCAACTCGGCGCAGTACTTCGCTACGGTGTTGTTCGCTCCGCTGATGGGCTGGATCGTCTACAGCTTTGGCTGGCAGCACGTGTTTATCGTGATGGGGGTGATCGGCATCGTCTTCTCGGGGATCTGGTTGAAAGTGATCTACAGCCCGCGCCAGCACCCGATGATCAACGAAGCTGAGTTCAACCACATCGCCGCCAACGGCGCGATGGTCGATATGGATCAGGACAAGGGCAAGGGTAAGAAAACCGACGGTCCGAAGTGGGATTACATCCGTCAGTTGCTGACCAACCGCATGATGCTTGGCGTGTACCTGGGCCAGTACTGCATCAACGGCATCACCTACTTCTTCCTGACCTGGTTCCCGGTGTACTTGGTACAGGACCGTGGCATGACCATCCTCAAGGCCGGGTTCATCGCGTCGTTGCCGGCGATCTGCGGCTTTATCGGCGGCGTGCTAGGCGGGGTGATTTCGGATTATCTGCTGCGCAAAGGTCATTCCCTGACCTTCGCTCGCAAGGCGCCGATCATTGCCGGCCTGCTGGTTTCCAGCAGCATCATCGCCTGCAACTATGTGGATGTGGAATGGATGGTAGTGGGCTTCATGGCCTTGGCCTTCTTCGGTAAAGGCGTTGGCGCACTGGGTTGGGCGGTAGTGTCCGACACCTCGCCGAAACAAATCGCTGGCCTCAGTGGCGGCCTGTTCAACACCTTCGGTAACCTGGCGTCGATCACCACGCCGATCGTCATCGGCTACATCATCGCGACCACCGGTTCGTTCAAATGGGCCTTGGTGTTCGTCGGCGCCAATGCGCTGGTGGCGGTGTTCAGCTACCTGGTCATCGTTGGGCCGATCAAACGTGTAGTCCTCAAAGAGCCGCCGACTAAAGGGCCTGAGTTGACCAACCTAACCGAAGCGCATTCCTGAGGGGCCGTGTGATGCAGTTGATTGAACATGCCGACTCGCCGCGCTCGATTCGTTTGCACGAACGCGACAACGTGGTGATCGTGGTCAATGACCAGGGCGTACCGGCCGGGACCGAATTCCCGGACGGCCTGGTGACCGTGGATTTCATCCCCCAGAGCCACAAGGTGACCCTGGAAGATATCCCCGAGGGCGGCCAGATTATTCGCTACGGCCAGACCATCGGTTACGCCCTGGCACCCATCCCGCGCGGCAGTTGGGTGCAGGAAGATCAACTGCGCATGCCCACTGCGCCGCCGTTGGACAGCTTGCCGCTGTCCACCGAGGTGCCTGAGGCCCAGGCGCCGTTGGAAGGGTTTACCTTCGAGGGTTACCGCAACGCGGATGGCACGGTGGGCACGCGCAATATCCTCGGCATCACTACCACAGTGCAATGCGTGACTGGGGTGCTGGACCATGCGGTCAAGCGCATCAAGGACGAATTGCTGCCCAAGTATCCGCACGTCGACGACGTGGTGGCGCTGACCCACAGCTACGGCTGCGGCGTGGCGATCACCGCCACCGATGCCTACATTCCGATCCGCACGGTGCGCAACCTGGCGCGCAATCCGAACCTGGGCGGCGAAGCCCTGGTGATCAGTCTGGGTTGCGAGAAATTGCAGGCCGGGCAGGTGATGCACGACAACGACAGCTCGGTTGACCTGAGTGAGCCCTGGCTCTACCGGCTGCAGGATTCCAGCCACGGCTTTACCGAGATGATCGAGCAGATCATGGAACTGGCCGAGACGCGCTTGAAGAAACTCGACCAGCGCCGCCGGGAAACCGTGCCGGCGTCCGAGCTGATCCTGGGCATGCAGTGTGGCGGCAGTGATGCGTTTTCCGGCATCACCGCTAACCCGGCGCTGGGCTATGCCTCGGATTTGCTGTTGCGGGCCGGCGCGACGGTGATGTTTTCCGAAGTCACTGAAGTCCGCGATGCCATCTACCTGCTGACGTCTCGCGCGCAAAGCAAGGAAGTTGCCCAGGAGCTGGTTCGGGAAATGGACTGGTACGACCGTTACCTGGCCAAGGGCGAAGCGGATCGCAGCGCCAACACCACGCCCGGCAACAAGAAGGGCGGGTTATCGAACATTGTCGAGAAGTCCCTGGGCTCCATCGTCAAATCCGGCAGCAGCGCGATCAATGGCGTGCTCGGCCCAGGCGAGCGTTTCAAGGGCAAGGGCCTGATTTTTTGCGCCACGCCGGCCAGCGACTTTGTGTGCGGCACCTTGCAACTGGCGGCGGGGATGAACCTGCATGTGTTCACCACCGGGCGTGGTACGCCGTATGGGCTGGCGATGGCGCCGGTGGTGAAGGTGTCGACGCGTACGGAGCTGGCGCAGCGCTGGCCGGACCTGATCGATATCGACGCTGGGCGCATTGCGACTGGGCGGGCGAGCATCGAGGAGCTGGGTTGGGAGTTGTTTCACTTCTACCTGGATGTAGCCAGTGGCAGGAAGCAGACGTGGGCGGAGCATCACAAGCTGTATAACGACATCACCCTGTTCAATCCGGCACCGATCACTTGAAGTGGACACGGACTCTGTGGGAGCTGGCTTGCCTGCGATAACGGCGTATCAGTAATAGATGGATTGACTGACACACCGCTATCGCAGGCAAGCCAGCTCCCACATTAGATTAGTGTTGTCCATGCGAGCCTGCTCTTACTGGCTTATCATTAGCCACCTAACGACGCTCACCAAGGTTCTCCCCGGCATGCTGGCAATTTTCCTCACGACCCTGACCATCACCGCGCCGGTGTTTGCCATGCTGTTTCTGGGGGTGCTGCTCAAGCGCATCAACTGGATCAACGACAATTTCATCCACACGGCCTCGTCCCTGGTGTTCAACGTCACCATGCCGGCGCTGCTGTTCCTCGGTATCTTGCATGCCGACCTGCACTCGGCGCTCAAGCCGGGGCTGCTGATCTACTTTGCGGTTGCGACCTTGCTCAGCTTCGCCCTGGCCTGGGGTTGGGCGATCTTTCGTTGCCCGCGTGAAGACCGGGGCATCTACACCCAAGGCGCGTTCCGCGGCAATAACGGCGTGATTGGCTTGGCGCTGGCGGCCAGCATGTACGGTGACTATGGGATTTCCCTTGGTGCGATTCTCGCGGCGCTGGTGATCCTGTTCTACAACACGCTGTCGACCATCGTGTTGGCGGTGTACAGCCCGGTGATCAAGTCCGATCCGTGGAGCATCTGCAAAAGTGTGGTGGCCAACCCGTTGATCATCAGCGTGATCGTGGCGGCACCGTTCGCTTATTTTCAGATTGGCCTGCCGGGCTGGTTGGAAAAATCCATGCAGTATCTGGCCGATACCACCTTGCCGTTGGCCTTGATCTGCATTGGCGGAACCTTGTCCCTGGCTGCGTTGCGCAAGAGCGGCAATAGGGCGCTGAGCGCGAGTTTGATGAAGATGGTCTGGCTGCCGGTGGCGGCGACCTTGGGCGCGTGGTTGCTGGGCTTTCGGGGGCCGGAGCTGGGGATTCTGTTCCTGTACTTTGGTGCGCCGACCGCAGCCGCCAGTTTTGTCATGGCCAGGGCGGCCGAGGGTAATCATGAGCTGGCGGCGGCGATTATCGTGATCACCACCTTGATGGCGGCGGTGACCACGAATATCGGAATCTTCGTGTTGCAGGCCGGCGGCTGGATCTAGCCTTCTTTCTGGTAGGTGTCGATCACTTCCTGCGCTGCACGGAACGCATCAATCGCCGCCGGCACACCGGCATACACCGCGCAATGCAGCAACGCCTCGCGAATCTCTTCCACGGTACAGCCATTGTTCAACGCGCCGCGCACGTGACCTTTGAGTTCCTGCGGGCACTTGAGCGCGGTCAGGGCGGCGAGGGTGATCAGGCTGCGGGTTTTCAGCGGTAACCCTTCGCGGTTCCATACACTGCCCCAGGCGTGCTCGTTGACGAAATCCTGCAGCGGCTGGGTGAACTCGGTGGCATTGCCCAGGGCGCGGTCGACGAACACATCGCCCATGACCTGGCGACGCATCTCAACCCCGGGCTTTTTCTGATCGGTCATTGCGATTCCCTCTTGTGTTGGCGGCGCCAGGCTCGCAGCGTGCTGAACAACAGGAAAGCCACCAGCACTGGCAGGACGTAATACAGCATCAGGTGTTCAAGCTTGGTGGCCAGGGGCATGCCCGTAGTAAAGGCCATCACGTGCAACCCATACGCCAGGTACAGGCCCAGCAGCACCAGGCCTTCGGCGCGGGTCACGCGGTAGCCGGTGTAGAACACCGGCAGGCACAGCACCACCACGCCGAGCATCACCGGCAGGTCGAAATCCAGGGCATTGGGCGATACCGACAGCGGCGAGGGCGCGAGCAGGGCAGTCAGGCCCAATACGCCCAGCAGGTTAAACAGGTTGCTGCCAATCACGTTGCCCACGGCGATGTCCCGCTCGCCGCGCAGGGCGGCGATCAACGAGGTCGCCAGGCATGGCAGCGAGGTGCCGACGCCGATCAAGGTCAGGCCGATCACACGTTCCGACAGGCCCAGGTCGCTCGCCACGTCCACGGCTGCGCCCAACAGCAAATGGCCGGCCAGCACCAGGATCAGCAGCCCGCCGAGCATCAGCAACACGCTGCTCAGCCAGGGCGCGCGGGCTACGGTGTCCAGTGTGCGTGGGCGGCGGGAATGGCGCGTTTGGTAATGCAGTACGCCAAGGTACGCGACCAGGGCAACCAGCAACAGCAAGCCATCAAGCGGCGTGAGTTCTTCGTTGGCGGCGAGGGTGAACACCAGCAGCCCGGCCAGGATCATCACCGGAATATCCAGGCGCACCAGTTGGCGTGAGACCCGCAGCGGAATGATCAGCGCCGACAGGCCCAGGGTCACGAGGATGTTGAAGATGCTGCTGCCGATCACACTGCCCACGGCGATATCGGTGTTGCCGGCCAGGGTGGCTTGCAGGCTGACGGTCATCTGCGGCGCGCTGCTGCCGAAGGCGACGATTGTCAGGCCGATGATCAGCGGTCGCACCTTGAGGCTCGCGGCCAGGCGCACGGCGGCGCGCACCAGGATTTCGGCGCCGATGATCAGCAGCACCAGACCGCTGACCAATTCCAGCAGGCTCCAGGGCGAGAGGGCGGTTAATCCGAAAATGGCCTGGACTCCGTTTAATTGCTTAGCGCTTGTACGCGCACTCGCGCCGTACCGCTGCTGATCATACCCAGCTGCTCGGCCGCCTTGCGTGAAAGATCGATCAGGCGCCCACGGGTATGCGGGCCGCGATCATTGATGCGGACAACCACGTATTTGTCGTTGTCGAGATTGGTGACCTTGACCTGGGTGCCGAACGGCAATTGCCGGTGGGCGGCGGTCAGGGCGTTCTGGTTGAAGGGTTCACCGCTGGCGGTCTTTTTGCCATGGTGCCGGGCGCCGTAATAGGAGGCGGTGCCGGTTTCGTCGTAGCCGTTGGGGTTGATGACGCCGCTGGCGCAGCCGGCCAACAGGGAGAACAAGGCCAGGAGGCCGAGTAGACGCTTCATGCAAGGTGTCCCCGAAAAAAGTGCGCCCCCGAAGGGGCGCGTGTCGCTGGTCAGCCTTCGAGCTTGCTTTTCAGCAATTCGTTCACCTGCTGCGGGTTGGCCTTGCCTTTGGACGCTTTCATCGCCTGGCCTACAAAGAAGCCGAACATCTTGCCGCGCTTGGCCTCGTCTGCCGCACGGTATTGCTCGACCTGCTCGGCGTTGGCCGCGAGCATTTCATCCAATACGGCCGAGATCGCGCCGCTGTCGGTGACTTGCTTGAGGCCACGCTGCTCGATGATCTCGTCCGCGCTGCCTTCGCCTGCGGCCATGGCTTCGAACACGGTCTTGGCGATCTTGCCGGAGATGGTGTTGTCCTTGATGCGCAGCAGCATGCCGCCCAGTTGCTCGGCGGTGACCGGGGCTTCGTCGATCTCCAGGCCTTGCTTGTTCAACAGGCTGCCCAGCTCAACCATCACCCAGTTGGCCGCCAGCTTGGCGTCGCCGGCAATGCTCACGACTTTTTCGAAGTAGTTGGCTTGTTCACGGCTAGAGGCCAAGACACTGGCATCGTAGACCGACAGGCCGAACTGCGCCTGGAAGCGCTCGCGTTTCTGCTGCGGCAGTTCCGGCAGGGTGGCGCGCACGTCATTGAGGAACGAGTCCTCGATGACCACCGGCAACAGGTCCGGGTCGGGGAAGTAACGGTAGTCGTTGGCTTCCTCTTTGCTGCGCATGGCGCGGGTTTCGTCTTTGTTCGGGTCGTACAGGCGAGTTTGCTGGATGACTTTGCCGCCGTCTTCGATCAGCTCGATCTGGCGACGCACTTCACTGTTGATCGCCTTCTCGATGAAGCGGAACGAGTTGACGTTCTTGATCTCGCAGCGAGTGCCGTACTCGGCTTGGCCCTTTGGACGGATCGACACGTTGCAGTCGCAACGCAGCGAGCCTTCGGCCATGTTGCCGTCGCAAATGCCCAGGTAACGCACCAGCGCGTGGATGGTCTTGACGTAGGCCACGGCTTCCTTGGCGCTGCGCATGTCCGGCTCGGAGACGATTTCCAGCAGCGGTGTACCGGCGCGGTTCAAGTCGATACCGGTGGCGCCTGGGAATTCTTCGTGCAGGCTCTTGCCGGCGTCTTCTTCAAGGTGCGCACGGGTCACGCCGACGCGCTTGATGGTGCCGTCTTCCAGGGGGATGTCCAGGTGGCCCTTGCCGACGATCGGCAGTTCCATCTGGCTGATCTGGTAGCCCTTGGGCAGGTCCGGGTAGAAGTAGTTCTTGCGCGCGAACACGTTGTGCTGGCCGATCTCGGCGTCAATCGCCAGGCCGAACATCACCGCCATGCGTACCGCTTCCTGGTTCAGCACTGGCAAAACGCCGGGCATGCCCAGGTCGACCAGGCTGGCCTGGGTGTTCGGCTCGGAGCCAAACGTGGTGGCGCTACCGGAGAAAATCTTCGATTGGGTGGCGAGCTGGGTATGAATCTCCAGCCCGATCACAACTTCCCATTGCATAGTGTTCTCCTCAGAAGCCGGTAGGGGTGCGAGTGTGCCAGTCGGTGTTCAACTGGTACTGGTGCGCCACATTGAGCAGGCGGCCTTCCTGGAAATACGGGGCGAGCAATTGCACGCCGACCGGCAGGCCATCGACGAAACCGGCTGGCATGGACAAGCCCGGCAGGCCCGCGAGGTTGGCGGTGATGGTGTACAGGTCTTCGAGGTACGCAGCCACCGGGTCGCCGTTCTTGGCGCCGAGCTTCCAGGCCGGGTTCGGCGTGGTTGGGCCGAGGATCACGTCGACCTGTTCAAAGGCGGCCATGAAGTCGTTCTTCACCAGGCGACGGATTTTCTGCGCCTTGAGGTAGTACGCGTCGTAGTAGCCGGCCGACAGGGCGTAGGCACCGACCATGATCCGGCGTTGGACTTCGGCCCCGAAGCCTTCGCCACGGGAGCGCTTATAAAGGTCGGTGAGGTCTTTCGGGTTTTCGCAGCGGTAGCCGAAACGCACGCCGTCGAAACGCGACAGGTTCGAGGAGGCTTCTGCCGGTGCGATCACGTAGTACGCAGGAATCGCGTGCTGGTTGTTCGGCAGGCTGATTTCCTTGATCACGGCACCCAGGCTTTCCAGGGTCTTGACGCTGTTATGCACCAGGTCAGCAATACGCGGGTCGAGACCGGCACTGAAGTATTCCTTCGGCACGCCGATGCGCAGGCCCTTGAGCGAGGTGTTCAGGCTGGCACTGTAGTCCGGCACTGGCTCATCGATGCTGGTGGAGTCCTGTTTATCGAAGCCTGCCATGCCTTGTAACAAAATTGCGCAGTCTTCGGCGGTGCGTGCCAGAGGGCCGCCCTGATCGAGGCTGGAGGCGTAGGCGATCATGCCCCAACGGGAAACGCGACCGTAGGTCGGCTTCAGGCCGGTGAGGTTGGTGAAGGCTGCTGGCTGGCGGATCGAACCACCCGTGTCGGTGGCCGTAGCCGCCGGCAGGAAGCGTGCGGCAACTGCGGCGGCCGAACCACCCGACGAACCGCCGGGCACGTGCTCCAGGTTCCACGGGTTTTTCACCGCGCCGTAGTAGCTCGACTCGTTGGCCGAACCCATGGCGAATTCGTCCATGTTGGTCTTGCCCAGGGTCACGGCCCCGGCGGCAGCCAGCTTGGACACCACAGTGGCGTCGTAGGGCGCTTTAAAGTTGTCGAGCATCTTCGAGCCGCAGCTGGTGCGAATGCCCTGGGTGCAGAACAGGTCTTTGTGGGCGATTGGAGCGCCCAGCAGCGCGCCATTTTCACCGTTGGCGCGACGTGCGTCGGCGGCCTTGGCCTGGCCCAGGGCCAGTTCTTCGGTGAGGCTGATGAAGCTGTTGACCTTTGGATCGTGCTCGGCGATGCGCGCCAGCAGGGTCTTGGTCAGCTCTTCGGAAGAAAACTTTTTGTCGGCGAGACCGCGGGCGATCTCGGCCAGAGTCATGTGATGCATTGCAGGCTCTTTCCCTTTAGTCGATGACTTTCGGAACCAGGTACAGGCCGTTTTCGACCGCTGGCGCGATGGACTGGTAGGCCTCGCGATTATTACTCTCGGTCACGACGTCTGCGCGCAGGCGCTGGCTGGCTTCCAGCGGGTGAGCCAGGGGCTCGATACCGTCGGTATTCACGGCCTGCATTTGGTCGACCAGCCCGAGAATGCTATTCAGGGCTGCGGTGGTCTGTGGAAGATCGGCATCATTGAGGCCAAGCGAGGCCAGGTGCGCGATTTTTTCCACGTCGGAGCGTTCAAGCGTCATGGGAATCTCCAGTGGAAAACAGAACGGAGGCTGTCCGTGTGTTAGATTGTCGGAACACTACCGCATTTCTACGGTCTTACGGCCGCGATTGTGGGGTTAGGTGCACAGAAAGTCGGCCAATTTAGCACATTGGCGCCTTGCCCAAAATCCCTGTCGTTGTTAGAGTTTGCCGCACTTTTTTACCCACGCGTTGCCTAGGGTCCCTTTCCCATGTTCAAGAAACTGCGTGGCATGTTTTCCAGCGATCTTTCCATTGACCTGGGCACTGCCAACACCCTTATTTACGTGCGCGAGCGCGGTATCGTCCTGAATGAGCCATCGGTTGTGGCTATTCGGACGCACGGTAACCAGAAAAGTGTCGTTGCCGTCGGCACCGAGGCCAAGCGCATGCTCGGCCGTACACCGGGCAATATTGCCGCCATCCGTCCGATGAAAGACGGCGTGATCGCCGACTTCAGCGTCTGCGAGAAGATGCTGCAGTACTTCATCAACAAGGTTCACGAAAACAGTTTCCTGCAGCCCAGCCCTCGTGTGCTGATCTGCGTTCCGTGCAAGTCCACCCAGGTTGAGCGTCGTGCCATCCGTGAATCGGCCCTTGGTGCCGGTGCCCGTGAAGTGTTCCTGATCGAAGAGCCAATGGCGGCTGCGATCGGTGCCGGTCTGCCGGTTGAAGAAGCACGCGGTTCGATGGTGGTGGATATCGGTGGTGGTACCACTGAAATCGCCCTGATCTCCCTGAACGGCGTGGTGTATGCCGAATCCGTCCGCGTCGGCGGCGACCGCTTCGACGAAGCGATCATCACCTATGTGCGTCGTAACTACGGCAGCCTGATCGGTGAATCCACCGCTGAGCGCATCAAGCAGGAAATCGGCACCGCCTACCCAGGCGGCGAAGTGCGCGAAGTTGACGTGCGCGGTCGCAACCTGGCCGAAGGCGTTCCACGTGCCTTCACCCTGAACTCCAATGAAGTGCTGGAAGCTCTGCAAGAGTCCCTGGCCACCATCGTTCAGGCGGTGAAAAGCGCCCTGGAGCAATCGCCGCCGGAACTGGCTTCCGACATCGCCGAGCGTGGCCTGGTGCTCACCGGTGGTGGCGCCTTGCTGCGCGACCTCGACAAGCTGCTGGCCCAAGAGACTGGCCTGCCGGTGATCGTCGCCGAAGACCCGCTGACTTGCGTTGCCCGTGGCGGTGGTCGTGCACTGGAAATGATGGATAAACACACCATGGACCTGCTTTCCAGCGAATAAGCATTTGCTGATTAGCCCATGTTTCGCCCGCAGGCAGCACTTTGCAGTGCTGCCTGTTGGCGTTTATCTTCTTCAATCTGCATCCAGGCCGGTTAGATGCCGTATGAATAAAGAGAACATTTGCCTGGGAGGAGCGGCTTATTAAACCGCTTTTCGCCAAAGGCCCCTCATTGGGCGTGCGCCTGTTGGTGCTGGTCGTGCTTTCGGTCGCGCTGATGGTGGTCGATGCCCGCTTTGCACTGCTCAAGCCCGTGCGCAGCCAGATGTCGCTGGTGTTGATGCAGACTTACTGGATCACCGACCTGCCGCAACGTCTGTACCAGGGCGTGGCCAGCCAATTTGGCAGCCGCACCGAACTGGTCGCCGAAAACGAAAAACTCAAGACCGAAAACCTGCTGTTGCAGGGGCGCATGCAAAAGCTCGCGGCCCTCACCGAGCAGAACGTTCGGCTGCGCGAGTTGCTCAATTCTTCCGCGCTGGTCAATGAAAAGGTCGAAGTGGCCGAGTTGATCGGCATGGACCCCAACCCCTTCACCCATCGCATCATCATCAACAAGGGTGAGCGCGACGGTGTGGTCCTGGGCCAGCCGGTGCTCGACGCCCGTGGCCTGATGGGCCAGGTGGTTGAGCTGATGCCCTACACCTCGCGGGTATTGTTGCTGACGGACACCACCCACAGCATTCCGGTGCAGGTGAACCGCAACGGCCTGCGCGCAATTGCCAGCGGCACCGGTAACCCGGAGCGCCTGGAATTGCGCCACGTGGCGGACACCGCTGACATCAAGGAAGGCGACCTGCTGGTCAGCTCCGGCCTGGGTCAGCGTTTTCCTGCGGGTTACCCGGTGGCGACGGTGAAGGAAGTGATCCACGATTCCGGCCAGCCGTTTGCCATTGTGCGTGCCGTGCCGACGGCTGCGTTGAACCGCAGCCGCTACCTGCTGCTGGTGTTCAGCGACAACCGTACGCCAGAAGAGCGCGCCAACGACGCCGCGCAGGCCCAGGAAGCGGAAGACAAGCAAAACGGTACAGCGCCGATCGTTCCGGCGACTGTGCCCAAGCCGGCATTCGTCGGGCCGCCTGCACCGACGGCGGCTCCGGCAGCACCCGTCGCCACCCCGGTCAAGCCGGCCACTCACAACACGCGCCCCGCAAAGCCCGCCGTGACTAAACCACCGGCCGCGACCCCGGCTGCCAAGCCACCGGCAACTGCTCCGGCAACCACGCGGCAGAGGGAGGAATAATGGCCAGTACTCATTCGCGCAACGGCTGGATCGTCTGGCTCACCTTTGCTATCGGTATGCTGCTGAGCGTTTCGCCCTTGCCGCAGTTCATGGAAATTCTACGCCCGCTTTGGCTGGCGCTGTTGCTGGCGTTCTGGTCGCTGAACCTGCCACATAAGGTCGGCATGGTCACAGCGATGTTCCTGGGGTTGGCGGAGGATGTGCTCTATGGCACCTTGCTGGGCCAGAACGCGTTGATCCTGACCCTGATCACCTTCCTGGTGCTGTCGTTGCAACAACGCCTGCGCATGTTCCCGATGTGGCAGCAATGCCTGGTGATCCTGGTGATCTTCGGCCTGGCGCAGTTGGTTCAGCTATGGCTGAGTGCACTTACCGGTAACCGCCAGCCAACCTTGGCGCTGGTATTGCCGGCGTTGGTCAGTGCCTTGCTGTGGCCATGGATCAGCTTCGGTCTGCGTGGGTTGCGTCGTCGCTATAAAATCAATTGAATGGATTGCGAGGCTCTGCCTGGTTATCGAACCCTACAGGGAGAGTCTGCAATGAATTCGCTTTACCTGGCCTCGGGCTCCCCGAGGCGGCGTGAACTGCTGACCCAGATCGGTGTGCCTTTCACCGTGGTCAGTGCCGCTATCGATGAAACTCCTCTTACAAACGAATCCGCTGTTTCCTACGTCGAGCGCCTTGCGCGTGGCAAGGCGACGGCGGGTTTTGCTGTGCTCGAAAACACCTCCGACGCCTGTGTGTTGGGTGCCGATACCGCCGTAGTCGTCGATGGAAAAATCCTCGGTAAGCCCGTTGATCAGGCCGATGCCCTGGCCATGTTGATGGCGCTGGCGGGGCGTGAGCATGAAGTGCTCACTGCCATTGCCCTCATCGATGGCCAGCGCTGCGAGACTGTTTGTGTAAGCAGTCGTGTACGGTTTCGCGAGATTTCCGTCGAGGAAGCAACCACCTACTGGCACAGTGGCGAGCCCCAGGACAAAGCGGGCGGCTATGCTATCCAAGGGTTGGGCTCGGTGTTCGTCGCAGGGCTCAATGGCAGTTATTCCGCCGTGGTAGGCCTGCCGGTGTGCGAAACCGCGCAACTGCTCGGCCAATTCGGCATACCCTGTTGGCAAAACCTTACCGCGCGCTGAACGCCGTACTCCAGCGCCCAGCCTTAAGCGATCGGTCACTATTGTGAAAACGCCTGAACGAGACCCAGCCATGAGTGAAGAGATTCTGATCAATATCACGCCGATGGAATCGCGCGTGGCGGTGGTAGAGAACGGTGTTCTGCAAGAAGTGCACGTGGAGCGCACCCAGAAGCGCGGGATCGTCGGCAATATCTACAAAGGCAAGGTGGTGCGGGTTTTGCCAGGCATGCAGGCGGCCTTCGTCGACATCGGCCTGGACCGTGCCGCGTTTATCCATGCTTCGGAAATTTCCCTGCGCGAAGGGCCAGCGGTAGAAAGCATCAGCGCCCTGGTGCACGAAGGGCAGAGCCTGGTGGTGCAAGTCACCAAGGACCCCATCGGCTCCAAAGGCGCGCGCCTGACCACGCAACTGTCGATTCCGTCGCGTTACCTGGTGTACATGCCGCGCACTGCCCATGTCGGTATTTCCCTGAAGATCGAAGACGAAGCCGAGCGCGAGCGCCTGAAGAAGGTGGTCAGCGACTGCGTGGCGGCCGAAGGTATCAAGGAGGCGGGCGGTTTTATCCTGCGCACTGCCGCTGAAGGCGCCGGCGCCGATGAGATCCTCATGGACATCCGCTACCTGCGGCGCCTGTGGGACCAGATCGGCGCCCAGATCAAGACCATTGGCGCGCCCAGCGTGATCTATGAAGACCTCGGCCTGGCCCTGCGTACCCTGCGCGACCTAGTCAGCCCGAAAATTGAGAAAATTCGCATCGACTCGCGGGAAACCTTCCAGCGCACCACGCAGTTTGTTGCCGAGCTGATGCCGGAAATTGCCGACCGTCTGGAACACTATCCCGGCGAGCGACCGATCTTCGACCTGTATGGCGTCGAAGACGAAATCCAGAAAGCCCTGGAACGCAAGGTGCCGCTCAAGTCCGGTGGCTACCTGGTGGTGGACCCGGCGGAAGCCATGACCACCATTGACGTCAATACCGGCGCGTTCGTGGGCCATCGCAACCTCGAAGAAACCATCTTCAAGACCAACCTCGAAGCGGCCACCGCGATCGCGCGCCAACTGCGCCTGCGTAACCTGGGCGGCATCATCATCATCGACTTCATCGACATGGAAGATGAAGAACATCAGCGCCAGGTGCTGCGTACCCTGGAGAAACAGCTGGAGCGCGACCACGCCAAGACCAACATCATTGGCATCACCGAGTTGGGCCTGGTGCAGATGACCCGCAAGCGCACCCGCGAAAGCCTGGAACAAGTGCTGTGCGAGCCGTGCAGCAGTTGCCAGGGCCGCGGTAAATTGAAGACCCCGGAAACCGTTTGCTACGAGATTTTCCGCGAAATCCTGCGAGAGGCGCGAGCCTACCAGGCCGAGGGTTACAGAGTGCTCGCCAACCAGAAAGTGGTCGACCGGCTGCTGGACGAAGAATCCGGTAACGTTGCCGAACTGGAGGGATTTATCGGCCGCACGATACGCTTCCAAGTCGAAACCATGTATTCCCAGGAACAATACGACGTGGTGCTGCTCTGATCCTCATTCGCTTACCTTTTGTGAGACAGGCAGGCCTTGATCTGCCGTCCGACTACTGCCTTGAGGGTCGCCTGACATGGAGCGTCTGATACGCTTTTTTGCCGCTTTGACCCGTTGGGGCCTGGGCCTCTGTGCCTTGCTGCTGGTATTGGCAGCGGTGTATGTGAGCCTGGGTCGTGAGTTGACGCCGCTGGTGGCCGAGTACCGTGCGGAGATCGAAGCCAAGGCCCAGGCTGCGGTGGACATGCCGTTGCACATTGGCAGTCTTGAGGGCCGCTGGAGCGGCTTCGCACCGGTATTGCGGGTCCATGATGTGATGGTAGGCGAGGGCAGCAGTGCCTTGCGCCTGGACCAGGTCGAAGTGGTGCCGGACATGTGGGCCAGCCTGATGGCCCGCGAAGTGCGTATTGCTCATCTGCAGGTCAGTGGCTTACAGCTCAGCGTCAAGGAAGACAAGGACGGCAAATGGGCGTTGCAAGGCCTGCCGGTACAGGACGACCAGCCCGTCGACCCTGAGCAACTGCTCAAGAACATGCAAAAGGTCAAGCGCGTATCGCTGCTCGACAGCCAAGTGACCTTGCAGCCGTTTGACCAGGCGCCTGTGACTCTGACGTATGTCGGCCTGAGCCTGCACACCGGCGTCACCCGCCAACGCCTGGATGCGCGTCTGACCCTGCCCGACGGCCAGCCCTTGGCGGTGAGCCTGCGCACGCGTATCCGCGCCAGCCAGTGGAAGGACGGCGAGGTCCAGGCTTACCTGAGCCTGCCGCAAAGCGACTGGGCCAAGTGGATTCCGGCCAAGCTGACCCAGCAATGGAAGCTCAGCCAATTCAAGGCTGGCGGTGAATTATGGCTGACCTGGGCCAAAGGTACTGTGCAGAGCGCAGTAGTGCGCCTCAACTCGCCGCAGGTAAAGGGCAGTTACGCCGACCGCAAACCTGTGCATATCGAGAACCTGGCGCTCACGGCTTACCTGCAACGCAGCGAAACCGGTCTCAAGGTGCTGTTCGATTCGCTGGCGATGAACCTGGGGGAAACCCGCTGGGAGTCGCGCCTGCAACTTCAGCAAACCCTGGCCACCGACAAGGATCAGGAAGTCTGGAAGCTCCAGGCCGACCGCCTGGACCTGACGCCGATCACGCCACTGCTCAATGCCCTGGCGCCGCTGCCGGAAGGTTTTGCCAAGACCATTCAGCACCTCAAGGCCACGGGCCTGCTGCGTAATGTGCTGGTGGATTTTCGCCCTCAAGACACCACCGATCAAAAAGTCAGCTTCGCCGCCAACCTCGAACGCATTGGTTTTGATGCCTACTTTGGCGCACCGGCCGCGCGCAACGTGTCCGGCAGCATCAGCGGTGACCTGGGCCACGGCGAGTTGCGCATGGACAGCAAGGACTTTTCCCTGCACCTCGACCCCATCTTTGCCAAGCCGTGGCAGTACATCCAGGCCAACGCACGCCTGACATGGAAGCTCGACAAGGAAGGCTTTACCCTGATCGCGCCCTACATCAAGGTGTTGGGTGAGGAGGGCAAAGTCGCTGCGGATTTCTTGATTCGCCTGCACTTTGACCACAACCAGGAAGACTATATGGACCTACGGGTCGGCATGGTCGATGGCGATGGGCGATTCACCCCCAAATACCTGCCGGCGGTGTTAAGCCCGGCGTTGGATGAGTGGCTGCGCACGGCGATTCTCAAGGGCGCGGTGGACCAGGGCTTCTTCCAGTACCAGGGTTCGCTGAACCACGACGCACTGCCGGCCTCGCGCAATATCAGTCTGTTCTTCAAGGTGCATGACGCCGAACTGGCGTTCCAGCCGGGCTGGCCGCATGTGAGCAAGGTCAATGGCGAAGTGTTTGTCGAGGAAAGCGGCGTACGCATCCTGGCCAGCAAGGGCCAGCTCCTCGACACCAAGGTCAAGGACGTCTACGTCAATATCCCCCACGCGCCGGAGGGCAAGGACAGTCATCTGTTGCTGACCGGCGGGTTTGCCGGTGGTTTGGGCGATGGTTTGAAAATCCTCCAGGAAGCGCCGATCGGCACCGCATCGACCTTTGCCGGCTGGAAGGGTGAGGGCGACCTGCAGGGTAGCCTTGATCTGGACGTTCCATTGGCCAAGGGCACCGAGCCGAAGATTGTGGTGGACTTCAAAACGGACAAGGCACGCCTGCAATTGGCCGAACCGACCCTGGACCTGACCCAGCTCAAAGGCGATTTCCGCTTCGACAGCGCCAAAGGCCTCAGTGGCCAGAACATCACGGCCCAGGCGTTTGACCGGCCGATCACGGCGCAGATCGTTGCCGATGGCAAGCCGGGCAATATCAGCACGCGTGTGAATGCCAGGGGCCAGGTGACGGTCAAGCGGCTGACGGACTGGTTGAAAATCACCCAGCCGTTGCCGGTGTCCGGCGATATTCCCTACCAGCTGCAACTGACCCTCGACGGTGCCGATAGCCAACTGATGGTCAACTCCAACCTGAAAGGCGTTGCCGTGGACCTGCCAGCACCGTTCGGCATGCCCGCCAGCCAGGGGCGTGACAGTGTGTTCCGCATGACCTTGCAGGGCGCCGAGCGTCGTTATTGGTTCGACTATGGCGAGTTGGCCAACTTCACCTTTGCGGCGCCGCCGGACAAATTCAATGAAGGGCGCGGTGAGCTTTTCCTGGGTGATGGCGATGCCGTGTTGCCTGGGGCGAAGGGCTTGCGCATTCGCGGCGTGCTGTCTGAACTCGATATCGATCCGTGGAAGAAGTTGGTTGACCGCTACGCGGGCAACGATCCGGGCGGCAGTGCCAAGCAGTTGCTCAGCGGCGCTGACTTCAAGGTGGGCAAACTGACCGGTTTCGGCACCCAGTTTGATCAGGTCAATCTACAGCTGGACCGCAAGCCTGCGGCGTGGGGCCTGCAACTCGACAGTCAGCAGGCCAAGGGCACGGTCAACCTGCCGGACGCCAAGGGCGCACCGATTGCGGTCAACCTGCAATATGTGAAGCTGCCGGCGGCGGATCCGACGGTGCAGGCTGACGAAAACGCGCCAGACCCCTTGGCGGGCATCGACCCCAAGGACATTCCGGCGCTGGATATCGGCATTGATCAATTGTTCCAAGGACCGGATCTGATAGGCGCCTGGTCGCTGAAAATCCGCCCGACAGCCAAAGGCCTGGCCTTCAATAACCTGGACCTCGGCCTCAAGGGCATGCAGCTCAAGGGCGCGGGCGGTTGGGAAGGTACGGCAGTCGATAGCAGTAGTTGGTACAAGGGTCGCCTGGATGGCAAGAATATCGGTGATGTACTCAAGGGTTGGGGTTATGCGCCCACTGTCACCAGCCAGGATTTTCACCTGGATGTCGATGGTCGCTGGCCCGGTTCGCCGGCCTATGTCGGGCCCAAGCGTTTTTCCGGCAGCCTGGATGCAGCGTTCCACAATGGCCAGTTCGTCGAAGTGGAAGGTGGCGCCCAGGCGCTGCGTGTGTTTGGCCTGCTGAACTTCAACTCCATTGGGCGCCGTTTGCGCCTGGACTTCTCGGACTTGCTCGGCAAGGGCTTGAGCTATGACAGGGTCAAAGGGTTGCTGGCGGCGAGCAACGGCGTGTTCGTGACCCGTGAGCCGATCACCATGACCGGGCCTTCGACGAACCTGGAACTCAACGGCACCCTGGACCTGGTCGCAGACCGTGTCGACGCCAAGCTGCTGGTCACCTTGCCGGTGACCAATAACCTGCCGATCGCCGCGCTGATCGTGGGGGCGCCTGCCATTGGTGGCGCGCTGTTCCTGATCGACAAGCTGATTGGTGATCGTGTTGCGCGCTTCGCCAGTGTGCAATACAAGGTGGAAGGCCCGTGGAAGGACCCGAAAATCACCTTCGACAAGCCATTTGAAAAGCCAAACTGAGGGCCTGTGGAGTAGCATGGCCGCATGCCCATGACGGAGAGACGGCCCATGTCCTTTGCGGTAATTCAAATGGTCAGCCAGAGCGATGTGCTGGCCAACCTGGCTCAGGCCCGGCGCCTGCTGGAACAAGCTGCGGCGGGTGGTGCGAAGCTGGCGGTCTTGCCGGAAAACTTCGCCGCCATGGGCCGCCGCGACGTGGCCGACATCGGTCGCGCCGAAGCACTGGGCGAAGGCCCGATCCTGCCGTGGTTGAAACAGACCGCCCGCGACCTCACCTTATGGATAGTGGCAGGCACTTTGCCGCTGCCGCCAAAGGACCAGCCAAACGCCAAGTCCAATGCCTGCTCGTTGCTGGTCGATGATCAGGGTGAAATCGTTGCCCGTTACGACAAGTTGCACCTGTTCGATGTGGATGTCGCCGATGCCCGTGGCCGTTATCGCGAATCCGACGACTATGCTTTCGGAGGCAATGTGGTGGTGGCGGACACGCCCGTCGGCCGCTTGGGCCTGACGGTGTGTTACGACCTGCGCTTCCCTGAGCTGTACAGCGAGTTGCGCGCGGCCGGGGCTGAATTGATTACCGCGCCGTCGGCGTTTACGGCGGTGACCGGCGCGGCGCACTGGGATGTGCTGATTCGCGCGCGCGCCATCGAGACCCAGTGCTACCTGCTGGCGGCCGCTCAAGGCGGTGTGCATCCGGGACCACGGGAAACCTATGGTCATGCGGCAATTGTCGACCCCTGGGGGCGGGTGATGGCACAACAGGATCAAGGCGAAGCGGTGTTGCTGGCCGCACGCGATAGCACTGAACAAGCGTCGATAAGGGCGCGCATGCCGGTGGTCAACCATCGGCGCTTTTTCTCGCAGGGCGCACAGCGACCTGCTTCGGAACGATGAATTTAAGGCCATACCTATGAGCGAGTTGTTGTCCTCAGTCAGTGATCACCTCCTGGCACCCGGTGGCGTGACCATCGAAAGCTTGCAAACCGTACTCGGCGACCTGGCCGGGCCGGGCATCGACGCGGCCGACCTGTATTTCCAGGGGCAGATTTCCGAGTCCTGGGCCCTGGAAGACGGCATCGTCAAGGAAGGCAGTTTCAACCTCGACCAGGGGGTGGGCGTGCGCGCGCAATCCGGTGAAAAAACCGGCTTTGCCTACAGCAATGCGATCACCCTGGAGGCCTTGGGCCTGGCGGCGCGTGCCGCGCGCTCGATCTCCCGGGCCGGGCAAAATGGCACGGTGCAGGCGTTCAGCACCCAGGACGTGGCGCAGTTGTACGCGCCGGATAACCCTCTGGAAGTGATCAGCCGGGCCGAAAAGGTCGAGCTGCTCAAGCGCATCGACGCCGCCACCCGTGCGCTGGACCCGCGTATCCAGCAGG
Source organism: Pseudomonas sp. DWRC2-2 (assembly GCF_049897885.1). NCBI lineage: Bacteria > Pseudomonadati > Pseudomonadota > Gammaproteobacteria > Pseudomonadales > Pseudomonadaceae > Pseudomonas > Pseudomonas sp. DWRC2-2. The sequence goes on from NZ_JAFCXD010000002.1 coordinate 219,797, forward strand.
TCACAGTGAGCATGGCCGGTGTGTGGGAGCGCATTTTGGTGGCCTCCACCGACGGCGGCCTGGCGGCGGATGTACGCCCGTTGGTGCGTTTCAATGTCAGTGTGATCGTCGAACAGAACGGTCGCCGCGAGCGCGGTGGTCATGGCGGCGGCGGGCGTACCGACTACCGTTATTTCCTCACCGACGACCGTGCCATGGGGTACGCCCGTGAAGCGTTGCGCCAGGCGCTGGTCAATCTGGAAGCCATTCCAGCGCCGGCCGGCACTTTGCCGGTGGTGTTGGGTTCGGGCTGGTCCGGCGTACTGCTGCACGAAGCGGTCGGCCATGGCCTGGAAGGTGACTTCAACCGTAAGGGCAGTTCGGCCTATAGCGGGCGCATGGGTGAAATGGTTGCGTCCAAACTCTGCACCATCGTTGATGACGGCACTCTGGCCGGTCGCCGGGGCTCGCTGAGCGTCGATGACGAAGGCACCCCGACCGAGTGCACCACCTTGATTGAAAACGGCGTGCTCAAGGGCTACATGCAAGACAAGCTCAACGCTCGCCTGATGGGCGTGGCGCGCACCGGTAACGGCCGCCGTGAATCCTATGCGCACCTGCCGATGCCGCGCATGACCAACACCTACATGCTCGGTGGCGAAAGCGACCCGGCCGAGATCATCGCTTCGGTGAAGCGCGGTATCTACTGTGCCAACCTTGGGGGTGGCCAGGTGGATATCACCAGCGGCAAGTTCGTGTTCTCCACCAGCGAGGCGTACCTGATCGAAGACGGCAAGATCACCGCGCCGGTCAAAGGTGCAACGTTGATCGGTAACGGTCCGGAAGCCATGAGCAAGGTGTCGATGGTCGGTAACGACCTGTCGCTGGACAGCGGCGTGGGCACCTGTGGGAAAGACGGGCAGTCGGTACCGGTGGGTGTCGGCCAGCCAACGCTGAAGATTGATGCGATCACCGTGGGTGGCACGGGGTCGTAAGAAAGGTGGAGCTTCGGGTGGCGAAAACCGCCACCCGGGGAAGAGGGTCAACGCAGGCCGCGTTGAGTCTCGTCCAGCTCACGGATGTACTTGAAGATTTTACGGCTGGTGGCCGGCGCCTTGTTATGCGCCAGTTCGTGCTGGGCCTGACGGATCAGGGAGCGCAGTTGCTGGCGGTCCGCGTCCGGATAGTCCACCACGAATTTCTCCAGCACCGCGTCATCGCCCGAGATCAGGCGGTCACGCCAACGTTCCAGGTTATGGAAGCGTTCGTTGTACTGGCGAGTCGAGGCATCGGTTTGATCGAGCAAGGTCAGAATGGCGTCGATGTCCTGATCGCGCATGAGTTTGCCGATAAACGAGATGTGCCGTTTACGCGCGATATTCGCGGTGTGCTTGGGCGCATCGGCCAGGGCACGACGCATTTCGTCGGTCAGTGGCAATTTTGCAATCAAGTCTTTTTTGAGCGTTGTAAGGCGCTCGCCGAGGTCAACCAGAGCATGCAGCTCACGTTTGACCTGGGTTTTGCTTTTCTCCCCATCGAGGGAGTCGTCGTAAGAATCAACCATGGTGGCAGTCCGCAAAGAAACGCCGCCATGATAACCAGTCGGGGGCCGCTTGTCCGGCCCGGTCGCTCGATGGCCTTAACCGAAAGCAGAATTTGAGTGGAGAAAACCATGAGTGCAGCCCAAAGCGTCGGTCCGCAAGCGTTACCGGCACTGCAGGAACAAGTCGAGCAGATCCTTGCCGAGGCCAAGCGCCAGGGGGCCAGTGCCTGTGAAGTGGCGGTGTCGCTGGAGCAGGGGCTGTCGACGTCGGTGCGCCAGCGGGAAGTGGAAACCGTTGAGTTCAACCGCGACCAGGGTTTTGGTATCACCTTGTATGTCGGGCAACGCAAAGGTTCGGCCAGTACCTCGGCCAGCGGTCCGGAGGCGATTCGCGAGACGGTGGCGGCTGCGTTGGCAATCGCCAAGCACACCTCCGAGGACGAAAGCTCGGGCCTGGCCGACAAGGCGCTGATGGCCAAGGACCTGAAGGACTTCGATCTGTTTCACGCCTGGGACATCACCCCCGAACAGGCCATTGAAAAGGCGCTGATCTGCGAAGCCGCCGCGTTCGACGCCGATGCCCGCATCAAGAATGCGGATGGCACCACGTTGAGCACGCACCAGGGCTGCCGCGTATATGGCAACAGCCACGGCTTTATTGGTGGTTATGCGTCCACCCGCCATAGCTTGAGCTGCGTGATGATCGCCGAGGCTGATGGCCAGATGCAGCGCGATTACTGGTACGACGTGAACCGCCAGGGTGAGTTGCTGGCGGACCCGGTCAGTATTGGCCAGCGCGCCGCGCAGCGTGCGGCGAGCCGTCTGGGCGCACGCCCGGTACCGACCTGTGAAGTGCCGGTGCTGTTTTCGGCAGAACTGGCCGGTGGGCTGTTTGGCAGTTTCCTGGGGGCGATTTCCGGTGGCAACTTGTACCGCAAATCTTCGTTCCTGGAGGGGGCGATTGGCCAGAAGCTGTTCCCGGAATGGCTGACCATCGATGAGCGCCCGCACTTGATGCGCGCCATGGGCAGTACGTCGTTCGACGGTGATGGTTTGGCGACCTATGCCAAGCCGTTCGTCGAGAAGGGCGAGTTGGTGTCTTACGTGCTGGGCACGTACGCCGGCCGCAAGCTGGGCCTGCCAAGCACCGCAAACTCCGGAGGCGTACACAACCTGTTCGTCACCCATGGCGATGAAGACCAGGCGGCGCTGCTGCGGCGCATGGGGCGCGGCTTGCTGGTGACTGAGCTGATGGGCCATGGCCTGAACATGGTCACCGGTGATTACTCCCGCGGCGCGGCGGGTTTCTGGGTGGAAAATGGCGAGATCCAGTTCGCCGTCCAGGAAGTGACCATCGCCGGCAATATGCGCGACATGTTCAAGCAGATCGTCGCCGTGGGTAATGATCTGGAATTGCGCAGCAACATTCGCACAGGTTCGGTGTTGATCGAGCGGATGACTGTCGCCGGCAGCTGATCCCTCTAACGCTTAAGCCAAAAAGGCGCGCCATCTATCAGGTGGCGCGCCTTTTTTTGTGGGCGTTTTGCAAGCGGATCAATCTGCCGCTATTGTTTTGATTCTCAATATCATTTAATAATAAATATCATTAACGGATGAGCGTGGATCATGAGTTCTGTCCTGCATGAGGATCCTTACCTGGAAAGCTGGCGCTGGATGAGTCGCCAGATTCGCTGCGGCCTCGACCCCAACGAGCCGCGCCTGATCGAACATTACCTCAATGAGGGTCGATACCTGGCGTGCTGCACGGCGACCCATCCGTGGACGATCGCAGAAACTTCATTCCGCCTGCTGCTCGATACCGCCAGCGACATCGCGCTGCCCTGGCATTGGCGCTCCCTGTGCCTGGACCAAGCCTGGCGCCCGCTGCGCGATCTGGAAAAACTCTCCCACTGCGCCTGCCGCCTCAAGCGCTGGCAGTCCTTTGCGTGGCGATTGGCGACCTGCGAATTGCTGCCGTCTATTTCTCACTCCGACCTGGTGCAAGGATCTAACGATGAGTAACACCCGTATCGAACGCGACAGCATGGGCGAACTGCAAGTACCTGCCGAGGCCTTGTACGGTGCGCAAACCCAGCGCGCGGTGAACAATTTCCCGATCAGTCATCAACGCATGCCGGCGCAATTCATTCGCGCTCTGATCCTGGCCAAGGCGGCTGCCGCCAAGGTCAACGTCGACCTCAAGCAAATCAGCGAAGGGCAGGGCAAGGCCATCATCGACGCCGCCCAAGGTTTGCTGGAAGGCGACTTCATGCCGCATTTTCCGGTGGATATCTTCCAGACCGGCTCCGGCACCAGCTCCAACATGAACGCCAACGAAGTGATTGCCACCCTGGCCACCCGCTTGCTCGGCGAGTCGGTCAACCCCAACGACCACGTGAACTGCGGCCAGAGCAGCAACGACATCATCCCGACCACGATCCACGTCAGTGCCGCGCTGGTCCTGCATGAGCAAACTCTCCCGGCCCTGCTGCACCTGGTACAGGTCATCGAGAAAAAAGCCGAAGAGGTTCACCCGTTCATCAAGACCGGCCGCACTCACCTGATGGACGCCATGCCAGTGCGCATGAGCCAGGTGCTCAACGGTTGGGCTCAGCAGCTCAAGGCCAATATCGGTCATCTGCAGGACCTTCTGCCGAGCCTGCAAGCACTGGCCCAAGGCGGTACGGCGGTCGGCACCGGAATCAACGCACACCCTGAATTCGCTGCACGGTTCAGCCAGCAGTTGAGCAGCCTGACCGGCGTGAAATTCACCCCCGGCAAGAACCTGTTTGCCCTGATCGGCTCCCAGGACACGGCCGTTGCAGTCTCTGGCCAGTTGAAAGCCACCGCCGTGTCGCTGATGAAAATCGCCAACGACCTGCGCTGGATGAACTCCGGCCCACTCGCCGGCCTGGGTGAAATCGAGCTGGAAGGCTTGCAGCCGGGCTCTTCGATCATGCCCGGCAAGGTCAACCCGGTAATTCCGGAAGCCACGGCGATGGTTGCCGCTCAGGTCATCGGTAATGACACGGTGATCACCGTCGCCGGTCAGTCGGGCAACTTCGAGCTGAACGTGATGCTGCCGATCATCGCGCAGAACCTGCTCAGCAGTCTGGAATTACTGGCCAATTCCAGTCGTTTGCTGGCCGACAAGGCCATTGCCAGTTTCAAGGTCAACGAAGCCAAGCTCAAGGAAGCGCTGTCGCGCAACCCGATCCTGGTGACCGCACTCAACCCGATCATCGGTTACCAAAAGGCTGCTGAGATCGCCAAGAAGGCCTATCAACAAGGCCGTCCGGTGATTGACGTCGCCCTTGAACACACGGACTTGCCGCGCAGCCAACTGGAGATCCTGCTGGACCCGGAAAAGCTCACCGCTGGCGGCGTGTAATCACCGACTCTGCTTTGGAGGCTCACCATGGAGCACTGGAAACGCACGATCGAACGGGCCAATCGCTGCTTTATGGCGGGCGAGTTGGTTGACGCTCGCGAGGCCTATTTGCAAGCCCTGGCCCTGGCCCAAGTGTTGTTCGAACGCTGGGCGGATGCCGACGAAGCAGTGGCGGCTTGCGTCATTTCCCATCACAACCTGGCGGACCTGCACCTGCGCCTGAACCAGCCGGAGGAAAGCGCGGAATACCTGTGCGCTATCCATCAGCGCCTGCTGCAGACCATGCAGGACCCGCGTCTGAAACCGCAATTGCGCGAAGCGGCGCTGCGCCAGAGCAGCAAGACCTACGTCGAGCTATTGAATTTCATCAGCGATCACGGCGAGTACCCGCGTACCCATCGCCTGTTGGGTGGCGCTGCGGCGCAACCCGCCACTCCTCATTACGGAGCACATTGATATGACTTATACCCTGCCTGCATTGCCTTACGCCTATGACGCCCTGGAACCGCATATCGATGCGCAAACCATGGAAATCCACTACACCAAGCATCACCAGACCTACATCAACAACCTCAACGCCGCCGTCGAGGGCACCGAGTTCGCCGGCTGGCCGGTCGAGAAGCTGGTCTCCAGCGTGCAGCTACTGCCAGAAAAACTGCGCGCAGCGGTGATCAATCAGGGCGGTGGGCATGCCAACCACTCGCTGTTCTGGGCGGTGATGTCGCCTAAAGGCGGCGGCAAGCCCGAGGGCGTACTGGGCAAAGCCATCGACGAACAACTGGGCGGCTTCGACAGCTTCAAGGAGGCTTTCACCAAGGCCGCGTTGACCCGTTTCGGCAGCGGCTGGGCCTGGCTGAGCGTCACCCCGCAAAAGACCCTGGTGGTGGAAAGCAGCGGTAACCAGGACAGCCCGCTGATGAACGGCAACACGCCGATACTCGGTCTGGACGTGTGGGAGCACGCCTACTACCTGCTGTACCAGAACCGCCGTCCGGAATACATCAATGCCTTCTACAGTGTTATCAACTGGCCAGAAGTCGCCGCACGCTATCAGGCCGCCGTGGCCTGATATTCATCTTCATAACAAGATCTAAGGCCGACTATGGGCACTGAAACACTGGCGATCAGCAGCGGGCGAATGTTTCGTTATGCGTTTGGCTCGCTGCTGCTGTTGGCAGGTACTGCATTGCTGGTGGCCCATGGGCTGGCCTGGCTGAACCTGGAACCGCGCATTCTGCGCGCCCTGCAGGGCGGATCCATCTGCGCACTCGGCACGGCGCTCGGTGCGGTGCCGGTGCTGGTCATTCGACGGATGCCGGTGGCGTTGAGCGATACGCTGCTGGGGTTTGGGGCTGGAGTCATGCTGGCGGCGACAGCGTTTTCGCTGATCGTGCCGGGCATTGCCGCGGCTGAAGGCCTGGGCCTTTCGCCCTGGGGTGCCAGTGGTTTGATCAGTTTTGGCATCATGTTGGGTGCTTTCGGGCTGTATCTGGTGGACCGTAAGGTCTCCGGCGCCAGCCCGGAAATGCTGGTGGGCACGCCGGAAAAACCGGTGATTCCGCCGCGTATCTGGCTGTTCGTGTTTGCCATCATCGCCCACAACATCCCGGAAGGTATGGCGGTCGGCGTCTCGGCGGGCGGTGGCATGCCGGATGCCGACAGCCTGGCCATGGGCATTGCCTTGCAGGATGTGCCCGAAGGGTTGGTGATTGCGTTGGTGTTGGCCGGGGCAGGGATGTCGCGAGTCAAAGCGTTCCTGATCGGCGCGGCATCAGGCCTGGTGGAGCCGGTATTTGCTGTGCTCTGCGCCTGGTTGGTGAGCCTGGCCGAGGTGCTCTTACCGCTGGGACTGGCCCTGGCAGCCGGCGCGATGCTGTTGGTGGTGACTCACGAAGTGATCCCCGAGTCGCGACGCAATGGCCACGAAAAACTCGCCAGCCTGGGGCTGTGCATCGGGTTCTGCTTGATGATGGTGATGGATACCGCGTTGGGGTGAAGCCGTTGCGGCTTCACGCCTGTCTCAAAGGGTGAGCTTACTCACCCTCATCAAAGAAGTTATTGATCAGCGCTACCAGTGCGGCCATCGCTTCGTCTTCCTGTTCGCCTTCTGTCTTCAAATGAATCTTGGTGCCTTTGCCGGCTGCCAACATCATCATCGCCATGATGCTTTTGCCATCGACCATGGATTCCGGCGTGCGACCGGCGCGGATCTGGCAGGGAAACTGCCCGGCGACGCCCACGAATTTGGCCGAGGCGCGGGCGTGCAGGCCCAGTTTGTTGATGATTTCAATTTCCAGAGCGGGCATCGCGAAGGTGTTCCTTTCAGCTAAGGTCGCGGTGGCGGACCTGGACGTTCTTGAGGGTTTGTTGCAACACCTGGCCCAGGCGTTCGGTCAGGTAGACGGAGCGATGGTGCCCGCCGGTGCAGCCGATGGCAATGGTGACATAGGCGCGATTGCTTGCGGCAAAACGCGGTAGCCATTTGAGCAGGTAGCTGGAGATGTCCTGGAACATCTCCTCCACATCCGGTTGCGCGGCCAGGTAATCGGCCACGGGCTGATCCAGCCCGGACTGTTCACGCAGTTCCGGCTTCCAGTAAGGATTGGGCAGGCAGCGCACATCGAACACCAGGTCGGCGTCCACTGGCATGCCGCGCTTGAACCCAAACGACTCCACCAGAAACGCCGTACCCGGCTCCGGCTGGTTCAGCAGACGCAGCTTGATGGCATCACGCAACTGGTACAGGTTGAGGCTGGTGGTGTTGATCTTGAGATCGGCGAGGTCAATGATCGGGCCCAGCAGCTTGGTTTCGTCTTCGATGGCTTCGGCCAGGGAGCGGTGAGGGCTGCTGAGGGGGTGACGCCGGCGGGTTTCGGAGAACCGCTTGAGCAGGGTCTCTTCATCGGCGTCCAGGTACAGCACGTCGCAATGAATGTGCTTGGCCCGTACTTCCTCGAGCAATTGCGGGAATCGCTCAAGGTGGCTGGGCAGGTTGCGGGCATCAATCGAAACGGCGACCAGGGGTTGCGCCAGTTCGGTGTGGATCAACGCGCGTTCCGCCAGTTCCGGCAGCAGGCCGGCGGGCAGGTTGTCGATGCAATAGAAACCGTTGTCCTCAAGCACATTGAGGGCGGTACTTTTACCCGAGCCGGAGCGGCCGCTGACGATGATCAAACGCATGGTTACTGCCCGTTCTGTTCATCCAGGACAACCTGATACAGCGCCTCGTTGCTGCTGGCACTGCGCAGTTTGTCACGTACTTCCTTGCGGTCGAGCATGCTGGCGATCTGCCGGAGCAGTTCCAGGTGCGCATCGGTGGCGGCTTGCGGGACCAGCAGAACGAACAGCAGGTCAACCGGGGCGCCGTCGATCGCATCGAAATCAATGGGGGCTTCCAGGTGCAGCAGGGCGCTGACGGGGGTTTCGCAGCCCTTGAGACGGCAGTGAGGAATGGCGATGCCGTTGCCAAAACCGGTGGAACCGAGTTTTTCACGGGCAATCAGCGCGTCGAAGACATCTTGCATCTCCAGATCCGGCACTTCGCGCGCGATCAGGTTGGCAATTTGTTCGAGGGCTTTCTTCTTGCTGCCGCCCGGCACGTTCACGAGGGAACGGCCGGGGGTCAGGATGGTTTCAAGTCGGATCATGGGGGGAGGGTTAACGACCTGTACCTTGCATCAGGTGCAGATTCTTTTCCTTATGCTTTATGAGTTGGCGGTCAAGCTTGTCGTAGAGCGAGTCAATCGCCGCGTACATGTCTTCATGCTCCGCATTGGCGACCAGCTTTGCATTCGGTACGTGCAGGGTGGCCTCGATTTTCTGCTTGAGCTTATCGACCTCCATGATGACCTGCACGTTGGTGATTTTGTCAAAATGCCCTGCCAGCTTGTTCAGCTTGCTTTCGGTGTATTCACGCAGGGGTTTGGTGACTTCCAGCTGGTGTCCACTGATGTTGACTTGCATACAGCTTCTCCTTCGTTGCCAGTGCATAAAGCGGTGGGCAGGAATACCCACCACTGGAACGCTGTGGCCCGCCCGTCACATCAAACGCTTACGCTCGCTGGAAGGCGCGATCCCGAGGGACTCGCGGTACTTGGCGACGGTTCGACGGGCGACCTGAATGCCTTGTGCCTCCAGTAAACCAGCGATCTTACTGTCACTCAATGGCTTTTTCTGATTTTCCGCGGCAACCAGTTTTTTGATGATCGCTCGGATCGCCGTGGACGAGCATTCACCGCCTTCGGAGGTGCTGACGTGGCTTGAGAAAAAGTATTTCAGTTCATAAATACCCCGTGGGGTATGCATGAATTTCTGCGTGGTGACCCGGGAAATCGTCGATTCGTGCATGCCCACCGCTTCGGCGATGTCATGCAGCACCAGCGGTTTCATGGCTTCGTCGCCGTACTCCAGGAAGCCGCGCTGGTGCTCGACGATCTGGGTGGCCACTTTCATCAGGGTTTCGTTGCGGCTTTGCAGGCTCTTGATGAACCAGCGCGCTTCCTGCAACTGGTTACGCATGAAGGTGTTGTCGGCGCTGGTGTCGGCGCGACGCACGAAACCGGCGTATTGCGGGTTGACCCGCAGGCGTGGCACCGACTCCTGGTTCAGCTCCACGAGCCAGCGCTCGTTGTCCTTGCGCACGATCACGTCAGGCACCACGTATTCGGCTTCGCTGGACTCGATTTGCGAGCCTGGGCGCGGGTTGAGGCTCTGTACCAGCTCGATGACCTGGCGCAGGTCGTCTTCCTTGAGCTTCATGCGGCGCATCAACTGGCTGTAGTCGCGGCTGCCCAGCAGGTCGATGTAATCGGTGACCAGACGCTGGGCCTCGGCGAGCCAAGGTGTCTTGGCTGGCAGTTGGCGCAATTGCAGCAGCAGGCATTCGCTGAGAGTGCGCGCGCCGATTCCAGCAGGCTCGAACTGCTGGATGCGGTGCAGGACGGCTTCAATCTCGTCCAGCTCGATATCCAGTTCCGGGTCGAAGGCTTCAAGAATCTCTTCAAGCGTCTCGTCTAGATAACCCTGGTTGTTGATGCAATCGATCAGGGTCACGGCGATCAGACGGTCGGTGTCCGACATCGGCGCCAGGTTCAGTTGCCACAGCAAATGGCTCTGCAGGCTTTCACCGGCGGAGGTGCGGGTGGTGAAGTCCCACTCGTCATCGTCGTTGCTGGGTAGGCTGCTGGCGCTGGTCTGGTAGACGTCTTCCCAGGCCGTGTCGACAGGAAGCTCGTTGGGGATGCGTTCGTTCCATTCGCCTTCCTCGAGGTTATCCACCGTAGGGGCGGTTTCCTGATAGGAGGGTTCCTGCACGTCGGAATTGGGTTTTTGCTCGATGTTATCGGCCAGCGGGTCTGCGTTATCGAAGTCGTCGCCTTCTTCCTGGCGTTCGAGCATCGGATTGGACTCCAGGGCCTCCTGGATTTCCTGTTGCAGGTCCAAGGTCGACAATTGGAGCAGGCGGATGGCCTGTTGCAGCTGCGGTGTCATCGTCAGCTGCTGGCCCATTCTCAGGACTAGCGATGGTTTCATGGCAGGGGCTTAACACCTTATTCGCCGGCGCAATGCGCCATCCACGACAGGGCGCGTGAGCGCCAAACATAAGCAAATTATATGCCTGATGTCGGGGGCTTTGCCTAGAGCGCGGTAACAATAAAAATCCGGAGGTTTTCATTGACTCCCGCGCACCTCGGCAAACGGCCGTGACACCACGGTGTTTACAGGCGGAACTCGTGACCCAGATACACTTCCTTGACCAGTTCGTTGGCCAGGATGGTAGCGGAATCACCTTCGGCGATCAGTTGACCATCGTTGACGATATACGCGGTTTCGCAGATATCGAGGGTCTCACGGACGTTGTGGTCAGTGATCAACACGCCAATGCCCTTGGCCTTGAGGTGATGGATGATCTGCTTGATGTCGCCGACCGAGATCGGGTCAACGCCGGCAAACGGTTCGTCCAGCAGGATGAACTTGGGTGCCGTAGCCAGGGCGCGGGCGATTTCCACACGGCGACGCTCACCACCAGACAAGCTCATACCGAGGTTGTCGCGGATGTGGTTGATGTGGAATTCCTGCAGCAGGCTTTCCAGCTCCTTGCGACGGCCATCACGGTCGAGCTCCTTGCGGGTCTCGAGGATCGCCATGATGTTATCGGCGACCGACAGTTTGCGGAAGATCGACGCCTCCTGCGGAAGATAGCCGATACCGGCGCGCGCACGGCCGTGCATCGGCTGGTGGCTCACGTCGAGGTCGTCGATCAGGACGCGACCCTGGTCCGCCTGGACCAGGCCGACGATCATGTAGAAGCAAGTGGTCTTGCCGGCGCCGTTGGGGCCGAGCAAGCCGACGATCTGGCCGCTGTCGATCGACAGGCTGACGTCGCGCACGACCTGACGGCTTTTATAGGCCTTGGCCAGATGCTGGGCTTTCAGGGTTGCCATTACTCGGCCTTCTTCTTCGGCTGGATAACCATGTCGATGCGTGGACGAGGCGCGGTGACCTTGTTGCCATTGGCACGACCGGCGTTAGCGATCTGTTTCACGGTGTCATAGGTGATTTTCTCACCTTCCGTGGAGTTGCCATCGGGGCTGAGCACCTTGGCCTGGTCGATCAGTACGATGCGGTTTTGCTGGGCGTGGTACTGGATGGTCTTGCCATAGCCTTTCATCGGGCCCGTGTCGGTGGGCGACTGCTTCTGTTCGAAGTAAGCCAGGTTGCCTACCGAGGTCACGACATCGATATCGCCGGTCTTGGTGCGCGTAAGCGTCACGGTATTACCGGTGATTTTCATCGAACCCTGGGTGATGATCACGCCGCCGGTGTAGGTGGCAACGCCTTGCTTGTCATCCAGCTGCGCATCGTCGGCCGAGATGTGGATCGGCTGCTGGCTATCGTTCGGCAGAGCCCAGGCGCTCACGCTTCCCAGTGCTGCGCCCAGGCCGAGCAAAATAGGGAGAGTTTTAACGAGCCTCATACTGTCCTCTTACGTTCGATAGCAGGTGTATCCTGCTTTCTTTCAAATACGCTTTCATTCCCTTGCCAGTCGATACACCGCCAGCGCCGTCGATTCTAACGTCTTGCTCGGTCTGCGCATATTGCTTCTGCGGGAATACGGTCATGCGACTGCTGGTAATCACGGTCTCACGTTTTTTATCGTCAGTGCGCGCAACGCGCACCGAGTCGATCAGTTCCACCTCGGTACCGTCCGGGTTGACCTCGCCACGCTTGCTGGTGACGTGCCACGGAAATTCGGTGCCGCGGTAAATATTCATGTCCGGGTTGGTCAGCAGGGTGATTTCGCTGGCCTTGACGTGCTCGACCTTGTCCGAGGTCATCTCGTACTGCACCTTGCCGTCGGGCAGGAACTGCACGCTCTTGGCATTGGTGGCGTAATAGTCGATAGCCCCCTCGTCAACCTGCGCAGCAGGCTGGTCGAGAAAGCGCTCCGGGCTGATATTCCAGTAGCCCACCGCCAGGAACAGCGCGGCGATGACCCCGAATAGCAGGAAGTTGCGAATCTTTTTGCTCAGCATAAAACGCTCTATAAGTAGGCGGCGTGGGCCGCTTCAAGGCTGCCCTGGGCACGCAGGATCAGCTCGCAGAACTCGCGGGCGGCACCTTCGCCGCCACGGGCGGTGGTGATGCCATGGGCGTGCTCGCGAACAAACGCCGCCGCGTTGGCGACGGCCATGCCCAAGCCCACTCGACGGATCACCGGCAGGTCTGGCAGGTCATCGCCCAAGTAGGCGACCTGCTCATAGCTTAGGTTGAGTTGGCCAAGAAGCTCGTCCAGAACCACCAGTTTATCCTCGCGGCCCTGATACAGGTGAGGAATCCCCAGGTTTTGTGCGCGGCGTTCCACAACGGGGGTTTTCCGGCCGCTGATAATCGCCGTTTGCACGCCCGACGCCATCAGCATCTTGATGCCCTGGCCGTCGAGGGTGTTGAACGTCTTGAATTCGCTGCCGTCTTCGAGGAAGTACAGGCGGCCATCGGTCAGCACGCCATCAACGTCGAAAATCGCCAGTTTGATGTTCTTGCCGCGTTGCAACAGGTCGCTGGTCATTTACATCACTCCCGCACGCAGCAAGTCGTGCATGTTCAGGGCGCCGATCGGGTGGTCATTGCCATCGACCACCACCAGTGCGCCGATCTTGTGGTCTTCCATGATTTTCAAGGCTTCGGCTGCCAGCATCTCGGGACGGGCGGTCTTGCCGTGGGGGGTCATCACCGCGTCGATGGTGGCGGTGTGGATATCAATGGTGCGGTCCAGGGTGCGACGCAGGTCGCCGTCGGTGAAGACCCCGGCCAGGCGGCCGTCGGCTTCCAGGATCACGGTCATGCCCAAGCCCTTGCGGGTCATTTCCATCAGCGCGTCCTTCAGCAAGGTGCCGCGCTGGACGTGAGGCAATTCATCACCGGAATGCATGACGTTTTCCACTTTCAACAGCAGGCGACGGCCCAAGGCGCCACCCGGATGGGAAAACGCGAAGTCTTCCGCGGTAAACCCGCGGGCTTCCAGCAGCGCCACGGCCAGGGCATCGCCCATGACCAGTGCGGCGGTGGTGGAGGAGGTCGGTGCCAGGTTCAGCGGGCAGGCTTCGTGGGCCACGTGAACATTCAGGTTCACTTCGGCGGCCTTGGCCAGCGTCGAATCCGGATTGCCGGTGAGGCTGATCATCTGGATGCCCAGGCGCTTGATCAGTGGCAGCAGGGTCACGATTTCGTTGGTTGTGCCGGAGTTGGACAGCGCCAGGATGATGTCATCCTTGGTGATCATGCCCATGTCGCCGTGGCTGGCTTCGGCCGGGTGCACGAAAAAAGCGGTGGTCCCGGTGCTGGCCAAGGTGGCGGCGATCTTGTTGCCGACGTGGCCCGACTTGCCCATGCCGACCACGACAACGCGGCCTTTGCTGGCCAGAATCATCTCGCAGGCGCGTACGAAATCTGCGTCGATATGCGCCAGCAAGCCTTCTACGGCTTCAAGCTCGAGGCGGATGGTGCGTTGTGCGGATTGAATAAGGTCGCTGGATTGGCTCATGTCTGAAATCGTATAGCCTGACGAAAAGTCGGCGATTATAGCGGTAATGATCAATTCCCTCACGCTAGTTCGTCAGGGTTTGTTCGCAATGCGCCTGAGATTCATCCTAAGCAACGATTTTTCCCTGTCCCCAATCTGAACAAGCGCTGTTCCGGCCTTGGGCGCCTTGTACCAGCAGTGATATAGTTCGCCGCCAGTTCGGTCCGCCCAGCCCACGTGCCAACTATTGCACAACGGTTGCAAACGTTTGTCGCAAGCGTGGTGTCTGAGTGAGAGGCTGCATCCCAAGGAGTTTAGATGAGTGCCGATAACGCCTACGCGGTCGAGCTGAAGGGACTGACCTTCAAGCGCGGGACGCGCAGCATCTTCAATAACGTCGATATCCGCATTCCGCGCGGCAAGGTCACGGGCATCATGGGGCCTTCCGGTTGCGGCAAGACCACCCTGTTGCGCCTGATGGGCATGCAATTGCGGCCCAGTGCCGGCGAAGTGTGGGTCAATGGCCAGAACCTGCCGACGCTGTCGCGCAGCGATCTGTTCGATGCGCGCAAGCATATGGGCGTGCTGTTCCAGAGCGGTGCGCTGTTTACCGACCTCGACGTGTTCGAGAACGTGGCTTTTCCGCTGCGGGTGCATACCCAACTGTCCGATGAAATGATTCGTGACATTGTGTTGCTGAAACTGCAGGCCGTAGGGCTTCGCGGTGCCATCGACCTGATGCCTGACGAACTGTCCGGCGGCATGAAGCGCCGTGTGGCCCTGGCGCGCGCCATCGCCCTCGACCCGCAAATCCTCATGTATGACGAGCCCTTTGTCGGCCAGGACCCCATCGCCATGGGCGTGCTGGTGCGTTTGATCCGCCTGCTCAATGATGCGCTGGGTATCACCAGCATCGTGGTCTCCCATGACCTTGCAGAAACCGCGAGCATTGCCGATTACCTCTATGTCGTCGGCGATGGCCAGGTGCTGGGGCAGGGCACGCCTGAAGAGCTGATGAACGCCGACAACCCGCGCATTCGCCAATTCATGACCGGCGATCCCGATGGCCCGGTGCCTTTTCACTTTCCGGCAGCGGATTACCGCTCAGATCTTCTGGGGAAGCGCTGATGCGCAAGACATCTCTTATCGAGAAGGTTCGCCTTTTCGGTCGCTCGGGTATCGACATTGTCGAAGTGCTCGGCCGTTCGACGATTTTCCTGTTCCACGCCCTGCTCGGTCGCGGCGGCATTGGTGGCGGCTTTGGCCTGCTTATCAAGCAGCTGCATTCGGTCGGCGTGATGTCCCTGGTGATCATTGTGGTCTCCGGGGTGTTCATCGGCATGGTGCTGGCGTTGCAGGGCTTCAATATTCTTTCCAGCTACGGTTCGGAGCAAGCGGTCGGGCAGATGGTCGCCCTGACGCTGTTGCGTGAACTGGGGCCGGTGGTCACCGCCTTGCTGTTCGCCGGGCGTGCGGGTTCGGCGCTGACTGCCGAAATCGGCAACATGAAGTCCACCGAACAGCTGTCCAGCCTGGAAATGATCGGCGTGGACCCGCTCAAGTACATTGTTGCCCCACGCCTGTGGGCCGGCTTCATTTCCCTGCCACTGCTGGCGATGATCTTCAGCGTGGTGGGTATCTGGGGCGGTTCGTGGGTGGCGGTGGACTGGCTGGGCGTCTACGACGGCTCCTACTGGGCCAACATGCAAAACAGCGTGACCTTCAGCGGTGACGTGCTCAACGGCATCATAAAGAGCATCGTCTTCGCCTTCGTCGTCACCTGGATCGCCGTATTCCAAGGCTACGACTGTGAGCCCACTTCAGAAGGGATCAGTCGCGCCACCACCAAGACCGTTGTGTACGCCTCGCTGGCGGTACTGGGCCTTGACTTCATTTTGACCGCCTTGATGTTTGGAGATTTCTGATGCAAAACCGCACTGTGGAAATCGGTGTCGGCCTTTTCTTGCTGGCTGGCATCCTGGCTTTATTGTTGTTGGCCCTGCGCGTCAGTGGCCTGTCGGCGAGCCCCACCGCCGATACTTATAAACTTTACGCATACTTCGACAATATCGCCGGTTTGACTGTCAGAGCTAAAGTGACCATGGCCGGTGTAACAATCGGCAAGGTCACGGCAATCGATCTGGATCGCGACAGCTTCACCGGGCGAGTGACCATGCAACTGGACAAGAAGGTAGATAATCTGCCGACTGACTCCACTGCATCTATCCTCACTGCGGGTCTGCTGGGCGAAAAATACATCGGTGTCAGCGTGGGTGGGGAAACAGCCCTGCTCAAGGATGGCTCGACAATCCACGACACACAGTCGTCGCTGGTGCTTGAAGACCTGATCGGTAAATTCCTGCTCAATACGGTCAATAAAGACGCCAAATGAGGAATCTGTTCATGATCTCTACCTTGCGACGTGGCCTGCTGGTGTTGTTGGCAGCGCTGCCGCTGATGGCTAACGCTGCAGGTTCTGCCCACGATCTGGTGCAGGACACGACCAACAAAATGCTGGCTGACCTGACTGCCAATAAAGAGCAGTACAAGCAAGATCCGAGTAAGTTCTACGACGCGCTCAACACCATTGTCGGCCCGGTCGTCGATGCCGAGGGCATTTCCCGTAGCATCATGACGGTCAAGTATTCGCGCAAGGCGACTCCGGCGCAGATGCAGACCTTCCAGGAAAACTTCAAGCGTGGCCTGTTCCAGTTCTACGGCAACGCTTTGCTTGAGTACAACAACCAGGGTATCACCGTCGCTCCAGCCGGCGATGAGTCCGGTGATCGCACCAGCGTCAACATGAGCGTCAAGGGCAATAACGGCGCCGTCTACCCTGTGCAGTACACCCTGGAGAAGGTCAACGGCGAGTGGAAGCTGCGTAACGTGATCATCAACGGCATCAACATCGGCAAGCTATTCCGTGATCAGTTCGCCGACGCCATGCAGCGCAACGGCAACGACCTGGACAAAACCATCAATGGTTGGGCCGGTGAAGTCGCCAAGGCCAAGGAAACGTCCGATAAAGAAGCCGGGAAGCCTGCGCAATGACTGAGGCGGCTGTTCGTCTGGGCGATGCCGGCGAGCTGTTCATCAGCGGCGTGCTGGATTACCGCACGGGGCCTGAGCTGCGCAAGCAGGGTCAGGCACTGATCAAGACCAGCTCCGCCCCCGCGCTGGTGCTGGATTGTTCGGCGGTGACCAAGTCCAGTAGCGTCGGTTTGTCGTTGCTGCTGTGCTTCTTGCGCGATGCTGAAGCGGCCAAAAAGCCGGTCAGCATTCGTGCAATGCCCGAAGACATGCGTGAAATCGCCGAAGTTTCCGGCTTGACCGAGCTGCTGGCGCATCCTTAATACACATTATTAGAGAGGCCCCCCGTCAGAGTCCTGCTATGCGGGGTTCGCAGGCGCGGGGCTTTTTTGTATGATGTGCGACCCGCGCGCACTGGGCGCCGATAGAGGTTGAGCATGCAGGCCCTAGAAGTTAAGAGCTTTCTTGAAGGAAAGCTGCCGGAAACGACCGTTGAAGTTGAAGGCGAAGGCTGCAACTTCCAGCTGAACGTGATTAGCGATGAACTGGCGGCACTGAGCCCGGTCAAGCGTCAACAGCAGATCTATGCCCATTTGAACCCGTGGATCACCGATGGCAGCATCCATGCGGTCACTATGAAATTTTTCAGCCGCGCGGCCTGGGCCGAGCGCACCTGAGCCCCCAAGGCGTCGAGATTCTTATGGATAAATTGATTATTACCGGCGGTGCCCGCCTTGATGGCGAGATTCGCATCTCCGGTGCAAAAAACTCCGCCTTGCCGATTCTGGCAGCGACCCTGCTGTGCGATGGCCCGGTCACCGTGGCCAACCTGCCGCACCTGCACGACATCACTACCATGATCGAGCTCTTCGGTCGCATGGGCATTGAGCCGGTGATCGACGAGAAGTTGGCCGTCGAAATCGACCCGCGCACCATCAAGACCCTGATCGCCCCGTACGAACTGGTGAAAACCATGCGTGCGTCGATCCTGGTGCTGGGCCCTATGGTTGCCCGTTTCGGTGAAGCCGAAGTTGCTTTGCCTGGCGGTTGCGCCATCGGCTCGCGTCCGGTGGACCTGCACATCCGTGGCCTCGAAGCCATGGGCGCGGTCATCGACGTCGAAGGCGGCTACATCAAGGCCAAGGCGCCGGAAGGCGGCCTGCGTGGCGCGAACTTCTTCTTTGATACCGTCAGCGTGACCGGTACCGAGAACATCATGATGGCCGCTGCCCTGGCCAAAGGCCGCAGTGTGCTGCAGAACGCCGCGCGCGAGCCGGAAGTGGTCGACCTGGCCAACTTCCTGAACGCCATGGGTGCCAAGGTTTCCGGTGCTGGCACCGACACCATCACCATCGATGGTGTAGAGCGCCTGCACACCGCCACCTATAAGGTGATGCCAGACCGTATCGAGACCGGCACCTACCTGGTTGCCGCCGCCGTGACCGGTGGCCGTGTCAAGGTCAAGGACACCGATCCGACCATCCTGGAAGCGGTCCTGGAAAAACTGCGCGAAGCCGGTGCCGAAATCACTACTGGCGAAGACTGGATCGAGCTGAACATGCACGGCAAGCGTCCTAAAGCCGTCAACGTGCGAACCGCTCCGTATCCGGCGTTCCCGACCGACATGCAGGCGCAGTTCATCTCGTTGAACGCCATTGCCGAAGGCACCGGCGCCGTGATCGAGACCATCTTCGAAAACCGCTTCATGCACGTGTACGAGCTGCACCGCATGGGCGCGAAGATCCAGGTCGAAGGCAACACCGCCATCGTCACTGGCACCGAGAAACTCAAGGGCGCGCCAGTGATGGCCACCGACCTGCGGGCTTCGGCCAGCCTGGTGATCTCGGCGCTGATCGCCGAAGGCGACACCTTGATCGACCGCATCTACCACATAGACCGTGGCTACGAGTGCATCGAAGAAAAACTGCAGATGCTCGGCGCAAAAATCCGCCGCGTACCGGGCTAGTTGCCGTTGTAGTGAGCGGGCTTGCCCCGCGCCGCTCACTACAAATTAAAGAAGCAGTATGCTGAATTTGTTCCAAATCGAGGCTGTCATGGCCTCGATCTGTGTCCGGCGCCGTTTGCGACCGGGCAGCAATAGCCTGATGAAGGACTGACGTTTCCCATGTTGACCATCGCACTGTCCAAGGGCCGCATCCTTGACGACACTTTGCCGCTTCTGGCTGAAGCGGGCATCGTGCCGACCGAGAATCCGGACAAGAGCCGCAAGCTGATCATCCCCACGACCCAGGACGACGTTCGCCTGTTGATCGTGCGGGCTACCGACGTGCCGACCTACGTTGAACATGGCGCGGCCGACCTCGGTGTCGCCGGTAAGGACGTGCTGATGGAATACGGTGGCCAGGGCCTGTACGAGCCGTTGGACCTGCGTATCGCCCTGTGCAAGCTGATGACCGCCGGCCGTGTTGGCGACGTCGAGCCTAAAGGCCGCCTGCGCGTCGCGACCAAGTTCGTCAACGTTGCCAAGCGTTACTACGCCGAACAGGGTCGTCAGGTCGACATCATCAAACTCTACGGTTCGATGGAGCTGGCGCCGCTGATCGGCCTGGCCGACAAGATCATCGACGTGGTCGACACCGGCAACACCCTGCGTGCCAACGGCCTCGAGCCGCAAGACTTCATTGCCGACATCAGCTCCCGCCTGATCGTCAACAAAGCCTCGATGAAGATGCAGCACGCCCGTATCCAGGCGTTGATCGACACCCTGCGCAAGGCAGTGGAGTCGCGACACCGCGGTTGACTTACCCGCGTAGCCGGAAGGCTGCGCCCGTCTATCCGCCTCATAGCCAGAATTCTCAGGTGCCCAAGCGGAAACGACTGCTAGTTTAGGGCGCCTGAGTTTTTGCCAATTCTATTGAGGCCCTCGCTATGACCACGTCCACTGCAATTGCCCGACTCAACGCTGCCGACCCGGATTTCGCCCATCATCTGGATCATCTGCTGAGCTGGGAAAGCGTGTCCGACGAGTCGGTCAACGGGCGAGTGCTCGACATCATCAAGGCCGTGCGCGAGCACGGTGATGCGGCGCTGGTGGACTTCACCCGCCAGTTCGATGGCCTGGACGTCGCGTCGATGTCCGACCTGATCCTGCCCCGTGAACGCCTGGAGCTGGCCCTGACGCGCATTACTGCACCTCAGCGCGAAGCCCTGGAAGTCGCGGCGGCGCGGGTGCGCAGCTACCACGAAAAGCAGAAACAAGACTCTTGGAGCTACACCGAGGCCGACGGCACCGTGCTGGGCCAGAAGGTCACGCCGCTGGACCGTGCCGGCCTGTACGTGCCAGGCGGTAAAGCTTCCTACCCGTCGTCGGTATTGATGAACGCCATCCCGGCCAAAGTGGCAGGCGTGACCGAAGTGGTCATGGTGGTGCCGACTCCGCGCGGTGAAATCAACGAGTTGGTGCTGGCCGCTGCCTGCATCGCCGGTGTCGACCGCGTGTTCACCATCGGTGGCGCCCAAGCCGTTGCAGCCTTGGCTTATGGCACCGAAAGCGTGCCGAAGGTCGACAAGGTGGTCGGTCCCGGCAACATCTACGTCGCCACCGCCAAGCGTCACGTGTTTGGCCAGGTCGGTATCGACATGATCGCTGGCCCCTCGGAAATTCTCGTGGTGTGCGACGGCCAGACCGACCCGGACTGGATCGCCATGGACCTGTTCTCCCAGGCCGAGCACGACGAAGACGCCCAGGCGATCCTGGTCAGCCCGGACGCCGCGTTCCTCGACCAGGTCGCCGCCAGCATCAACAAGTTGCTGCCGACCATGGACCGCGCCGAGATCATCGAGAAGTCGATCAATGGCCGTGGCGCGTTGATCCTGGTGCGCGACATGGAGCAGGCCATCGAAGTGGCCAACCGCATCGCGCCGGAGCACTTGGAGCTGTCCGTCGCCGATCCACAAGCCTGGCTGCCGTCGATCCGCCATGCCGGTGCGATCTTCATGGGCCGCCACACCAGCGAAGCGCTGGGCGACTACTGCGCAGGCCCGAACCACGTGCTGCCGACGTCCGGCACTGCGCGTTTCTCGTCGCCGCTGGGGGTTTATGACTTCCAGAAGCGTTCATCGATCATCTTCTGTTCGCCACAGGGTGCCTCCGAGCTGGGCAAGACCGCCTCGGTGCTGGCCCGTGGTGAATCCCTGAGCGCCCACGCCCGTAGCGCCGAATACCGCATCCTTGAAGAGAAGGGGAACTGAGACATGAGCAAATTCTGGAGCCCTTTCGTCAAGGACCTCGTGCCTTACGTGCCCGGCGAGCAACCCAAGCTGACCAAACTGGTCAAGCTCAACACCAATGAAAACCCCTACGGCCCATCGCCCAAGGCGTTGGCGGCGATGCAGGCGGAGTTGAACGACAACCTGCGCCTGTACCCGGACCCCAACAGCGACCTGCTCAAGCAGGCAGTCGCCAAGTATTACGGGATCGATGCTGGCAAGGTGTTCCTCGGCAACGGTTCCGACGAAGTCCTGGCCCATATCTTCCACGGCCTGTTCCAACACGACCTGCCGCTGCTGTTCCCGGATATCAGCTACAGCTTCTACCCGGTGTATTGCGGCCTTTATGGCATTCAATCCGACCCGGTGCCGCTGGACGAGCAGTTCCAGATTCGTGTGGCGGACTACGCCAAGCCCAACGGTGGGATCATTTTCCCCAACCCGAACGCGCCGACCGGCACCGTGCTGGCGCTGGATGCGGTCGAGCAGATCCTCAAGGCCAGCCCGGATTCGGTGGTGGTGGTTGATGAAGCCTATATCGACTTCGGCGGCGAAACCGCGATCAGCCTGGTGGACCGTTACCCGAACCTGCTGGTGACCCAGACCCTGTCAAAATCGCGCTCACTGGCCGGTTTGCGCGTGGGCCTGGCCGTGGGCCATCCGGACCTGATCGAGGCGCTGGAGCGGGTCAAGAACAGCTTCAACTCCTATCCGCTGGATCGCCTGGCGATTGTCGGTGCGGCGGCGGCGTTCGAGGACCGTGAGTATTTCGACAAGACGTGTCAGTTGGTGATCGACAGCCGCAACAAGGTGGTCGGGCAGTTGGAGGCGAAGGGCTTTGAAGTGTTGCCGTCGGCAGCGAACTTTATCTTTGCTCGTCACCCCAAGCACGACGCTGCCGGCCTGGCGGCCAAGTTGCGTGAGCGAGGTGTGATCGTGCGGCACTTCAAGCAGGCGCGGATTGCGCAGTTCCTGCGGATCAGCATTGGTACGCCGGAGCAGAACCAGGCGTTGATCGATGGCCTTGGTGAGCTGTAACACCGACGCTTGAAACAAAAATGGGAGCCTGTGGGCTCCCATTTTTATTGGCTCAACCGTCAGATCAACGGCTCATCCGGCTTCTTGTTCTTCCAACCATCATTGCCCGGCAGCAGCAGGTTCAAGCCAATCGCTACCACCGCACACAGGGCAATGCCCTTGAGGCCGAAATCATCCGGGCCGGTGCCGGTGCCGACCAGCACACCGCCAATGCCGAACACCAACGTCACCGACACGATCACCAGGTTGCGCGCCTCACCCAGGTCGATCTTGTGGCGGATCAGCGTGTTCATGCCCACCGCCGCGATCGAACCGAACAGCAGGCACAGGATCCCGCCCATCACCGGCACGGGGATGCTCTGCAGCAGTGCGCCGAACTTGCCGATGAACGCCAGGCTGATGGCAAACACCGCCGCCCAGGTCATGATCTTCGGGTTGTAGTTCTTGGTCAGCATCACCGCGCCAGTCACTTCCGCGTAGGTCGTGTTAGGCGGACCACCAAACAGGCCGGCGGCCGTGGTGGCAATACCGTCGCCCAGCAGGGTGCGATGCAGGCCGGGCTTCTTCAGGTAGTCGCGACCGGTCACGCTGCCGACCGCAATCACACCACCGATATGCTCGATTGCCGGGGCCAGGGCCACCGGGACGATGAACAGGATCGCCTGCCAGTTGAATTCCGGCGCGGTGAAGTGGGGCAGGGCGAACCATGGTGCGGCGGCGATCTTCGCCGTGTCGACCACGCCAAAGTAGAACGACATGGCAAAACCCGCCAGCACGCCGGAGATGATCGGCACCAGGCGGAAAATACCTTTGCCGAACACCGCCACGATCAACGTGGTCAGCAGCGCTGGCATCGAGATCATCATTGCCGTCTGGTAGTGAATCAGCTCGGCACCATCGCCGGCTTTACCCATCGCCATATTGGCGGCGATGGGCGCCATGGCCAGGCCGATGGAAATAATCACCGGCCCGATCACCACGGGCGGCAGCAGCCGGTCAATGAAACCGGTGCCTTTGACCTTCACCGCCAGACCCAGGAAGGTATAAACGAAACCGGCCGCCATCACGCCGCCCATGGTCGCCGCGAGGCCGAATTGGCCCTTGGCGAGAATGATCGGTGTGATAAACGCAAAGCTCGACGCCAGGAATACCGGCACCTGCCGCCCTGTCACCACCTGGAACAGCAACGTGCCCAGGCCCGCGGTGAACAGTGCGACGTTTGGATCAAGACCTGTGATCAGCGGCATCAACACCAGCGCGCCAAATGCCACGAAGAGCATTTGTGCGCCAGACAGGATCTGGCGCCAAAGCGGGTCGTTGAATTCATCCTGCATGCTCACGCGTCCTTCTGCTTGGTGCCGAAGATCTTGTCACCGGCATCGCCCAGGCCTGGGATGATGTAGCCGTGTTCGTTCAGGCGCTCGTCGATGGATGCGGTGTAGATCTGCACGTCCGGGTGGGCCTTCTCGACGGCCGCAATGCCTTCAGGCGCAGCGACGAGAACCATGGCGCGGATGTCCCGGCAACCGGCTTTTTTCAGCAGGTCGATGGTGGCAACCATGGAACTGCCGGTGGCCAGCATCGGGTCGATGATCATCGCCAGGCGCTCGTTTATTTCCGGAACGAGTTTTTCCAGGTAGGTGTGGGCCTCCAGCGTCTCTTCATTGCGGGCTACGCCCACGGCGCTGACCTTGGCGCCCGGGATCAGGCTGAGGACACCTTCGAGCATGCCGATACCGGCGCGCAGGATCGGGACCACGGTGATTTTCTTACCAGCGATTTTCTCCACCTGGACGGGACCGGCCCAACCGGGGATCTCGTAGGTTTCCAGGGGCAAATCCTTGGTGGCTTCGTAAGTGAGCAACGCTCCGACTTCCTGAGCAAGCTCACGGAAGTTCTTCGTGCTAATGTCGGCGCGGCGCATAAGGCCGAGCTTGTGTCGGATCAGCGGGTGGCGGATCTCGCGAGTGGGCATGGGAAAGGCTCCGGCGGCGGGCAAAAAAACCGGCCTAGATTAATCTATCCGAGGGTGTTGTCCTATAGACATCTAGTACGTTAGTCCATTAAGGCTTGCTCGGAGCGCACGAGAAGCGTACCTTCGCCCGCTTTTCTTGCCACAGCACCCCCTTGGAGAGCGCCATGTCCGCTGATCTCGAGCATATCCGTCAAATCATGCGCGAGGCTGACTGCCTGTACACCGAAGCGCAAGTCGAAGAGGCGATCGCCAAGGTCGGCGCGCACATCACCCGCGAAATGGCCGACACCAACCCGGTGGTCTTCTGCGTGATGAACGGTGGCCTGATCTTCGCCGGCAAATTGCTGACTCATCTGCAATTCCCGCTGGAAGCCTCCTACCTGCACGCCACCCGCTATCGCAACGAAACCAGCGGCGGCGACCTGTTCTGGAAAGCCAAGCCGGAAGTCTCGTTCATCGACCGCGACGTGCTGATCATCGACGACATTCTCGATGAGGGCCACACCCTGGGCGCGATCATCGACTTCTGCAAACACGCCGGCGCGCGCAACGTGCACACCGCCGTGCTGATCGATAAAGACCACGACCGCAAAGCCCGCCCAGACCTGAAGGCCGATTATGTCGGCCTGCCGTGCATCGACCGCTATATCTTCGGTTACGGCATGGACTACAAAGGCTACTGGCGCAACGCCAATGGCATCTACGCCGTCAAAGGGATGTAAGCCATGGCCCGCTTTCTGGATCAGACGCTGTTTGCCGAACTGGCCGAGAAAGCGGGCGCCAGCCCTCGTGGCCGGCACCATCATAACTTCCATCAGATGGAAGAACCTTGCCATCGCCTGGCTGTAGGGCTGCAACCCAGCACTTATGTGCCGCCGCATCGACACCTGAGTGCGGACAAGGCGGAAACCTTGCTTGTGCTGCAAGGCAGCCTGGGTTTGCTGGTGTTCAGTGAGTCCGGCGAAGTGCTCACCAAGCGCGTCTTGCAGGCTGGTGGTGAATGCGCTGGGGTCGATCTTCCACCTGGCGTGTTCCACGGCCTGGTGGTGCTTGCGCCCGACACGGTGATGTTCGAGTGCAAGGCTGGCCCGTATCGCCCGGTGGGCGAAGGCGAACTGGCCGACTGGGCCCCCCGCGAAGGCGATGCCGGCGTAGCCGAGTATCAGCGCTGGATGCTTGCCCAGTTCGATTGAGCTACAGTGCTGGGCCCATCTTGCCGGAGCGGCCCATGAGCCTGTTGATTCGCACCTGCGCCGCCCTGGCGCTGACCCTCAGCCTGCCGCTGGCCGCGGCGCCGGCACCGATGCACAGCCAATTCCTGCCCTCGGACGACCTGAACCTGCGCGCCGAAGCGCCGGACCAGCAGCAATTGCTGCAAGTTACCGAGTACACGGTGGTGGTCGGCAACCAGCGCCAGTCCAGCCAGCAGCCGATCCCGGTGACTTCGCCGCTGATGATCCGCCTCAAGGGCAAGTCCCTGAACAAAGGCGCGTCTATCGCTCAAGTGGTGCTCAATTTCGACGCCGAAAGCAAAAGCCTGAAAAAACCGGCCTACGATGACAAGAGCAAAACCCTGACACTGTCCTACCCGGTGGCTCAATACCGCGTGATTGTCGACCTGCTGCGCAATGACACGGTGTACGTGCAGTTTCTCAGCTACGCCAATGGCCACATCTGGGCGGATCTGCACACCGGCGCTGTAAAGGCCAGGTAGCCCCGCCTACACAAGCCCGCGCCCCGCAGGTAGACTTCAAACCCCGTGTAAATGTCTGCTGGCTGGAGTCGGTAATGCGTAAAGATAAGAAACAGGTGATTGGTGACGAGATCGGCGACGATCAGATCAAGTTGTTCCTGGACTTCGAGCCGGTCGACGCGACTTCCCCGTCCCTGCACAAACTGATCAAGGCCTACCGTGGCCTGCGTATCGACGATTTCGAGCGGTTCCTGGGCTTTTTCAAGGAAGCGGGCCTGGACCTCGACGGCAAGGATGAGCATGGCCAGACCTTCGTCGACCTGATCAAGGACCAGCGCAACGCGGACGAGTACATCGAACTGATCGAAAACGCTCGCGGCTGATTATCCGAGACATAAAAAAACGCCCCGTTCTCAGGTTGAGAGCGGGGCGTTTTTTATGGTGCCTCAAGCGTAGCTTTCGGTCTCGGCGGCAGGTTCAACCAGCTCCAGGCTGATGTTGTTCTGCGCGTTGATCTTGCGATACAGCTCGGCGTCCGTCTCCAGGACCTTTTCCCGTGCCGGGAAAATTTCCTGCAACTTGGCGGCCCATTCACCCGCCGCTTTGCCTGGGAAGCACTTCTCGATCAGTTCCAGCATGATCGAAACGGTCACCGAAGCACCCGGGGACGCGCCCAGCAGCGCAGCCAGCGAGCCGTCTTTGGCCGCGACCAACTCGGTGCCAAATTGCAGCACGCCGCCTTTTTTCGGGTCTTTCTTGATGATCTGCACCCGTTGGCCGGCCACTTCCAGGCGCCAGTCTTCGGCTTTCGCCTCCGGGTAGAAGCGACGCAGGGATTCCAGGCGCTGTTCCATGGACTGGCGCACCTCGCTGACCAGGTACTTGGTCAGGTCCATGTTGTCGCGGGCCACGGCGAGCATCGGGCCGATGTTGCCGGCGCGAATCGACATCGGCAGGTCGAGGAACGAGCCGTGCTTGAGGAACTTGGTGGTGAAACCGGCGTATGGCCCGAACAGCAGGGATTTCTTGCCATCCACCACGCGAGTGTCCAGGTGCGGCACGGACATCGGCGGCGAACCCACGGCAGCCTGGCTGTAGACCTTGGCCTGGTGGTGCTTGACCACGTCCGGGTTGTCGCAACGCAGCCACTGGCCGCTGACCGGGAAGCCGCCAAAACCTTTGCTTTCTTCGATGCCCGAGGCTTGCAGCAGCGGCAGGGCCGCGCCGCCGGCGCCGAGGAACACGAACTTGGCGTCCACTTCACGGCTGTTACCGCTGTTGACGTCCTTGATGCTCACGGTCCAGCCCGCGCCGCTGCGCTTGAGGCCGGTGACGCGCTTGCAGTACTTGACCTGGGCGTCGGGCGAGCTGGTCAAGTGGCTGAGCAGTTGGTTTGTCAGCGCGCCGAAGTTGACGTCGGTGCCGTTCATCACGCGGGTGGCCGCGATTTTTTCGTCGAGCGGGCGGCCCGGCATCATCAGCGGCATCCACTCGGCCATTTCGCTACGGTCTTCGGTGTAGTGCATGTCCGAAAACGCGTGGTGCTGGCTGAGGGATTCAAAGCGCTTCTTGAGGAAGTCCACGCCTTTGTCGCCTTGCACGAAGCTCAGGTGCGGCACCGGGCTGATAAAGGACTTGGACGAGCCAAAGGTGCCCTTTTTGGTCAGGTACGCCCAGAACTGCTTCGACACCTCGAACTGGGTGTTGATGTGCACGGCTTTCTTGATGTCGATGGAGCCATCGGCGGCCTGCGGCGTGTAGTTCAGCTCACACAGCCCGGCGTGGCCGGTCCCGGCGTTGTTCCACGGGTTGGAACTTTCCGCTGCACCCGAATCCATCAGCTCAACGACTTCCAGCTTGAGGCCGGGGTCGAGCTCTTTGAGCAGTACGGCTAGGGTGGCACTCATGATGCCGGCCCCTACCAGTACTACGTCGACTGCTTCGTTATGCGCCATTTAACGCGTCTCCAAAATCTGCAGCACCAAATTGACGGCATGGCTGCCAGGAGTGACGGGGCGATTCACGTGTTGCCCCAGGTTACCCATGGCCAGGATCGCCATGTCCGATTCGCAATTCTTTGCATGTTCAGCGCACGCTTCCTGCCGGGCTAATCTGCCTATGAACGCATTCATGGGCGCCTGTGGCAATTCGACTTATGGTCAAAGCGTGCGATGCATGCAACCAATCCGTAGCGGACAGGCTCAAGCTCCGGTTTTTAAGGCGTGCTCGGTCCTGTGTGGTTGGGCTGTTCCAGACGCTGATGGTGCTTGTACAAACGCCAAACTATTCATTTGCTCGCCACACTCTTGTGAAGTTGTGAAAACCCGTTTTTTCACGCTCTTTTGAAGACGTGAACCTCAAAAAAGGGCTGCCCCAGCCTGGCACCTGGCCCCTAGCCGACACGCGGCAAAACGGGCAAACAACTCAAGTGGCCGAGCGCAATGGCAGCTCTGGCAGATTCGGTAAAGGCGGATGGTTTGCAAAGAAAACAGCAAGCGCGCCAGCTTCACTCGATCTGTGTGGGCGGCTCTCTGTGGGCGATTGGGGGGTTAGTGCCGAGGCATTAACGATGCTGCGAGGCCCGATCAGGAGACGTCCTTATAATCGGGGGGAGATTGTAGCGAAGAACGCCAGGGAAATGGGCGTGTTTTATGACTTTTATTAGGCGTTCGGTCAGGCGGCCAACGGCTGATGCCGGGGCGACCGCGCAGGACGTGGGCTGACGCGGGCACGGGCCGGCAGCGGGTGGTGCATCCAGCTCAGGCGGATTTCATCGATTTCTACCCAGCCGTCGCCAACAGGCGGCTGGCTGCACTCTTTGAAGGCCTGGCAACGACCTTGCATATCGAGCAGGGCGAACTGACGAAGGGCGGGCTTGCGCGTAAACAATGACCAGAGAAAATGCATGGCGATCAACCTCCTGAGATTGGGACCCAGCATGCCTGGCCGGGATGACGAGCCCATGTAACGGGTGTGACATATCGGTGACATCGAACCGCCGCCCAGCCAACCGGTCTCAGGTTGTAACTGATGCTAGTTCCCCGCAGTGGCGCCCCGCTATACTGCCGGCCTGTCGGATCCTGATTTCTGGAGAGAAGCGCATGTTGCAACGCCTGTTGTTCGGTTTGATCACTGTGACCAGTTTGACCCTGGTTGGCTGCGCCAACAGCCCGCAACAACTGACCCCTGAGCCGAAAATCACCACGCAGCTGGCCCCAGTGGGTCACGGCCAGCCGGTGTCGGTGCGTGTGGTGGATGGTCGTCCGTCGCCGACCCTCGGCTCGCGCGGTGGCCTGTACCCGGAAACCGCCCTGGTCTCGGTGAATGCCCAGGACGTGCTGCCCAAGCTGCAGGCCCAGGCTGAAGCCGCCGTGCGCCTGCTGGGTTTCACCCCGAGCGCCAACGCACCGGGTGCGCCGCAGCTGACCATCACCCTGGCTGAACTGAAGTATCAGTCGCCGAAAGACGGGCTGTACGTGACCGAAGCGTCCATCGGCGCGACCTTCAAGTCTGACGTCAGCGCCGGCACCCGTCGCTACAGCGGTCGCTACGGTGCGTCCCTGAACCAGCGCTTCGGCATGTCGCCGAACCAGGAAACCAACACCAAGCTGGTCAGCGACGTCCTCAGTGATGCCTTGACCCGCCTGTTCAAGGATCCAAGCATCGGTTCGTTGCTCAGCTCGCAATAAGCGATCCAACGAAAAGCCGGGCTCAGTGATGAGCCCGGCTTTTTTTCGTCTCCAGTTTCATGCGGCGCTGTCGATACAGAAATCCAGCAGGCTCACCCCTGTTAGCAGATCGGTCTCCGGCAGGTCCGCATGCTGGTGTCCGCCGAGGGCGCAATACACCAGCCAGTGGCGGTCCTGGACGTTGAAGGCGAGGCCGCCGACCAGTGCTTCTTGCTCATCACTCTGGGCGATCAGGTACAGCCGATCCTGGTTTTGCGCGTGCAGCATGACAAGCTCCTAAGCGTCGAAGGGCAACAGAGTGGCTTGTTAAGGTGACGTTCAGGTGACGGCGTAAATTACTGGATACATTACCCGTCAATGGGGGAGGGAGCATTTACGGCGCCGGAGGCCACTATCGTTCAGGTTTGTATCTGAACCGATACCAAAACACTGTTTTACCGAGGTTTGCGATGGCGCTGCCCGCATTATTGACCAATGTTGTTGCGTTAGCAGTGGCCTGCCCAGGCGCTGCATTGCTGTTCATTACTCGCCTGCGCGAACAGCGCGCACTGGCCGACCTGACCGCGCAAGGTGAAGACCGCGCGATCGACCAACCGATGTTGTTTCTGGATGTGCGCACCGAACGGGCGCATCGTCTGGCTTACCGCGTAGGGTTTGCCTGTTTGGCGCTGGCGCTGGCCATCTCCTGGCTCAGCACCCGCCTCTAAGCCTTAAAGGGCAATCCCGGCCTTGACCCGATACTGATTACGCACCGGCGTTGCATATTGCACCACCAGGAAAGGGCGGTGCTCGGCCGGGCATTCGTTCAAGCGCCGCTCCCACTCTGCCTTGGCCTTGGCCAGTTCGTCCGCCGGGAACACTTCGGCGGCGGTCGGCACCTGCAATTGCGGGTCGGCATCGCTCCACTGGGCGTAGGCCAGGTAATGCACCGGAAACAGTCGATAACCGCCGAGAATCTGCCGATCCATTTCTACGGCCAGCAGTTTGGTGTCTTCGAAACGCTCAGTGATCGGCGGCGCGAAGTTCACATGCACGCGGCCTTTGTAGCCGGTGATGCCCAGGGCAATGCTCACGTCATCCTCACCCGGCGCCTTGCTGTAGGTGCCGGTGGTGGCGCGGATGTACAGCTCACGGGCTTTGGCTGAATCGCACGGGTCATATTCGTAGCTGATGGACACCGGCGTCAGGTTCAACGACTGGATTACCTCGGCAAACGGCTCATCCTTGCGGCTGACGTGGAACATCTTGAGGATCGCCGACTCGGTGCGATCATCCCCATCCTTGGCGCGCCCTTCAGCCTGGGCGATCCAGATCGACGCACCGTCGTTGCGGATCGAATGGTTGATGTACGCCGACAGCAACTGATACGCCGCCATCTTCTCTTTGCGCCCGGTGATCGAGCGGTGCACGATGAAACTCTTGTTCAGGCGCATCAGGTCGCTGACAAACGGCTTTTGCAGCAGGTTGTCGCCGATGGCGATACGTGGCGTCGGCAGGCCGGCGTGGTACACGGCGTAGTTGACGAAGGCCGGGTCCATCACGATATCGCGGTGGTTGGCCAGGAACAGGTAAGCCATGCCGGACTTGAGCTGCTCGACGCCCGTGTAGGTCACGCCGTCGGTCGCCCGATCAATGGTGTGGTCGACGTAGTACTCGACTTTGTCCTGCAGCGTGGCCACGGTGGTGACGCCAGCGAACTCGCGGCGCAGTTTGCGGGCGATCATCGGCTTGAGCAGCCAGCCCAGGGCGCCGGCAAAGCGCGGGAAGCGGAAGTGGGTCAGGATGTCCAGAAAGGCCTTGTCACTGAACAGACGTGCCAGCACTGCCGGGACTTCGCTGTCGTTGTAAGGTCGGATGGTATCGAATTCGCCCATCATGCTCTCTTGTTAGAAACGGCTAGGGTAAGTAAAGGAAATACCAGGGGGCGGACTGAGGAATGGCCTCAGCCGAAAATAGCCCTGTCAATAGACCGGCGATTATACGCACAAGTCACCTTGGAGGCTGCGATGCTGGAAAACGCGACGTACGATTGTCCTTATTGCGGTGAAGTGGTCGAGACAACTGTGGATTTATCTGGCGGTGACCAGCGCTATATCGAAGACTGCCAGGTCTGTTGCCGGCCGATCATTTTCGATCTGCAGGTACATGGGGAAGAGTGGATGCTCGAAACCCGAAGCGAAAACGAATAACGGGTACACCCATGCAGCGAATCTACGAACCGGAAAACCTGATGGAAGGCGAGTTGCTGCAACAGATGCTCGCCAGCGAGGGCATCGAGGCGCATCTGGTGGGCCGTCATTTGCTCGGCGGCACTGGCGAATTGCCTATTTTCGGCCTGCTGGGCCTGGAGGTGGACAACGACCGCGCCATGGACGCCCGCGAGCTGATTACTGCCTATATCGGCGCACAACCGCTGCCCGGTGATGAACCCGACAGCTTCCCCGATGTGCTGGTCTGTTAGGCTGTCGGTCGGTTTACCCAAGAGTCGTGTTGCCCCATGTGTGGACGTTATGCCCTGTTTCGCTGGAACCCCGCCTTTGCTGCCTTGCCGGGCTTCCCGGCCGACCAGCAGGCCCAGTGGAATATTTCCCCGAATGATTCGGTACTGATCCAGCGCGTCACCGACGGTCAGCGCACCCTGGCCCGTGCCCGTTGGGGCCTCACGCCGCCGTGGTTGACCGATCTTTCCCGCACGCCCGCCCATGCCCGCGCCGAAACCCTGGCCGAACAACCGATGTTCCGCGAAGCGTTCCGCCAGCGCCGTTGCCTGCTGCCCGCCAATGGGTTCTACGAATGGCGCGGCACCCAGCGCAAACGCCCGTACTGGCTGACGCCGGGGGAGGGCTCCACGTTGTTTTTCGCCGCGATCTGGGAAGCGTATCCGGTGCAGGAACAGGTGTGGCTGAGTACGGCGGTGGTGACCCAGGCCGCGCAGGCCCAGCGTCGCCCGCTGATTCTGGATGAGGCCGGGCAGGCAGCCTGGCTCGATCCCGAGACGCCGTTGCAGGTATTGCAAGGCCTGCTGGCCAGTGAACCCGTCGCGTTGCGCGAACGGGTCCTGGCCAACATGGTCAACGATCCCAAGCTCAATGGGCCGGAGTGCCTGACCCCGGCTTAGACCTTGAACTGATTGATCAGCCGGCGCTGCTGCTCCGCCAGCTTGGTCAAGTCTGCACTGGCCGCGCTGGATTCATCCGCGCCGCCCGCCACTTCATTGGCCACCTGGCCGATATTGATCACGTTACGGTTAATGTCTTCGGCCACCGCGCTCTGTTCCTCGGCGGCACTGGCGATCTGGGTGTTCATGTCGTTGATCACCGAGACGGCCTGGGTGATCGTCTCCAGCGCTTCGGCCGCCTTGGCTGCGTGTTGCACGCTTTCATCGGTGCGGTTCTGGCTGTCCTCCATCACCCGCACCACGTCCCGCGTGCCTTGTTGCAACTGCTGGATCATGGTCTGGATTTCTTCGGTGGCTTTTTGGGTCTTCTGCGCCAGGTTGCGCACTTCGTCGGCGACCACCGCAAATCCACGACCTTGCTCACCGGCCCGTGCTGCTTCGATGGCGGCGTTGAGCGCCAGCAGGTTGGTCTGTTCGGCAATCCCGCGAATCGCGGTGAGGATGGCGTTGATGTTCTCGCTGTCCTTGGCCAAGGTTTGCACCACGCTCACCGCTTTGCCGATTTCCTCGGCCAGTGCGCCGATGGAGGTGGAGGTGTCGCGCACGATGCGCATGCCTTGGCTGGCGGCCTGGTCGGCATGGCTGGCAGCTTGGGCGGCCTGGGTGGCGTTGCGCGCAACATCTTGCGCAGTGGCGGTCATTTCATGCACAGCGGTGGCGACCTGATCGATTTCCACCATCTGCTTATGCACGCCCTGGTTGGTACGGATCGCGATGTCGGCAGTGTGTTCCGAGGAATCGCTGACCTTCTGCACCGAACTCACCACCTGGGTAATCATACCTTGCAGCTTGATCAGGAAGGTGTTGAAGCCGCTGGCGATCGCGCCCAGTTCATCGGCACGGTCACTGGTCAGGCGCCGCGTCAGGTCACCTTCGCCCTGGGCGATATCATTGAGCATCGCGACCATTTGCTTGAGCGGACGGGCAATGCCGTGGCCGACCAGCCAGATCACCAGCAAACCAATACCCGCGATCAGCAGACCGGCGATGGTCATGCCGAAAATGTCGGTCTTGCGCTGGGCTTCCAGGTCGCTTTGCAGCTTCTGCGAATCAGCCATCACGGCGCTGAGCGGTAGTTGCAGCATCAGCGTCCAGCGCGCGTCGGCCTGGCCGATATTGAACGGCAGGAACAGCTCGATATGCCCGTGTTCCTTGTCGATGTCGTAGCGCACTTCGCCGACTTTCAGTTGGCCAAGGTTCGCCAGTTCGTTGCTGTCGAGCAGGTTGCTGGCTTTTTCGCCGAGTTTACTGGCGTCTTTGGTATAGGCCACCAGGCGGCCGTTGCTGGAGATCAGGGCCAGTTCACCCGCGCCGTTGTAGAGCTTTTGATCGGCGCTGGTGAGCATGTCCTGGATGAAGTTCACCGACAAGTCGGCACCGACGATGCCTTGGAACGTCCCGTCGATCATGATCGGCTCGATGAACGAAGCCAGCATCACCATCGCGTTGCCCACCTTATAAGGGGCAGGGTCGATGGCGCAGGCCTTTTTGTTTTCCTTGGAGCACAGGTAGTACTCACTAGCGCGCACGCCGGTGGAGAGAATGTTCTGGTCGTTGACGTCTGCAAGCTTGTCCAGGCCCAGGCTGCCATCGGCGTTGCGATACCACCACGGCAGGAAGCGGCCGTCGGCGGCCATGCCGACAATGGGGCTGTTCACATAGGCTGCGTCGTTGTGATCGATCGCATTGGGCTCCCAGCCAATGTAGGCGCCGAGGATCTTCGGGTTGCGCACCACGGTTTCATGCAGCAGGTTGATCAATTGCTCTCGGCCGACTTGCAGGGCCGGCTCGCCCTTGGCGTCTTTCATGCCGAGCAGGGCGTTGGCGGTGGCCAGGCTCTTGGCGGTCACCAGCGGTGCTT
Source organism: Pseudomonas sp. DWRC2-2 (assembly GCF_049897885.1). Lineage (NCBI taxonomy): Bacteria > Pseudomonadati > Pseudomonadota > Gammaproteobacteria > Pseudomonadales > Pseudomonadaceae > Pseudomonas > Pseudomonas sp. DWRC2-2. The sequence continues at coordinate 254,426 of NZ_JAFCXD010000002.1, forward strand.
CCAGCTCGCGCTGGATCAGGGTGGCCTGAGTCTGGGCCAGGGCGGTCAGGCGTTGCTCGATGATCTGTTCAAACTGCACCTGGGTGCGATCCTGCACCATCTCCTGGGTCCGCGCTCCGGCAAACAAGGCGTACAGCACCAGCACCGCGACCACGCTCAGGACAATCGCCCCGGCCAGTGCCGCGACAGAAAATTGGATCGACTTGAATTTCATGAAGGCTCCGGGCACAGGGGAGAGAATCCGCCTTTTTGTATCGGCCACGGGCGCGCAGGGCATTAGGGGGTGTCCTACAAAAATGTTTGGGGTGTCGCAAATGGAATGCCCGCCGCCGTTGTGGGTGCGGTGGGATGTATCCGAAAATCAGCGGTTACACGTCTGGTGTATCTGGCGTCGATACAAACGAGCGCCTACGATACGCGCCATGTTTTAAGGGCGTGTTTTCAGGGAGAGGTTCATGAAGAAGTCATTGGTAGTGAGTGGCCTGGTTGCAGCGATGCTGCTGGCCGGGTGTCAGTCGGTCAACACCACCAGCGGCGGCGCCGTTGGGGTTGAGCGCAAGCAGTACATGTTCAGCATGCTGTCGAGCCAGGAAGTCGACCAGATGTATGCCCAGTCGTACCAGCAGACGTTGGGCGAAGCCAATAGCAAAGGCCAGGTGGACAAGACCAGTGCCAACGCCAAGCGCGTGCAGGCCATCGCCAACCGCTTGATCGCCCAGGCGCCGACCTTCCGTGCGGATGCCGCGCAGTGGAAGTGGGAAGTGAACCTGATCAAGAGCGACGAGATGAACGCCAACTGCGGGCCTGGCGGCAAAATCTTCGTGTACAGCGCCTTGATCGATAACCTCAAGCTCACCGATGACGAACTGGCCGCCGTGATGGGCCATGAAATCGCCCACGCCTTGCGTGAACACGGCCGTGAAGCCATGTCCAAGGCCTACGGCATCGAGATGGCCAAGCAGGGCGCCGGTGCCTTGTTCGGCCTCGGCCAGGACAGCCTGGCATTGGCCGATACCGTGGCCAACTACGGCATGACCTTGCCCAACAGCCGCAGCAATGAAAACGAAGCGGACCTGATCGGCCTGGAGCTGTCGGCTCGTGCGGGCTACAACCCGAACGCGGCGATCACGCTTTGGAACAAGATGGCCAAGGCTTCAGAAGGTTCGCCGCCGGAGTTCATGAGCACTCACCCGGCTTCTGACAGCCGAATCGCCTCGTTGCAGGCGGCGATCCCGAAGGTGATGCCGCTGTACCAGCAGGCCAAAAAGTCCTGAAGGGTTGAGGGTTCCCATGCCGGGCATGGGAACCCTCATCGGTTTAGATCCAACCGCTGCTCTGCATGGCCTTGTAAACCGCCACAATCGCCAGGATGAAGAACGCCGACGCCGCCAGTCGACGAATCAGCGTCAACGGCAGTTTCTCCGCCGCAAAATTCCCCGCCAAGACCACCGGCACGTTGGCAATCAGCATGCCCAGGGTCGTCCCGATAATCACCAGCCACAACTCCGGGTACTGCGCCGCCAGCATCACCGTGGCGATTTGCGTCTTGTCACCGATTTCCGCGAGGAAGAACGCGATCAGCGTGGTCAGGAACGGACCGAATTTGCGCGTGGTACTGGCTTCATCATCGTCGAGTTTGTCTGGCACCAGTGTCCACAAGGCTGTGGCGCAGAAGCTCGCCGCGAGGATCCAGTGCAACACCGCATCCGAGAAGAAACTGCCGAACCAGGCCCCCACGGCACCGGCGGCCGCATGGTTGGCCAGGGTTGCGGCGACGATGCCAGCGATGATCGGCCAGGGTTTGCGAAAGCGTGCGGCCAGGATGAGCGCGAGCAGTTGCGTCTTGTCGCCGATTTCGGCCAAGGCAACGATTGCGGTAGGAACGAGTAGTGAATCCAGCATCAGGTAGGTTTCCAGGGGCGGGTCGACACGGCTATGACACGTACAGCCTTCCCGCCCCGGGTAAGGTGTGCGTGTCATAGGTCTTGTCAAACCCCGGTCCGTCTGTGCGGACTCCTGGGTCGCATACGCCATGGTCTGCTGACCAAGTATGTTGACGTATGCCGGACGAGCGTGGCGCTCGTGGGAGACTACTCCCCTAGGACGGAGCGGATTCTGCCTAGGCAAAATCCATTCGGCAAGCCTTCTTTTTCAAACGCCCGTCAGCCGCGCTTGGCGCGGTAGATGCGAAAACCATTGCCCTCGGCCTTGATTGCGCACACGCCCAGGTGCTCTTCGATCAGCGGCTGGTACTTGAGGAAGCTGTTGGCGACCAGGCGAAGTTCGCCACCTTTTGCCAGGTGTTTCGCCGCTTTTCGCAGCAGGTTCTCGGTGGCGAAATAATCGGTGTGTACGCCGACATGGAACGGTGGGTTGCTCAAAATCGCGTTCAAACCCATAGGCGCCGCGTCGATGCCGTCACCGGTCAGCACGTCGGCTTCCAGACCATTGGCGGCCAGGGTCAAGCGACTGCTGGCGGCGGCGAAGGCGTCCACGTCGAGCATCGTCACCGTGTTGTGCGGGTAGCGACGTTTGACCGCAGCCCCCAGCACGCCCGCGCCACAACCGAAGTCCAGCAAATGGCCGCTGGGCAGTTTGTCCAGATGCTCCAGCAACAACTCGGTGCCACGATCCAGGCGCCCGTGGCTGAACACGCCTGGCAGGCTCACCACTTTGAGCGGGCCCTCGGCCAGCGGCACGTCGAAGACCTGCGCGAGGCTCTCCAGCTCGACCGCCTGCGGGGCGTTGGCCACGGTGATCTGCCACAGCTGGCAATGCCGTGCGCTGTCGAGCTTGCGCGGTTTGCCGAAGGGGATCAGCTGCTTGGCGGCGCTTTCGATTCCGGCTTTCTTCTCGCCGACCAAAAACACCTCGGCGCCGGGCAAGCGCGAGGCCACGGCGTTGAGCAGGTAGTCGGTGAGGTCCTTGGACTTGGGCAGGAAGATCACCGCCGTATCAAACGCCCGCTCCGGCACGTTCACGCCGAACTGGCTGCGCTCGGGGAAACGTGCGTCGAGTGCCGCCTGATCGCCGGCATGCCAGCACCAGCCGTGGGCGTTGGGCAGGCGACCCAGCAGGTCGTCGGCAGGCAACCCCACCAGCAGCAGATTGCCTTGAAAAAGTTCGGCCTGACGAAGCAGTACTTCACTGCGCGGATCCATGGTCTGCTCCTTGAAAAGGGGCGCAGTTTATCAACTGACGACGCGCAGCGGGGCCCCGTTGAAAAAGCCCCGGGCGTTTTCCGCCAGTTGGCCGACGATGCGCTGGCGCGCTTCGCGACTGCCCCAGGCGTTGTGCGGGGTGACGATTAGCCGAGGGATGTCACCGGCCAACAGTGGGTTGCCATTCACCGGCGGCTCCACGCTCAGCACATCGGTGGCCGCGCCGCCCAGATGGCCGCTGCGCAAGGCGTCAGCCAGGGCCTGCTCGTTGATCAAGCCACCGCGCGCCGTATTGACCACAAACGCGCCAGGCTTGAGCAGTGCCAATTCGCGTGCGCCGATAAAGTCGCGGGTGTGTTCGTTGAGTGGGCAGTGCAGGGTGATTGCATCCACCTGGCTCAGCAATTCATCCAGTGGCACGCGGTCCGCACGGGCCGGGCGGCCTGGAATCGCGCCGAGCAGGACACTCATACCGAACGCTTCAGCCAGTCGCGCGACGGCGCCGCCCAATTCGCCATGACCGAGCAGGCCGAGGGTCTTGCCTTCCAGCTCGACAATCGGGTGGTCCAGCAGGCAGAACTGCTTGGCTTCCTGCCACTTGCCGGCGCTGACGTCCCGTTGATAATCCTTCAAGCGCGTCGCCAGGTTGAGCAACAGCATGATCGTGTGCTGCGCCACCGACGGCGTGCCGTAGCCCTGGCAGTTGCTCACGGTGATGCCGTGGGCGCGGGCGGCGTCGAGGTCGACGTTGTTGGTGCCGGTGGCCGACACCAGGATCAGCTTGAGTTCCGGGCAAGCCGCCAGGGTTTCGGTACTGAGCGCGATCTTGTTGCTGATGACCACGTGGGCGCCTTGCACGCGTTCAATCACGTTCTGCGGCGTGGTGCCGGTAAACAACTGCAACTCGCTGAAGCTGTCTCGCAGCTCGCTGAGGTCGAGGTCCCCCAGGTCCAGGGACGGGTGATCAAGGAAGACGGCGCGGCGATTGTTCGTCATCAACTGTACCTTTTGCGACAGGGTTCGAAGGCGTAATCTCTCGAGCCTATCAGATGAAATAATCAGTTACTTAATTGGAGTGAGCATGTACGCCGCCGAGTTCTTGACCGTAGCCCTGATTCACTTGTTGGCGGTGGCCAGCCCCGGCCCGGATTTCGCGGTGGTGGTGCGTGAGAGTGTCACCCACGGCCGTCGCGCCGGGACCTGGACTGCGCTGGGCGTCGGTTCGGCGATTTTCCTGCACGTAGGTTATTCGTTGCTCGGTATCGGCTTGATCGTGTCCCAATCAATCGTGTTGTTCAACGCGTTGAAATGGGCTGCGGCGGCCTACCTGCTGTACATCGGCTTCAAAGCCCTGCGCGCGCAGCCGGCCAAACCTGCCGCCGAAGGCGAGTTGCACCGCGAAGCGGGCGAGCGCACCCCGCGCAGCGCATTCACCGCTGGTTTCGTGACCAATGGCTTGAACCCCAAGGCCACGCTGTTTTTCCTGTCGTTGTTCACCGTGGTGATCAACCCCCACACACCGCTGGCGATCCAGGCCGGTTACGGTGTGTACCTGGCGGTGGCGACGGCGCTGTGGTTTTGCCTGGTGGCCATGCTGTTCAGCCAGCAGCGCGTGCGCGCCGGGTTTGCGCGGATGGGGCACTGGTTTGATCGGACCATGGGCGCGGTGTTGATTGCCATCGGCGTGAAACTGGCATTCACCAGCATGAAATAAGCTGAATGCTGGCGCAAAGCTAGCATTCATTGGGGGCTGCAAATCATTCCTTTGGCTGATTTGGCTGAAACATATGCGCTCTACAGTGCAGTTCTTTCAGCCAAGACCGTGCAGTCATAAAAGGGATTCGTATGTTGCAGACCCGCGTCATTCCGCCCGCCGAAGGTGCCTACCAATACCCGCTGTTGATCAAACGCCTGTTGATGTCCGGCACCCGCTATGAAAAGACCCGGGAAATCGTCTACCGCGACAAACTGCGCTACACCTACCCCACCCTGATCGAGCGCGTTGCGCGCCTGGCCAATGTGCTGACTGAAGCGGGCGTGAAGGCCGGTGATACCGTGGCCGTGATGGACTGGGACAGCCACCGTTACCTGGAATGCATGTTCGCCATCCCGATGATTGGTGCGGTGATCCACACCATCAACGTGCGCCTGTCGCCGGAACAGATCCTCTACACCATGAACCACGCCGAGGACCGCTTTGTGCTGGTCAACAGTGAGTTCGTGGGGCTTTACCAGGCGATTGCCGGGCAGTTGACCACGGTCGACAAGACCCTGCTGCTCACCGACGGCGAGTCCAAGACCGCCGAACTGCCCAACCTGGTGGGCGAGTACGAAACCCTGCTGGCCGCCGCCAGCCCGAAGTACGACTTCCAGGACTTCGACGAACACTCCGTCGCCACCACTTTCTACACCACCGGCACCACCGGTAACCCCAAGGGCGTGTATTTCACCCACCGCCAGTTGGTGCTGCACACCATGGGCGTGGCGACCATCATGGGCAGCGTCGACAGCGTGCGGTTGCTGGGCACCAACGACGTGTACATGCCGATCACGCCGATGTTCCATGTGCATGCCTGGGGTTTGCCGTATGTGGCGACCATGCTCGGCCTGAAGCAGGTCTACCCTGGCCGCTACGACCCGGAATACCTGGTGGAGCTGTGGCGCAAGGAAAAGGTCACCTTCTCCCACTGCGTACCGACCATCCTGCAAATGGTGCTCAACGCCAAGGCGGCTCAGGACGTGGATTTCGGTGGCTGGAAAATCGTCATCGGCGGCAGTGCGCTTAACCGTTCGCTGTACGAAGCGTCCAAGGCCCGTGGCATTCAGTTGACCGCCGCCTACGGCATGTCCGAGACCGGGCCATTGGTGTCCTGCGCCCACCTTAACGAAGAACTGATGGCTGGCAGCGAGGATGAGCGCACCACTTACCGCATCAAGGCTGGCGTGCCCGGGCCGTTGGTGGAGGCGGCGATCATCGACGGTGATGGAAACTTCTTGCCCGCTGACGGCGAGTCCCAGGGTGAGCTGGTGCTGCGCGCGCCATGGCTCAGCGAAGGCTATTTCAACGAGCCGCAAAAAGGCGCCGAGCTGTGGGAAGGCGGCTGGATGCACACGGGCGACGTAGCCACGCTGGATGCCTTCGGCGTGATCGACATCCGCGACCGGATCAAGGATGTGATCAAGACCGGCGGCGAATGGATCTCCTCCCTGGCCCTCGAAGACCTGGTCAGCCGTCACCCGGCGGTACGCGAAGTAGCGGTGGTGGGCATCGCCGACCCGCAGTGGGGCGAGCGCCCGTTTGCCTTGCTGGTGGTGCGTGATGGCCATGTGATAGGGGCCCGTGAGCTCAAGGAACACCTCAAGCCGTTCGTGGAACTGGGCCACTTGAGCAAGTGGGCGATTCCGAGCCAGATTGCCGTTGTTACGGAAATTCCCAAGACCAGTGTTGGTAAGCTCGACAAAAAACGTATCCGCATCGACATCATCGAATGGCAGGCCAATAACAGCACCTTCCTGTCCACCCTCTGACGCCCCTCGCCGTGCCCGTTCGGGCACGGCAATGCTCTATCTGGCGCCTTTACTTGTGATTTGCCGATTTTCAGCCATCCTTGCCGCGTCGGCCTTCGTCGACGTGGCGAAAGGGTCGTGGCAGACGGGTTGGTGATGCAAATCACACTTTAGAGGGATCAAGCACTACCCCCTGCTGGCTATAGTCCCTTCCAGAGTTTTTCAAGGATGTTCCGCTACGGGCCATGGGGGCTCGGCTGCCGAGCGGCATTGGAATCGTTGTATTCCGGCCGTTACATGCATCACAGAAAGAACTCACTGCCATAACAATAATGCACATGGAGTAGCGTCGATGACCTCAGTAAACCAGTTCTGGCGCCGGGCAAGACTGCCCCTGGCCGTCAGTCTCGCTTCTACGCTCGCCGGGCCCGCATTCGGCGTCAGTTTCAACATTGGTGAAATCGAAGGGAGCTTTGACTCGTCGCTTTCCGTGGGCGCCAGTTGGTCGACAGAAAAAGCCAACAAGAACCTCATCGGTTCCAACAATGGCGGGCATGGTCTCTCGCAGACCTCTGACGACGGGCACTTGAACTTCAAGCGCGGGGAAACGTTCTCGAAGATCTTCAAGGGCATCCATGACCTGGAACTGAAGTACGGCGATACCGGTGTGTTTGTGCGCGGCAAGTACTGGTATGACTTCGAACTCAAGGACGAAAGCCGTCCGTTCAAGGACATCAGCGACAGCAACCGCAAAGAGGGCGCCAAGTCTTCGGGGGCGCAGATCCTCGATGCGTTTATCTACCACAACTACAACATTGCTGATCTGCCGGGTTCGGTGCGCTTCGGCAAGCAGGTAGTGAGTTGGGGTGAAAGTACCTTCATTGGTGGCGGTATCAACTCCATCAACCCGATCGACGTATCTGCGTTCCGTCGTCCGGGTGCCGAGATCAAGGAAGGTCTGATTCCGGTCAACATGTTCTATCTGTCTCAGAGCATCACCGACAACCTTTCTGCCGAAGGCTTTTATCAGCTCGAATGGGACCAGACCGTCACCGATAACTGTGGCACCTTTTTCTCGCAGCCCGACGTGATTTCTGATGGTTGCGATAAAAACCTGGCTGTTCTGGCCACGCGTAATAATTTGAACAATGGCTTGGCTGGCCGAGGTATTCCCGCCAACTTCCGTAATTCGATCATCAATACGCTGCAGGCGCGAGGCGTGAATTTCGGCAGCCCGGACGAAGGGACTATCGTGAAGCGCGGGCCTGACCGCGATGCGCGTGACAGCGGCCAGTTCGGTCTGGCGTTGCGCTACATGTTTGAGCCGCTGGACACCGAGTTCGGCGCCTACTTCATGAACTATCACAGCCGTGCCCCGATCTTCAGTGGCAGAGGGGCGCCTGCAAGCGCCTACAGTCCTACTGCATTGGCCGGATCCTTGATTGGTGCGGGTGTTCCGGGTGCGATCGCAACCAACCCCGCGCTACTGACATCCCTGATGCCGTTGGTGGTTGCGGGCAACTCCAGCTACTACGTCGAGTACCCTGAAGATATTCGCCTCTACGGGTTGAGCTTCTCCACTACGTTGTCTACGGGTACGGCCTGGAGCGGTGAAATCAGCTATCGCCCGAATGCGCCTGTACAACTCAATACCACCGATATCCTCTATTCCGGTCTGACACCGCTGGACCCGAATGCGTCGGTTCTGCAAGGCAAGGCAGATACCGATCAGCCGGGCTACCGCCGCAAGGAAATCACCCAACTGCAAACGACGTTCACCCACTTCTTCGACCAAGTCATGGGCGCCGAGCGGCTGACGCTGGTTGGCGAGATCGGCTTCACCCACGTAGGTGGGTTGGAAAGCACCTCCAAAGCGCGTTATGGCCGCGACCCGGTTTATGGGCCAGGTCCTTTGCCTAATGGTCGTTGCCAGAGCCTGAACGCGAGCACATTGGCGGGCGCAGCCATGAACAACGTTTCGCGCTACTGCGAAAACGATGGCTTCACCACGGCCAACTCCTGGGGCTATCGCGGACGGGCGATCTGGGACTACAACAGCGTATTTGCCGGCGTCAACCTCAAGCCAAGCGTGGCGTGGTCCCATGACGTGAGCGGTTACTCGCCTGGCCCTGGTGGCAACTTCGAAGAAGGCCGCAAAGCCATCAGCCTTGGCCTGGATGCCGAATACCAGAACACTTACACCGCAGGTCTTTCGTACACCAACTTCTTTGATGGCAAGTACACCACTGTGGATGACCGAGATTTCGTTGCGCTCAACTTCGGCATGAACTTCTAAGCGACCGTATTTCAGGAAGACCAGAACATGAAAGTAACTAAAAGTCTGTTGCACGTGGGTGTGCTTGGGCTGTCGATCCTGGCGAGCAACGTCATGGCGGCAGTGTCGGCGGATGAAGCCGCCAAGCTGGGTACGACCCTGACACCGATGGGCGCTGAAATGGCAGGCAACGCCGCAGGCACCATTCCTAAATGGTCACCGCTGCCCACCAACGCCGGCGCTGTCGACGCCCGTGGATTCCTGGCCAACCCCTACGCCAGTGAACAACCGCAATTCACCATCACGGCGGCGAACGTCGAGCAGTACAAAGACAAGCTGGCGCCGGGGCAGTACGCGATGTTCAAGCGCTACCCGGACACCTTCAAGATGCCGGTCTACCCGACCCATCGCGGTGCCACCGTGCCGGCGGAGGTGTTTGCGTCCATCAAGAAAAACGCCACCAACACCAACCTGGTGTCTGGCGGCAACGGCCTGGAAAACTTCGAAACCGCCGTGCCGTTCCCGATCCCGAAAAGCGGCGTCGAGGTGATCTGGAACCACATCACTCGCTATCGCGGCGGCAGCGTAACCCGTTTGGTAACCCAGGCTACGCCGCAAACCAACGGTTCCTACAGCCTGGTGTATTTCCGTGACCAGTTTGTGTTCCGCGACAAGATGAAGGACTACGACCCGAAAAATCCGGGCAACGTGCTGTTCTACTTCAAGCAGCAAGTGACCGCGCCGGCCCGTCTGGCCGGTGGTGTACTGCTGGTGCACGAAACCCTGGACCAGGTGAAGGAGCCGCGTTCGGCCTGGGTCTACAACGCCGGCCAGCGCCGTGTGCGCCGGGCGCCGCAAGTGTCCTATGACGGGCCAGGCACCGCAGCCGACGGCCTGCGTACCTCCGACAACCTCGACATGTACAACGGTGCGCCGGATCGCTACGACTGGAAGCTGGACGGCAAGAAAGAAATCTACATCGCCTCCAACAGCTACAAGATCGATGATCCGAAGCTCAAGTACGCCGACATCATCAAGGCCGGCCACATCAACCAGGACCTGACCCGCTACGAGTTGCGTCGCGTCTGGCACGTGGTCGCCACTTTGAAAGAAGGCCAGCGCCACATCTACGCCAAGCGTGACTTCTTCATCGACGAAGACACCTGGCAAGCCGCCGTGATTGACCACTACGACGGTCGTGGCCAACTGTGGCGCGTGGCGGAAGCCCATGCCGAGAACTACTACGACAAGCAAGTGCCGTGGTACGCCCTGGAAACCCTCTACGACCTGCAGTCCGGCCGCTACCTGGCGCTGGGCATGAAGAACGAAGAGAAACAGGCGTATGACTTTGGCTTCACCGCCACCACCAGTGACTTCACCCCGGCGGCCCTGCGCCAGGATGGTGTTCGCTAACGTGCGTTAACCGAGGCCGCATCCTCGCAAAGAAGCCCCGACCGGTTCGGGGCTTTTTTGTGCGCGTATTTTTTTGTCGCAGTTCTTTTTCAGTCATTTGTAGCAAAGATCTACAAACCGGCGGCTTTTACCGCTAGTCTGCGGACATCTGCAATGCCGACAACAGCCTTCTACAAGAGCCCGGCGATGACTGATCTGTCCCGAATCCAAGGGCCTGCCAGTGCGGTAATCCCGACCCTGGAAGGTCGCTTCTACAGGCCACCGCTGCCTGACGGCTACGTGCTGCGCCCGCGCCTGTGCGAACGCCTGAGCGCCGGGCTGGAAGGGCGGCTGTTACTGGTCAGTGCACCGGCAGGTTTCGGCAAGAGTTCGTTGGCGGTGGAGTTCTGCCAGAGCTTGCCGGCCCATTGGCAAAGCCTGTGGCTGGGCCTCAGCCCACGAGACAACGACCCTGGGCGTTTCCTCGAACGCTTGCTCGACGGCTTGCAGCAATTCTTCCCGCAACTTGGCGCCCAATCCCTGGGCCTGCTGAAAATGCGCCAGCGTCATCAACCCTTTGCCTTTGAAGAATGGCTCGATGGTCTGCTCGACGAGCTGGCGGTGCAGCTGTCCACCCGCGCGCCGTTATTGCTGGTGCTGGATGATTACCATCTGGCCCAGGGGCCCGTGCTTGATCGTTGCCTGCAGTTTTTCCTCAATCATTTGCCTGATGGGCTGGTGGTACTGGTAACCAGCCGCCAACGGCCGGACTGGCATCTGGCGCGACTGCGGTTGTCGCGTCATCTGCTGGAACTGCACGAACAGGATCTGCGCCTGACGCACGAGGAATCACTGGCCGTGCTGGATCGCCACAGCAGTTCCTTGCGCGGCGAAGCCCTCGACAACCTGATCCGCCGCAGCGAAGGCTGGGTCGCCGGCCTGCGTTTCTGGCTACTGGCCGCCTCCGAGGCTGGCAGCGACGGTGCCTTGCCGCAGAGCCTGCACGGCGGCGAAGGGCTGATCCGCGATTACCTGCTGGAAGAAGTCATCGACTGCCTTCCGGCCGACGTGCAGGCGTTTTTGTACGACACTGCGCCTCAGGACCGTTTTTGCAGCGAACTCTGCGACGCGGTGCGTGAAGCCCACGACAGCGCCGAAATTCTGCGTTACCTGCAGGCGCACCAAGTGTTCCTGGTGCCGCTGGACGACCAGGGCCATTGGTACCGTTATCACCATCTTTTTTCGGATTTGCTGCGCACGCGGCGCGCCAGCAGCAACGTGCTGCCGGCGGCCAGCCTGCACCTGCGCGCGTGTCGCTGGTTCAATGCCCAAGGTTTGATCGACGAGGCGGTGGAGCAGGCGTTGCGCGCCGGTCACCTGGATGTGGCTGCGAATCTGGTACAAAACCTTTCCGAAGAACAACTGTTGGCCGAGCAGAACGTGGGCATGTTGCTGCGCTGGAAAATGGACTTGCCTGACAGCCTATTGATCAGCACGCCGCGCTTGATCGTGCTCTACAGCTGGGCCTTGGGCCTGGCCTGCCAACTGGATGCGGCGGAGGAACTGTCCAGCTACCTCAGTCGCTTCCTGCCGGCGCCGTCGGCCACTGCGCAAAAGTCGATGTTGGCCCAGTGGCTGGCATTGAGCGGGATCATCGCCCGTGGCCGTGGCGATCGCGAACTGACTCAGCGCTATTGCAGCGAAGCGCTGGAAAGCTTGCCGCAACGGCGTTACGGCCAGCGGTTGATGTGCTTGTCGACCCTGTCCAACCTGGCCATTGTCGATGCCGACCTGTGGCGTGCACGGGGCTTGAATCGTGAATCCCTGGAACTGGCGCAGCGCGTCGGCAACCCCTTGTTCGAAGCCCTGGCCCATTACGACCGTGCGCGGGTGTTGCAGGCGCGCGGCGAGATCCTGCGTTCCCTGGATGAAGTGCGCCAGGGCCTGCAACGCCTGCACGGCCTGGCGCCGCAGCGCTTGTACGCGGTGCGTGCACGGTTATCGCTTTACGAGGGTTTTTTGTTGCTGGTGCGGCTCCAGCCCGAAGCGGGCCTTGCCCGTTTGCGCACCGGTCTTGCTGAAGCCCGCGCTTGCCGCGATATCAGTGTGTTGATCGGCCATTGTGTGATCGCCAATTTCGAGGGTCGCCGGGGTGACTATGCCAAAGCCTTCGCCGAACTGGCCGAGGCCGAACGCCTGATGCATATCTGGGACGTGCCGCCGATCTACTACCTGGCAATGATCACCCTGATCAAGTGCGAGCTGTGGCTGGCCCAAGGCCGTACCGACCTGGCCGACGCCTGGTTGACGCGCCTGGGGCAAACCTACAATGGCGAACACGCCGCCGCGGCGCCGGAGTTTCACCCACACCTGCCGCAGCATATCGGGCTGCAACAGGCTGCGTTGGACGCGACTCGCCATCAACCTGCTGCGGCGTTGCAGCGCCTTGAAGAACTGGCGCACCAGGCGCACAACAGCGGGCGTCAGATGATCGCGCTGATGGCCCTGACCCAACAGGTGCAACTGCTGCTGGAAGACGGCCAGGAGGCCAAGGCGCGTCCGGTGTTTGCCAAGGCCCTGGAGGCCGGCATGGGTGGCGCGTTGCAACCCTTCCAGCGTTTGCTGGAGACTCATCCAGACTGGATGCGCGAGCAACTTGCCAAAGATCCCCATGGGCTGCTGAACCAGAGTCTGCTGATGATGTTGCCGACGGTCGTGGTGGTGGAGGCCGTTTCAACCCATGAGACGTTGAGCGCACGGGAGCTGGCGGTGCTGCAATTGATTGCTCAGGGGTGTTCCAACCAAGAGATCAGCAACCGGTTGTTTATCTCCCTGCACACGGTCAAGACACACGCGAGCCACATCAACAGCAAGCTGGGTGTGGAGCGGCGTACCCAGGCGGTGGCTAGGGCTCAAGAGCTGAGGTTGATCGGCTAGGGGCGCCCCAGTCTGTTTTAATGGTGCAATTATTCTGGCGATACCTGCCCGGAATCGACATTTCACTTGCACGACAGGACCCTGAATGGAAACCGCCAAGCCGACCCTCATCCGCGAAACTTTTCCCGTCGGCCCGTTGCAGTGCAACTGCACCATCATCGGCGATCCGATCAGCAAAAAGGCCATCGTGGTCGACCCAGGCGGTAATCATGAGTTGATCCTTGCGAGGCTAGATGCCTTGGGATTGAAGGTGGTGAGCATCATCCACACTCATGCCCACCTGGATCACTTCCTGGCGTCCGGCCAGCTGAAAGAGAAGACCGGTGCCACTTTGCATCTGCACAAAGAAGATCAATTCCTTTGGGACAATCTGGAAATGCAATGCCAGATGTTTCGCGTGCCTTATACCCCGGTGCCTTCGCCGGATCGCTGGCTGGAGCATGATGAGGAGTTGGCCTGCGGCTGTGGCGTGGCGTTGCACACCCCAGGCCATACGCCGGGGTCGATGAGCTTCTGGTTTGCCGATGCCAAGCTGCTGATTTCCGGCGACACGTTGTTTCGTCGCGGCATCGGGCGTACGGATTTGTGGGGCGGCGACCAGGCGACCATCGTGCGTTCGATCAAGCAGCGCCTGTACACCCTGGACGAGGGCGCGACGGTGGTGACCGGTCACGGGCCGGATACCCGATTGGGCGATGAAATGCGTGAGAACCCTTTTGTGCGGGCGTGAAGGAATAATTACCCGGCAGAACGCGTTCTATAACAGGCAAGCCTTGTAGCAAAAACTCAGGTCGTGTTCAGCGTGCGTCTGCTACGGTTTCTGTAGCCACGGAATTTTTACCGTTTGTCGCGTTCCAAACTCGGCACAGGTCCATTGCCAATGTCCTTTGCACCATAGAATGCAAAAGTAGGAGCTCCCTTCATGTTCACTTCGCGTCGTCTGCTTGTTGTCGCTACCGTCGTAGCTCTGTTGTCCGGCTGCGCATCACCTAACCCTTATGACGGCAGCAGCCAGGGACAGGCGAGTAATGAATCCGGCGGTATGAGCAAAACCGCCAAGTACGGTGGCCTGGGTGCCCTGGCAGGTGCTTTGGCGGGTGCGGCCATCGACCACAACAACCGTGGCAAGGGCGCACTGATCGGTGCGGTCGTTGCGGGTGCCGGTGCTGCGGGTTATGGCTACTACGCCGACCAGCAGGAAAAGAAACTGCGTGAAAGCATGGCCAACACCGGTGTTGAGGTTCAACGCCAGGGTGACCAGATCAAGCTGATCATGCCGGGCAACATCACCTTCGCGACCAACTCGGACGCGATCTCCAGCAGCTTCTACCAGCCGCTGAATAACCTGGCCAACTCGCTCAAGCAGTTCAACCAGAACACTATCCAGATCGTTGGCTACACCGACAGCACGGGTAGCCGTCAATTGAACATGGACCTGTCCCAGCGTCGCGCCCAGAGCGTGGCCAACTACCTGACGTCCCAAGGCGTCAACGGCGCCAACCTGAGCGCTCGCGGTGCCGGCCCGGATAACCCGATTGCCAGCAACGCCGACGTCAACGGCCGTGCCCAGAACCGTCGCGTAGAAGTCAACCTCGGCCCGATCCCAGGCCAGCAGTATGGCCAGCCAGGTGCCCAGCAACAGGCGCCACAACAGAACAACCAGTTCCAGGGCAATCCGTACTCGCAATACCAGTAAACACTCGCTAATAAAAAAGGGCGCCATGCGGCGCCCTTTTTTGTGGCTGCTTGATTACATCAATCGATGTACTCGAACACCTTAACGATTTTCTGCACACCGGACACGCCCTGCACCAAGTTGGCTGCGCGAGTGGCTTCGGCCTGGGTGAGCAGGCCCATCAGGTAGACGATGCCGTTATCGGTCACGACCTTGATGCGCGAACCTGGGATCGCGTTATCGGTCAGCATCTGCGCCTTGATCTTGGTCGTCAGCAGCGCGTCGTTGCTGATGGCCAGCAGGGTGATCGGGTCCATCACCTGCAATTCGTTGTGCACCTTCTTCACGCGTTGTACAGCGGCGGCGGCTTGTTCGGCCTGGGCCTTGAGGTCGGCACGGGGCGTCTGGCCGGCGAGCAGCACGACGCCGTTGAAGCTGGTGACCACAATGCGCGAGGCGCCGTTGCCCAGGTCGGTGGCGGCCTTGGCGACGTTGACTTCAACCTTGGTTTCGATCAGCGAGTCATCAATCTTGCTACCGAAGGTGCGGGTGCCCTTGTCATCCTGAATAGGGGTGTCGCGTGTTGCAGTGATGGCCGTGCTGCAGCCGCTGATAGCGAGGCACAGGGTCATGGCCAAAAGGCTCAGGCGGTTAACGGTCATTCTTCACTCCCAAACAGTTGGCTGTCGATCAGATCGCACAGGCAGTGGATCGCCAGCAGGTGGACTTCCTGGATACGTGCGGTGACATTGGCCGGGACGCGAATCTCCACGTCTTCAGGCAACAGCAGCGAAGCCATGCCGCCGCCATCGCGTCCGGTCAATGCTACGACAATCATTTCGCGATCATGTGCGGCCTGGATCGCCTGAATAATATTCGCCGAGTTGCCGCTGGTGGAAATTGCCAGCAATACATCGCCGGGTTGGCCCAGGGCGCGGATCTGCTTGGAGAAGATCTCGTTGTAGCTGTAGTCGTTGGCGATCGAGGTGATCGTCGACGAGTCGGTGGTCAAGGCGATGGCCGGCAGGCTAGGGCGCTCACGCTCGAAGCGGTTGAGCAGCTCGGACGAGAAATGCTGGGCATCGCCGGCCGAACCGCCATTGCCACACGAAAGCATTTTGCCCTCGTTGAGCAAGGCGTTGACCATGACCTGACTGGCTTGCTCGATGTGCGGTGCAAGTACGTCCATCGCCTGTTGCTTGGTGTCGATGCTGGCCTGGAAAAGCTGGCGAATTCGGGATTGCATGTCCATCTGTGTGACCTTAAGTAGCGCGGCTGTTTGGCACAGGAATGTGCAGCCCGCAAAGCAAAGAGCAAAAGTGTGTGGTGAAGATGTCCGGCGAATCAGCTGTCGAAGGCATTTTTCAGCCAGTTCAGATCAGCCTGACCAGACGGTGTGCTTTCTATGGCAACCACATCGAAACGGCAGGGGGCGTCGGCCCAGCGATGCTCTTTTTGCAGGAAAAACTGCGCGGCGAGTATCAGCTTTTGACGCTTGCGCCCGTCAATACTGGCGAGCGCGCCACCCCATTGTGCGTGTTTTCTGTAGCGGACTTCGACGAATACTACTGTATCGCCGTCAAGCATGACCAGATCAAGCTCGCCGCGTTTACACAACCAGTTCTGCGCCAGCAGGCGCAGACCCTGTTGTTGCAAGTGTTTCAGAGCTTGTAGTTCGGCATCCTTGCCGCTTTGTGCGCTGGACCGCTCAGGCATCAGCGCGGGGTGTCCGGCAGGCGCTGAATCTCGCCGCCGACAAACTTGGCCCATGGCATCTGGCGATCAACGCGCTGGTTGGCGCTGATGCCCAGGTTGCCCGACAGGCCTTCAACACGGGTGTCCGGCAGTGCCTTGAGTTGCCCCAGGCGCGGCGCCAGGCGGTAGGCATCGACGCCCATCGCGTACAGTCGGCCGAGGCTGCCATTGGCTTGCGGCCATTGCGCGGCAACCTGGTTGCGCAGTGGGTCGGTGGTGTTGAGCAGCCAAGGGGTTTCGCAGAACATCACGTTGGTCATGTCCAGGTACTGGTTCTTGTCGCCGCTGGCGCTGAACACGTGGGACGTGGCGTAGACCGGCACATCACCAGCATATTGGAAGTTCAGGGTTGGCTTGATCTGTTGGGCCAGTTGCGGCGTCACGGCCAGGAAGATGAACTCGATGTCCTGGCGACGCGAAGGTTGCGCGGCGACGTCGGTGCCGACGGTGCTTTGCAGGCTCTTGGCGCGTCCTTCGCTTTTACGCAGTTGGAACAGGTCGGCAATTTGCTGGGCAAGAGCGACTGGCTGATCGACATACTCGACCCCCATGACCTGGCCGCCATTGGCTTCCCAGTCCTGGCGGAAGGCCTTGTAGACTCGCTCGCCCCATTCGCCACGGGGCACCATTGCAGCCGCACGGTGCAGGCCATCGGCACGGGCGCGGCGCGATACTTCGCGGGCTTCGTCTTCTGCGGCCAAACCGAACTGGAACAATTGCGCCGGGCTGCGATCAGTCTCGCTGTAGTTCAGTGCCAGGGTGGTGATTGGTAACTGCGGACGTGCGCTGAGCTGTTTGACCAGCGGTTTTTCCAGCGGGCCGACCACCAGTTGCACGCCGGCCGCCTGGGCCTTGGCGTAGAAGTCGTCGAGGGAGTTGAGGCGCGAGCTGTCATAGAACTCGATGACCGGCGGCT
Source organism: Pseudomonas sp. DWRC2-2 (assembly GCF_049897885.1). Classification (NCBI taxonomy): domain Bacteria; kingdom Pseudomonadati; phylum Pseudomonadota; class Gammaproteobacteria; order Pseudomonadales; family Pseudomonadaceae; genus Pseudomonas; species Pseudomonas sp. DWRC2-2. The sequence goes on from NZ_JAFCXD010000002.1 coordinate 272,044, forward strand.
TCTGCCCGGCTTGCTCAGCCTGGTAGTGCGCCGCCATGAAGCCTTCACGCAGCGCCTTGCCGACGGAAGCCAGTGGGCCGTCCTGTGGCAGCAGCAGGGCGATCTTGGTCAGGGGCTGGCTCGCCAGCTCCTTGAGCTTGGTCAGCGGTGTCGGCAGTTGCACGGCCGCCGGATGCCCCGGGTTCTGAGCGCGCCAGGTATCGATGGCGGCTTGTTGCTGCTCCAGCGTGCCGGCGCCCTTGACCGCCTGGGCCAGGGTGATCCAGCCGTCGAGCGTCGGGTTGCCGCTGGCTTGCAGCTGTTCAGCCGGCAGGGCGGCAATCAATACCCAGATGGCTTCGTGGTTGCTTTTGGCGGCATCGCCTGTGAGCAGCGGGGCCATGGCCACACGTTCGCGGGCGGCGGCCAGGGTCTGGCCATCCGCTTCATAGGCACGGGCGTGCACGCTGCCGGTGCGGACCTGCTGTTCAGGCGGCAGGTCCTTCAGGCTTTGCAGGCTCGGGTGGTTCAGGGCGGTCAAGGCGGCCTTGGGCTGGTTGCGCGCCATGGCCAATTCGGCGGCCAAGGTGCTGGCAAACACTTGCGCGGCGGGCTTGAGGACATCCAGGGACACCTGCGCAAGAATCTGCGACGAGCGGCCAGGGTTGTTCTGCTTGTAGGCCATGTCTGCCGCACTCAGGCGCAGCAATGCGGCCTTTTCTGGCGTCTTGGCGGTGGTGGCCTGTTCGAGCAGTTGCTCGATACTGGCGTCCGGGGTCCGTGGAAGGTCGCCAAGGCTGGACGAGGGCGAGCTGGCGCACGCGGCCAATAAGGCAGCGAGGCAGAGGGCGGAGAGCAGCCGCAGGCAAGCGATCATGTAAGTGTTCCTGATACCGATCAAATTAGCGTGGAATTGTACCCAAGCACTGGCCCAGGCGCGATGTTACTGGCGTGAAACCGTCGATTTAGGTCGTGCAAATGTTGCAACAGTCGTTAAACGGCTGAAAAGGCATCGGCCGTGATGGCATATTTTCCAGGCGCCTACGCGCTACAATGTCGCTTTTGCCAACCATCGAGGTGTGCGTTTTGACTGCTCCAGGTCCTTTGAATTCCACTGCAGGCTCGCTTTTTGTCGTGGCGACGCCCATTGGCAACCTGGACGACATCAGTGCGCGAGCATTGAAAGTGTTGCGCGAGGTTAAATTGATCGCGGCTGAAGACACCCGTCACTCCCAGCGGTTGATGCAGCATTTTGGTATCAGCACGCCATTAGCGGCTTGCCATGAGCACAACGAGCGCGAGGAAGGCAGTCGCTTTATCGTGCGCCTGCTGGCCGGCGACGATGTGGCGCTGATCTCCGACGCGGGCACGCCGCTGATCTCCGACCCTGGCTACCACCTGGTGCGCCAGGCGCGGGCCGCTGGTATCAATGTAGTGCCTGTTCCGGGTGCGTGCGCGCTGATTGCTGCATTGTCGGCGGCGGGGTTGCCGTCCGACCGTTTCATCTTTGAAGGTTTTCTGCCGGCCAAGGCTGTTGGGCGTCGTGCGCGCCTTCAAGCCTTGAAGGAAGAACCCCGCACCTTGATCTTCTATGAAGCTCCGCATCGCATCCTTGAATGCCTGCAGGACATGGAGCTGGTATTTGGCGGCGAACGCCTGGCGCTGCTGGCCCGCGAGCTGACCAAGACCTTCGAAACCCTCAAGGGCCTGCCATTGGAAGAGCTGCGTGCGTTCGTCGAGGGCGACAGCAACCAACAGCGCGGCGAGTGCGTGGTGCTGGTGGCGGGCTGGACCGCGCCAGAGGACGAATACGCCGTGGGCAGCGAGGCCATGCGCGTCCTGGACTTGCTGCTCAAGGAGATGCCGCTCAAGCGAGCCGCAGCCCTGGCGGCGGAAATTACCGGCGTGCGCAAGAACCTCTTGTATCAAGCGGCGCTGGATAAGCAGAAAGCCGAATAGTTCCGGTGTTAAACCGGTATTGCGTCTGAACGTGATGGCAATTCTGAACTTTTATTACTTGTCCTAAGTCCGCCGTGCCGTTAACCTGCGCGGCGGAGAGTCGATTGGACAGTCGCTGCCCTCTATGAAAATTAGGGGGGGGAGGAAAGTCCGGGCTCCATAGGGCGAAGTGCCAGGTAATGCCTGGGAGGCGTGAGCCTACGGAAAGTGCCACAGAAAATAACCGCCTAAGCACTTCGGTGCCGGTAAGGGTGAAAAGGTGCGGTAAGAGCGCACCGCACGACTGGCAACAGTTCGTGGCTAGGTAAACCCCACTTGGAGCAAGACCAAATAGGGTCCCAAGGCGTGGCCCGCGCTGGGACCGGGTAGGTTGCTAAAGATGTCCAGTGATGGCCATCGTAGACGAATGACTGTTCAAGACAGAACCCGGCTTACAGATCGACTCTCCACCTTTTTCCTTCTGTCCGAATCTCGGGCAGAAAACCGGTAGTAACGCAAGAATCCCTCCCTGCCGAATCATTGGCAGATGCATCTTCGTAATACCAAAAAAATCTTACTCTTAATAAATTACTTTAACTTCGAGCTATAGCTCTTTGAGCTATTTGCGCTTGTTGGACCAAAAACATCGCCGAACTCTGGTTTCTCCTCCTTTTACGCTCCTAAATCTCCGTTCTGTAAGGCTTTTCCTTGAATCCGCGCCTTGACGGTGTGGTGGGCGCATTCCTATAGTGTGCGCAAGTGGCGGAAAGTGGCACAAAGTGGGTTTTTTGAACGTAAAACGCTAAAATTTGGAGAAACGCATCTGTGTTTCGCGGAGCTAACGCTATCAGTCTCGATGCAAAAGGCCGTCTCGCCATGCCGAGCCGGTATCGTGACGAGCTGATTTCGCGAAGTTCTGGACAGTTGATCATCACGATCGATGCTGTTGACCCTTGTTTATGTGTTTACCCCCTCGATGAGTGGGAGTTGATTGAAACCAAACTGCGCGCCCTGCCTTCATTGCGTGAAGAGAACCGTCGCCTGCAGCGTTTGCTGATTGGTAACGCCGTCGACCTCGAGTTGGATGGCAGCGGTCGCTTCCTGGTGCCTCCGCGTCTGCGTGAGTACGCCAAGCTGGATAAGCGCGCAATGCTGGTCGGCCAACTGAACAAGTTCCAATTGTGGGACGAAGATGCCTGGGATGCTGTTTCTGCAGCTGACCTGGCTGCTATTCAACAACCGGGCGCTATGCCTGATGAACTGCGTGATTTGATCCTGTGACTATTGATAGCGGCTTTAACCACATCACCGTACTGCTTGACGAAGCCGTTGAGGCTCTCGCCGTACGCGCGGATGGCTGCTATCTGGATGGCACCTTCGGCAGGGGCGGGCATAGCCGGTTGATACTCAGCCAGCTCGGGTCCGACGGCAAACTCCTCGGGTTCGACAAAGACCCTCAAGCGATTGCCACCGGGCAAGCGCTAGCGGCCGAAGACGGCCGCTTTGTCGTTGTGCAGCGCAGCTTTGCCGAACTGGGCGCCGAAGTCGCCGAACGTGGCATGGCGGGCAAGGTGGCCGGGGTTTTGCTCGACCTGGGCGTGTCTTCGCCACAGCTCGACGACCCGGAGCGCGGCTTCAGTTTCATGAACGATGGCCCGCTCGATATGCGCATGGACCCGACTCGGGGCATCAGCGCAGCGGAGTTCATTGCGACCGCGCCCCATGAAGAAATCACCCGCGTGTTCAAGGAATACGGTGAAGAACGCTTCGCCGGTCGCATGGCCCGTGCCGTGGTCGAGCGCCGTGAAGTCCAGCCGTTTGAACGCACCGCCGACTTGGCCGAAGTATTGAAGGTCGCCAACCCCGCGTGGGAAAAAGGCAAGAACCCGGCGACCCGTGCGTTCCAAGGCCTGCGCATTCACGTCAACAACGAATTGGGCGACCTGGAGGCCGGCCTTGAGGCTGCCCTCGACGCGCTGGAAGTGGGCGGTCGCCTTGTCGTGATCAGCTTCCACTCCCTGGAAGACCGTATCGTCAAACTGTTCATGCGTCGCCTGGTCAAGGGTGAGTCCGACAACCTGCCGCGCAACCTGCCGGTGCGTTTCGAAGCCTTTGTGCCGAAAATCAAAATCCATGGCAAAGCGCAGTTCGCTTCCGAAGCCGAACTCAAGGCCAACCCACGTTCCCGCAGCGCCGTCATGCGCGTTGCCGAGAAGCTGCGGTGAGCAAGCTTTTTGCCAAGCCCCTCCCGGGCGGCAGCTTCTTTATGATGCTGCTGTTTGTCGGTGTACTGGTTTCCGCGATTGCGGTGTCCTACAGCGCCCACTACAACCGTCAACTGCTCAATACCCTGTACGGGGAACTGAGTGTGCGTGACAAGGCGCAAGCGGAGTGGGGCCGGTTGATCCTGGAGCAAAGCACCTGGACGGCCCATAGCCGTATCGAAGTGCTGGCCACCGAACAGCTGAAAATGCACATTCCTGGCGCGGCCGAAGTCCGCATGGTGGCGCCATGATGAAACTCGAGGGCGCACTCTACCCCTGGCGCTTCCGCCTGATGCTCGGCTTGCTGGCATTGATGGTGGGTGCGATTGCCTGGCGGATCATCGACTTGCAAGTGGTCGACCGTGATTTCCTGATCGGCGAGGGTAACGCCCGTAGCTTGCGTCATATCCCGATTCCTGCACACCGCGGCCTGATCACCGACCGCAACGGCGAGCCCTTGGCCGTTAGTACCCCGGTGACCACCCTGTGGGCAAACGCAAAGGAATTGCAGGTCGCCAAGGATCGTTGGCCGGCCCTTGCCTCTGCGTTGGGACAAGACCCGAAAGCCTTGGCTGAGCGCCTGGAAGCTCAGGCCAATAAAGAGTTTATCTACCTGGTTCGCGGGCTGACCCCCGAACAAGGCCAGCAAGTGCTCGACCTTAAAGTCCCCGGTGTCTACGGCATCGAGGAATTCCGTCGTTTCTACCCGGCCGGTGAAACCACCGCGCATATGGTCGGCTTCACCGACATCGATGACCATGGCCGCGAAGGCGTGGAACTCGCCTACGATGAATGGCTCGCCGGGGTTCCCGGCAAACGACAAGTCATCAAGGATCGGCGTGGCAGACTGATCAAGGATGTCCAAGTCACCAAAAACGCCAAGGCCGGTAAGCCCTTGGCGTTGTCGATTGACCTGCGCCTGCAATACCTGGCCAACCGCGAGCTGCGTAACGCGATCATTGAGAACGGCGCCAAGGCCGGCAGCCTGGTGATCATGGACGTGAAGACCGGCGAGATCCTCGCCATGGTCAACCAGCCGACCTACAACCCCAACAACCGTCGCAACCTGCAACCGGCGATGATGCGCAACCGCGCGATGATCGACGTGTTCGAGCCGGGTTCGACCATGAAAGCCATCTCCATGAGTGCCGCCCTCGAAACCGGACGCTGGAAGCCCAGCGACAAGGTCGAGGTGTATCCAGGCACCTTGCAGTTGGGCAAATACACCATTCGTGACGTATCGCGCACTGAAGGCCCGGTGCTGGATTTGACAGGTATCCTGATCAACTCCAGTAACGTGGGCATGAGTAAGGTCGCCTTCGATATCGGCGGTGAAACCATCTACCACCTGGCGCAGAAGATCGGTCTGGGCCAACCCACTGGCCTCGACTTCCCAGGCGAGCGCGTGGGCAACCTGCCGAACTACCGCGACTGGAAAAAGGCCGAGACCGCCACGCTTTCCTACGGTTACGGCCTGTCGGTGACGGCGATCCAGCTGGCCCACGCTTTCTCTGTATTGGCGAATAATGGCCGGATGGTTCCGCTGAGCCTGATCCACGTCGACGAAGCGCCGAAAGCCACCCAGGTGATCCCGGAAAACGTCGCCAAGACCATGCAAGGCATGCTGCAACAAGTGATCGAAGCACCGCGCGGCGTATTCCGTGCCCAGGTGCCGGCGTATCACGTGGCTGGCAAGTCGGGTACTGCGCGTAAAACCTCGGTGGGCACCAAGGGCTACGCCGAAAACTCCTACCGTTCGCTGTTCGCCGGTTTCGGCCCGATGAGCGATCCACGCTACGCCATCGTCGTGGTGATCGATGAGCCGAGCAAAGCCGGTTACTTCGGTGGCCTGGTATCGGCGCCGGTGTTCAGCAAAGTGATGTCCGGCACCCTGCGCCTGATGAACATCACGCCGGACAACCTGCCGCCGACCCAACAAGCGAACGCCGGACCACCGGCCGCTGCCGTAAAAGCCAATGGAGGGCGCGGCTGATGTCTCTTAGCCTGAACAAGATTTTTGCCCACGCCGGTCGCGATCTACTGATTCGCGAGTTGAGCCTGGACAGCCGTAATGTGCGTGCCGGTGACCTGTTCCTGGCCGTGCCTGGCGGTAAATTCGATGGCCGCGCGCATATCGCGGATGCGTTGCAACGCGGTGCGGCCGCCGTGGCTTATGAAGTGGAAGGCGCCACCGTACTGCCGATCACCGACGTGCCGTTGATTCCGGTCAAAGGTTTGGCCAAGCAGCTTTCGGATATCGCCGGGCGTTTTTATGGTGACCCAAGTCGACACGTCAATCTGGTCGGCGTCACTGGCACCAACGGCAAGACCAGCGTGACTCAACTGATTGCCCAGGCGCTTGACCTGCTGGGTCAGCACTGCGGCATCGTCGGCACACTGGGCACCGGTTTCTACGGCGCGTTGCAAAGCGGCCTGCACACCACGCCGAATCCAATCGCCGTGCAAGCGACCCTGGCCGACCTGAAAAAGGCCGGTGCCAAGGCGGTTGCCATGGAAGTGTCGTCCCACGGTTTGCATCAAGGCCGCGTTGCTGCGTTGGCGTTTGATGTGGCGGTGATGACCAACCTTTCCCGTGATCACCTCGACTACCACGGCACCATGGAAGCCTACGCTGCCGAGAAGGCCAAGCTGTTTGCCTGGAACGACCTCAAGTGCCGCGTGGTGAACCTGGATGACGCATTCGGCCGCCAACTGGCTGCCGAAGACCGTGAATCGCGCCTGATCAGCTACAGCCTGGAGGATTCCAGCGCGTACCTGTACTGCCGCGAAGCCCAGTTCAATGACGAAGGTGTGCGCGCCACACTGGTGACGCCGCAGGGCGAACATCATCTGCGCAGCAGCCTGCTCGGTCGCTTCAACCTGAGCAACACCCTGGCGGCCGTCGGCGCATTGCTCGGTCTGGATTACGCCCTCGACGAAATCCTGCGTGTACTGCCGAAGCTGGAAGGCCCGGTCGGTCGCATGCAGCGCCTGGGTGGCGGCAAGCAGCCGTTGGTGGTGGTCGACTACGCCCACACGCCGGATGCCCTGGAAAAAGTCCTGGTGGCTTTGCGTCCGCACGCCAAAGGCAAGCTGCTGTGCCTGTTCGGTTGCGGCGGTGACCGTGATCGCGGCAAACGCCCGTTGATGGCCGAGATCGTCGAGCGCCTGGCCGATGGAGTGCTCGTCACCGACGACAACCCGCGCAGCGAAGACCCGAGCCAGATTTTCGACGACATTCGTGTCGGCTTCAAAGACGTGTCCAAGGCTACGTTTGTCGCCGGTCGCGGTGCAGCCATCGCCCAATTGATCGCCAGCGCTGGTGCTGACGATGTGGTGGTGCTGGCGGGTAAAGGTCACGAGGACTATCAGGAAATCAACGGTGAGCGCCACGCCTTCTCCGATCTGGTCGAGGCCGATCACGCCTTGACCGCCTGGGAGGTCGCCCATGCTTAAAGCAATGAAATTCAGCGAGCTGACCGAGGCCCTGTCGGCCCGCGTGTTGTCGAGCGATTGCAGTTTCGACGGCGTCAGTATCGACAGCCGCGCCATCAAGCCAGGGCAATTGTTTGTCGCCCTGGCGGGCCCGCGTTTTGATGGTCACGACTACCTGAATGACGTCGCCGCCAAAGGTGCCGTCGGCGCCTTGGTGCAACGCGAAGTGGTGGATTCCACACTGCCACAACTGCTGGTTGCCGATACTCGCTTGGCCTTGGGTCAACTGGGTGCGCTGAACCGTGCGGCCTTTGACAAGCCTGTTGCAGCCATCACCGGCTCCAGCGGCAAGACCACGGTCAAGGAACTGCTCGCCGGTGTGTTGCGTACACGTGGCCCGGTTCTCGCGACCCGTGGCAACCTGAACAATGATTTCGGCGCTCCGTTGACCCTGCTTGAATTGGCCCCGGAACACACGGCGGCCGTGATCGAGTTGGGCGCATCGCGCGTCGGCGAAATCGCTTACACCGTGGCGCTGACCAAGCCCCACGTGGCGATCATCAATAATGCCGGTACCGCCCACGTTGGCGAGTTCGGTGGCCCGGAGAAAATCGTCGAAGCCAAGGGTGAAATCCTTGAAGGCCTCGATGCCTCGGGCACCGCTGTGTTGAATCTCGACGACAAGGCCTTCGAAACCTGGCGTGTACGCGCCGCCGGTCGCAAGGTCCTGACGTTTGCCGTGCTCAACGCCGCGGCTGATTTCCACGCCTCCAACATTACCGTTGATGCGCGGGGTTGCCCGTCCTTTACCTTGCACACCCCGCAAGGCAATGAACACGTGCAACTGAACCTGCTGGGCAACCATAACGTCGCCAATGCCTTGGCCGCCGCCGCTGCCGCTTACGCCCTGGGCGTGTCGCTGTTCGGTATCGCCACAGGTTTGGGCGCAGTGCAGCCGGTCAAAGGGCGCACCGTGGCGCAGTTGACCAGCAACGGCATGCGCGTGATCGACGACACCTATAACGCCAACCAGTCCTCCATCTGCGCCGCCATCGACCTGCTCAAAAGCTTCGACGGCCGCAAGGTGTTGGTGCTGGGTGATATCGCCGAGCTGGGTGAGTGGGCCGAACAGTCCCACCGCGACGTCGGCGCCTATGCCGCTGGCAAAGTCGACGCGCTTTACGCCGTCGGCCCGCACATGGCTCACGCTGTCAGCGTGTTTGGCCCCGGCGCTCGCCATTTCGCGACTCAGGCCGAGCTGATCCAGGCGCTGACGGCGGCTGAACACGATAAACACACAACCATTTTGATCAAGGGATCGCGCAGCGCGGTGATGGAAAACGTCGTCGCGGCCTTGTGTGGCTCAAGTACGGAGAAACATTAATGCTGCTGCTGCTGGCTGAGTATCTGCAACAGTTCCACAAAGGCTTCGCGGTCTTTCAGTACCTGACCCTGCGCGGGATCCTGGGTGTGCTGACCGCGTTGTGTTTGTCGCTGTTCCTGGGGCCGTGGATGATCCGCACCCTGCAGAACCTGCAAATTGGTCAATCGGTTCGTAATGACGGCCCGCAGTCGCACCTGTCCAAGTCCGGCACCCCGACCATGGGCGGCGCGCTGATCCTGTCGTCCATCGGCATCAGCACTTTGCTGTGGGCCGACCTGCACAACCGTTATGTATGGACCGTTCTGTTGGTGACGCTGCTGTTTGGCGCCATCGGCTGGGTGGACGACTACCGCAAAGTGATCGAGAAAAACTCGAAAGGGCTGCCAAGCCGCTGGAAGTATTTCTGGCAGTCGGTGTTCGGCCTCGGCGCTGCGATCTTCCTTTACACCACCGCGCCAAGCGCCGTGGAAACCACTTTGATCATCCCGATGCTCAAGGACGCCAGCATTCCCCTGGGCATCGGCTTCGTGGTGCTGACCTACTTCGTGATCGTCGGCTCCAGCAACGCGGTCAACCTGACTGACGGCCTCGACGGCCTGGCGATCATGCCAACGGTGATGGTGGGCGGTGCGCTCGGCATCTTCTGCTACCTGTCGGGTAACGTGAAATTCGCTGAATATCTGCTGATTCCCTATGTGCCGGGCGCAGGTGAATTGATCGTGTTCTGCGGTGCGTTGATCGGTGCCGGCCTGGGCTTCCTGTGGTTCAACACGTATCCCGCACAAGTCTTCATGGGTGACGTCGGCGCACTGGCGCTGGGCGCGGCCCTCGGCACCATCGCCGTGATCGTTCGCCAGGAAATCGTGCTGTTCATCATGGGCGGCGTGTTCGTGATGGAAACCCTGTCGGTGGTCATCCAGGTGGCGTCCTTCAAGTTGACCGGGCGCCGCGTGTTCCGCATGGCGCCGATTCACCACCACTTTGAACTCAAGGGCTGGCCTGAGCCACGTGTGATCGTCCGCTTCTGGATCATCACCGTGATTCTGGTGCTGATCGGCCTTGCCACCCTGAAACTGAGGTAGAAACGAGTGTCCCTGATCGCTTCAGACCACTTCCGCATCGTTGTCGGCCTCGGCAAGAGCGGCATGTCCCTGGTTCGCTTCCTGGCGAACCGGGGCAAGCCGTTTGCCGTGGCCGATACGCGGGAAAATCCACCGGAGCTGGTCACGCTGCGCCGTGACTACCCGCACGTGGAAGTGCGTTGTGGCGAGCTGGATGTCGAGTTTCTGTGCCGTGCCGACGAGCTCTACGTGAGCCCCGGCCTGGCCATCGCGACGCCGGCCCTGCAAGCCGCCGCCGCCCGTGGCGTGAAGCTGTCGGGCGATATCGACCTGTTCGCGCGTAACGCGCAGGCGCCGATCGTGGCCATCAGCGGTTCCAACGCAAAAAGCACCGTGACCACCCTGGTCGGCGAGATGGCCGCTGCGGCCGGCAAGCGCGTGGCCGTGGGCGGCAACATCGGCACGCCGGCGTTGGACCTGCTCAGCGACGACGTCGAGCTGTACGTGATGGAACTGTCGAGCTTTCAGTTGGAAACCACCCACGACCTCGGTGCCGAAGTGGCGACCGTGTTGAACGTGAGTGAAGACCACATGGACCGCTACAGCGGGCTGCCGGCCTATCACCTGGCCAAGCACCGGATCTTCCGGGGCGCCAAGCAAGTGGTGGTCAATCGTCAGGACGCGTTGAGCCGTCCGCTGATGGGCGAGGGCCTGCCATGCTGGACCTTCGGCCTGAGCAAGCCTGATTTCAAAGCCTTCGGCATTCGCGAAGAGAACGGCGAGAAACACCTGGCCTTCGAATTCCAGAACCTGATGCCGGTGCGCGAGCTGAAAATCCGTGGCGCCCATAACCAGTCCAACGCCCTGGCGGCTCTGGCGCTGGGGCATGCCGTTGGCCTGCCGTTCGACGCCATGCTGTCGGCCCTGCGTACATTCGGCGGCTTGGAACATCGCTGCCAGTGGGTGCGCGATCTCGACGGCGTCAGCTATTACAACGATTCCAAGGCCACCAATGTCGGTGCGGCCCTGGCGGCTATCGAAGGCCTTGGCGCCGATATCGAAGGCAAGCTGGTGCTGATCGCCGGTGGCGACGGCAAGGGTGCCGACTTCAAGGACCTTAAAGGCCCAGTGGCTGAACACTGTCGCGCCGTGGTGCTGATGGGCCGTGACTCAGACCTGATCGCCGCCGCCCTCGGCGATGCGGTGCCGCAAGTGCGCGCCACCTCCCTGGACGACGCCATCGCGCAATGCAAAGCCCTGGCCCAGACGGGCGATGCAGTGCTGCTGTCGCCGGCGTGCGCCAGTTTCGACATGTTCAAGAACTACGAAGAGCGCGGCCAGCTGTTCGCCGCCGCCGTGGAGGCCTTGGCATGAGTATCAACTTGCGGAACATCATCAAGCCGTACCCATCGCCGATCATCACCGGGCGCGGTATCGACCTCGACTTCCCGATGCTCGCCGGTTGCCTGGCGCTGTTGGGCCTGGGCCTGGTGATGATCACCTCGGCGTCGTCCGAAGTGGCCGCCGTACAGTCGGGTAACACGCTGTACATGATGATCCGTCACCTGGTGTACCTGGTGATCGGTCTTGGCGCGTGCATCGTCACCATGATGATCCCGATCGCCACCTGGCAACGCCTGGGTTGGCTGATGCTGATCGGTGCGTTCGGCTTGCTGATCATGGTGATCCTGCCCGGTATCGGCCGCGAGGTGAACGGTTCGATGCGCTGGATCGGCTTCGGCGCGTTCAACGTGCAACCGTCGGAAATCGCCAAGGTGTTCGTGGTGATTTACCTGGCCGGTTACCTGGTACGTCGCCAGAAAGAAGTGCGCGAAAGCTGGATGGGCTTTTTCAAGCCCTTCATCGTGCTGCTGCCGATGGCCGGCCTGTTGCTGATGGAGCCCGACTTCGGCGCCACCGTCGTGATGATGGGGGCTGCGGCGGCGATGCTGTTCCTTGGCGGCGTGGGCCTGTTCCGCTTTACCTTGATGGTGGTGCTGGCCGTGGCCGCCGTGACCATTCTGGTACAGGCGCAACCCTACCGGATGGCGCGTCTGATCACCTTTACCGATCCGTGGTCCGACCAGTTCGGTTCCGGCTACCAGTTGACCCAGGCGCTGATCGCGTTCGGTCGCGGCGAATGGCTGGGCGTGGGCCTGGGCAACAGTGTGCAGAAGCAGTTCTACCTGCCGGAAGCGCACACCGACTTCGTGTTCTCGGTACTTGCCGAAGAGCTGGGCGTGGTGGGTTCGCTGTGCACAGTCGCGTTGTTCGTGTTCGTGTGTGTACGCGGCATGTACATCGGCTTGTGGGCCGAAAAGGCCAAACAGTATTTCGCTGCTTATGTGGCGTATGGCTTGTCGTTCCTGTGGATCGGCCAGTTCCTGATCAACATCGGGGTGAACGTCGGCCTGCTGCCGACCAAGGGCCTGACCTTGCCGTTCCTCAGCTACGGCGGCAGTTCGTTGGTGATCTGCTGCGCGTGCTTGGGCTTGTTGCTGCGCATCGAGTGGGAGAGTCGAACCCACTTGGGCAGCGAAGAGATGGAATTCAGCGAGAGCGATTTTGCCGAGGAGCCGACCCATGGGCGCTAACGTGCTGATCATGGCGGGCGGCACCGGCGGCCATGTGTTCCCGGCCTTGGCCTGTGCGCGCGAATTCCAGAACCGTGGCTACACCGTGCACTGGTTGGGTACCCCGCGTGGCATCGAAAACGAATTGGTGCCGAATGCCGGCTTGCCACTGCACCTGATCAACGTCACCGGCCTGCGTGGCAAGGGCAAGTTGTCCCTGCTCAAGGCGCCGTTTGTGTTGCTCAAGGCGGTATGGCAGGCACGCAAAGTCATTCGTGAACTGAAGCCGGTGTGTGTGCTCGGTTTTGGTGGGTATGTGACCGGTCCTGGTGGTGTTGCCGCCAAGCTTGCCGGTGTGCCGGTGATCGTGCACGAGCAGAACGCCGTCGCCGGTACCGCCAACCGTCTGCTGGTGCCGTTGGCTGCGCGGGTGTGTGAAGCATTTCCGAAAACCTTTGGTACCTCGGACAAGCTGCGCACCACCGGCAACCCGGTGCGTACCGAACTGTTTATGGACATCGCCCGTGAAGCACTGCAAGGGCGCAAGCCGCACCTGCTGGTCATGGGCGGCAGCCTTGGCTCCGAGCCTTTGAACAAACTGCTGCCGGAAGCCCTGGCGCAACTCCCTGTGGAATTGCGCCCGGAAGTCTTCCATCAGGCTGGCAAAGATCACGGTGAAGTCACCGCCACGCGTTATCGCGAAGCCGGTGTTGAGGCGAACGTACAGCCCTTCATCAAAGACATGGCCCACGCCTATGGCTGGGCCGACCTGGTGGTCTGCCGCTCCGGTGCGCTGACCGTCAGTGAACTGGCGGCCGCCGGTCTGCCGTCCTTGCTGGTGCCTTTGCCCCACGCGATCGACGATCACCAGACCCGCAACGCCGAATATTTGGCCGGGGAGGGCGCTGCCTTCCTGCTGCCGCAAAGAACGACTGGCGCCGCCGATTTGGCCGCACGCCTGACTGAGGTTTTGATGCAACCGGAACGACTCAATAGCATGGCGAGCACCGCAAGCCGCCTGGCCAAACCTGACGCAACCCGCACCGTGGTCGATATCTGCCTGGAGGTGGCCCATGGTTGAGAATCAGAAAGCCATGCCACAACCGGAAATGCGCCGCATCCGTCGTATCCACTTCGTTGGTATCGGTGGCGTGGGCATGTGCGGCATCGCTGAAGTGTTGCTGAACCTGGGCTACCAGGTGTCCGGCTCCGACTTGAAAGAGTCGCCGGTCACCGAACGCCTGAAAACCTTTGGCGCACAGATCTTCATCGGCCACCGTGCGGAGAACTCCTCCGAGGCTGATGTGCTGGTGGTATCCAGCGCCGTGAACACCTCCAACCCGGAAGTGGCCACCGCCCTTGAGCGCCGCATTCCCGTGGTGCCGCGCGCCGAGATGCTGGCCGAGCTGATGCGTTATCGCCACGGCATCGCCGTCGCCGGTACCCACGGCAAAACCACCACCACCAGCCTGATCGCCTCGGTGTTCGCGGCCGGTGGCCTGGACCCGACGTTCGTGATCGGTGGCCGCCTGAATGCAGCCGGCACCAATGCACAACTGGGCACCAGCCGTTACCTGATCGCCGAAGCCGATGAAAGCGACGCGAGCTTCCTGCACCTGCAACCACTGGTCGCCGTCGTCACCAATATCGACGAAGACCACATGGCAACGTACGACGGTGACTTCAACAAATTGAAGAAAACCTTCGTCGAGTTCTTGCACAACCTGCCGTTCTACGGTCTGGCCGTGGTCTGCCTGGACGATCCGGTGGTGCGCGAAATCCTGCCACTGGTCAAGCGTCCGACCGTGACCTACGGCTTCAGCGAAGACGCCGACGTGCGCGCCATCAATGTGCGCCAGGAAGGCATGCAAACCTTCTTCACCGTGCTGCGTCCCGACCGCGAGCCGCTGGATGTGTCGGTGAACATGCCCGGCAACCACAACGTGCTGAATTCCCTGGCGACCATTTGCATCGCCACCGACGAAGGCGTCAGCGATGAAGCCATCGTCGAAGGCCTGTCGCGCTTTGCCGGCGTGGGCCGTCGCTTCCAGGTCTACGGCCAGTTGCCGGTAGAAGGCGGCGACGTGATGCTGGTGGACGACTACGGTCACCACCCGACCGAAGTCGCTGCCGTGATCAAGGCCGTGCGCGGTGGCTGGCCGGAGCGCCGCCTGGTGATGGTCTACCAGCCGCACCGCTATAGCCGTACCCGCGACCTGTACGACGATTTCGTCAATGTATTGGCCGACGCCAACGTGCTGCTGTTGATGGAGGTGTACCCGGCCGGTGAAGAACCGATCCCGGGCGCCGACAGCCGCAAGCTGTGCAACAGCATCCGTCAGCGTGGCCAGTTGGACCCGATCTACATCGAGCGTGGTGTGGACCTGGCGCCGATCGTCAAGCCGCTGCTGCGGGCCGGTGACATTTTGCTGTGCCAGGGCGCCGGTGATATCGGTGGTCTTGCGCCTAAGTTGCTGGCGAGCCCGCTGTTTGCTGCTGCGAAGGGGAAGTCGAAATGATCAACAACTACGGCTCCCTGTTTTCCACAATCGCACCCGCAGACTTCGGCCGCGTCGCGGTGTTGTTCGGCGGTAAAAGCGCTGAGCGCGAAGTGTCGCTCAAGTCGGGCAACGCTGTGCTCGAAGCCCTGCAAAGCGCCGGGGTGAATGCGTTCGGCATCGACGTGGGCGATGATTTCCTCGCTCGCCTTATGGCCGAGAAGATCGACCGCGCCTTCATCATCCTCCACGGCCGTGGCGGTGAAGACGGCAGCATGCAAGGCCTGTTGGAGTGCGCTGGCATCCCTTACACCGGCAGCGGCATCCTTGCTTCCGCGCTGGCGATGGACAAGTTGCGCACCAAGCAGGTGTGGCACAGCCTGGGCATTCCCACCCCGCGTCACAGTGTTCTGTGCAGCGAAGACGATTGTATTTCTGCAGCCAAGGAACTGGGCCTGCCTTTGATCGTCAAACCTGCCCATGAAGGCTCCAGTATCGGCATGGCTAAAGTGAACTCGGCCGCCGAATTGATCGACGCATGGAAAGCGGCAAGTACCTACGATTCGCAAGTGTTGGTGGAACAGTGGATCCAGGGTCCCGAGTACACCATCGCCACCCTGCGTGGTCAGGTTTTGCCGCCTATCGCATTGGGCACGCCCCACACCTTTTACGACTACGACGCCAAGTACCTGGCTTCCGATACCCAGTACCGGATCCCGTGCGGCCTTGACGCAAGCAAAGAACAGGAATTGATGGACCTCACGGCGAAAGCCTGTGAGGCGCTGGGTATCGCCGGTTGGGCGCGGGCAGACGTGATGCAGGATGACCAAGGGAATTTCTGGTTCCTGGAAGTCAACACTGCACCGGGCATGACCGACCACAGCCTGGTCCCCATGGCAGCCCGTGCGGCCGGTTTGGATTTCCAGCAGTTGGTGCTGGCGATTCTGGCCGACAGCATTGAGCCAAGAGGCTAAGGACATGAAAGGCGCATCGCTTCGTCATCAGCCCCCACAAGCACCGAGCCGCAAGCCGGTGCCACGGGGTGCCAGCCGAATGGTGGCTAAAGAGCCGATGTCGGCGCGCCTGCCGAAAGCCAACTTTGGTTTCCTCAAGGCGCTGTTCTGGCCGGTGTTGCTGGTGGTGCTGGGTTTCGGAACCTACGAAGGCGCGCAGCGTCTGTTGCCGTATGCCGACCGGCCGATCACCAAGATCAGCGTGCAGGGCGACTTGAGCTACATCAGCCAGCAAGCGGTACAGCAGCGCATCGGCCCGTACCTGGCGGCGAGCTTCTTTACCATCGACCTGGCCGGTATGCGCGCAGAGCTGGAACAGATGCCGTGGATCGCCCACGCCGAAGTCCGTCGAGTATGGCCGGACCAGGTGACGATCCGCCTGGAAGAACAACTGCCCGTGGCCCGTTGGGGCGACGAAGCGCTGTTGAACAACCAGGGCCAGGCGTTCACCCCGCGTGAGCTGGCCAACTATGAGCACCTGCCGCAGCTGTTCGGGCCGCAGCGGGCGCAGCAGCAAGTGATGCAGCAGTACCAGGCCTTGAGCCAGATGCTGCGTCCCATGGGCTTCTCCATTGCACGCCTGGAACTGCGTGAACGGGGTAGCTGGTTTTTGACGACCGGGGCAGGCAGTTCCGGCCCGGGCATCCAGTTGTTGCTGGGACGCGACCGCTTGGTGGAAAAGATGCGCCGCTTCATTGCCATCTATGACAAGACCTTGAAAGAACAGATTACGAACATTGCGAGCGTCGACCTGCGTTACGCCAACGGCCTGGCCGTCGGCTGGCGTGAACCGGCAGCGCCCACGGCAGCGCAACCCGCTGTCGCGAAGAATTAAGAAGAGGCAGGACCCATGGCAAACGTGCAAAGCGGCAAAATGATCGTCGGTCTCGACATTGGCACCTCCAAAGTGGTGGCGCTGGTGGGCGAGGTCGGGGAAGACGGCGTTATCGAAATCGTCGGTATTGGCACGCATCCGTCCCGGGGCCTGAAGAAGGGCGTGGTGGTGAACATCGAGTCCACCGTGCAATCGATCCAGCGCGCCATCGAAGAAGCGCAGCTGATGGCCGGTTGCCGGATCCACTCGGCGTTCGTTGGCGTGGCGGGCAACCATATCCGCAGCCTGAACTCCCACGGTATCGTGGCGATCCGCGACCGCGAAGTCAGCTCCGCCGACCTTGAACGCGTGCTCGACGCCGCCCAGGCCGTGGCGATCCCGGCTGACCAGCGCGTGCTGCACACGCTGCCGCAGGACTACGTGATCGACAACCAGGAAGGCGTTCGTGAGCCCCTGGGCATGTCGGGCGTACGTCTGGAAGCCAAGGTCCACGTGGTGACCTGCGCCGTCAACGCCGCACAGAACATTGAAAAATGCGTGCGCCGCTGCGGCCTGGAAATCGACGACATCATTCTTGAGCAGTTGGCCTCGGCCTACTCGGTACTGACTGACGACGAAAAAGAACTGGGCGTATGCCTGGTCGACATCGGCGGCGGCACCACCGACATCGCGATCTTCACCGAGGGTGCGATCCGTCACACCGCCGTGATCCCGATTGCCGGTGACCAGGTGACCAACGACATCGCCATGGCGCTGCGTACACCGACCCAGTACGCCGAAGAAATCAAGATTCGCTACGCCTGCGCCCTGGCCAAACTGGCCGGTGCCGGCGAGACCATCAAGGTGCCGAGCGTGGGCGACCGTCCACCGCGCGAACTGTCGCGCCAGGCCCTGGCCGAAGTGGTCGAGCCGCGCTACGACGAACTGTTCACCCTGATCCAGGCTGAACTGCGCCGCAGCGGCTACGAAGATCTGATCCCGGCCGGCATCGTGCTGACCGGTGGCACCTCGAAGATGGAAGGCGCGGTCGAACTGGCCGAGGAAATCTTCCACATGCCCGTCCGCCTGGGCGTGCCTCATGGCGTCAAAGGCCTGGGCGACGTGGTGCGCAACCCGATTTACTCCACCGGTGTGGGCTTGCTGTTGTACGGGCTGCAAAAGCAGACCGACGGCATTTCCCTGTCGGGCCCGAGCAACCGTGACAGCTACCGCAGTGACGACGAGGCGAAAGCGCCGTTGTTCGAGCGGTTGCAGGCATGGGTCAAAGGCAATTTTTAAAGATTTACCGCGACACCGTTGTAAGCAGTAGGCGAAAAAACTAGAGAAATGAAAGGAGAGGGAACATGTTCGAACTCGTAGACAACATCCCCGCAAGCCCGGTTATCAAAGTAATCGGTGTCGGCGGTGGCGGCGGCAACGCTGTCAACCACATGGTCAAGAGCAACATTGAAGGCGTTGAATTCATCTGCGCCAACACTGATGCCCAGGCGCTGAAAAGCATCGGCGCGCGGACCATCCTGCAATTGGGCACAGCCGTGACCAAGGGCCTCGGTGCTGGCGCCAATCCGGAAGTCGGCCGTCAAGCTGCCCTGGAAGACCGCGAGCGTATTGCCGAAGTGCTGCAAGGCACCAACATGGTGTTCATCACCACCGGCATGGGCGGCGGTACCGGTACTGGTGCTGCGCCGATCATCGCCGAAGTGGCCAAGGAAATGGGCATTCTGACGGTCGCTGTCGTGACCCGTCCGTTCCCGTTCGAAGGTCGCAAGCGTATGCAGATCGCCGACGAAGGCATCCGTCTGCTGTCTGAAAGCGTCGACTCGTTGATCACCATCCCCAACGAGAAACTGCTGACCATCCTGGGCAAGGACGCCAGCCTGCTGTCCGCGTTTGCCAAGGCGGACGATGTACTGGCTGGTGCCGTTCGCGGTATCTCCGACATCATCAAGCGTCCAGGCATGATCAACGTCGACTTTGCCGACGTACGTACCGTGATGAGCGAAATGGGCATGGCGATGATGGGCACTGGCTGCGCCAGCGGTCCGAACCGTGCACGTGAAGCTACTGAAGCGGCGATCCGCAACCCGCTGCTGGAAGACGTGAACCTGCAAGGTGCACGCGGCATCTTGGTGAACATTACCGCCGGTCCTGACCTGTCCCTGGGTGAGTACTCCGACGTGGGTAGCATCATCGAAGCCTTCGCTTCCGAACACGCGATGGTCAAAGTCGGCACCGTGATCGATCCGGACATGCGCGACGAGCTGCATGTGACCGTGGTTGCGACCGGCCTGGGTGCAAAAATCGAGAAGCCTGTGAAGGTGATCGACAACACCCTGCACAACGCCCAAGCCAGCCACGCCAGCCAAGCGGCTGCCGCTCCAGCGCCTTCGCGCCAGGAACTGCCGTCGGTGAACTACCGTGACCTGGACCGTCCGACCGTGATGCGCAACCAGGCTCAGGCCGGTGCTGCGGCGTCCCGTAGCCCGAATCCGCAAGATGATCTGGACTACTTGGACATCCCGGCATTCCTGCGTCGTCAGGCCGATTAATGGAATGTATCAGGGCTATGAAGGTGATTGGTGTTCAGCAAAGGTCTGGTCTGCTATTATCGCCAGCCTTTGTTGATACCAGTTCGCAATTTGCGCTCAAGCGGTCCAAGCCATGATTAAACAACGCACCCTGAAGAATATTATCCGTGCCACAGGTGTAGGTCTGCACTCCGGGGAGAAGGTATACCTGACCCTCAAGCCCGCACCTGTCGACACCGGCATCGTGTTTGTTCGTGCCGACCTGGACCCTGTGGTGCAGATTCCTGCTCGCGCGGAAAACGTTGGCGAAACCACGATGTCGACCACATTGGTCAACGGTGACGTCAAAGTGGACACGGTGGAGCACTTGCTCTCGGCCATGGCTGGCCTGGGCATCGATAACGCCTACGTCGAGCTCTCCGCGTCCGAAGTCCCGATCATGGATGGCAGCGCTGGACCCTTCGTATTCTTGATTCAATCTGCCGGCCTGGAAGAACAGGACGCAGCCAAGAAGTTCATTCGCATTCTGCGGGAAGTGACAGTAGAAGACGGCGACAAGCGCGCCACCTTCGTCCCGTTCGAAGGCTTTAAAGTGAGCTTTGAGATCGATTTCGATCACCCGGTATTCCGTGACCGCACCCAAAGTGCAAGCGTGGATTTTTCCAGCACTTCGTTCGTAAAAGAAGTCAGCCGCGCCCGTACTTTTGGTTTCATGAGTGACATCGAGTACCTGCGCAAGCACAACCTCGCACTCGGCGGCAGCGTTGAAAACGCCATTGTGGTCGACGCGGATGGTGTACTGAACGAAGACGGCCTTCGCTACGAAGACGAATTCGTGAAGCACAAGATCCTCGATGCAATCGGTGACCTCTACCTGCTGGGCAATAGCCTGATAGGCGAGTTCAAAGGCTTCAAGTCGGGCCACGCCCTTAACAACCAGCTGCTGCGCAAGTTGATTGAGCAGACAGATGCTTGGGAAGTCGTGACCTTCGAAGATGCCAGCACCGCACCGATCTCTTACATGCGTCCCGTTGCGGCGGTGTAAGTAACAACTCTCTTTCTTTAGTTTTGAAAGGCTGCCTTCGGGTGGCCTTTTTTTATGCCTGGTTATTCGCATCCACAATACGGTTACGCCCGGTGTGCTTGGCCTCGTACAGCGCCTGATCCGCACTCAGCAACAACGCCTCCAGCGACTGACGGCTGCGCTTGTCCCAAGTGCTCATGCCGATGCTCACCGTAATCGGCTGTTCATCTCCTCCCACCCTCGGCAAGTGCTCGATACCGCTGCGGATATGCTCGGCAATCACCCAGGCGCCCTTGGCATCGGTCACCGGCAGCACCACCGCAAACTCTTCGCCGCCATAGCGCGCGGCCAGGTCGGCCGGGCGGCGGATATTGGTACCGATCACCTGGGCGACAGTGCGTAATGCTTCATCGCCGCCGTGATGGCCGTGGCGGTCGTTGAACGCCTTGAAGTGGTCCACATCGATCATCAGCACCGTCAGCGGCTCGGTCGAACGTTGCGCGCGATCCCATTCCAGGCGCAGGCGTTCGTCCAGGATACGGCGGTTGGCCAGGCCGGTGAGGGCGTCGGTGGCTGCCAGTTCTGACAGCACGCGTTCGGTGCGATAACGGCGGCGCAATTCCCGGCGCAGCATCCAGGTCAGCCAGAGCAAGCCGACACAGAGGATGCCGGTGGCACTGCTGACCAGCAGCGCGGCGCGTTGCCAGGGCGCAAATACGTCATCGGCGGAGAGCGCCACCACCACAATCAGCGGCAACTCACCGACGTTGCTGAACGTATACAGGCGTTCCTGGCCGGAAAGGGCGGAGATCGCCCGGAAACTCCCTTCGCCCTCGCGCAGCATGCGTTTGAAGTTGGGGCGATCGCTCAGGTCTTTGTCGATCATGTCGCGTTCCAGCAACGGCTGCTGGGCCAGGAGGATGCCGTGGGTATTCAGCAGATTGACAGAGCTGCCATTGCCGATGGCCAGGCGGTTGAACAGTTGATCGAAATACGCCAAGCGCATGGTCGCCACGGCCACACCGGCAAACTCACCGTTGGGGCCGGACACCCGGCGGCTGAATGCAATGCGCCACACCTGGTCGCAGGCACAGTGGATCTTGAATGGGCGACTGATGAACAACCCGGCCTGGGATGTATGTTGATGGGCCTGGAAGTAATCGCGATTGGCAAAGTTGCGCGGCGTCGGCCACAACGTCGAAGAGTCGGCAATCACCGCACCGTTGGCGTCCAGTAACAGCACTTCACCTTTGAAGGGGGCCGCCGTGGATTGATCGAACTGCACCAGGTGCCGGATGTCCGGCGAAACCTGACTCAAGTCCTGCCGCGTAGTGGCGGCGATAAGCCCTTGCAGCGCCAAGTCGTAGAGTTCGACGTTGCGCAGCACATCGGCATTGATCAGTTGGGTGATGTTGCTGGTGGCGCGCTTGGCGGCCTGCAAGGTGCTGGCATGTTCGCGGATCAGCAGCGCCGCGACGATCACCACAATCAGGACGACAGTGAGGCCACTGCCCAGCATCAGAAACAGCTCCGGGCGTGCCGGCAGGGTGCGAGAACTGGATTGACTCATCGGGCAGACTTCAGCGGTGAGGATGCTGGCAGTTTAGTTCTACCCGATGAAAATTAAATACGTGGTTAAAAAGAAAGATCTGTCCGTCAGAACACGTTGATCGGGTAATCAACGATCACCCGGTATTCATCCACGTCGCGATCCACCGCCGAGTAGCCGTTACTGCCGCGATTGGTCGCCCATTGCAGGCGCACGGCCAAGTCCTTGGCCTTGCCGCCCTGTACCACGTACTTGAGGTCGATGTCCCGTTCCCAATGCTTGGCGTCTTTGCCATCGGCGCTGTACCAGGCGCTGTAGCCACGGCTTTGCGGGTCGACCTTGGTCAGGTCGGTCTTACCGCTGATGTAGGACACGGCCGAGGTCAAGCCGGGCATGCCGAGGCCGGCGAAGTCGTAGGCGTACTTCAGCTTCCACGAGCGTTCGTTGGGGCCGTTGAAATCGGAATACTGCTGGGAATTATCCAGGTAGATGCTGTCGCCCTGGGCAATGTAGTCGAGCGGCGTGTTGCCGTTGACTCGCTGGTAGGTGGCTGTGACGCTGTGGTTTCCCACGCCGACGGTGAAGTGCAGGCTGTAGGTGTTGTTGTCGATATCCCCGAGCAGGGACTGACCGGTGTCCTGGGTGTGGTAGTAGTGCAGGCCCGGGTTGAGGCTGATCAGGTCATTCAGCGCGTAGGTGTAGTCCAGGTCGTAGTAGTACTGGTTCCACACATCCTTGAGTTCGGAGGCATAGAGGTTGCTGGTCAGCCCTTCAATGCCGCTGAACGATACACCGGCCCAGTTCATGTGCTGGCTATCGGTGTTGTTCGGCAGAGCGCCGTAGCTGGTGCCGATGCGGCGATGGCCGCTCTGGTTGTAGAGCTTGGTGAAACTGGCCTGGCCGCCTTCGAACATCCAGCCGTCGAAGCTGTGGTTGGTCAGGCTCACACCGCGGAAGGTCTGCGGCAGCATGCGGGTCATGCCGCCGGCGATCACTGGGTTGTTGAGGAACAGGTCACCGGCCTTCAACTCGGTATCGAACGCGCGCATTTTCAGGGTGCCGCCGGCGGTGGAGAACGAGCCGGGCGCCTTGCCGTTGCCACTGCCGTAAGGAAGGATGCTGGATCCGTCGGTGCCGCCACCGCCGTCCAGCTTGAGACCGAGCATGGCGTGGGCGTCCAGGCCGAAACCGACCGTGCCCTGGGTGTAGCCGGATTCGAAGGTGCCGAGAAAACCCTGGCCCCATTCCTTGCTGTCATCGGTGTGAATGTCGCGACGGTCGCGGTTCATGTAGTAGTTGCGGGTGTTGATGTTGAGGTGGGCGCCCTCGACGAAACCGTCGGCGGGGGTGGTGTCTGCCGCGTGGGCAAGGGGGGCAATCGTTGCTGCAATCGCGAGGAATAACGGGGTGAACGTCAGCGAGTTCTTCACCGGTGGAGCTCCTTTGGTCAATCGAAAACGGCCAATGTCGTGGGTGTGCCTGGCCTTTTTTACGGCAAAAAAAAGCCGCTGAAGTCAGCGGCTTTAAGACAGATTCCCAGTGTAGAGCCCTGGAAAAAAGTCGAGGGAAATTCGGGTAAGCGGAGACTGCCTTTGCCGTCGCGCTCACCGATGCGTCAAATTAACGCAGGCGAGCGGTACGATACAGAGTGTAACAAGATAATGACTGTTGCCCAAATCGCAACAGTCAGAGGTTAGACCGGCAGGGTGATGCCAAACGTATTCCCACCGCCCTCGCTGCGCACGAACACATCACCGCCGTGCATCAAGGCAATCGCCTTGACGATGGCCAGTCCCAGGCCGTGATTGGCCCCGCTGTTGCTGCGCGACGCGTCCACCCGATAGAACCGTTCGAACAGGCGTGGCAGATGCTCGCTGGCAATCGCGTCACCGGGGTTGGTCACGCCGATGGCCACCTGGTGTTCCTGCACCTCGATGTTCACAACGATGACCTGTCCGGGCGCGGTGTGTTGTACCGCATTGCTCAACAGGTTGATCAAGGCACGGCGCAGGTGGGCTTTTTCGATCTGCACCGTGGCATCGCCGCGTACCTGCACCTCGACCTGGGCGTCTTCGAGGATGAAGTCCAGGTAGTCGAGGGTGGTGGCCACTTCATCGGCCAGGGAACTTTCGATCAGCTTGGTGGCCTTGCTGCCCTGGTCCGCGCTGGCGAGGAACAGCATGTCGTTGATGATTGAACGCAGGCGCTCCAGTTCTTCGAGGTTGGATTGCAGCACCTCGAAGTAATGCTCGGCCGAACGCCCGCGGGTCAGGGCGACCTGGGTCTGGCCGATCAGGTTGGTCAGCGGCGAGCGCAGTTCGTGGGCCACATCGGCGTTGAACGATTCCAGGCGCGAATAGGCCTGCTCGACGCGATCCAGGGTGGAGTTGAACGAGTTGACGAACTGGCTCAGTTCCGGCGGCAATGGCGACAGCTGCAGACGACCGGAGAGCTTGGGTGGTGCGAGTTTCTGTGCCTCATCCGAGAGCTTGCCCAACGGCTTGAGGCCGATGCGCGCGACCCAGAAACCCAATAACGAAGCGAGTATCACGCCGACCAATGCGAGGCTGACCAACGCGACCAACAGGTGGTGCTGGGTGGCCCGGAAATTCTCGGTGTCGATGGCGATCATGAAACGCAGCGGCGGGCGCTGATCCTTGGCCGGGAACTGGCTCACCAGCACCTTGAACGGGTATTTGCGCCCCGGCAAGCGCAAGTCGCGCTTGCCCGTCGGCCCCTCGGCAAAGGCACGGATCTGCGCATCGGGGTTGCCATACTCGTAGTTCGGATCGCTGCTCACTACCCAGAAGCGGATGCGTTTGTCTTCCTCGCCCAGCAACTTGAGCTTGGCCTGCATCTTCACCCAATGGTCCGGCGTGCCGAAGCGGTTGACCGAAGACTCCAACACGCTATAGCGCGCATCCAACTCGGCGCCCGGCAACAAACCCAGGCTGCGGTCCACCTGCTGATACAGCGCGCCGCCGATCAACAGGAAGATCAACGCCGCTACCAGCGTGAACAGGCTGCTGAGGCGCAGGGCGATGGAGTTAGCCGACACTACGACTCTCCAGCACATACCCCATGCCTCGGATGGTGTGCAGCAGTTTGGTGTCAAACGGCCCGTCGAGCTTGGCGCGCAGGCGCTTGATCGCCACTTCCACCACGTTGGCGTCGCTGTCGAAATTGATGTCCCAGACCATTTCCGCAATCGCGGTCTTGGACAGGATTTCGCCCTGGCGCCGCGCCAATACGCTGAGCAGCGAGAACTCCTTGGCAGTCAGGTCCAGGCGCAGGCCGTTGCGGCTGGCCTTGCGGCTGATCAGGTCGATCCACAGGTCCGCGACGGTCACCTGCACCGGTTCATGCCCACCGCTTCGGCGGGTCAGGGCTTGCAGGCGGGCCACCAGTTCCAGGAAGGAAAACGGCTTGCCCAGGTAGTCGTCGGCGCCTTCGCGCAGGCCACGGATGCGGTCTTCCACACGCTCGCGGGCAGTCAGCATGATCACCGGTGTCTGCTTGCGCGCACGCAGCGCTCGCAATACGCCAAAGCCATCGAGGCCGGGAAGCATCACGTCGAGCACGATTACCGCATAGTCGTTTTCCAGCGCCAGATGCAAGCCTTCGACGCCTTCGCGCGCCACGTCGACGGTGTAGCCTTGCTCTGTCAGGCCGCGATGCAGGTAATCCGCGGTTTTTTCTTCATCTTCAATAATCAGGACGCGCATGAGCCTTTTGCTCCAGGCCGGGGCCTCAGCCTCATTGTGTGGCCGCCAACGCAGGCGTTGGTTTGGGCTTGTGGAAAAACTTCTCAAGGTACAAGTATATGACCGGCGTGGTGAACAGCGTCAGCGCCTGGCTCACCAGCAGGCCGCCGACCACCGAGATACCCAGCGGCTGGCGCAGTTCCGCACCGGCGCCATAGCCGAGCATCAGGGGCAAGGCGCCGAGCAATGCGGCCAATGAGGTCATGATGATCGGCCGGAACCGTG
The DNA here is from genome assembly GCF_049897885.1 of Pseudomonas sp. DWRC2-2. NCBI lineage: Bacteria > Pseudomonadati > Pseudomonadota > Gammaproteobacteria > Pseudomonadales > Pseudomonadaceae > Pseudomonas > Pseudomonas sp. DWRC2-2. The sequence continues at coordinate 298,114 of NZ_JAFCXD010000002.1, forward strand.
TGATACATGCTTCGAAGATCGCATCATGGGGCGACAGCCCCCGTGTGCGCTGGGCGTCCAGGGCGAAGTCGATCAGCAGGATACCGTTCTTCTTGACGATACCGATCAACAGCACCAGGCCGATCAGCGCCATGATCGAGAAGTCCTGGCCCAACAGCCACAACATGATCAGGGCGCCCAGGCCGGCAGAGGGCAACGTCGAGATGATCGTCAGCGGGTGCACGAAGCTTTCATACAGCACACCGAGAATGATGTAGACCGCCACCAGCGCCGCGAGGATCAACCAGGGTTGGCTGGCCAACGAACTCTGGAACGCCTGCGCCGCCCCCTGGAAGTTGCCGATGATCGAGGCGGGCATGCCGATTTCGTTTTTCGCCTGGTTGAGCAGGATCACTGCGTCGCCCAACGCCACACCGGGCGCCAGGTTGAACGACAGGTTGGCGGCCGGGAACATGCCGTCGTGACTGATGGACAAAGGCCCGACCGTAGGCGCATCGACGCTGGCGACCGCCGACAACGGCACCATTTCATTGGTCAGCGGCGAACGCAGGTAGAAGTAATTCAGGCTTTCGGCCTTGCCGCGCTGCTGGGTGTCCAGTTCCAGCACCACCTGGTACTGGTTGATTTCGGTCTGGAACTCATTGACCTGGCGTTGGCCGAAGGCGTCGTACAGCGCCTGGTCGACGTCGGTGGCGGTCAGGCCGAAACGTGCGGCGGCGCGGCGGTCGATGGTGATGTGGGTAATGCTGCCGCCCAGTTGCAGGTCGTTGGAGATATCGCGGAACGCGGGTATGGAGCGCAATTTTTCGGTCAGGCGCTGGGTCCAGGTATTCAGCGTCGCGCCGTCGTTACTCTTGAGTACGTACTGGTATTGGCTACGGCTGGGGCCCGAGCTTAGGTTGATGTCCTGGCCCGCACGCAGGTACAGCACGATGCCCGGAACTTTGGCCAGCTTGGGGCGGATGCGATCGATGAATTGGCTGGCGGACACATCCCGGTCGCCTCGGGGAACAAGGGAAATCCAGAAGCGACCGTTGGCGATGGTCTGGTTGCTACCGGTCACGCCGACGGAATGGGAGAACGCGCGCACAGCCGGATCAGCCTTCATGATCTCAGCCAGCGCCTTGTGCTTTTCGACCATGTCCGGGTAAGACACGTCCGCAGCCGCCTCGCTGGTGCCGAGGATGAAACCGGTGTCTTGTACCGGGAAGAATCCCTTGGGGATAAACACATAGCCGGCCACGGCCAGCGCCAGGGTCAGCATGAAAATGCCGGCCATGGTGCGTTGGTGGGCCAGGGCGCGGCGCAGGGTTCTTTCGTAGGCTGCCAGCAGCTTTTCACCAAAGCCGGGTTTGTCATGGGGACGATGGCTGGGCGCATTCATGAACAATGCGGCCAGGGTCGGCGCGAGTGTCAGGGACACCACCACGGAAATCAGGATGGTCGAGGTGGCGGTCAAGGCAAACTCCTTGAACAGCCTGCCGACCACGCCGCCCATGAACAGCAGCGGGATGAACGCCGCCACCAGGGACACGCTGATGGACACCACCGTAAAGCCAATTTCGCTGGAGCCCTTGATTGCCGCCTCGCGTTTGTCCAGCCCTGTCTCAAGGTGGCGATGGATGTTCTCCACCACCACAATCGCATCGTCCACCACAAACCCCACGGCCACCACGATGGCGACCAAGGTCAGGTTGTTCAGACTGAAGCCCATCACGTACATCAAGGCAAAACTGGCGATCAACGACACGCCCAGCACGCTGGACACAATTACGGTTGCCGACCACTGGCGCAGGAAAATCGCCATCACGCCGATCACCAGCAACACGGCGATCAGCAGGGTCATTTCCACTTCGTGCAGCGAGGCGCGGATGGTGGTGGTGCGGTCCATTAACACGCTGACCTGCACCGAGGCCGGCAGCATGGCCTCCAGGCGCGGCAGTTCGGCCTGGATGCGCTCCACGGTCTCGACAATGTTGGCGCCGGGCTGGCGGGTGATCACCAGGTTGACCCCGGGTGTGTCCACGGCCCAGGCCTGAACGTAGGCGTTTTCCGAACCATCAACCACCTTGGCCACGTCGCGCAGTTGAACAGGGGCGCCGTTCTTGTAGGAAACAATCAGGTCGCCGTATTCATCGGGGTGGAACAGTTGGTCATTGGTTGCCAGGGTCGACACGCTGTTTTTGCCGTACAACGCACCTTTGGCCAGGTTCAGGCTCGATTGCTGGATCGCCAAGCGGATGTCGGCCAGCGTCAGGCCGATGGCGGCGAGCTTGTCGGGAGACGCCTGCACGCGAATCGCCGGGCGTTGCTGGCCGGTAATGTTGATCTGGCCGACGCCGTCGATCTGGCTGATCTGCCGGGCCAGCAGGGTTTCCACCAGATCGCTCAGTTCGGTGCCGGGCATGTCATGGGAGCTGACACTGACGATCAGCACCGGGCTGTCTGCCGGGTTGACCTTGCGCCAGGTCGGCAGGCTCGGCATGTCACTTGGTAGCTTGCCGGCGGCGGTGTTGATGGCGGCCTGCACTTCCTGTGCAGCGGTGTCGATGCTCTTATCGAGGGTGAATTGCAGGGTCAGCAGGGTGGAGCCCAAAGCACTGCTGGACGTCATCTGGGTCATGCCGGGGATGGCGCTGAACTGCACCTCCAGCGGGGTCGCAATCGACGATGCCATGGTGTCGGGGCTGGCGCCGGGCAGTTGCGCGGTCACTTGGATCGTCGGGAATTCGGCTTCCGGCAACGGGGCGATAGGCAGCTTGGGAAAGGCAATCAGCCCGAGCAGCACCAGGGCGAAGGTCAGCAACAGGGTGGCGACCGGGCGGTCGATGCACCAGGCGGAAATTGATCCCCGCGATGTCGTCATGGCTGCACCTTGGCGTCAGCGGTCTGGATCGCCTGGGGTGGCTCTTTGAGAATGTCGACCTTGGCGCCTGCCTTGAGCCGCGACTGGCCATCGCTGACCAGCACATCGCCAACCTGGATACCCTTGAGGATATTGCGGTCACTGTCCTGATACACCACTTGCACCGGCACGATGTCGACCTTGTCGCCGTTGACGCGGTACACGAAGTGCGAGTCCAAGCCGCGTTGCACCACGCTGGGCGGGACTGCCAGGGCGTTGCGGTCGAGGGCGGTCTGGATCTTGATCGTCACCAGTTGGCCCGGCCAGAGTTTCTGCGTGCTGTTGCTGAATTCGGCCTTGGCGCGGATGGTGCCGGTGGTGCCGCTGATCTGGTTGTCGATCAGGCTCAAGCGGCCCTGGCCCAGCAGGTCGGAGTTTTCACTTTCGGTATCGGCACCGAGATAGGCGTCCACGCGCGCTGGGTAAGCGGCCGCGATCAGGCCTTGCAACGTCGGTAGCATCTGCTGCGGCAGGGAGAATTCGATGGCAATCGGGTCGATCTGGGTGACCGAGAACAGCCCCTGGGCATCGCTCATGCGCAGGAAGTTGCCTTCATCCACGCTGCGGATACCGACGCGGCCGGTGACCGGTGAGCGAATCTGCGTGTACGACAGCTGTACCTGGGCCGCGTCGATGGCGGCCTGGTTACCTTGTATCGTCGCTTTCAGTTGGTTGACCAGTGCCTGTTGCTGGTCATAGGTCTGCTTGGAGATGCCGTCATCAACGCTCAGTTCCTTGTAGCGCTTGAGGTTGACCACGGCCACTTGCAGCTGCGCCTGGCTCTCGCCCAGTTGCGCCTTGGCCTGGTCGAGGCTGGCGCGGATCGAGCGGTCATCGATGGTCGCCAATAGATCGCCAGCCTTGACCAGTTGCCCTTCCTTGACCAGCAATCGCGTGAGGATGCCGTCGATTTGCGGGCGGATGACCACGCTGTGCAACGACAGCACCGAGCCGATGCCCGTGACGTAGCGTGGCAGATCCTGTTCCACCACCTTCATCACGCGGACCGGCACGGCCGTGGAGGCGACCAGCTTGGTCTTGGCGGGTCGGGTCAGCGCCCAAGCCGCCACGGCCAGTAGGATGAGGACTCCCACGATCACTGCAGTTTTTCTTCTAGGAATGTGCATGCGGTAAGGCGCCAGGACGATGGGAAAAAGATGGGGTGAGTATTTATAGCCTGCGGACCCGGTCAGTAAAGTGACCGCTATCTGACAGCCGCGTCAGTAAAGGCCTGACCGCTCGTACGACGCAGGTCAAAGATTTGCGTTGCGCAGGTATACTTCCTACATACGTGGCCCTTAATGTGTGCCCGCATCACTTCCTGCACGCCCCGGAGCTTTCATGACATCCCCGACACAATCCCCTGTTGAAGCGACCGATCTCGTCGATTCGGCCAGCGCCGATGGCGTTGAAAAAGCCGAGATCCCGGCGTTCAAGTTTCCTTTCAAGCCGGGTGAGCTGGAGGGGAGCAAGAATAACGCCCAGCCCTGGTACAAGAACGGCGCCAAGAACGGTCATACCAAGACTCCAGGCATGGCACCACCGGGCACTCGCCGCTCCATGGGTAAACGTTAAGAATAATTCGCTGAAATGTTTCACGGACGTTGCCTACGCTGATCGCCGAACTTTCTGCTTGTAGGCCTGCGATCCTTTCTTGAAAGCTTGCACCGCTTCTGTTCTGCCCCGACTTGTTATCGGGGCTGGACAGGGTGAGCTCTTTCCGGAAAAGGACGTTTCCTGTGGCCCCGATACACCTCTGTGTAGCGCTTGTCCTGTTACTTGCGGTAGATGCCGTTGCGGGTATTGATCAACCGCGACGCGAAATCCGTTTTGCCGTTGCTGCGCAATTTCCCCCCTTTCAGAGCCGCAATCCGCAAGGGCAGTTGGTCGGCCTGAATATCGAGCTGGGTAACGCGCTCTGCCAGCAATTGAATGTGCGCTGTACCTGGGTCGACCAGGTACTGGTCGAAAACTTCGAAGACCTTGAAGCCCGCCAGTTCGACGCAATCATGGGCATTGCCCCCACTCCCCGGCGTCGGCGCTGGGTGAGCTTCAGCGATATCCTCTACCCCTTCACGACACGGCTGGTGGCACGTCGTGACTCAGGGCTGACGCCAACCACAACGTCCCTTAAAGGCAAGCGAGTCGGTGTACTGCTGGGCAGTAATCGTGAAGCCTTCGTTCGGACTCAATGGGCCGGCAAAGGGGTGATCATCAAGAGTTTCTGGCTCAACGACGAATTGGTTCGAGGTCTGGTCGCGGGCGATATCGACGCAACCCTGCAGGGCACAGTGGAGATCCGCAACGCGTTGCTCGACACCGCCGCGGGCGAAGATTTCGATTTTCTGGGGCCCGCCGTTTCGGCGGACCTGTTGGGCGAGGGCGTGGCGATCGCGCTGCGCAATACCGACACTGCATTACGCACTGAACTCAACCGCGCCGTCGAACAGCTCAAGCACAATGGCGAATACCAGAGGATTGTTGCGCCTTACCGACTGGATATGCCGTGATGGCCAATTAATTTGCGGCCACCGTCAGCGCCGCGCAGCAAAGCGTTCTGGGTCTACACCGCGCGTAGCGGGATAAACGCGTAGTTGGCCGGCACCTCGGTGGCAATCTGCGCCCCGGCATCCAGCACCTGTTCGGCGATATCCATTCCCGACACATGGAACACCCATTCATTGGCCACGGACGGCTGATTCACCGCCAACTCAATCGCCTGGGCGAAGGCCCCCATGTCCGGCAAGTAAGCGGTAAATCCATCACCCTTGAGCGCCGTGGTGCGAATGCCCAGCAAAGCGCACACCGCCTCTTTGGTCTGCACATCGTCGCGGTCGGCCTGGCGCGAGCGGCGGATCAGTTCAGCCAGTTCCTGGTCCATCAGCTCACCGCCGACGATCAGTGCCGGCCCCTGTTCCCAGGATTCCGGCGGGCAATCCTTGGCGGCGGGGTTCAACGGGATATGCGGATTGATTTCCATTGGGTAGATGCGGCACACCAATGGGCGGCGCTCATAGATGCGGCACCGGTTGTCTTCGTCAAGATTCTGGCAGCGTCCGGCGTTGTAGGCGGCAAAGGTGATTGCCACAAACGCCTCGGTATTGCCGCTGGGCACCACCACCGAACGGCGCTCGGCATGTTCGCGTTGCTGCTGGGGCAGGCCCAGGCCATTGCCCAGGAAACCTTCCACCAGAACGATGACGTTACCGCCGTCCGCCGCCCACGTCCGGGCTTCTGCGAGGGTCAGGGGCACGTGGTGGTCGGAGCAGCATTTGCCGCAACCGACGCAGGAAAATTGAGTATTCATGGCGGATCTGTCACCAGGCTAGGTCAGAGGGCACGCAAGAACGGTGACGGGTTTTTACCTCTGTTCACCGATTCGCTCTCTGGAAGCAAGTTACACGCCAGTGCGTGTCAGTCCTGACTGACTAAGTCGCGTAGGACAAATGTCATCCCCGCGCTTTCATACAGCTGGCGAGCACGCCCATTGCTCTCCAGCACCTTGAGGTCCACATAGGGCTCACCGCGTTGCTTGAACACCTGGAAGCTGTGCAGCAACAGGGCACGCCCCAGCCCTTGGCCTTGGGCGCAAGGGTGGATGGAGAGGTTTTTGATAAAGGCACTGGTCCAGCATTGGGCCACGCCGAGAATGCCGTCGTCGTTGCTGACCACCAGGCACAGGGTGGGATCGAACTCGGCATCGGTGGTGAATGGGCGTCGCCAGGTTTCCAGGTTGGGCACGCGACCGCCGCCCTGTTCCTGGGTCAGGCACAACACGGCATGAATCGCTGGCGCCAGGTCGTCGCGGTAGTGGTCCAGCTGCACCCCGGCGGGCCATTGCGGGGCGGGCAGGCTGCCAGTGAGGTCGCGCCGCAGCAGTTGGAAATAATCGCTCACAGGCCTTTTTGCGCCACCGTTTGCGCGGCCACCACCAGGCACTTGGTCAGCTCTGGCGATGAGAATTTGGTAAGTACTGCGTCGGCGCCGGCCAAGCGGGCTTTTTCGCTGTTCATCGCGCTGTCCAGGGAGGTGTGCAGCAGTACATAGAGGTGTTGGAAATCCGGGGTTTCGCGCAGGGTGCGGGTCAGGGCGTAGCCATCCATTTCCGACATTTCGATGTCCGACACCACCACATTGATCTGCTCGACCGTGCCTTGCAGCTCCAGCAACACATCGATGGCTTCCTTGGCACTGCGCGCGGTGTGGCAGGTGAGGCCGAGGTTACGCAGAGTGTGCACCGATTGCTGCAGGGCGACCTGACTGTCGTCCACCACCAGGATGCGCGCGTTGCCGAGCACTTCGGCTTCTTCCATGGTCAGGTCGGTCGGCGCCGCTTCGATTGGTGCCGGCGCGATGCCGTGGATGACTTTCTCGATATCCAGCACCTGCACCAGGCCGCCTTCCACCTGGGTGACCCCGGTGATGAACGCGCGGTTGCCGCCAGAACCATAGGGCGGTGGGCGGATGTCGGTGGTCAGGCAGTGCACGATCTTGCTCACCGCCTGCACGTGCAACCCTTGCTTGGAGCGGCTTACGTCGGTGACGATCAGGCAGCCGCCGTCGGGGTCTGCCAGAGGCATTTCGCCGAGGGCGCGGCTCAGGTCGATCACCGCCAGCGAGTTACCGCGCAGGGTGGCGATGCCTTTGACGTGGGGGTGGGACTCCGGCAGCTTGGTCAGCGGCGGGCAGGGAATGATTTCGCTGACTTTCAGCAGGTTGATCGCCATCAGCTTGCCGCTGCGCAAGGTAAAAAGCAGAAGCGAAAGTGAGTCTGCGCGGGCTTTGGTGGTGGACATAAAAACCTTCTGTGGATCAGGGATGACGATCTATGGAAGGTTATCGACTTGAGGGGCCCATGCTTTAGGGGCATGGGCCCTTAAAGTCAGCCCTTCCACACCTGCGGGTTCACCAGGTCCTGCGGACGTTGGCCCAGCAGGGCGCTGCGCAGGTTGTCCAGGGCGCGGTTGGCCATGGCTTCACGGGTTTCGTGGGTGGCCGAGCCGATGTGCGGCAAGGTCACGGCATTGCTCAGTTGGAACAGCGGCGACTCGGCCAGCGGCTCCTGCTCATACACATCCAGCCCGGCGCCACGGATGCGCTGGTTTTGCAGGGCTTCGATCAGCGCCGGCTCGTCGACTACCGGGCCACGGGAGATGTTGATCAGGATCGCGCTGGACTTCATCAAGCCCAGCTCGCGGGTGCTGATCAGGTGACGGGTCTTGTCGCTCAACGGCACCACCAGGCAGACGAAATCCGCCTCGGCCAGCAACTGATCGAGGCTGCGAAACTGTGCGCCCAGTTCCTGCTCCAGTGCTGGCTTGCGGCTGTTGCCGCTGTACAGGATCGGCATGTTGAAACCCAGGCGCCCACGCCGCGCCACGGCCGCACCGATGTTGCCCATGCCGACGATGCCCAGCGTTTTGCCATGTACGTCGCAACCGAACAACGGCGCGCCGACGCTGGCTTTCCACTGCCCGGCCTTGGTCCAGGCGTCCAGCTCGGCCACCCGGCGGGCGCTGCTCATGAGCAGGGCGAAGGCCAGGTCGGCGGTGCTTTCGGTGAGCACGTCGGGGGTGTTGGTGAGCATGATCCCGCGTTCGTTGAAGTACGCCACATCGTAGTTGTCGTAGCCCACCGACACGCTGGACACCACTTCCAGCTTGCTCGCGCCCTGCAACTGTTCACGCCCCAGCTTGCGGCCCACGCCGATCAGGCCGTGGGCGTGGGGCAGGGCTTCATTGAATTGAGCGTTGAGGTCGCCCAGCTTGGGGTTGGGCGCGATCACCTCGAAATCCTGTTGCAGGCGTTCGATCATTTCCGGGGTGACGCGGCTGAAGGCGAGGACAGTCTTTTTCATTGCAGGCGGGCTCATCGACTACGGAAGAATGCCAAGCACGCTAACATTCCTGTTGCGGATTGTCAGTTCGCCATCCGCACGCCGCTGAGGCTGCCACTCAACTCATACGCCACCAGTTCCGCCTGGTGCGCCGCCAGAATTTCCGGCAGCGAACCGCGCAAGTATTCCACCCAGGTCTTGATCTTCGCATCCAGGTATTGGCGCGACGGGTAGATGGCGTACAGGTTCAGTTCCTGGGAGCGGTAGTTGGGCATCACCCGCACCAGGGTGCCGTTGCGCAGGCCTTCGATGGCCGCGTACACAGGCAGCAGGCCGACGCCCATGCCGCTGGTGATCGCGGTTTTCATCGCATCGGCGGAGTTCACCAGGAACGGCGAGGTGTTGATCGCCACGCTTTCCTGGCCTTCAGGGCCGTTGAAGGTCCATTTATCCAATTGGATCACCGGGCTGACCAAGCGCAGGCAGGCGTGGTTGAGCAAGTCCTGTGGGCGCTGCGCGCAACCCTTGGCCTTGACGTAATCCGGCGAGGCACACGCGATGCTGTAAGTAATGCCCAGGCGCTGGGAGACAAAACCCGAGTCCGGCAACTCGCTCGCCAGCACGATGGAGACGTCGTAGCCCTCATCGAGCAGGTCCGGCACACGGTTGGCCAGGGTCAGGTCGAAGGTCACGTCCGGGTGAGTACGGCGATAGCGCGCAATCGCATCGATGACAAAGTGCTGGCCGATACCGGTCATGGTGTGCACTTTCAACTGCCCGGCGGGGCGCGCGTGGGCGTCGCTGGCTTCGGCCTCGGCTTCCTCGACGTAGGCCAGGATCTGTTCGCAGCGCAGCAGATAACGTTTGCCGGCCTCGGTCAGCGCGATGCGGCGGGTGGTGCGGTTGAGCAAGCGGGTTTGCAGGTGGGCCTCAAGGTTGGAGACCGCGCGCGACACATTGGCCGTGGTGGTATCCAGTTGCACGGCGGCGGCGGTGAAGCTGCCAGCTTCGGCCACGCAACTGAAGGCGCGCATGTTTTGCAAAGTGTCCATGGAGTGTTCTCAGGGGAGATAACAAATTGTGACAGAAAGTTACGCCGTCCAGTGATCCCTACCAACGGATTATCGCCTGAACGGTAACAAAGATTCACAGGAATACCAGCTTATCGTCCTTCATGCCGCCCCCTAGAATTGCGCCACCTACCCCGCACCACCACCTCAGGAAGTCGCTTGCCGTGCCGCGTCGCATCAGCAGAGAGCTGAAGACTCTCAGTGTTTGGGCTTTATCGTTAGCAATCAGCGGCTGCATCGGAACCGGAGGAATCGCCCCACAAGGCCAATCTCTCGATGCCAACCACCTGGCCACCGACGAAGCCATCCAGAGCGCCGCCCAGGACGCCCGCTGGCCCACCGGGCAATGGTGGCAAGCCTACGGCGACCCGCAACTGAGCCGCTGGGTCGACCTGGCCACGCAACACAGCCCGAGCCTGGCCATGGCCGCCGCGCGAGTGCGTGAGGCGCGGGCCATGGCCGGAGTTGCCGAGTCAGCCGAGTCGCTGCAGATCAACAGCGACACCACCCTCAAGCGCCACAACTGGCCGAAGGATCAGTTCTATGGTCCCGGCGAGCTAAGCGGTGCCAACACCTGGGATAACAATGCGTCCCTGGGCCTGAGTTACGCCCTTGACCTGTGGGGCCGCGAAAGCAATGCCACCGAACGTGCGGTCGACCTGGCGCACATGAGCGCCGCCGAAGCGCGCCAGGCCCAGCTCGAATTGCAGAACAACGTGGTGCGCGCCTATATCCAGTTGTCGTTGCATTACGCCAACCGCGATATCGCCGCAGCGACCCTGGCGCAACAGCAGCAGATCCTCGACCTGGCCAACAAGCGCTTGAATGCCGGGATCGGCACCCACTTCGACGTCAGCCAGGCCGAAACCCCGTTGCCGGAAACCCATCGCCAACTGGACGCCCTCGACGAAGAGATCGCCCTGAGCCGTAACCAGTTGGCGGCCCTGGCGGGCAAAGGCCCGGGGGAAGGCGCGCAGTTGCAACGCCCGAGCCTGTCCCTGGCCGCACCGTTGAAATTGCCGTCGAGCCTGCCCGCGCAGTTGCTCGGCCAACGCCCGGACGTGGTTGCCCGCCGCTGGCAAGTCGCGGCCCAGGCCCGTGGTATCGATGTGGCCCACGCCGGTTTCTACCCCAACGTCGACCTGGTCGGCAGCCTCGGCTACATGGCCACCGGTGGCGGCATGCTGGAATTCCTGGCGGGCAAGAAATTCAACTACAACGTGGGACCTGCGATCACCTTGCCGATCTTCGACGGTGGCCGCCTGCGTGCGGAACTGGGCGAAGCCAGCGCCGGTTATGACATCGCTGTCGCCCAGTACAACCAGACCCTGGTCCATGCGCTCAAGGGCATCAGCGACCAGTTGATCCGCCGCGAATCGATGGACAAGCAAGCCGCCTTCGCCGCGCAGTCGGTGGCCTCGGCGCAGAAGACCTACGACATCGCGATGATCGCCTATCAACGCGGCCTCACCGACTACCTCAATGTATTGAACGCACAGACCTTGCTGTTTCATCAGCAACAGATCGAGCAACAGGTGCAGGCCGCTCGCCTGAGCGCCCACGCCGAACTGGTGACGGCCCTGGGCGGTGGCCTCGGCGCTGGCAACGATGTGCCGCAAGACGCCAAGACCCTTCCGAGCAAGACCCCAGCGGCGCTGGCCGTATTTGATCACTGAGTAGGATGCGATGACTCCCTTGCCTGCACCGCTGCGCTGGCTGCATGCCCTTGAGTGGCGCCGTGGCTTTTTCGACTGGGCACGCAGCGATGGCGTGACCTGGGTGTATATCTTCAAGGTGCTGGTCGCCGCGTTCCTGACGTTGTGGCTGGCCATGCGCCTGGAGCTGCCGCAACCGCGCACAGCGATGATCACCGTGTTTATCGTCATGCAACCGCAAAGCGGCCAGGTGTTCGCCAAGAGTTTCTATCGCTTCCTTGGCACCATGGCGGGGTCGGCGGTGATGGTGTTGTTGATTGCCTTGTTTGCGCAGAACACCGAGTTGTTCCTCGGCGCCTTGGCGATCTGGGTCGGCATCTGCACCGCCGGTGCCACGCGCAACCGCAACTTTCGCGCCTATGGTTTTGTGCTGGCCGGTTATACGGCGGCGATGGTCGGGTTGCCGGCCCTGGCGCATCCGGACGGCGCCTTCATGGCGGCGGTGTGGCGGGTGCTGGAAATCTCCCTGGGGATTCTGTGTTCCACCCTGGTGAGTGCCGCGATCCTGCCGCAAACCAGCAGTGCCGCCATGCGCAACGCCTTGTACCAGCGCTTCGGCGTGTTTGCGCTGTTCGTCACCGACGGCCTGCGTGGGCGCAGCCAGCGTGAGGGTTTCGAGGCCAGCAACGTGCGGTTTATCGCCGAAGCCGTGGGTCTGGAAGGGCTGCGCAGCATCACGGTGTTTGAAGACCCACACATGCGTCGGCGCAACGGCCGGCTCAGTCGCCTCAACAGCGAGTTCATGAGCATCACCACACGCTTCAATGCCTTGCACCAATTGCTGGAGCGCTTGCGCACCGATGAAGCGGACCATGTGGTCGCGGCCATCAAACCCGGCCTGCAGGATCTTGCCGAACTGCTCGATGGCTTCTCCGGCCGCGCGCTTACCAGCCCGGACGCGGCACGCTTGGTCAACCAACTCAGCGCCTACAAGGACGGCCTGCCCGCCAAGGTCCGCAGCCTGCGTGCGGCCTTTCAGGAAGAGCACCCGAGCGAAGCCGAACAGCTGGATTTCCACACCGCCTACGAGCTGCTTTATCGCTTCGTTGATGATGTGCACAACTACGCGCAAACCCACGCGTCCCTGGCGGATCACAGCCATGAGCGCGAGCAGTGGGACGAAACCTTCACCCCCAAGACCAACTGGCTGGCCTGCGCCGCCTCGGGGATTCGCGCGTCATTCATCCTCATCGTCTTGGGCAGCTATTGGGTGGCCACCGCCTGGCCCAGCGGCGCGACCATGACCCTGATCGCAGCCGCTACGGTAGGCTTGTCCGCCGCCACGCCGAACCCGAAACGCATGGCGTTCCAGATGGCGTGCGGAACCTTGATCGGGGCCCTGGTGGGCTTTGTCGAAATGTTCTTCGTGTTCCCCTGGATCGACGGTTTCCCACTGCTGTGCGTGATGCTTGCGCCGGTGATCATCTTTGGCGCGTTCCTCGCCTCGCGCCCGCAATACGCGGGTGTCGGCGTGGGGCTGCTGATCTTCTTCAGCACCGGCTCGGTGCCGGACAACCTGACGGTCTACAACCCCTACACCTTCATCAACGACTACATCGCCATGGTCATCGGCATGCTGGTGTGCGCGGCGGCGGGGGCGATCATCCTGCCGCCCAACAGCCGTTGGTTGTGGCGGCGGTTGGAGCAGGACCTGCGAGAGCAAGTGGTGTATGCGATCAGCGGCAAGCTCAAGGGCTTGGCGTCGAGTTTCGAAAGCCGCACTCGCGATTTGCTGCACCAGGCCTACGGCCTCGCGGTCGGCCAGCCGCAAGTGCAGCGCGACCTGCTGCGCTGGATGTTTGTGGTGCTGGAAGTCGGCCACGCGATCATCGAGTTGCGCAAGGAACAGGCGATTCTGCCGGTGCATCCGGCGTACGCCGAATCCCAGCCGTGGCGCCAGGCCATCCGCGTGATGGGCCGCTCGCTGGTGCGGCTGTTCCTGCAACCGAGCGCGAGCAACCTGGAGCGTGGCCTGATCGCGGTCGACCATGCGATCAGCCGCGTGCAGGCCACCGACGAACCCTTCGCCCCGCACTTCGACACCTCGGCCCTGCGCCGGGTGAAAAGCTACCTGCACTTTATCCGCACCTCGCTGCTGGACCCGCAATCGCCGCTGGCTGCCCTTAAAGGATCCCCGCATGCCCCGTGAAATCGCCTTCCACGGCGTGTACATGCCGACCATGACCCTGATGTTCCTGATCGCAGCCGTATTGGCCTGGGCGCTTGATCGCTTCCTGGCTGGCTTCGACCTGTACCGTTTTTTCTGGCACCCGGCGTTGCTGCGCCTGAGCCTGTTCGTTTGCCTGTTCGGCGCCTTGGCGCTGACCGTCTACCGTTGAGAATGCCCCGATGAAAAAGTTTTTCAGCCTGCTCGCGACCTTGCTGGTGTTGGCCTTGGCCATCTGGATTGGCCGCACATTGTGGGTGCACTACATGCAAACCCCGTGGACCCGTGACGGGCGTGTGCGCGCGGACATCATCAACGTCGCCGCCGACGTTACCGGTGAGGTGGTCGACGTACCGGTGCGTGACAACCAACTGGTGAAAAAGGGTGACCTGCTGATGCAGATCGACCCCGGGCACTACCGCATTGCGGTCAAGCAGGCGCAGTCACTGGTGGCGTCGCGCAAAGCCACCTGGGAAATGCGCAAGGTCAATGCCCATCGCCGCGCCGATCTCGATGCGCTGGTGATCTCCAAGGAAAACCGCGACGACGCCAGCAACATCGCCGACTCGGCGTTGGCCGATTACCAACACGCGCTTGCGCAGTTGGAAGCCGCCGAACTCAATTTGAAACGCACCCAAGTGGTGGCGGCCGTCGATGGTTACGTCACCAACCTCAATGTGCATCGCGGCGACTATGCGCGCATCGGTGAGGCCAAGATGGCCGTGGTGGATATGAACTCGTTCTGGGTGTATGGCTTCTTCGAAGAAACCAAGCTGCCCCACGTCAAGGTCGGCGATAAAGCCGATATGCAATTGATGAGCGGCGAGACCCTGAAGGGCCATGTGGAAAGCATCTCGCGCGGCATCTACGACCGCGACAACCCCGAAAGCCGCGAGCTGATCGCCGATGTGAACCCGACCTTCAACTGGGTGCGCCTGGCCCAGCGGGTGCCGGTGCGGATTCATATCGATGAAGTGCCGGAAGGGGTGTTGTTGGCGGCGGGGATTACTTGCACCGTCATCGTCGATCAGACACAACACTGAAACGGCGTTAAGCCTTGATAAACGTTTCATGCAAATGGCGCCACAGCAACGCACCACTGGCCTGCTTCTCGAACACCACCGTGGCACGGCGGTCCGTCTGTGTACCGCTGGCATCCACCTGATGTTCGCGATAGGTCACCGTGGCGCCACGCGCATGGCGATCGATGCCGGCCATCTCGCTCAAGGTGATTTTCAACCCCGGGCGCATGCCGCCCAACCGTGTAAACAGGGCGTTGACTCCGGCCGCGTTGACCCGTGTGCCGGTCGCCGGGGCAACCATGCTGAACTCCGGGGAGAATCGTGCGAGCAAGTTCTGCAAGGTGCCCTCGGGCGCAACCCCGGCAAACCATTGCTCGATCTCGACGTGGGTCTGGATCACTTCTTCAAAAAAGTCGCTGTAGTCGATCATTACAAACTCCGTTCCAATCCAAAGCGTTTCTTCAAAACGCGCTCCAATACACCTTTGGGCAGTAACGCGGCCATCAACGGTAACGCTCGGCTGCCATTTCCGGCGCGCAGCAAACGCGGTGGCGCGGGTTGCTGTACGCCCTTGAGCACTTGCGCGGCAAACCGGTGGGCCGGGGTTGGGTTGTCTTGCGAGGCCTGGGAGCGTGCGCGGATGCCGTCGCGCAGCGGCCACCAGGGGGACTGTTCGTTGATCAACAGTTCGGCCTGGGCCCCGGCGTTTTTGGCGAAGCTCGTATCAATAGCCCCTGGCTGCACCTCCATGACCCGCACGCCAAACGGCGCCAGTTCCATGCGCAGCGCATCGCTCAAGGCGTGCACGGCCGCTTTCGACGCGCAGTAGGCGCCTGCAAACGGCGTTACCAGCACACCGGAAACACTGCCGATGTTCACCACCAATCCCTGGCTGCGGCGCAGGGCCGGGAACAACGCCTGGGTCACGCCGACGATGGAAAACACGTTGGTTTCGAATTGACGTTGCATCGCCTCGGTGCCGCCGTCGAGCAACGGACCCATGGCGCCATAACCGGCGTTGTTGATCAGCACATCCAATTCGCCTAATTGCTCGGCCAGGCGCCGTAGGGCAGCGCTGTCGTTGACATCCAGTTCAACGGCGTTGAAGCCCGCCGTGGCGAGGGCGGCGACATCTTCGGGGCGGCGGGCGCTGGCCCAGACGGTGTAGCCGGTTGCTTTGAAGGCATCCGCCAAGGCACGGCCAATGCCGCTGGAACAACCGGTGATGAGTACGTTGGGCATGGATCGATCCTTAATCAGTCCGAGAAACTGCCTTGCAGGTGCTCGGCACGAAATTCCAGGGTTTGCGCGCGGTAGCCGGGGCGCAAGGGCGGAGTGGGCAGGCAGTCTTCCCAGGTGGCGCCGGTTTGCAACTCACCGGGGCCGCGATAGCGTGGGGCGGCGTAGACGTTGTCGGCGAGGTTCACCGTATCGCCCGGCGCATACGCGGCGACGCGCCAGCGCAACTCGGTGAGCGGCACATCGTTGCCGTTGTTCAGCGTCAGTTTGAGCGGTCGGTCGGCGGGGCATTCGTCGGCGGCGTAGGTGATGCGCAGCTCCAGGCGGGCCAGTTGGGAGGCTTCGCGGTTGTCCAGCCAGACCACCCAGATCGCCACGAACCCCAGGCCGACGGCGGCAGCCAACGACACCGGCAAGGCTTTGGCTGGGTAGCGCAGCAGCAGGACCAGCCAGGTGATGATCAGTAGGACACCGAAGAACATGATGACAACCTCATATGCGGATAAAACATCCTACCTGCGGCTGGGGCCCGCCGCCTATCGCAGTATCAGTTTTCGTTTGTGAGGGAACCTGACAACGGATCTGTTCCACAGAACCAGCATAGGGAAATTCCAGATTATCCAGGACGATGTTAACCACAGTCTGATCAAGCGAGACTCACTATGATTGCTTCAGCCATTCTTGTACCGGCCGTCACCACTGCCCTTGCTTCGGTAGTGACCTCTCTTATTACAGCTCAGCGAGCGCCCACGGCGGACGCTGCTGGAGCGTCCAAGCCAGTGAATAAAGAGCCGGGCTCACTCCCGTCTGGTCGTATGCAGAACCAGAGGCTTACAAGCTTGGGGCAAACCCTGCTGCAAGCACCCTCAACGGAACTACGCAACAGCGGCATGAACGTCAAGCACGCCAAAGGGTTCGGTATTGCAGTGGGCGGCATGGCAGCCCAAGAGGCGGGGCAAAAGGTGGCCAACAAGGGTGGTACGTTGTCCAAAGTCTTGGGCACCGCCATGATCGTGGGGGGTAAGGTTGCCCAGGAGGTCGGTGCCGAAAAATTCGCCGGCGCTGCAAGAGCGTAACGGCCTATACAGCACGCAGGGCTTTATCCGAGGAACTGGTCTGGAACATTTTTACACATAGTTTGAGCACGGACATGCACGGTAACCCATGAAGGAAACCAACCGTAGTCTTACGAAGTGAGATGTTCTATGACCGTATCAAACTCCCTTGCAGCCGTACTCACCCCTTTTGTACCCCCTGTACCCGCGTCCGCATCCACTGCGCCGGGAACCCCTCCTCAAACGCCGAAGGAGGAGGTCGGCACTCACTTGCGCTCTATGCGAAACATGGGGCTCACCAGCCTCCGACAAACCGTTCTTCATCGCGTTAACTCGCATTTCTCCACGGCGCTTAATGTTAATGATGATTCGGGTAGCGACAAAGCCAAGGGGGCAGCCATCACGGTGGCCGGCGCGGCAATGCAGGGAATAGGAGGGAGAATTGCGAGCAGTGGAGGCTTTGGCGCGAAAATCTTAGGGGGGGCTATGGTGTGGGGTGGCAGGGCGACGGAAGAATATGGCAAAGACAAATATGGCAGTGCGGGCAA
Source organism: Pseudomonas sp. DWRC2-2 (assembly GCF_049897885.1). Taxonomy (NCBI): domain Bacteria; kingdom Pseudomonadati; phylum Pseudomonadota; class Gammaproteobacteria; order Pseudomonadales; family Pseudomonadaceae; genus Pseudomonas; species Pseudomonas sp. DWRC2-2. The sequence goes on from NZ_JAFCXD010000002.1 coordinate 315,671, forward strand.
CGGCACTAACAGCACCGGCAATTACAACGCCTATGACCCCAATAACTGGGGCGGTCGCGCATAGGCTTAGACGGCCTGTGAACTAAAAAAGCCCCCGCCCAACCGGCTGCGGATAGGGGACGCAGTCGGCTGGACGGGGGCTTCTTGTACGACTCTTTTACTGCGCGATAGTTTTCACCGACACGCCACGTTCAACCGGCGTCGAGCGACCATAGATATCTTCAAAGCGCTCGATATCGTCTTCGCCCAGGTAGCTGCCCGATTGCACTTCGATGATCTCCAACGGGATCTTGCCCGGGTTGCGCAGGCGGTGCACCGAGGCGATCGGGATGTAGGTGGACTGGTTCTCGGTGAGCAGGAACACGTTCTCGTCACAGGTCACTTCGGCGGTGCCGCTGACCACGATCCAGTGCTCGGCGCGGTGGTGGTGCATCTGCAGTGACAGGCACGCGCCCGGCTTGACCGAGATGTGCTTGACCTGGAAACGCCCGCCCATGTCGACCGAGTCGTAGGAGCCCCACGGACGATAGACTTCGCAGTGGTTCTGGGTTTCGCTGCGGCCCTGGTCGTTGAGGGTCGAGACCATCTGCTTGACGCCTTGGACCTTGTCCTTGTGGGCAATCATCATCGCGTCTTTGGTTTCCACCACCACGATATTGTCCAGGCCGATCACCGACACCAGTTTGCCGTTGCCGTGGATCATGCAGTTACGGCTGTCCTGGATCACCACGTCGCCTTTACTCACGTTGCCGTGCACGTCTTTGTCGTTGACGGCCCACAGCGACGCCCAGCAACCCACGTCACTCCAACCGGCACTCAACGGCACCACGCAGGCGCGCTGGGTTTTTTCCATCACGGCGTAGTCGATGGAATTGTCCGGGCAGCAGGCGAAAGTGGCTTCGTCGAAGGACACGGTGTCGGCGGTCTGCTCGCTGCGCTCCAGGGTCAGCAGGCAGGTGTCGTAGATATCCGGGTCGTGCTTTTTCAGCTCTTCGAGGAAGCGGCTGGCGCGGAACAGGAACATGCCGCTGTTCCAGAAGTAACCGCCGCTTTTGACGAACTCGATGGCGCGTTTTTCGTCAGGTTTTTCCACGAACTGTTGCACGCGGCTCACGCCCTCGGGCAGCAGCGAATCGTTGGTGGACTTGATGTAGCCATAACCGGTTTCCGGACGGGTTGCCGGTACGCCGAACAGCACCATCTCGCCACGCTCGGCGGCCACGGTGGCCAGTGCCAGCGCGCGTTGCAGGGCTTTCTGGTCGTCGATCACGTGGTCGGCGGGCAACACCAGCATCAGCTCGTCGCGACCTTCATTGACCAGCATCATCGCGGTGAGGGCCACGGCCGGCGCAGTGTTGCGGCCGAACGGCTCCATCAGGATGCGCTGGCTTTCCAGCTTACGCGCGGCCAGTTGCTCATTGACGATGAAGCGGTGGTCCTTGTTGCAGACCACGATTGGGGTGTCCATGCCTTCGAACACCAGGCGTTCCAGGGTTTGCTGGAACAGCGTGTGCTCGCCGGTCAGGGCCAGGAATTGTTTAGGGAACTGTTTACGGGAAAGCGGCCAAAGACGTGAGCCGCTACCACCGGAAAGGATTACTGGGATCATGGGTGTTTCTCCTTGAATCGATTTGGGTCAGAGCTACGAAGGTTTGTCGTTTCACTCTTGTTTTTGTCTCGGTCCGGGTTGGTCTTAACCAACCCGGAAAATGGTTTAGCGGGTCGACACGGGGCGTTTCACCCAGACTGGCGACAGGCTCGAACCGGAGCCGGTGACGTACAGCACCGCTGCCTCACCACGCTCCAGGGCCACGGGCTTCACATCGCCAACTTTCTTGTCACCGTCATACAACGCCAGGCTCACCTTCACCGGGTTGATTTCACGCTCGCCACGGCCTTTGGCAGCGACGGCCTTGACCACATCGGTCTTGCCGTCAGCCGTCTTCAAGGTCAGGGCCTTGTCGCTGAGGTTCTGCACGCGCACCAGGGACTTCTGCTTGTTTTTGAACGGTGGCTCTTCGATCAGTTGTGGCTGGCCGCTGCCGCTGTTGACCAGGGTGTAGTAGTGGTCGGCGGCGAGTTTGACCGGCACGGTCTGGCTGCCGACCTTGGCGCTGTAGTCACCGCCGGGCATGAAGCTGAAGTCGCTGCTGGCCAGTGGCGCAACGTCGCTCAGGTTGGTGGCGCCGACGGTGGCGCTGACTTCCTGGTTGCTGGCGTTGTAGATCCGCACAAAGCTCGAGCCTTTTGGCGCGGTAGGGCCGTAGAGAGCGGCGTCGCCACCGGCGAAGGCGGACATCGACACGAAGCTCAGGCCGGCCGCGATAGCCAGGGTTTTAGCGAGACGACGAGGAGTTGTAGTGAAAGTCATGTGAGTTACCTCTCTTTCAGTTTTGCGCCCGGTCGGGCGTCTCGGATTTAGTGTTGATAGCCATGTTCTGTTGGCGCGAACCGGCTTGTTTAAGCTGCGCAACCCACGCGGGGTCGGCATCACCGATTTCGTTGTTCACGGGCAGATAACGTTCAGGAAACTCCCAGATCAGCACCTGCGGCGGGCTGTTCTTGAAGTCATCGCTTTTCAGGTAGCTGAGCATCGGCAGGATCGGGCCGTGGCCGTCTTCGGCGTAGCTGACCACGTCGCTACCCAGGGCTTGCTTGAGGGCGCCGACGAAGTTCCAGTTGGGGTTGGCGCTGTAGCTGGTGCCGACCAGGGCGACTGGGGTTTCGCTGTCGCTGAACAGGGCGTCGTCACCCTTGGTTTCGGCCAGGTGCGTCACGCGTTTTTCCAACGGCTCTTTCGGCGGCATCAGGTTTTCAAACAGCGGGTCCAGCGGCAGGAACAGACGCAGGTCGCCTTTGTGCGGCGCGGTGTGCTCGGCCTCGGTGACGAAACGTTGTGGCTCGCCGCTCAGCGGGGTCTTGTCGGCGATGGTCTTAGCCAATTGCTTGGCGGCGATTTCGGCACCGTCCGGGGTCCAGTGGGTGTCAGTGCGCAAGAACACTTGCTTGCCGCCCAGCTTGGCCTGTTGCAGCGGGCCGAGCAGGTCCGGGGCGATGATCTTGTCGGCCGCGACACGGGCGTGGAAGTCGTCATACAGGTTGGCGTGAATGCTCGCCGGTTTCACTTCACCCAGGTGTTCCGGGTAGAGGCGCACCTTGGCCGGCACGATCGCCATCACCAGTTGAATGCCTTGGGCCTTGAGCTTCTGGCGCACGCCTTCGACCAGCGCGTAGTTGCCTTGCAGGTTCTGGTCTTCGTTGACAGCGGGGTTGAACTCCTCGTCGCTGTACAACCAGTGATCGCGGCCCAGCACCACGCCAGGGCGGCCTTCATTGAACAGCTTGTAGTCCAGCGCCGCCCACAGGTTGGTGCCGATGCGCTTGATCGGGAACTCGTCGTCGTAGTGCGTCTCGACGGCTTTGGTCCAGCGACCATTGAGCACGGTGGCGTCGGCATTGGTGCTGAAGCCGAAGAAACTGCGCAGCGACCAGGCGCCCAGGGCCAGCAGCAGCACCAGGAACAGGCCGATATAGAGGACGCGGAATGAACGGGTCATGGTCGGCTCCCTCAGAATTGGAAGTAAAGGAACGGCGAGAAACTCTGCGCCGACAGTTTGAGAATCGACGCCACGAACAGCAGCAGCACCGCAGCGCGCATGGCGTAGCGTGGCCAGTCAGCGGTCCAGTAGGCCGGTTGCACGGCGGCATCTTTGCCCACGGTGAAGCCGGGTTCGTGGATGCTGCCTGGGTTGTCGCCCGGTACGGCCTTGATCAGGCTCGGATCGGCTGGCGTGGTCTTCTCGGTCTTCTCGGCAGGGCGATTGGTGTAGAAGTCGCGCAGGCCAAAGAACGCCAGGGTTGCGTACGCCACCACCAGGGTTGCCACTTGCAGGCCGGTGAGGTTGGCGCGGTTGAGTTCCGACAGCGACCACTCGCCAAAGCTGAACATCGCACCGTACATACGGCCGGCGACGTGCAGGTTCTCGGCGCGGAAGATTACCCAGCCCATCACCACCAGCAGGAAGGTGAAGGCCCAACGCACCGGGTTGAAGCTGCGCGGCGAAGTGTTGAGGCCGATGGCTTTTTCAATCGCCAGCCACATGCCGTGCCACGCACCCCAGACGATGTAGGTGATGTTCGCACCGTGCCACAGGCCACCGAGCAGCATGGTCAGGAACAGGTTGCGGTAAGTGGTCAGCGTGCCTTTACGGTTGCCGCCCAGGGTGATGTACAGGTAGTCACGCAGCCAGGTGGACAGGCTGATGTGCCAGCGCCGCCAGAACTCGGTGATCGACTGGCTGATGTACGGCTGCTTGAAGTTCTCCATGAAGCGGAAGCCCATCATCAAGCCCAGGCCGATGGCCATGTCGCTGTAGCCGGAGAAGTCGAAGTACAGCTGCGCGGTGTAGGCCAGCGCGCCAAGCCAGGCATCGCCCGTCGTCGGGTTTTGCAGGGCGAAGCAATGGTCGGCCACCACTGCCAGGGTGTCGGCAATGAACACCTTCTTGATGAAACCCTGCATGAACCGCGTGCAGCCCTCGGAGAACTTGTCGAGGGTGTGGGTGCGGTTGTTGAACTGGTCGGCCAGGTCGCGAAAGCGCAGCACCGGGCCGGCAATCAAGTGCGGGAAGATCGCCACGAACGCCGCAAAGTCGATCAGGTTGCGGGTCGCCGGGGTATCACCGCGATACACGTCGATGATGTAGCTGATGGACTCGAAGATGTAGAACGAGATCCCGATCGGCAGCAGCACGTGGGTCAGGATGAACGGCTCCAGGCCGGCCGACTTCATCATGACGTTGATGCTGTCGACGCCGAAGTTGGCGTACTTGAAGTAGCCGAGGATGCACAGGTCAACCACCACGCCGAGCAGCAGCCAGCGTTGGGCCGGCTTGGTGCGCACGCCGGCTGCACCGACCTTGAGGCCGATCCAGTAGTTCCACAGCGTCACGGCGGCGAACAGTGCCAGGAAGTCCACTCGCCACCAGGCGTAGAACACGTAGCTGGCCAACAGCAGCAGCAAGTTGCGATAGCGTTGCCCGCTCAAATAGTACAAGCCGAGAAAGATCGGCAAGAACAGAAACAGGAACACATTGGACGAGAAAACCATCCCGATCTCTCCATGTTTAACCAACAGTCAAGGGCCAGAGCCCCCCCAAACCCCCCCACGATTTCGGGGGAGGGTGGTACAACATTCCAACTGTCGAAACCGGGTTGACTGTGGGAGCGGGCTTGCTCGCGAATGCGGTGGTTCAGTAACAGATGTGTCGTCTGACACACCGCATTCGCGAGCAAGCCCGCTCCCACATTGGGACCCTGTTCCTTCAGTTAGCTACTCAAGAACCTTTGTTGCCTTTTTCATGCGTCGGGTCGTAGACCTTGGTCAGGTCACCCCCTAGGCGGAACGTCTTGAACGGCTGCATCCCGTGCTTGCGCTCGAGCACATCCGGCGCGCAGGTGTAGAGGGTGCAGAAGGGTTCGAGCCAGGCGAATTTCATGTCCTGTTTCAAGTCCTTCATGTCCTGCTCTTTGCCGTTCTTCTGTTCGAAGATCTCCGGGTCTTTCACCCCGGCCAGCACCTTGTCGCCCAGGCGTTTGAGTGCACCGTTGTTTTCCTGACGCAGGTCGACACCGTTGACCAGGGCAAAACTGGCGATCATCGACAGCGGCGGCAGCGCGTAGTTGTGGTACGACAACGCGCGTTGCTGGCGCTTCAATTCGTTGGGCAGGAAGCCTTGGTCGTCGACCTGGTTCACGCCGACCTTGTATTCCTTCACCGCCCAATCAAACAGGTCGCGACGGTTGACGGCGACGGACGTTGCCATCACCGACCAGGCGGCCCAGTAAGAGTGGTTGTTGGTTTTTTCCAGCGGTAGGTTGTCCCAGTCGCTCACCACCTGATCGGCCAGTTTGTTGAACCAGGCTTCGATCAGCTGCGATTCCTGCTGGTGGTTGGCCAGCGGGTGCGAGTCGGAGAACTTCAGGCGCACATAGGCCGAGGCCATGCTGCCCAACGCCCATTTGCGCATGGACTTGCCGGTGTGGTTGAAGTCCTTGGACATCAACGCATCCGCCTTGGCCCAGCTGGTTAGCCAGTTGAGCGTGCATTCCAGCTGCTCCGGGCGACCGTCGCGCATGAACTGCATCACGCGCTTGCTGGTGTCTTTTTCCAGCTTGGTGATGTCGGCGGTGCTGTCGCGAAAGGCTTTTTCGGACTGGGTATTCAGGGTGGCGCGGGCTTTGTCCGAACCTTCGTACTTGCTGCGAAATTGCAGCGAGCCGGTGTACGGCGCCGGCATGGCGTCGCAGTCATTCTTGAAGTCGCCGGTCTTGAACGCTTCCACTGGGGCGAAATAGCCCTGGGGTGGACGCAGTGGCGCGGCGGCGTTGACTGAACCGGCGAACATCGCCAGGCCCAGCAGCGTTGGAATCAATAACTTCTGCATAGGTAACCTCATTGCCCTGTCGAGGCAGTCTGTTGACCGCCCGCTGGGAATACGTTGCGTGTGCAAATTTTCGCTTCAACCTTCTGCGCAGCCTGGCCCGCTTCCGGGCCTTGGACTTCCACGGCCAGCAAGTTCTGCGAGGCCCAGTCTTCATCGGTACGCAGTTCGAAGGCGAAACGCCCGTCTGTATCGGATGTTTCGGGTTTCTCGATCTTGATGTCCTCGTGGCGCCCGTTCATGTACCAGAGGGTGGCTTGCAGGGTTTTCACCGACGGGTCGGCGAAGCGGATATCAACCTGGTGATTGGCATTACGCAGGTCTTTGTTCGAACTGTTCACCATCAATTCGTTCTTGCCGGGCTTCAACGAAGTGCTGGCCGTCATCTGTGCCGGCTTGCCTTCGCAGCCGTTGTCCAGCAGCGACATCATCTGGCGGTAGATGGTCTCCTGGTCCAGGCGGTACAGCGGCGAGAACTCCCAGATGAGGATTTTTGGCGGGGTCTTCTGGAACTCGTCGCTGCCCAGGTACTGGATCATCGAGCCTTCTAGGCCACCGCCAGGAAAGGCGACGTTGAGGATGTCGGCGCCGATTTCCTGTTCCAGGAAGCCGGCGAAGTTGTAGTTCTTGCCGCTGTGGCTGGTGCCCACCAGGGTGATCTGCGGGTTGCCCGAGTCGCCGAACAGGTCGCCGTCGCCCGCTTCGCCCTTGGGCTCGGTGGTGAACTGGTCCATGTACTGGATCGCGTAGCTGGTGCCGCAGAGTTGCCCGGCCATGTTGTGCAGGGTGCCGGTCTTGCCCATGCGCCCGGAGCGTTTGGTCTCGAATTCGCGCTTCGGAATATCCGCGAATTCAGGCATGGCGCGTACTTTCTCGCCGACGATTTTCGCGGTGCGCTGGGCACCGTAAGGGGTCCAGTGCTGGTCGCCACGGAAGTAGAAATCGTGGGCCGGCAACTCGTCCGGCAGCTGCTCGTTGGTCAACGGCGACAGGTCCGGCACCACGTAGCCCATCTTGGCGAAACGCCCGAGCATGGTTTTGTAGTTACCCAGCGCCTTGTCGAAATCGAACTTGGCTTTCTCTTCTGGGTTGAGCTTGTTGCGGTTCACCAGGCCACGGGTCGGCTGGTAGACCACCACCAGTTCCACACCCTTGGCCTTGAACGCATCGTGCAACTGCTGCATGCGCTTGTAGCCGGACGGGGTTGTGTCGAACTCGGTACGCAAGTCTTCCTGGGTACGGAACAGCCAGTCGCCCTGGGCTTGCACCAGGGTGGTGAAGTTCTGCTGGTAGCGCGTGGTGTAGTTGCGCGCATCGTGGGCGGCCGGGCACAGGCTGCAGCACGGCTCGGCGGTGAAGGTCGGCGCCTTGATTTCGTCGGCGCGCACGCCCTGGCTGGCCGCGAGCAGGCCGAGGGTCAGACCCGAGAGGCTCAGCAATTTGATCATGTGTGGGTGCATAAGGGTCATCCTCAGTCCTGCAATTCGGTCTGGCGTTCGACAGGGTCGATCAGCACGGCTTTCTGCTGGCGCACCAGCAGGTCGAGAATCTCTTCCTGGCGATCGCCCAGCACGCCGTTGAAGCTGATACCGCTGGATTTGGTCGGCGCCAGCATCGACACGCGGTACAGCTCCACGCTCAACGGTGAGTCGATGGACAGCGGTCCGCTGCCGTTACCCGCCAGTTCACCGCCGACCACGATCAGCGAGACCTTGGCGTCGAATGGGTCGAGGGCGATGTCACGGTCGGTGTCGGTCAAGTCCTTGATGTGGCCGTACAGCCCGGTCAAGCCGTTGGCCATCGAGGTGTTCTCGTACAACTTGATGTTCACACTGTTACGCACGCGGATACCGTGGCGACGGTTGGCGATCACCTTGTTGCCCCACAGCAGGTTGTCACCGCTCTCATAGAGGGTGATGCCGTCGGTGTGGTTACGGTAGAACTCGTTGTCGGCGACGATGTTGTTGACGCTGTTACGGTCGAGTACCAGGCCCGAGAGCTTGTTGTCGTAGCTGCGGTTGTTGAAGATGAAGCTGTCGTTCACTTCCCGGGAAATGATGATGCCGTGCTTCTTCTTGGTGCCGTAGACGGTGTTGTCCGCGATGATCAGGCCATGGGAACGGTCGTGGGGGTCAATGCCGTAGACGATGTTGTCCTTGTAGGTATTGCCCTTGATCACGAAGTTCGTGGTCTCGTAGCAGTAGAAGCCGTACCACATGTCCGAGAACTCGGAGTTGATGATCCAGCCGGTCGGCTCGGGACGCTTGAGTACCTTGGCCATGTTCGGCGTGTACTGGGAAATACTCACCCCGTACGACTTACTGTTGGCGTAGCCGAAACTGGCCATCTTGGTGTTGGAGATGTAGGTCTCGGTGCCACCCCAGGCCAGCAGGAACGGGCGGAATTCCTTGGGCGACTTGAACAGCGCCGGACCGTTGGCCTTTTCGCTCCAGCCGGTGACTTTGGTGTCACGCACAAACAGCTGGCCGTCGTTGATCAGGAAAGAACCGGCTTCCTGGGAGAGGCGCAGCTCCTGAGTCTTTTTGTCGATTTCCAGGATGCCCTTGCGGCCCACCACGATCGGCAGTTTGGCTACGAACACGCCCGGCGAGGTCTCGCTCAGGTACTGCTTGGGCACCTTGCCCAGCAGGTCCTTGAGGTTCATGTAGCCGTCGTCGACAAAAATCGCCTGGGGAATGCCGTGCTGGCGCACCACCCACTCGGCCATCTTGTTGTCACCGCCGATGAAGTCCTTGAGGGCGTCCTCTTGCATCATGCGGCGGATGCTGATTTTGCCCGGCTTGCTTCTGACGATCTTTTTTTCCATCGCTGCATCGGTGTAGCCCGACAGATCCGGCAGGGCCGGCTTGGCCATTTCCAGCGGCGCGGTCGGCGGGCTGGAGATGGTGTAGGTCTTGGCCTGTTGCAGCTCTTTGGCGATGGTCGGCGCTTTCGCCTGCGGCGCGACATCGGCCAGGGCAGCACCGCTTGCCAGCAGCATCGCTGCCGCCAACAGGGCCGAGCCTTTGAGGGCTTGAGGGTTCATTGCGCAGGCTCCCATCAGAACTTCCAGATCACGTCGACAAAGGCGCGATGCATGTACGAATCGACCTGGCTGCCATAGGCGTCACCCGGCTTGAACACACCGGCACGGAAACGCACCAGAGCCGACGGCTCGTCGATCGACTGGCTCAGCGCAGCCGGCAACAGGCCGGTCTTGAAGTACTTGGTGACGACCAGGTCCATCTCTTGGCCCAGGTCTTTCTTGCCGTCTTCAAGCGGCAGGGACGTGCTGGACAGGATCGCGCCGGTCACGTCGTCAGTGTTGTTCTGCACCGCATCGATGCCGTTGCTGCCGACCGGCTTGTTGCCGTCGACACGCCAGAACTTGTGGTAGACGAGGCTTGCGTCATAGTCCTCGCGCAGCTGCCAGGAACCGAACAGGCTCATGGACTGCATGTTGTTCATCTCGCCGCGGAAGGCTTCGCCGAAGCGGTGCACGCGGGACTGGGTGCCGGTCCAGTTCGAACGGTTGCTCTGCAGGCCGTTCTGCTCGTACTCGGCGCTGGCGCGGGAGTAGGCCGCACCGACTTGCCACTGCGGATCAAGGCGCAGACGCACGCCGAGGTCGGTGGCCCAGCCGCTCACGTCATCGCTGCGCTTGGCATTGGTTGGGCGAGTGCCGTCAGCATTCAGCGCGTTGACGGTGTCGCGGTCGCCACGCATGCCGGTGACGCTGGCCCAGTAGTTGACGGTATTGGTGTTGCGCCAGTTGTAGGCGTCGCTGTTGGCTTCGATGCCGAGCCAGCTCAGGTCGCCGTTCTCACGCTTGTCCAACGAATCGGTCGGCACGCCGGGTTGCGGGTAGTCGAGCTTGCCGTTGTCATGGGTGTGGTGGCCGCGCAGGCCGATCCACTGGCCGGGCGTCCACTGGTAGGCGGCGTCGGCGTACAGGTGCTGGCGGTCCTTGTCCTTGGGCGACAGTTCCTTGAGGTCGGTGCGGTATTCGCTGAAGCGTTCGGCAACGCCGACATTGGCCTTGAGCAGGGTGGTGTCAAAGGTCCAGTTCAGCGCTTCGATGTTGGTGTCGCGCCATTGGCCGTCGTCGTTGCGCAGGCGTTGGCGACCCAGCTTGAGGATCTCGCCAGGGTAAGGCGTGAAGCCGCTGTAGCCGACCCAGAACTCACGCATGGCCAAGTAATTTTTCTTGGTCTTGCGGTCGTTGTTGGTGGTCTGCTGGTTTTCGTCATCGGCCGATTGTTGCAGCGGGTCGGTCTCGATGATGTCGCTGGAGACCACGGCCTGGCCCATGGCGTAGGCGCTCCACGCGCCGCTTTCGCCGTAGATCCACGGGCGCAGGTCGAGGCCGACGCCGTTGACGTCGCCGCCTTTCTGCGTGCCCAGGTCGCGGTCGTCTTCGGACTGCGCGGTGGCTTTGACTTCCAGGCCGAAGTTCTTGGCTTCGGTCAGCGCAGCCAGGGTCGGGCACGACCACAGCAGGGCGAAGGTCAGGCCGATACCGGCCTTGACGAATGGATTGAGCTTCATAGGGATTCCTCGCCGTCGTCTTCTTCATCCAGGGCGTGCAGTTGCAGCGTGCTCTGGGCCAGGGTGCCGCGGGCGGCCAGTTCCTGTTGCACCAGGCGTTGGCCTTGGGCGCGTTGCTCAGGCGTCAGCGGGGTTTCCAGCTGCGTGGCCAAGTCATTGGCTTCTGGCGTGTCCTGGGCTTTGGCCAACTGGCTGAAGACATAGGCATTCAATGGGTCGGGCTTGGTGCCCTTGCCTTGGGAAAACAATTGGGCGATGGCGAAATCGGCGCTGTTCTGGCCGTTGCGCGCAGCGGTCAGCAAATGGTCCAGGGCTTTTTGCGGGTAGACCTTGCCCAGGTAGCCACGGCGATAGATCTGGCCGAGGTAGTAATCGGCGGCCACTTCCTTGCCTACGGCTTTTTCGAAGTGCGCTTCGGCGGCCTTGGCGTCAGCCGGCACCCACTTGCCTTCGTAGTAGAGCTTGCCCAGCAACAGTTCGGCGCGCGGTTGGTCGGCGGCGCGGCCGTTGTCCAGGTACTTCATCATCTGGTCGACGTCACCCAGTTCCGGGAAGTCGTAGAGCAGTTGCGCCAGGCTGACCCACGAAGCCGGGTAGCCAGGGGCGATTTTTTCCAGCAGGGCCTGGGCGGTTTTTTCGTCCGGTTGGCCGAGGGTGGCGTCGCCGAGTACGCGGGCAACACTGTCGACGCGTTGTGCAGTGACGGTGCCACGGCTGTAACCGGCTTCCATCTGTTTAAGTAGCTCGGCCTGCTTCTCAGGTTCGGCTTTTTTCTGGTAGACCGTGGCCAGCTCGACGTAGCAGATATCGGTGGTGTTGAGCGCGGCCTTGCAGATGCGCTCTACGTCATCCAGATGCTGGTCGTAGGTGTCTTGGGTGCGATACAGCAGGACCTGGGCCAGGCCAGCTTCCGGATAACCGGCTGCCTGCCATTTGCTGATCTGCTGCTGCGCATTCACGTTCGGGAAGCTGTGCGGGTATTGCAGGTACAGCATCGCCAGCGGGATCAGGGTGTTGCCTTCGCCATTGGCAAAGGCTTTTTTCAGCAGGCCTTCGGCTTCATGGTGTTCGGCTTCGGTGCTGCCAGGCTTGGCCACCAGCAGGCGACCGAGACGGGCCTGGGCGCGGGGCGAAGTGTCCGCCGCCGCGCGGTAGGTGGCTTCGGCCTGTTTGATTTGCGCCGGATCGCGAGTGCCTACCTGGATATCAGCCAGGCCCACTTGGGCCTCGCTGTAGCCCAGGTCTGCCAGTTGCTGGTAATTCTGCTGCGCGGTGACGGTGTCGCCACGTTTCAAAGCTTCGTTAGCCAGGCGTTGGTCGGGCAGGCCGGCGCAACCGGCGAGGGCGATGGCCAGCGCCAGGGGCACCGGTAGGTTTCGAAGGGCGCTCATGATTAAAGACCCGCAGCCATGGCTTTATCGATCAGCCAGTTCAGCGAGGGGCCACGGTCGCTGGTCACTTCTACCGGGCGACCGGCGTAGGTGCTGTCCAGCGGTGCGTCAGGCTTGATCTGCACGCGGATGTCGGAGGACAGGTCGGCGCTGTTCAGGCTGGTGCTGCTGACGATGGTGCCGGTGCGGATCTGTTCTTCATCGGCCACTTGGAAGCTCACCGGCGTGCCTGGGCGAACATCGGCGAACTGGCGATAAGTGAAGCGCGCTTCCACATTGGCCAGGCTGCCGCGGGGTACCAGTTGGAAGATCACGTCGCCTTTGTTGGCGTACTGACCGTCGGCGACCATTTGCTGGGCTACCACGCAATCGCAAGGCGAAGTCAGGGTGCCGGTCATTTGCTTGCCGAACAGCTCTTCGACCTTGGCCGGTTGTAGTTGGTCTTCATCCAGATGGCCCTTGAGCACGTCGAGCATGCTGGTGCTGAAAGTGGCGAGCGGCGCGCCTTTGGCGGCGATCCCGTCACCTTTGAGCAAGCTTTGCACCGTACCGTCGCGCGGCATGGTCACGTTCATGCCGGGCACGCTGACCAGGCCCGCCTGGGCGTGGCTGACGAAGTACATGCCGTACACCGATTTGAAGATGAATCCGAACGCGGCCAGGCCGACGATGAAGATGCCTGCGCTGAACACCACGGCGCGTAGACGGCCGGCGGCGGTCATGTTGCTGCCGCCGTCCTTGACCTTGCGCGCCTTGGTGAAGTTGTCGCGTTGCAGGGTCGCCAGCACGTCGCCCATGGTCACGATGTCACCGGACAAGTGCGAGGTGATCAGGTGGCGCAGAGTAGAAATATCTTGGGCGTCGAGGTTCTGGAACTGGCAGCCGGTACGGCCGCTCTGGCGGTCGTAGGAGCGGATCTGAAGCTCCACGTCCATCGCCAGGCCCAGGTTATCGATCACGAATTGCAGACGGCCCTTGTGCACTTCGCCGACGGTCAACGGCTGGGTCGAGGTGAAGGCCAGGCCGCCGGCGGACAGGTCGATCACCCGGGCTTCGGTCGGCGTGCGGTCAGTGTTGAAGAAGCGCAGCTTGGCCGGGATTTTCACGCGGGCATGTTGGCGCTGGGCTTCGGATTCGTGGACAACGTTGACGTTTGCTTGGCTATTCATGGTGTGTAGTTCCTAGTTAATTCAGGCTTGGCAGGGTCAGACCATCATCAGCAACACGGCAACGAAGATGCTGCCGGCGGAGAAGGTCATGGTCCGAGACGACCAGGTGTTGAACCAACGTTGAAAGCTGGCCAAATCGCGGGTCAGTTTGGTGTCCTGGCGGGTCCAGGACTGTTGATCAAGGCGGAAGAACACGTAGATCTTCACCAGTGCGCCCATGATCTGGTTGTAATAGAGAATCGCCGGGTAAGCCGGGCCGATGGTGTGGCCAGAGCACGACAGCAACAGGGTGAGAATCAAGCGGGTAATGCCGATCCACAGCAGGTACGCGAGGATGAACGCGCCGCCGTATTTGAAGGTGGCGATGATTGCCACGGTCAGGCCGAGCAGGGAGGTCCACATCGACACGCGTTGGTCGAACAACACCACACTGGTGAACAGACCCAGGCGGCGTACACCCAGGCCCAAGGCGCGGGAGTTCTGGCGCAGGTTGTTGCCGTACCAGCGGAACATCAGCTTGCGGCTGGCCTTGATGAAGCTCTTTTCCGGCGGGTGTTCCACGGTATGGATCGCCGCGTCCGGCACGTAGAACGTGTCGTAGCCCAGGCGCATCAGGCTGAACCAGCTGGACTTGTCATCACCGGTGAGGAACTTGAAGCGGCCCAGGCGCCAGTGTTGCAGCGAGTCGCTTTCCACGTCGGCGATAAAGCCGGGGTCGGTGACCACGCTGGCACGGAACACCGACATACGACCGGTCATGGTCAGTACGCGCTTGGACAGGGCCATGGAGCACATGTTGATGTGGCGTTGGGCGAAGCGCAGTTTGTGCCACTCGCTCATGATGTAGCCGCCGCGTACTTCACAGAATTCGTTGGTGGTGAGGCCGCCGACATTGCCGAACAACTGGAACCACGGCACGGTCTTGCGTACCACGCCTTCGGCGAGCACGGTGTCGCCGTCGATCACCGCAACGACTGCGCGGTCATCCGGCAAGTGGCGGGAGATGGCGCGGAAACCAAAGGCCAGGCCGTCGCGCTTGCCGGTACCGGCGATACGCACGAAGTCGAGCTTCACGTGTTCCGGCGGGTTCATGCGTTCCCACAGGCTTTTCACCAGCAGCTCATCGGACATTTCCACCAGCGAGCAGACCACGGTGGTCGGGAAGCCGCATTCGATGGCTTCACGGATCACCGAGCTGTAGACCTGCGCGGTAGTCAGCGCATCGATCCGGAAACTGGTGACCATCAGGAACACATGGGACGGGTCAGCAGCCTTGCCCAGCTTGCGCACTTTGCGGCGCAGGTGCGGGTAGACCACGTACAGGAACAGCATGCCGCGAAAGAAATGCGTAGCACCCATCGAGTAGCGCCAGATGCCGACGGCGCCAATCAGGAAAATAAAATTCTTCGACTCGGAGTCGAACGTACTCGCCGGCAGCAGCAGGGCGAGTCCCATCAGCAGGCTGAGGAAGAACAGCCAGCCGGCGGATTGGAGCAATATGTGTTTTAACTTGGACATAAGCGTCATCCGAAGGTGAAGAAGGCTCCAGGCTGCCAGCGCTGGGGATTAGTACGCTGGCAGCTTGGAACTGGCCGTTGCTGTTACCAGCAAATGCCTTCGGTACGACCGCTCGTGCTGGTGGCCTTGGACATGAAGCCCACCAGGTCGATCACTTGCTTGCCGTGCGGTGCGTTCTGCGCCAGGGCACGGAATTTCTCATCGCGGTTGCCCAGGATGATCACGTCGGAGTTGTTGATCACGTCGTCGAAGTCCGAGTTGAGCAGGGACGACACGTGCGGGATCTTGCCTTCGATGTAGTCTTTGTTCGCGCCGTGAACACGGGCGTACTCGACGTTGCTGTCGTAGATGCTCAGGTCGTAGCCCTTGCCGATCAGCATCTCGGCCAGCTCGACCAATGGGCTTTCGCGCAGGTCATCGGTACCGGCCTTGAAGCTCAGGCCCAGCAGAGCGACTTTGCGCTTGTCGTGGCTGGAGACGATGTCGAAGGCGTTCTGCACCTGGGACTCGTTGCTGCGCATCAGCGAGTTGAGCAGCGGCGCTTCCACGTCCAGGGAGCCGGCGCGGTAGGTGAGAGCGCGCACGTCTTTTGGCAGGCACGAACCACCGAAGGCGAAGCCAGGGCGCATGTAGTACTGGGAAAGGTTGAGGGTCTTGTCCTGGCAAACCACTTCCATCACTTCGCGACCGTCGACGCCGACGGCCTTGGCGATGTTGCCGATCTCGTTGGCGAAGGTCACCTTGGTGGCGTGCCATACGTTGCAGGTGTACTTGATCATCTCGGCAACGGCGATGTCCTTGCGGATGATCGGTGCGTCGAGCTCTTCGTACAGCGACTGCAGGACATCGCCGGAGGCTTTGTCGAATTCACCGATGACGGTCATCGGTGGCAGGTCGTAGTCGGCGATGGCGGTGGATTCACGCAGGAATTCCGGGTTGACCGCGACACCGAAGTCGACGCCGGCTTTTTTGCCCGAGCAGTCTTCGAGGATCGGGATCACCACGTTGGCCACGGTGCCTGGCAGCACGGTGCTGCGCACGACCACGGTGTGGCGGGTGGTTTTGTCACGCAGGACCAAGCCGATTTCGCGGCATACCGCTTCGATGTAATCCAGTTCCAGGTCGCCGTTTTTCTTGCTTGGCGTACCGACGCAGATCATCGACAGGTCGGTGTCGCGGATGGCTTCGGCGAAGTTGGTAGTACCGCGCAGCCGGCCGTTCTGAATACCCTGGCTCAACAGCTCGCCCAGACCGGGTTCAACGATTGGCGATTTGCCCGCATTGATCAGGTCAATCTTGTCCTTGGAGATGTCTACGCCCACCACTTCGTGGCCACGGGCAGACAGGCAACCGGCACACACTGCGCCAACGTAACCCAAACCAAATATGCTGATGCGCATCGCATTTACCTCTTTGTCATTGAAGACGGTGTTAATCATGCCAATTAGATGGCGAGTTCATGTTTGCAAGCGTCACTGATGCCACGAAAGTTGGGCGAATAGACGCCGACTTACCGCGTACAGGCATGTTAATTAGTGAGTGACTAACTATTGCACTCAAGTTGTGCGCAACTTGGCCTTGTTATTGGGGCTTGCCCTGAAATGCAGCCGGCCTTCCTGGGGGAAGGTGCCGACGCCAGTGCCGCAGGGTGCAGATAGAGGCTTAAAGCCTTTATTTATCAGCACCTTGGGTGTCATCACTGACACATTTAGGTAAGCGCTGCCTTGGCCTATAGGGGATAGCAATTCATCCTTATCGCCGCCCTCAACTCATATCAGTTGATGATATGACCCATGAGTCAAAGTTGATGGGGCAACTTCGCTACTTCCTTGGGTCGTTATGTAAGTCATCTCTTACAGAAACAGAGAATTTCGTTACCGGTGGTATGAGCCGTGCGTTTTGACGAAGTTCCGGGCCGCTCATCCTGTTTCCGGAAATTTCTTGAAATATTAGGAAAGATGGCACTGGTATTATATTGATAGCACTTGCTATTTGGGCCAGTAGTTGTGGGGAGTTGGGAGAGGGGGATAGTTTTGTGCCACTAGTGTTTAAAAAAAGTGGTGCCACTACGAAAAAAAACGACGGATGTCGAGTGAAAGAATTGTTAGAGATGCGTCAGGATATTTTTTGGCGTCAAAATAATGACGATTAGACGGATGGAATGCGATAAAAAATGTGGGAGGTGGCTTGCCTGCGATGGCGGTGGATCAGTTGACACATCTGTCACTGAAGTACTGCTATCGCAGGCAAGCCAGCTCCCACATTCGAACATCTGTGCTTTCGAGAGACTTATTCCGGTGCGTGATCGCGCAGGAACACCAGGTTATCCGGCTTCGACTGCTCCGCATTGAAGCGATAGCCCTGCACTTCGAATTCCTTCAGCTTGGCCGGGTCGTTGATGCGTTCTTCGATCACAAAGCGGCTCATCATGCCCCGGGCTTTCTTGGCGTAGAAGCTGATGATCTTGTACTGACCGTTCTTCAGGTCCTTGAACTCGGTGTTGATGATCCGCGCGTTGAGGGCCGTGTGCTTGACCGCCGAGAAGTACTCGTTGGAGGCCAGGTTCAGCAACACGTCATCACCTTGTTCAGCCAGTGCTTCGTTAAGCCATTCGCTGATGCGGGTACCCCAGAAGGCGTACAGGTCCTTGCCACGGGCGTTGGGCAGTTTGGTGCCCATTTCCAGGCGATACGGCATCATCAGGTCCAGCGGGCGCAGCAGGCCGTAGAGGCCCGAGAGCATGCGCAGGTGGTCCTGGGCGTAGGTGAAGTCGGCATCGCTGAACGTCTCGGCATTCAGGCCGGTGTACACGTCGCCTTTGAACGCCAGCAGCGCCTGCTTGGCGTTTTCCTGCGTGAACGCAGGCGTCCAGCTGCCGAAACGCGCGGCGTTGAGGCCGCCGATCTTGTCGGATACGTGCATCAATTCGCTGATTTGCGCCGGGCTGAACTCACGCAGTTGCTCGATCAGCTCCTGGGAATGGTCCAGGTACTGCGGCTGGGTAAAGCGCTGGGTCGCAGGTGCGGTCTCGAAATCGAGGGTCTTGGCGGGTGAAATCACCATCAGCATGAAGTCGTCTCCTGTAATCGTGGGAGGGATTCTAGGGGCTGGGGCGTTTTGACTCCACCTATGATGGCGATAGGCGTGATCCGCTATGATGGCCGGTGACTCTGGAGAGGGAGACCCCGTGTGCGAATAGCGCTTTTCTTATCGGCATGTCTGCTATGCCTGAACGCCCAGGCAGCGCCCGTGGATGTGGCCAGCCTGGACCGTGGCACCTGGCCCGAAAAACTTGGCAGCCCGGCGCTGTTCGACGTGGCCTCACGCGCCGAAATCCTCATGTTCGCCCGCAGCCTGCTGGCCAGCGAGAACCAGGACGACGCCGCGCTCAAACAGCGGCTGGGCCTGAAGATCATCAACCTGTCCGCCATCGACGACCTGCGTCGCCAGCTCTGGCAGCGCCTGCTGGAGAATTACACGTTTGCCCAGCAGAGCTGCGAAGTCGACGCCTCGTTCTGCTATCTGGTAGAGAACATGGACGACCTGCGTGAGCAGGCCGGCAAGTTCGAGGTGAGTGAAGACTCCTTCTATATAGGCTGGGCCAACCCCAGCCATGTGTTCCATGAGCGCTACCTGGACGAGCTGCTGCGCAAGGCCGCGCTGTTCCCGCAGATCAGCAGCGAAATCGCACGGTTCGGCGACCATGAGCGCAATGGCGATGAATTCAACGATCGCCTGTTCCTGCTTACCTTTGACGGCGGCCCCGCGCCGGTCAGCGGCAATACGGACTGGCTCACCGACTACCTGCGCAAGCAAAAGATGAACGCCACGTTCTTCGCCCTCGGCAGCAGCCTGCAAACCCGTGTCGAGCGCAGTTCGGTGGCCGATGTGCAGGCGCTTTACCAGGGCCAGTGCGTTGGCACCCAGGGCTGGCAGTACCGCTCACACAGCCATTGGGTGGACTGGCAGAGTTCCATCACCCGCAGTGCGTCACTGGCGCAAAACCTGATGCCGGAAAACTACGTGCCGCTGTTCCGTCCGCCCTATGGTCAACGTCGTGCGGACAGCCAGGGCTTCTTTCAAGCCCAGGGCTTGCAGGTGGCACTGTGGGACATCGATTCCCAGGACGAACCGGGCAAGCTCAAGGCCGATGAGTCGGCGCAACGGGTGCTGACCTTGATGCTGCTGTGGCGCAAAGGCGTGATTGTGTTTCACGACACTCAGGACAAGGCGCGGGTAGCTTTGCCCATGCTGTTGCAGGCGACGGCGCAGAGTGGTCTGGGTTGGCAGGACTGCCGGGAGGCGTTTCGATGAAGTGCCCGGCCCTGTTGGGGATGAGGCGTTTCCGGGGTGATTTTTTGCGACATTTCGAAGCAGGCTGACTTCCGACTTTAGCGGGGTACGGGGTACTCGGCTAGTGCTATTCGTCATCCTGAAAAATAAACTTCAAAAAAGCGTCAAAGTGCTTTTTTCTGTCACACGTTTTGCGGTATTACGAAGTCAGATCGCCGAAACCTGCAGCACAGGTGGCGTCTTCCAAGACTCCTCAGGTGGGCACTGCGCTTGACGTCACTCAGGTGCAGTCGGTGGTCGAATCGAGGCGCAGCACCGCCCAGGTATTGCGTCGACTGGCTCCCACAAAAGGTGACCGAGTATGGATGATCATGGACGTAACCCTTCTTCCGACCAGCCAATCCTTTATGTGCTTGATACCAACGTATTGATCCACGATCCAAACGCACTGCTCAACTTCGAAGAACACCACGTCGCCATCCCGATGATCGTGCTTGAGGAACTCGACAAACTCAAAAGCGGGCACCACAGCGTTGCCGCCGAATGTCGCCAGGCCATCCGCCTGATCGACAAGACATTGGGCGAAGCGTCGCCGGAGGACGTCGAAGTCGGCGTACCGATCCAGCGTGGCAAAAGCGGGCCCAAGGGCTTGCTGTCGATTCTGATGAGCAAGCGCAGCGAGCCCAACAGCCTGCTGCCGGAGAATCTGAACGACAATAAAATCATCAACCAATTGATCGACCTGCACGCGCGCGACAAGGACCTGCGCCTGGTGCTGGTGACCAAAGACATCAATATGCGCCTCAAGGCACGAGCGTGTGGGATCGCTGCCGAGGACTACAGCACTGACCAACTGGTCGACGACGTGTCGATGTTGTCGCGTGGCTATCACACCGTGACCGGCTCCTTCTGGGACCTGGTCAGCAAGGTCGAAACCCGTCAGGACCACGGCCGCACCTGGCACCAGGTGCAGTTGATCGACAACCTGCCGGCCGTGCACATCAACGAGTTCATCATTGACGAACAGGGCTTCGTGGGCTGGATCAAAGAGATCCAGGTCGACAAGCTGCTGATCCTCGACCTGCATCAGGAACCCCTGTTGCACCAGGAAGCCTGGGGCCTGAAACCGCGAGATATCTACCAGAGCCTGGCGCTGTACGCGCTGCTCGACCCGGACATCCACCTGGTCAACCTGACCGGTGCCGCCGGTTCCGGCAAGACCATCCTCGCCCTGGCTGCCGCGATCGAGCAGACCATGGTGACCAAGCGCTATCGCCGCATCATCGCCACCCGCAGCGTGCAGGGCCTGGACCAGGAAATTGGCTTCCTGCCCGGCACCGAAGCGGAAAAAATGGAACCGTGGCTGGGGGCGATCACCGACAACCTTGAAGCCTTGCACATGGATGACGAAAACACCCATGGCAGCGTCGACTACATCCTCAGCAAAGTGCCGTTGCAGTTCAAATCCCTCAACTACATCCGAGGTCGCAGCTTCCAGCAAAGCCTGATTTTGATCGATGAATGCCAGAACCTTACCCCGCACCAGATGAAAACCATCATCACCCGTGCCGGCGCTGGTTCCAAAGTGGTGTGCCTGGGCAACCTGGCACAGATCGACACCCCTTACCTGTCCGCGACCAGCTCCGGGCTGACTTACCTGACGGAACGCTTCAAAGACTTCCCGAACGGCGTGCACATTGCGCTGCAAGGGGTTCCACGTTCGATCCTGGCGGAATACGCCGAATCCCATCTATAACCACAGCCACGGTGGGAGCTGGCAAGCCAGCTCCCACATTTATTGTGTGTAAGGTTTACAATCGGTGCTCCTGATCAGGAGTATCCCTGTGCTGACTCACCTCGATTCCCAAGGTCGCGCCCATATGGTCGACGTCACTGACAAGTCCGTGACGTTCCGCGAGGCGGTGGCCGAAGCGCGCGTGCGCATGTTGCCCGAGACTCTGAAAATGATTGTCGACGGCGCCCATCCCAAGGGCGACGTATTTGCCGTGGCCCGTATTGCCGGGATCCAGGCGGCGAAAAAAACCAGTGACTTGATCCCCCTGTGCCACCCGTTGATGTTGACGGGCGTCAAGGTCGAACTGAGCGCCGATGGCGCTGACGCGGTGCATATCCTGGCGCGCTGCAAACTTTCCGGCCAGACCGGCGTGGAGATGGAAGCGCTCACCGCTGCCAGCGTCGCGGCATTGACCATTTACGACATGTGCAAGGCCGTGGATCGCGGCATGACCATCGAAAGCATTCGCCTGCTGGAAAAGCTGGGCGGCAAGAGCGGGCACTTCAAGGCGGACCAGGCATGAGCATCAACGTATTGTTTTTTGCGCGTTACGCCGAGGCAGTGGGGTTTGATTCGCTGGAGATGGAAGGTGATTTCGCCACTGTCGACGCTGTACGCCTGGCGTTGGCCAGTGACCCGGAGTTTGCCGTACTCAACGAAACCAGCCTGATGTGCGCGCGCAACGAAGAGCTGTGCGGCCTCGATGAGCCGGTGCAGGCGGGTGACGAAGTGGCATTCTTCCCACCGGTGACCGGAGGCTGAGCATGGCCATTCGAGTGCAGGCCCAGGCGTTTGATCCGGGTTTTGAGGTGAATGCCATGCACGCGGCCAATGTGGGCGTGGGCGCGGTGGTGAGTTTTGTCGGCTACGTGCGCGACTTCAACGATGGCCGCGACGTGTCGGGGATGTTCCTGGAACACTACCCCGGCATGACCGAAAAAGCCCTGGCCAAGATCGCCGTGGAAGCGGAGCAGCGCTGGCCGTTGCTCAAGCTGGAAGTGCTGCACCGCATTGGCGCCCTGGAGCCGGGTGAGCCGATTGTGTTTGTGGCGGCGGCCAGTGCTCATCGGCAGGCGGCGTTTGATGCGTGTGCGTTTGTAATGGACTACTTGAAGACGCGTGCGCCGTTCTGGAAGAAGGAAAATACCAGTGAGGGGCCGCGTTGGGTGGAGGGGCGCAGTAGCGATCACGCCGCAGCGGACCGCTGGAAGTAGCTGGCTAAACACGAAACCCAATGTGGGAGCGGGCTTGCTCGCGAATGCGCAGTGTCAGTCAATGAATCTGGTACTGATACACCGCATTCGCGAGCAAGCCCGCTCCCACATTTTTTAACGCATCCCAGCTTTAGGGGCGTTTGCGCTCAACAGCCCGCAACAAATGCGTCGGCGGTGTCTCGCAGCTGATCTTGCGCCCCAGCAGCGCCTCGATCGACGGCAACTGATACGAGTCATCCTCACCCGCAAAGCTGATCGACACACCCGCAGCGCCAGCACGCCCGGTACGGCCAATCCGGTGCACATAATCATCCGGTACTTCCGGTAGGGTGAAGTTGATCACATGGCTGATGCCATCGATGTGAATCCCACGCCCGGCCACATCGGTAGCCACCAGCACACGAATCTTGCCTTCGCGGAAGCCTTCCAAGGTCTTGATGCGCTTGTGCTGCGGCACATCGCCGGACAGTTGCGCCGCGTTCACCCCATCACGCACCAAGCGCTCTTCGATGCGGCGCACTTCGTCCTTGCGGTTGGCGAACACCATCACGCGCTCCCAACCGTTGTCGTTGACCAGGTTGTAGAGCAGCTTGTACTTGTCGGCACCGGCCACGGCATAGATGTGTTGCTCGACGTTTTCGCTGGCGACGTTTTCCGCTTCGATCTCGACGATGGACGGGTCGGTGGTCCACTGCTTGGCGAGGTTCATCACGTCTTCGGTGAAGGTCGCGGAGAACAGCAGGGTCTGACGCTCGGATTTCGGCGGGGTCTGGCGAATGATCTGACGCACTTGTGGGATGAAGCCCATATCGAGCATGCGGTCGGCTTCGTCCAGCACCATCACTTCGACCATGTCCAGGTGCACGTCGCCGCGCTGGTTGAAGTCCAGCAGGCGGCCGGGCGTTGCCACCAGAATGTCGCAGTGACGGGCTTCGAGGTGCTTGAGCTGCTTGTCGAAGTCCATGCCACCGACGAACGTCATGACGTTGAGGCCGGTGTACTTGGTCAGGTCGGCGGCGTCCTTGGCGATCTGCACCACCAGCTCCCGGGTCGGGGCGATGATCAGTGCGCGCGGCTCACCCATGTAGCGCTCTTTCGGCGGCGGCGTCTGCAGCAACTGGGTGATGATCGAGATCAGGAACGCGGCGGTCTTGCCGGTGCCGGTCTGGGCACGGCCGATGGCGTCTTTGCCGGCGAGGGTGAAGCCCAACACCTGCGCCTGGATCGGCGTGCAGTACGGGAAACCCAGGTCCTGGATGGCGTGCATCAGTTCAGGCGCCAGTTTGAAATCGTGGAAGCGCGTCTTGCCTTCCTGGGGCTCGACGACGAAGTCTTCGAGTTTCCATGGGATCACCGGCGGCTTTGGCGCACGTTCGCGACGTGGCTTTGGCGCCACTGGCGCGGCAGCAGGTTCAACTGGCTTTGCCTGTTCAGGCGGTGTCACCGCTGGCTTCTTGGGCTGGGCAGCCGGTGCGTTCCGCGCGGGTTGTTGGCCGTCATTGCGGCTACCGGCTGTCGGGGCAGGAGCACTGGAATCAGGCGCGAGCGGCTCAGCCTCGCTTTTGCCGAACATCTTCTTGAGTGCTTTGAGCACGGTGATCTCATTAATTGGTTAAGGAATGTACGCCGGCCAGTGTAATGCAAGAATCGGGCGCGGCGTAGTGCGTCTGTCATACGGCTACATAAACCGTGGTTTTCAGCCCAGGCGAGCGGTCAACCAGGCACCGATATCGCGGATCTCCTCGGGTAACACTTCGTGGCCCATTGGGTATTCCTGCCATGTCACGGTGACACCACGGGTCTTCAAATGCTCATAGGCACTACGGCCCATAGCGTTTTGCACCACGTCGTCATATTGGCCGTGCAGGCACAACGTCGGAATACGCTGCTGACTGGCGGACAATTCGAGTTCATCACCGAAGGTCGGCGCATAAGTGGAGAGGGCGATCACGCCACCCAACGGGCCTTCCCAATTCAGGAATGCGGTGTGGAAAACCACGGCGCCGCCTTGGGAGAAACCGGCGAGGAAAATCCGCGACGCGTCTATTCCGGTTCTCTTCTGCGCTTCGATCAAATCCGTGACCATTTTGGCTGAGACTTCCAGCTCTTCCAGGCTGATGGAGCGCGCCGGGCTCATGGCCTTGATGTCGTACCAACTCGGCATCTCGTAGCCACCGTTGATCGTCACCGGGCGGGTCGGTGCCTGGGGCAAAACGAAACGGGTAGTCAGCAAGCTTTCCTGCAGCGCTTCGGCCACCGGCAGGAAGTCGTAGCGATCGGCACCCAGGCCATGCAACCAGATGACGCAGGCGTCTGCGGGCTTGGCGGGCTGAAGAATCAAGGGGTCGGTCATGTCTGCTCCATTAATGTGCGCGCGCTCCGATTAAGTGCGACGGAACGGTGCGCGACAGGTTGATCTGTTAAGAAGATGTCGCAAGGTTGAATCTTTTTCTATTGACCGTGGGCTGAATCGGCTCAGCCGACACTCTGGTACGCGCCTTGCTATGTGTTGAACGATGTCAGCGCTATCTCGGGACGGTAACACTATCAGTGACTGCCGCCTGTGGGATAGCAACTGGAATTACTGCGACAACTTCATGCCGCTTGACCCTAAAAAAAGCCAACACGGGTCGATATCGCCTCATAAGGGTGCGCTGAGGTTCGAGCTCCGACACAACAAGAGCAAACTGGAGGTTTGAATGAAGGTATTGAAATCCACCCTGGCCATCGTGACTGCGGCGGCTGTACTGGGTGTCAGTGGTTTCGCCCAAGCTGGCGCCACCCTGGATGCCGTGCAGAAGAAAGGCTTTGTGCAATGTGGCGTGAGCGACGGCCTGCCGGGTTTCTCGGTGCCGGATGCCAGCGGCAAGATCCTCGGGATCGACGCTGACGTGTGCCGCGCTGTGGCCGCTGCCGTTTTTGGCGACGCGACCAAGGTCAAATTCAGCCAGTTGAATGCCAAGGAGCGTTTCACCGCGCTTCAATCCGGCGAAGTCGACATTCTGTCCCGTAACACCACCATGACCAGCTCCCGCGACGCCGGCATGGGCCTGAAATTCCCAGGTTTCATCACCTACTACGACGGCATCGGCTTCCTGGTAAACAACAAGCTGGGCGTGAAAAGTGCCAAGGAACTGGACGGTGCAACCATCTGCATCCAGGCCGGTACCACCACTGAGCTGAACGTTTCCGACTACTTCCGCGGCAACAACCTGAAATACACCCCGATCACCTTCGACACCTCCGACGAAAGCGCCAAGTCGCTGGAATCCGGGCGTTGCGACGTGCTGACCTCCGACAAGTCCCAACTGTTCGCCCAGCGCAGCAAGCTGGCCGCGCCGAAGGACTACGTGGTTCTGCCGGAAACCATCTCCAAGGAGCCGCTGGGCCCGGTCGTGCGTAACGGCGACGACGAGTGGCTGGCCATTGTGCGCTGGGTTGGCTACGCCATGCTCAACGCTGAAGAAGCCGGTATCACCTCGAAAAACGTTGAAGCTGAAGCCAAGTCCACCAAGAACCCGGACGTTGCACGTCTGCTCGGTGCTGACGGCGAATACGGCAAAGACCTGAAAGTGAAGAAAGACTGGGTTGTACAGATCGTCAAGCAAGTCGGTAACTACGGCGAAGTGTTCGAGCGCAACCTGGGCAAGAGCACCCCGCTGGAAATCGACCGTGGCCTGAACGCGCTGTGGAACAACGGCGGCATTCAATACGCACCCCCTGTGCGCTGATCGCTGATGGTTCTGTCACCCGGTGGGCCAACCGCCGGGTGATGTTCTGTTCCATTATTTTCGGGGCATTTCATGCAAAAACAAATCGGCGCACCCAAGCAGAAGCTCAGCTTCAGCGACCCTAAAGTGCGTGCGTGGCTCTTCCAGATCATCACGATTGTGGCGGTGGTCTCGCTGGGCTGGTACCTCTTCAACAACACCCAGACCAACCTTCAACACCGGGGCATTACCTCGGGTTTCGACTTTCTTGAACGCAGTGCCGGCTTCGGCATCGCGCAGCATTTGATCGACTACACCGAATCGGACAGCTATGCCCGAGTCTTCGTGATCGGTTTGCTCAACACCTTGCTGGTGACCTTCATCGGCGTGATCCTGGCGACCCTGCTCGGGTTCGTCATCGGCGTGGCGCGGCTGTCGCCGAACTGGATGATCAACAAGCTGGCGACCGTGTATGTGGAGGTGTTCCGCAACATTCCGCCGCTGCTGCAAATCCTGTTCTGGTATTTCGCGGTGTTCCTGACCATGCCGGGGCCGCGTAACAGTCATAACTTCGGCGATACCTTCTTTGTCAGCAGCCGTGGCCTGAACATGCCGGCAGCGATTGCCGCCGACGGTTTCTGGCCGTTTGTGGTCAGCATCGTGGTCGCCATCGTGGCAATCGTGCTGATGGCGCGTTGGGCCAACAAGCGTTTTGAGGCAACCGGTGTTCCGTTCCACAAGTTCTGGGCCGGCCTGGCGCTGTTTATCGTGATCCCGGCGTTGTGCACCTTGATCTTCGGTGCGCCGCTGCACTGGGAAATGCCCGAGCTCAAGGGTTTCAACTTTGTCGGCGGCTGGGTGCTGATCCCGGAACTGCTGGCACTGACCCTGGCGCTGACCGTCTACACAGCGGCGTTTATCGCTGAGATCGTGCGTTCGGGCATCAAGTCCGTCAGCCACGGCCAGACCGAAGCCGCGCGCTCCCTGGGCCTGCGCCCTGGGCCGACGCTGCGTAAGGTCATCATTCCGCAGGCCCTGCGGGTGATCATTCCGCCGCTGACCAGCCAATACCTCAACCTGGCGAAAAACTCGTCACTCGCGGCCGGTATCGGTTACCCGGAAATGGTTTCGTTGTTCGCTGGCACGGTACTCAACCAGACCGGCCAGGCCATCGAAGTCATTGCCATCACCATGAGCGTGTACCTGGCGATCAGCATCAGCATTTCCCTGCTGATGAACTGGTACAACAAGCGCATTGCGCTGATCGAGCGGTGAGGAAACGCCCATGAGTTCACATACTTTCAAACCGGATATGCCGCCGCCGAACAAAGTGTTCGGACCGATGGCCTGGATGCGCGCCAACCTGTTTTCCAGCTGGCTCAACACCCTGCTGACACTGCTGGCGTTCTACCTGATCTACCTGGTGGTGCCGCCGATCCTGAGCTGGGCGATCATCGACGCCAACTGGGTCGGTACGACACGCGCTGATTGCACCAAGGAGGGCGCCTGCTGGGTGTTCATCCAACAGCGCTTCGGGCAGTTCATGTACGGCTACTACCCCGGCGACCTGCGCTGGCGCGTGGACCTCACCGTGTGGCTGGCCATCGTTGGCGTGGCGCCGTTGTTCATCTCGCGCTTCCAGCGCAAGGCGGTCTACGGCCTGAGCTTTTTGGTGCTGTACCCGATCATCGCGTTCTTCCTGCTGCACGGCGGGGCGTTTGGCCTGACCAACGTGGCGACCAGCCAATGGGGCGGCCTGATGCTGACCCTGGTGATCGCCACCGTCGGCATCGCCGGCGCCTTGCCGCTGGGCATCATGCTCGCGCTCGGGCGGCGTTCGAACATGCCAGCGATTCGAGTGGTCTGTGTGACCTTCATCGAATTCTGGCGCGGCGTGCCGTTGATCACCGTGCTGTTCATGTCCTCGGTGATGCTGCCGTTGTTCCTGCCTGAAGGCATGGGCATCGACAAGCTGCTGCGGGCGCTGATCGGCGTGATCCTGTTCCAGTCGGCCTATGTGGCTGAAGTGGTGCGCGGTGGCTTGCAGGCGATTCCCAAAGGTCAGTACGAAGCCGCTGCGGCGATGGGCCTGGGTTACTGGCGTTCGATGGGCCTGGTGATTCTGCCGCAGGCGCTGAAGATGGTAATCCCCGGCATCGTCAACACCTTTATCGCGTTGTTCAAGGACACCAGCCTGGTGATCATCATCGGCCTGTTCGACCTGCTCAACAGCGTCAAGCAAGCCGCCGCCGACCCGAAATGGTTGGGCATGGCCACCGAAGGCTACGTGTTCGCCGCCCTGGTGTTCTGGATTTTCTGTTTTGGTATGTCGCGCTATTCCATTCATTTGGAACACAAGCTCGACACAGGCCACAAGCGTTAGGAGTTGTTGTTATGAGCGAAGCGATCAAACAGCCTGTGAGCCCTGAAGGCATTATCCAGATGCAGGGCGTCAACAAGTGGTACGGCCAGTTCCACGTATTGAAAGACATCAACCTCAACGTCAAGCAGGGTGAGCGTATCGTGCTGTGCGGCCCGTCGGGTTCGGGCAAGTCCACCACCATCCGCTGCCTCAACCGCCTGGAAGAACACCAGCAAGGCCGCATCGTGGTGGACGGTGTGGAACTGACCAACGACCTCAAGCAGATCGAAGCGATCCGCCGCGAAGTCGGCATGGTGTTCCAGCACTTCAACCTGTTCCCGCACCTGACCATCCTGCAGAACTGCACGCTGGCGCCGATGTGGGTGCGCAAGATGCCCAAGCGCAAGGCCGAGGAAATCGCCATGCACTACCTGGAGCGCGTGCGCATCCCGGAGCAGGCCCACAAGTTTCCGGGGCAACTGTCCGGTGGGCAGCAACAGCGTGTGGCGATTGCCCGGGCGCTGTGCATGAAGCCGAAAATCATGCTGTTCGATGAGCCGACCTCGGCACTCGACCCGGAAATGGTGAAGGAAGTACTCGACACCATGATCGGCCTGGCCGAAGACGGCATGACCATGCTCTGCGTGACCCACGAAATGGGCTTTGCGCGCACCGTGGCCAACCGCGTGATCTTCATGGACAAGGGCGAGATCGTCGAACAGGCGGCGCCGAACGACTTCTTCGACAACCCGCAGAATGACCGGACCAAGCTGTTCTTGAGCCAGATTCTGCATTGATCGATATGTGAATAAATAAACCCGGCCTGGCGCCGGGTTTATTTTTTTGGGCTAGGACGCTTTGAGTGTTTCGGCCTTATCGTGCTTGGTGTAGGTGAAGGCGCCGCGCATGTCTGCGCCCTCGGCCAGGGCTTTTGCGTCAGCCAGCAAGTGCGGGTGACGATCCAGCAAACGCATCAGTACCACTAGGGTTTTGGGGGCAAGCAGTTCGCCGCGCTCGTAACGTGAGAAGGCGTTGTGGCCGCCACCGGAGAGCAGTTCCACGGCCTCTTTTTGCGTAAGGTGCAGTTTGCGGCGGATGCGTTTTATCTCGGCGCCGATCATTTGCCGGAAGGCGAAGGTCAGTTCATCTTTTGCCTCGCCGTAGCGGTCTGCACTGTCGTTTTCTGGATCCCAGAATCCGTCACCACACACCTCACACTCCCAGCCTGAAAGGTTGTCGATCCGACGCTCCATATCTTTGACTCTGATTGTTTCGCTGCGGCCCTCGTAATAACTCAATGCATCAGGGGCTCCGCAGATGTAGCACAGCTCTTTTTTTCTCATGGGTTTTTCTCCTTGAAGGAGATCACCGGAGGTCTACCGTCTGGGCGGCAAGTGACCTTGATGTAAATCTCCCTGCCTTTCGAGTGGGTGTGGTACACGTCCTGCCAGACCCGATGGTCTCCGTAAGCGGTCATTGACTTGTACAACATCCAGTTTCGTAACTCATAAATGACGCCCTGCATTTCCTCGATGCCAAATCCAAGAGCCTCGCCGCATTCTTCTGCTGTCCGGGTGAACGCTTTCCTCCCCAACCGCCTCACATCCGCCTTTATCACGTTCAAATCGTAATGAGGTGTGTACTTTTCCATAAGACACTGAGTCCAATAATTACCCTCAGAGGGTAATTTTACCAATCGAAAATACTGCTCCTTTTCCTGCCTAAAAAACCTAGTGCGTTGCTCTTGTAGGCGCGTCCGAATAGGCTGTGGGACTTTTCAACCAGTGATCAGGGCAAACGCCCATCCCTCTGCCGGCAGTTGATCCATGACCTCTGAAACCAAGCTTGAAGAACTGTTGATCGACGCCGAAGCCGACGACGAGGTGGTGCAACACCGCCCGCCGGTGGTGAGCCGCCCGTGGTTGTTGATCATGGGGCTGGTGCTGGTGGCGATGAACCTGCGTCCGGCGTTGTCGAGTCTGTCGCCGTTGCTCAGTGAAGTGTCCGACAGCCTGGGGTTGTCGGCGGCCAAGGCCGGTTTGCTGACCACCTTGCCGGTGCTTTGCCTGGGCTTGTTTGCCCCTTTGGCGCCGATGCTGGCGCGGCGGTTTGGGGCCGAACGGGTGGTGCTGGGGATATTGGTCACGCTGGCGGCAGGCATTCTTCTGCGCAGCTCATTTGGGGAAACCGGCTTATTTGTCGGCAGCCTGATGGCGGGGGCGAGCATCGGCATCATCGGCGTATTGCTGCCGGGCATCGTCAAGCGTGACTTCGCCAAACAGGCGGGCACCATGACCGGTGTGTACACCATGGCGCTGTGTCTGGGGGCGGCGCTGGCGGCGGGGGCCACGGTGCCGTTGAGTCATTATTTTGGTGACAGCTGGAACATCGGCTTGGGCTTCTGGATCTTGCCCGCGCTGGTGGCGGCAGTGTTCTGGTTGCCCCAGGTCGGGCAGAAACACGGCGCTCACCCAGTGGCTTTTCGGGTCAAAGGCTTGTTACGTGATCCATTGGCCTGGCAAGTCACCCTGTACATGGGCCTGCAATCCTCCCTGGCCTATATCGTGTTCGGTTGGGTGCCGTCGATTCTGATCAGTCGCGGTCTGAGCGCCACAGAAGCGGGCCTGGCGCTGTCCGGTTCGATCATTGTGCAATTGCTCAGCGCACTGACCGCACCGTGGCTGGCCACGCGCGGCAAGGACCAGCGACTGGCCATTGTGGTGGTGATGCTGCTCACCCTCGCCGGTTTGTTTGGCTGCCTGTTTGCGCCGCTGGATGGCTTGTGGGGCTGGGCAATTTTGCTGGGGTTGGGGCAGGGCGGTACGTTCAGCCTGGCGCTGACCCTGATCGTGCTGCGCTCGCGGGACTCCCATGTGGCCGCTAACCTGTCGGGCATGGCCCAGGGCATCGGCTACACCCTGGCATCCATGGGGCCATTGGCGGTGGGCGTGCTGCATGATTGGACCGGTGGCTGGGCAGCCACCGGCTGGGTGTTCGGCGTGATCGGCCTGGGCGCGATCATCGCCGGGTGGGGGGCTGGTCGAGCCCTGTATGTCGGGGTGACCAGCGAGAAGGTTTAGAGGTAGCGCACGGTCAGGGTGACCGAGCCGTCGATGGGCGCTTCGTTGTCCAGGGTCAGGGTATTGGTGGCGGCGATGATCGGCGCGAGGATCAGATCCGCCGTCCAGTGCTGCACGGGCATGGGCGCCAATGTGCTGTTGTTCGCCACCGAAATCAGATAGTCAGGCAAGACAAAGTCGCCCGCGCTCCAGGCACCGTCCATATACGCATTGATCGTTCGCGCTGCTACCCCGTCGGCCATGGACGACGCCAGGTTGGCGCCGAGCACGCCGACCTTTTCCGTGCCGTTGATCATGCCCAGGCCAAAACCGCCACCCTCTTCGAACTCCGAGCCTGCGCGATTATCCTTGTTCTCCAGCGCCAACAGCGTCGGCGCCTCGCAGGTTACGTCCAGTTGCATCGTATGTTTCGGCAGTCGGGTGTAGGTGTTCGCATTCAGGTCTTTGGCGGAAATCTTGCCCAGATCGTAGACGCCGCTATTGGACAGGCTGGGCTGGCACGCGCTCGGCGTGATCAGGCCGCGTACCGCCAGGTCGACGCTGGAGGCGGCGAGTGCATGGCCGGCGCCAGTCAGCATCAAGGCGACGATCAGGGTATTCAGGGACTTGCTCACAGGGTTGTTCCTCTACTAGGGATGATTAAGGGTTACAGGTACACGACTGTCATGGTCAGGGAGCCATCCAGCGGTACTTCGTTGGTCAAGGTCAGGCCTTGGGAGGGTGCGATGGCGCCTGCCACTTGCAGGCCGGTGACCAGGCGTTGAATGGGCAGCGGGGCCAGGGTGGTCGTGTCGGCGAAGCTGGTCAGGCCGTCATCCACCAGGGCACTTTCGCGCTCCCAGCTGACGCCACCGTCGAAAGAGGCAATGCCGCGGACGTTGACGTCATCGGCAACAGGCCCCGACATCGCGACCGTGAAGTAGCCCAGTTTCTCAGTGCCATTGATCAAGCCAAGACCGAAGTTGTAGTAGTCCTGGTTCGATTCCGAGCCGGCCCGGTTGTCCTTGACCGCGACGGCAAACAGCGTGGAGGCATCGCAGGTCACGGTCATTTGCAGGTTCTGCCTGGGCAGGTAGGTCAGCTGGTCGGGGCGCAGGTCCTTGGCCGACAGCTTGCCGAAATCGACCACGCCGCCGTTGTTCAGTGCCGGGGTGCAGGCGTTGGGGGTAATGCTGCCCTGGACGCTCAAGTCGACACTGGAAGCGGCGATGGCATGGCCGGCGCTCGCCAACAGGGCGGCTATCAAAAGGTTACGGGTGATGCTCATGGTGTCGCTCCTACAGGGTTGGGGGAAAACGCGAATTACAGGTACACAACTTCCAACGTGGCCGACCCGTCCATGGGCGTTTCCACGCTCAGGTCCAGGTTCTGCCGGGCGTTGATCGTGGCTTCCAGCTTCAGGGTGCTGGTCAGCGTCTGGATGGCCGACGGGCCGGCGGTGCTGCCGACCACCTCGGTAAAACCGAGCAGGCTGCGCGAGCCGATATCGATGGGGTTGAGGTTGGCGGTGCGCCAGGCCAGGCCGCCGGTGGTGGACTCGGTGCCGTACACCACGGCGAGGTCATCGACCACGGTTTGCTTGGGGTCGAAACTCACCGAGTACACGCCGATCTTGTTGCCGCTGGTGTCCAGGCCCAGGCCGTAGAAGATCTCGCTGTTGACGTGGGCCGTGCCGTCGCGGTTATCGCGCATACGCAGGGCGAAGCGCCCGGGGGCGTTACAGTTGACGGTGAGGGTCAAGTACTTGTGAGGCAGGCGGGTGCCGTTGGTGAGATTGAGGTCATTGCGCGAGATCTTGCCGAAGTCCACCAGCCCGCCACCGGACAGCAGCGGCGTGCAGGCCATGGGCGTGATCAGGCCGGTGACCGCGAGGTCGACGGTGGACGCGGCGTGCGCAGTGCCGCTCAGCAGGGCCAGCGCGGCCAGAGGCATCAGAACGTTTTTCATTGAATGACTCCTAGAGGTAGTTGAGTTCGAGGGTGGCGGCGCCGTCGAGGCGCACTTCGCTGCCCAGGTCCAGCGTGCCCAACGGTGCGATCACCGCTTCCAGGCTTGTAGTGGCGGTGAGTTGTTGAATCGGCACGGGGCCGCTGGTACTGCCGGCGCTGGCGCTGAAGCCCAGGAAGCGGCTAGCCCCGATGGCCAGCGGGTTGGCACTCGCGCTGCTCCACGGCAAGGTACCGGCGCCAGTGGCTGAGTCGGTGCGGTAGAGCAGGGGGTAGCTGTCAGCGGTGGCGCGCGATGGATCGAAGATCAGTTGATAGCGCCCGATTTTCTGTTGCCGGGCGTCAAGCCCCAGGCCATAGGTGGTTTCATCCCCTGGGCCGGTTGCGGAGCCTTGACGGTTGTCCTGCAAGCGCAGAGAAAAAATGGCCGGCGCGTCGCATGCCACGCTCACCACCAAGGGGCGAGCGGGCAAGGTGGTTTCTTTGTCGACGCTCAGGTCCATCACCGACAACTTGCCGAACGCCACGGTGCCGCCGTTGGACAGGCTTGGCGTACAGGCCGCCGGGGCGAAGCGTGCTTGAAGACGCAGCTCCCGCGAACGACCCGCGTTGATTGCATCGAACACGCCGCTGGTGTCCCAGGTGACGGCATCGCTGACGCGCAAGGCGTCTTGCGTGGCCCAGGCGCTGACCTCCAATTGCAACGACAAACTGCGCCCGCTGACGGGTACACCCGCACGCATCGGCACGATGCCGTGTTCAGGACGCCAGCGTAAGGATGCTCCGCTATTGACCGCCGGCTGGCCGCTGCCGGGCAACAAGCCCAGTTCCACGGCCTGGCCGTCGAGTAGCGCATCGCTGGCGCGCAGGCTGTAGCTGCCGCGCTGAGTCAGCTGGAAGCGCTCTGTGCTGGCGGCAAAACCGCGATAGAACAGGCTCAGGTCAGTGGGGTTGGGGCAGTTCAAGGTCAGGTTCAAGCGACGCTCGCCCAACGGGTGTTCCGCCGCCGATCCTTGTGTGACGGCTCGCTTTACCAGGCCGAAATCCAAGGCGGTTTCGCTCAGGTTCAGTTGGCACTCATCCATGCCCCAGGCGTTTGCGCCCAGCAACAGGCTGGCGGACAACAAGGCAGGTTTCAGGCCCATGGTTAAGGTCCTCATGGTTGGCACCGTGCCGGTGCGGTTTCGTAATACACCTCGGGATCTCCGCGTTCGGGCAGGTCGAAATCCAGGCGGCAACGGGGTTGGCCAGGAGCGCTCACCCACAGTTCGCGACGGTCGAGTACGTCCGGCAAAAACACTTGGCTGCCTTCCTGCACCAGCGTCACAAACTCGCCTTCGACGGTGCTGACTGCCGCGCCACGGGGCAGCGGTTGGCCGTCGGCGCGGGTCACGCTCAACAGCGCGCGGCGAGTGAGGGCCACGCCGAACTCGACTTTGTCCACCGCGCCACGCCCGGCCGACAGCACTGCCAGGCCGTTGCTGATGTCGGCATTGCGTGGCAGCGAACGGGTTTGCACTTCCACCGGGCTGCGGCCGTAAGCACTGAGCTGCGGCACCACGGCCTGGCCTTGCCAGTCGGTCCACACCGGGCCGCTGGGAGTGCTGACCTTGATGCCGGCCATGTCGCCCACCGACATCAAAGCGAAGGTCTCGCGCACCGGGTAAGGTGAAAAAGTCAGCCCATCGCCGTGCAGCACCACACCACCGCGCGCACCCCCTTGATAGCTGGAGCGTTCCTGATTGTTGCGGGTGTAGTTGAAGTCCAGTTGGCTGTAGTACGGCAGCGCCGAGACGCCGACGGACGACTCCACCTCGCGGTCGCGGCTGTCGCGTTCAACACCGACTTGGTAGCTCAACTGGTCATTGATTTGTTCACTGACCCCGGCACCGATGCGGTGCTCTCCCGAGGAGTTGCGTGCCCAGGCTCGACCTCGGCGGTTCTCGCCCAGGGGCACGCTGATGTTCAAGTAAACACTGTCATCACTTTGCTGACGCCCGCCCACTTGCCACTCTGCACTCGCGGACACCGACACCCGCCCAAAGCTGGTGCCCCACGACGCCAGCGCGCGGCTGCTGCTTTCGCCGGTAAACGACGACGAACGCGAGACACCGGCACTGAATGCGCCAAGCGTCGGGTGTGACCACGACGCTGTCGCGCTTTGTTGGTCGCGATAGCGGGACTGGCGTTGTTCGCGGGTTTCGGTGACGTAGGTGGAATCCTCCAGGTCGCGATAACCCAGGGTGCGCCAGGAACCGGCAGTGGTGATCGCCCAGCGTTCGCCAAGGCGTTGTGACCACGACAAGTCGGTTTGCACACCGCGTTCGTTGCCATCACGCGTGGCCTGGGCGACCTGGGTTGATACCTGAAACTGGCTGTCCTGCCATGGCAACCAACCGAGGCTGGCGCCGGTCGCACGATAGTCTTCGGCCCCCAACACGCCGGCGCCAACACTCACTTGCGGATGCAACGCGCCGCTCCAGCCGGCGCTGACCACCCAGGGCTCGGCACCTTCACCGGCCCCGACCTTGCGCACGCGCCCGGCCGCCACCGAGTAACCTGGCGCGGGCAGGCCCAGTCCGAGCATGGCGGCGGGCACGGTGAAGCGTCGCTCTTCGCCGCTGGTTTCCTTGACCGTGACTTCCACATCGGAGCGGCTGTTCAAGCGCCGCACATCGGTGAGGGAAAACGGTCCGGCGGGTACCACGGTGGAGTGAATCAGCGTGCCGTTCTGGCGGATCTCCACTTGGGCCGGGCTGTTGGCGATACCGGTGATGGTCGCGCCCTGGTTCTGGTCTTGCAGCGCCGTTTCGTTGAGCACTTGGGCGCCGGTGATTTGCGCGCCGGCCAGCACCGGGTTGTACAGGCTGATCTGCCCGGCCTGGAACACCGCTTGTTGCTCGGCGAAGGTGCGCTGGGCGTAGGCGTCCAGATGGGTGGTGCGCGCCACCTTGTCTTGCCAGGTACGCACCTGGCGGCTGCGCACGATCCAATCGCCTGCGTTGAAGCCCACCTCGGTATTGGCCGAGCCGAACCGGCTGTTGTCTTCCCCATATTCGTTGTACAGACCGCTCAGGTCATAGTTGAGCAGCCCGGCAAACCCGCCGGTCTGGTAGCTGGAGACGTCACGTATCGACGGGCGCAGCGCATCGGTCGACACCACCAGCGACAGACTGAGGGTGGCTGGGTCTTGCTCGATCACGGTCTGTGGATAAGTGCCGAGGAAATCATGGCACTCGGCGTCATCGGCCGGCACGCGCAGGTTTCCTGCATCCAGCAGCGCTCGGTTGAAACACAGCGCGCCCTGGCTGTTGAACACCACATCGACCCGGCCGCGTCGTTGGCCGTTCACGCTGAGGTTGAGGGCATGGCGCCCGGCGGTGAAACGCGGGGCTTCCAGCAACAGGTTGGCCAATTGTGGATCAATGCCGCGTTGGGCCAAGGTTTGCGGGTCGAACGAACCTGAGGTTTCGTCGGCCAAGGGCTCACTTGTTGGCAGCGTGGCTCCCAGGGTCAGCGCAAGGCTCGCCAGCAATCTGCGTACCCGAGGAGATGAAATCCCAGGCACGGCTTCGCCGTCGCGATCAGTCATAACTGTGCTCACAAGTCGTACTCGAATAGTGGAGGCAGACCCGCGCCAATCCTTCGCGGCGGGAGAACTCCCGGTGGCCTTCAATGGGAGGCCACTTCGTTATCAAGGCGCCGGCCTTAGTCCCGCCAGCGCTGCGATCAAAGGGTGATCGGTGCTTCGTAAGGCGCGACCGCAAACCCATAGACGGTCGCCGGTTGCATTTGCACGGTGCTCGCTTGGGCCTGGCTGGCGGCGACGCTCAAGGTCTCGCCGGGCAGCACGTAGGTGCGTGGCAGCAGCGCCGAACCTTTGCCGGGCAGCAGCGTTAGCTCCTGGGCCAGGCGTACCACGTAGGGCGTCGGGTTATTCACGCTCAGTTGCTGGTTTTTCAGGCTCCAGACCAATCCCGTCCAAGGCGTACGATTTGGTGCGAGCCCCTTGGGATGCAGAATCACTGGCAAGTTCTGGCGCACCGTCACGCCCACTCGCGCATGCCCGGCCTGGCCTTCGGCACGGCCCTGGGGCATGCCTTCAAAGATCACCCGTTTCAAGCGTTGGGTGGTCAGTGGCGTAGACGATTGCAGGATGAAGCGGATCAACTGGCTCTTGGACGGCTCGACCCGCGTCAGTGGCGGCGTGACAAACAACAGTGGCGCCGTGTCTTCGGGAATGTCCTCCAGGGTGACATGCAACAGGGCGAGTTTGGAGTCGGTGTTGGTCACCGACACAGAGGCTTCGCCATCGGCCTCATGCACGATCACCACCGAGGTGTCCGGCACCATGCCGTCGGCGAGTACCAGGGTCGGGCCCCATAGTGTCAGCGTCAACGCGGCGAAGTAGAGGCAGGCGTAGCGAACCAGGCTGAACACCCGTGTAATTGTTTTGGTCACGCAAGGGATGGGAAACATGACTACAGATACCTCAGGTCTAGCACGATGGAGCCGTCCAACGGCACCTCTTGGTCGAGGGTCAGGTAGGCGGCTGCGTTGATTGATGTTTTGATTTCCAACTTGGCGGTGAGCTCGCTGTGCGGGTCCGGAACCAAGGTGCCGGGGTGCGCAAAACCCATGTAGTTGTCCGGGTAGGCATTGGTTTCGGGGAACCAGGTCAGGCCCCTGTTGCTGGAGGCCAGTACGATTGCGCGCTGGCCGTCACCCACCGCTTCGCGAATGGCCAGGGCCACCGAGCCCAGGCGTTCAGCCGGAGCATGAATGTTGTTGCCCAAGCCGTAGTAAAAGCCTGGTCCCACGGAGGAATCGGCACGGTTATCCACGCCCACCAACACGAACAGCACTGGCTGATTGCAGGTCACGCTCATGTCCAGTGTGCGCATGGGCAGTTCGGTGAACTCGTACTGGTTGAGCGAGCGGGCCGGCACCCGTCCATGGTCGACGATGCCGCTGGGCGACAATATCGGGGTGCAGGCGCTGGGGGTAATGCTGCCGGTCAGCGTTACGTCCACCTTTGAAGCGCACAGTGCAGGGGTGGCGGTCAGGCATAGACAGAGCGTCATCAAGCGGCGTGAGAGCGTGTTCATGGTCTGTTGTTGGAACCGTGTTGAGGGGACATCCGTGAGTGCAGCGCTGGGCGCAACGCAGAGGAGCTGCGCCCGGTTTCCATTACAGGTACTTGACGGTCAGGGTTGCCGAACCATCGATGGGTACCTCCTCAGTCAGGGTCAAGCTGCTGGCAGGTGCAATGTTGGGCATGATGGTCAAGTCGGCCACCAGTGACTGCACCGGAACGGGCGCGACAGTGGTGCTGTTGGCGACCGAGGTGATGCCGTTGTTGACCAGAAACATCAGGCGCGTCCAGGTCAGGCCACCGTCGCGGGATGCGATGGGGCCGACGTCGGCGCCATCCGCCACCGCCGATTCCACGACCATGGCGAAATAGCCCAGTTTTTCGCTGCCGTTGACCAGGCCCAGACCAAAAGCTACATCGTCGATCTCGGAGGCCGAGCCTGCACGGTTATCCTTGGGCTCAATTGCCATGAGGGTTGCTGCATCGCAGGTGACGGTCAATTGCAGTGCTTGATCTGCCAACTGAGTGTGCTCATCGGCCTTGAGGTCCTTGGCGGAAATCTTGCCGATCTCCACATTGCCGCCGCCGGACAAGGTCGGCTCGCAGGCACTTGGCGTGATCAACCCGCGCACGGTCAGGTCTACGCTAGAGGCAGCCAGGGCAGTGCCTGTGCCGGTCAGCAGCAGGGTGGCGAACAGGGCGTTCAGGGTTTTCATGGTGTTGCTCCTAATTGAGTAAAAAATCGGCTTACCAGTACTTGAGTTGCAGCGTGGCCTGACCATCGATAGGCACTTCATCAAGCAGCGTCAGGCCTTCGGCGGGGACGATGATGCTGAACGCCCGCAGCCGTGCAGTCAGGGTTTTCAGGGCGATAGGTGTGTTAGGGCCGCTGAGGGTGGCAAACGATGTCAGCGCTTCATGACCCAAGTAAGGGTTTGCGTACCAGTTGGCCCCACCATTGCGCGAGATGATGACTTGCACCGGGTTTCCGTCCGCCACAGGGTCGAACAGCGAGAACGCCACACTGCCCAGTTTTTCTTTGTCAGGCGTTGTACCCAGCCCGTGGTGCATCGGGTTGATAGCCGAGGTACCCGCGCGGTTGTCCAGGGTGGTCAGGGTAAAAAAAGTGTCACCCTCGCACTGCACTTCGAGGCGCATTTCGGCAGCATCAAGCCGTGTGGGCTTGCTCGGGTCCAGGTCCTTGGAGGTCATCTTGCCGTGGTCGATCACGCCGCCGTTCGACAACACCGGCGCGCAAGCGCTGGGCGTGATGGTTCCGGAGACATTCAGGTCGGTGCTGCTGGCGGCGAACGCCCCCGGCGCAAGGGCCGCCAGCAGCAAGGCGAGGGTGGGTTTATCCATGGGCACAAGTCCTTGTGGTTGTGAGTGAAAGGTGAGGCGCTACAGGTAAATCAGGTCCAGCGTGGTGGAACCGTCCAGCGGCACTTCGCGGTCAAGGGTCAGGCCCTGGGCCGGTGCGATCAGGGTGTGAACGCGCATCTGCAGGCGCAGTGTCTGGATCGGCAAAGGGCTCCAGACCCCGGACGAAGCGTCCCCGAAAGCAGCCAGGCGCAGCGGCGGCAAGCCGACGTTCTCTTCAACCACGAACCAGCTATGGCCGCTGTCCAGTGACTGCAATTGGGTGATGGGTGCGTTTTCCACCAAGGGGGTGTGCAAGACGATGTGGTACACGCCGACCCGTTCGCCGCCATTGACCAGCCCGAGGCCGAAACCGTCGGACGTCGAGGCGCTGGAACCGACGCGGTTATCGGTGGGCTTCAGGGCGAACAAGGTCGGGGCCTGGCAGTTGACGCTGACGGGCAAGTTGGTCAGAGGCAGTTGGGTGAAGCCATCGTGATAGAGATCGCGGGCGGCGATCTTGCCGTAGTCGATCACCCCGTCCTGGCCCAACTGTGGGGTGCAGGCGCTGGGGGTGATGGTGCCTTTTACCGCCAAGTCGACGTTGCTTGAGGCGAAAGCGGCAGGAGCCAGGCTGAGCAATAAACCTAACGTGCCGCAACGGCACAGCGTTGAGCGGTTCATAGGTAGCGCAACTCGAAGGTGGCGGAACCGTCCAGGGGAATGGTTTCACCCGTAGGTATTTGGTTTTTTGGAAAGATGAAGGGCTCGACCACCAGGTCCAGAGACACGTCTCTGAGCGGAACGGGTGCCCGTGTGCCTGAAGACTGATTGCCGAAAGCACTGATTGTGTTCACCGGTACCTGTTTGTCGGGGTTGTACACCCAGGTCGAACCATTATCTGCGGAGTAAATCGGATAGGCCGCGGGGTCGTCAGTGATCACGTTTTCCATGCTCAGGAAATACGTGCCAATCCAGTGTGTGGCGCTGATGCGCCCAAGCACGAAGGAAGCGATGGGGCCTGTCGAGAGCGATCGGTTGTCTTGGGAAGCCAGCCCAAACAAGCTTTTGCCTTCGCAATTCACCGCCAATTTGAAGAGCGTTTTCGGCAGAGCTGTCACCCCGGTCGGGTTGAGGTCTTGGGCCGAGATCTTGCCGTAATCCACCAGCCCCCCGTTGCCCAGGCTGGGCGTACAGGCGCTCGGGGTAATGGCACCTTTGACGGAAAGGTCCACGGAGCTTGCGGCCAGCGCCGCAGAGGCGTGGGCTATCAGCAGGGCTCCGGCCAGGGCGGCGAGAGAGTCTTTCATCACAGTTGGTATTCCTATGCACGGATCAGGGGCAGAGCGGCGCGGTGAAGTTGCTCATGGGTTTTATGGTTGTGATGGGCACGCGTCGTTTTAAGGGAAAGCGGGAAGGAATTTATCGCCGGGAGGGGAAGGCGGAAATGCAACTATTACGAATGACAGGGTGGCAATGACAAAAGGGGCTTGTTGGGTGAGTTAATTCGATTTACTACCGCGGGAGATGCAGTTGTCGTAGTTGTTGTATCGCTGTCAGCAGTACATTCAGATATTTTTTTGCGCTCTTTGATTGCCTGCCATCATTCACTTGGATTCAAGCAGTCGTCTCATTACACACAGTCAGGGTGATTTGATCGCTCTCTTTGAAGGCGCTATGCCGGGCTACTTTTCGTACCAAAGTTCGCCTGGACAGTTACCCGAGGCCGACGGGTCCCCTGTGCGAGTACTGGTGGTGGACGACCACTCCACTTATCGCTTGTTGCTGGGCTCGTTGTTGGAGAAGCTGGGTGTGATCTATCAGTGTTGCGGTAATGGCCAACAGGCTTTGCAGCGATTGGCGGCCGAGTCTTTTGACCTAGTGATCAGCGACTGTCGGATGCCCGTGATGGATGGTTATGCCATGACTCGCGAAGTGCGCCGGCGCGAGAAAGTCGAAAGGCGCTCTCCCATCATCATCCTGGGCTTGAGTGGCAGCCTGTCGCCCGAAGAAGTACGTCGCTGCGTGGCGTGCGGGATGGACGGTTGGCTGACCAAGCCCATCAGCTTCGCACAACTGCGCGAGGTGCTGAGGTATTGGCTGCCAACGCCTGAGTCGGCCGTCGTGGACCGCCGGCGTTCAGATGTTGTGTCCACGCACAACAAGGCCTTTCCCAACCGCGCCAGCCTGATTGAAGCCTTTGGTTCCTGGGATGTCGTCGAACCGATGTTGTTCAGCCTGATCGAGGAGGCCCATGCGGACCTGGCTGTGCTAGTCCATGCGCAGGCTGTGCTGGATGCAAAGATGGCTGCCCAAAGCCTGCACCGTTTGGTCGGCAGCGTGGCATTCCTGGGCGAAACCGGCCTGGAGGTGGGGGCAGTGGATTTGATCAGGCGTGTACAGTTAATCGGCATGGCGCTGAGCCGTTCGGAGCTGGATGAGTTTCGCCATGATGTAGAGCGATATCTGAATTATCTGGCGTATCTTTGAAGGAATATATCCGTCTGGCATGTAGTACTTTTCCGTATGTAATTTCTCTTAATTATGTAGGTAGTTGTGTGAGGCCCTTTAAATACGGGGTGGGACGCTAAATTGATGATTTATTACCTATTGTTACAGGAACTTGATCGCGTTATTTTCTCAGTCTCAAATTGCCATCATGGAAAAGCCGATGATCCGCATCATTATTGCTGACGATCACCCTATTGTTCGTGTAGGCCAGAAAGTGGTGATTGAGGCGAGTGGTAGGTACAAAGTAGTGGGCGAGGCCGATGGCCCCGATCAACTTATGGAGATGGTCAAACGCATTCCATGCGACGTAATTGTGACCGACTTCGCCATGCCCGGTAATCAACAAGCCGACGGCTATGGGTTGCTGGGATTGCTGAACCGCCAGTACCCCGCAGTGCCGGTGATTCTAGTGACCATGTTCGCCAATATCGCCACGCTTCGCACGGCGTTCAGCCACGGTGCACGTGGGGTGATTGCCAAGAGCGCATCTGCCCGGGAGCTGCCCCAGGCGCTCAATACAGTGGTGCAGGGGCGTCAATTTGTCAGCGAGTGCTTGCGTGTGCAACTGGACCAGGCCTGTCTGGACCAGCCAACCCAGTCCCCCAAGTTATCCGGCAAGGAACAAGAAGTGGTACGCATGCTTGCCAGTGGCATGACGGTCAGCCAGATTGCCGCACGGGTTAATCGCAGTATTTCCACTATCAGTAAACAGAAGAGCACGGCGATGAATCGGTTATGTATATCAACTGATGTCGATTTATATGCGTATGCGCGAGACGTCGGGATGGTGCCTTAGTTTGAGAATTTGCATTCGCATTACTTGTATTGGGTGCGCACTAGTTGCTAAGTAAAGAGGCTGCATGCTCGGGTGTTGAATGGCGTTTGAGCATGAATCCCTAGTCTAATGACAGAGGCGTATTTATTGAGGCGTCATGGCTGATGGTGCCACCCATGCAGTCATTAAGTCTGCCAACGGCCAGACTTGGTTTGACGCATTTGATAGCAGCCAGATGTGGCAACCTCTGTGGATGAGATCCTTCAAAAGCTCGTCAGGCGGTAGCATAGCGCCCATGCCGGTCAAGGATATGCAAACCGACCTCATGGTGGAGACCCGAATCGCTCGAAGCCTAGATTTGCCTGCGGATCAAGAAATCCCCATAGACGGCAGCGCCACCCTGGACGTGGTCTACCTCTAAACACACCTTCCTCATTTGTGTAGCAAATGGGCATGGCTTTGCGCCCATGGGCAGACTATCGTGCAAGCCGGACAACAATAGCGCCACGGAGCCTGCCCATGAGTGATGCCCACACCGCCCTGATCAGCCATTTCTATCAGGCCTTCCAGCGCCTGGACGCCGAGGCCATGGCCGCCTGCTACACAGACGACGTGGTGTTCAGCGACCCAGCCTTCGGCGAACTGCGCGGCCGTGATGCTGGTGATATGTGGCGCATGCTCACCACCCGCGCCAAGGATTTTTCCCTGACGTTCGACAATGTGCGCAGCGATGAACGCAGCGGCGGTGCGCATTGGGTCGCCACTTACCTGTTCAGCGCCACCGGCAACACGGTGGTCAACGATATCCAGGCGCGTTTTGTGTTTCGCGACGGCAAGATCTGCGAGCACCACGACAGCTTTGACCTGTGGCGCTGGTCGCGTCAGGCCTTGGGTACCAAAGGCCTGTTGTTGGGCTGGACGCCTATCGTCAAAAACGCCGTGCGTGCCCAGGCATTGCGTGGACTGAAGGCATTCCAGGCCAGTCGTTGATAAGCTTGGCGCTCCTGTGTTTTAGCCGAATCGACCCGTGACTGATCCTTCTGAACCCAAGCCCTGGTTCGT
This sequence comes from Pseudomonas sp. DWRC2-2, assembly GCF_049897885.1. Lineage (NCBI taxonomy): Bacteria > Pseudomonadati > Pseudomonadota > Gammaproteobacteria > Pseudomonadales > Pseudomonadaceae > Pseudomonas > Pseudomonas sp. DWRC2-2. Next base: position 359,942 of record NZ_JAFCXD010000002.1, read on the forward strand.
CTACCTGGTGCGCGCCGCCAATGGCTCACTGTATTGCGGCATCAGCAATGACCCGGTGCGCCGTTTTGCTTCTCACCAGAGCGGCAAGGGCGCGCGGTTTTTCCTGTCCAGCCCGGCGGTGGCGTTGGTGTACACCGAGCAATGCGCGAGCAAGGGCGAGGCGTTGCGCCAGGAGCGTCTGATCAAGAAGTTGAAGAAGAGTGCCAAGGAGTGCCTGGCGGCCAGTGGTTCATTGATGTGACTGATGGGTTCCCATCGACCCCAAACGTCGTGTTGCAGGCTAAGCTGGCGGCTCACTTCTAGAGCGGAGCCTGGCATGTCTGAGTTGATTCTCCACCACTACCCGCAGTCCCCCTTCGCTGAAAAAGCCCGCCTGTTGTTGGGTTTCAAGGGTTTGTCCTGGCGCTCGGTGCACATCTCGCCGGTGATGCCCAAGCCGGACCTCACCGCCCTCACCGGCGGCTATCGCAAGACGCCAGTGCTGCAAGTCGGCGCGGACATCTACTGCGACACCGCCTTGATCGCACGCCGCCTGGAGCAGGAAAAATCCGCCCCCGCGCTGTTTCCCCAGGGCCTGGAACTGGTCACCCAAGGCTTCGCCGCCTGGGCCGATTCGGTGGTGTTTTCCCATGCCGTGGCGTTGGTGTTTCAGCCGGAATCCCTGGCGGTGAAATTCGCCAAGGTGCCACCGGAAATGCTCCAGGTGCTAGTCGCTGACCGCAGCAAATTGTTCAGCGGAGGCACGGCAACCCGTGTGCAGTTGGAGCAAGCCAAGCACCAATGGCCGACGATCATCCATCGCATCCATCAGCAATTGCAGCACCAGGCGGGGGATTTCCTGTTCGGCGAGCCGTCGATTGCCGACTTTGCCCTGGCCCACCCACTGTGGTTCCTCAAAGGCTCTTCGGTGACGTCGCCGTTGGTGGACGCCTATCCCGCCGTCGCCGCCTGGCTGGATCGCGTGCTGGGCTTCGGGCATGGCACTTCCACCCAGATGAGCGCCGAACAGGCCTTGGATGTATCGCGCAATGCGGCACCGGCGGTTCTGCCTGAAGAAGTCTTCGAGGACTTGAACGGCTTCAAGGCCGGCCAGCAGGTGACCATTTGCGCCACCGACTACGGCACCGACCCGGTCGCGGGCGAACTGCTGTTTGCTGGGCGCGAAGAGCTGATCCTGCGCCGCAGCGACGAACGTGCTGGCACCGTGCATGTGCATTTCCCACGCATGGGGTTTCGCATCCAGGCGCAATAAATAAAATATTTTGCAAATAAAGGTGAGGTAAATCCACCGCCCATCCGTGTAGTGCTTGAAACTGCGAGCTATTCGCATTAACAGCGTTTTCTACACGGGTTCTCACAGCATGAAGTCGACGGCGGGCGGTTGGGTTAAACAGTGGCTGGGAGCCTCGGTATTGGCGGTATCGGGGCTGGCGTTGCTGCCCCTCAGCGTGGCACAGGCGCAGGAGCAGCAAAGCACCCAGTTCAACTTTGCCCTGGCAGCCAAACCGCTGCCCCAGGCCTTGAGTGACTTCAGCCGGGTCACCGGCATCAGCGTGATCTACACCGACGAAGCGCCTTACGACCTCAGCGCCCCGGCAGTCAGCGGGCAGATGAGTGCAAACCAGGCGCTGCAACGCCTGCTGGGCAACAGTGGCTTCACTTTCCGTCAGATCGATGCCCGCACCCTGGCCCTTGAACCGCTGCCCACCGAAGGCGCGGTCAACCTTGGCGCCACCACCATCAGCGGCGTCGGCCAGGCCCAGGACAGCACCAGCTACCAGCCGCCGCCCACCAGTTCGGTGATGCGCTCCCACGCGCTGCTGCTGGAAACCCCGCAAACCGTCAATGTGGTGCCCGCCCAAGTACTGCGCGACCAGACGCCGCGCAATTTGGATGATGCCCTCGCCAACGTCAGCGGTATCACCCAGGCCAACACCTTGGCCAGCACCCAGGACGCGGTCATGCTGCGCGGCTTTGGTGATAACCGTAACGGCTCGATCATGCGCGACGGCATGCCCATCGTGCAGGGGCGTGCGCTGAACGCCACGGCCGAGCGGGTCGAAGTGCTCAAAGGCCCGTCGTCGCTGCTGTACGGCATCCAGGATCCGGGCGGCGTGGTGAACATCGTCAGCAAAAAGCCGGAACTGGTGCAGTCCACTGCCCTGACCGTGCGCGGCTCGACCTTTGGCGACGGCAAGAACGGCAGCGGTGGCAGCCTCGACACCACTGGCCCGATTGGCGACAGCGGCCTGGCGTATCGCCTGATCGTCGACCATGAAGATGAAGACTACTGGCGTAACTTCGGCACTCACCGTGAGAGCCTGATCGCGCCGTCCCTGGCCTGGTATGGCGACAGTACCCAGTTGCTGTTTGCCTACGAACACCGTGAATTTCTCACGCCGTTCGACCGTGGCACCGCCATCGACAAGTCCAACCACCCGCTGGACATCCCGGCCACACGGCGTCTGGATGAACCCTTCAACAACATGGAAGGCCGCTCCGACCTGTATCGCTTCGAGGCCGATCACGACCTGAACGATGATTGGAAAGCCCATTTCGGCTACAGCTGGAACCGCGAGACCTACGACGCCAGCCAAGTGCGCGTCAGTGCGGTGAACACCAATGGCACCCTGACCCGCAAGATGGACGGCACCAAAGGGGCAATCACCACGGACCGTTTCGCCACGGCGAGCCTGGAAGGTAAGGTCAATGTGTTCGGCCTGCAGAACGATGTGGTGTTCGGCCTGGATGACGAGTACCGCAAGATCTACCGTGCCGACCTGATTCGCCAGAATTCGCGTGCCACCAGCTTCAACTACAACAACCCGGTGTACGGCAACGAAGTGGCGGGCACTACCGTCAGCCCCGCGGACAGCGCCCAGACCGACCTGCTGCGCAGCGATTCGCTGTTCTTCCAGGACGCCCTCCACCTGAACGAACAGTGGATTTTCGTCGCCGGTGCGCGCTACCAGATGTACGACCAATACGCCGGCAAAGGCGTACCGTTCAAGGCCAACACCAACGGCAACGGCCAAGCCTGGGTGCCGCGTGCGGGCCTGGTGTATCGCTACACCGATGAACTGTCGTTCTATGGCAGCTACACCGAGTCGTTCAAACCCAACTCCACCATCGCCGCCTTGGCCGATGGCAGCACCTTGACCGGCGACCTCACCCCTGAGGAATCCAAGTCCTGGGAACTGGGGGCCAAGCTCGACATTCCGGGACGCATCACCGCCAGCGCCGCGTTGTTCAATATCGACAAGCGCAACGTGCTGGTCTCGGTCGGTTCCGGTGCCAACACCGTCTACAGCATTGCCGGCCAGGTGCGTTCCCGTGGCCTGGAACTGGATGCCACCGGCCAAATGACCGACAAGATCAGCCTGATCGGCAGCTATGCCTACACCGATGCGCTGGACGTCAAGGACAAGGACCCGACCCTGGAAGGCAACCGCCTGCAAAACGTCGCCAAGCACACGGGCTCGCTGGCGGTGGCTTATGACTTCGGCAACATCTTTGGTGGCGACCAGTTGCGCGTGGGCACCGGTGCACGCTACGTCGGTGAACGGGCAGGCGATGCGGCCAACGATTTCACTTTGCCGGGTTACACCGTGGCGGATGCCTTCGCCACCTACGACACCAAGATCGATGGGCAAAAGGTCAAGTTCCAGCTCAACGTGAAGAACATGTTCGACCGCGTCTACTACACCTCGGCGGCCAGCCGCTTGTTTGTGTCCATGGGCGATGCGCGGCAGGTGTCGGTGTCCAGCACCCTGGAGTTCTAAAGGGTTTGTGGTAGCGTTGCCGCCACTGATGTCTAGGCGGAAACGATACTGATGCATTTTGGACGATGGCTACATCTGCTGTGCTTGAGCGTTTTGCTGGGTGGTTGCGCGAGTGTTTCACCGACTTCCACTCCGGCAAGCCTGGAGCAACTCCTGGCCGACCCGGCCCTAAACGGCGCCACTGTTTCCCTGATGGTGCGTGATGCCCATAGCGGTAGAACGCTCTATCAACACAACCCGCGAACCCGCCTGATTCCCGCGTCCAATCTCAAGTTGCTCACCACCGCAGCGGCGATGGATGTGCTGGGGCCGCAGTATCGTTTTTCCACGCAACTGTTGAGTAACGGTACGCAGCAAGGTGAGCGTCTCACCGGCAACCTTTACCTCAAGGGCCTGGGCGATCCGACCACGCAATTCGCCGATTACCAGGCATTGGCGGCACAGCTCGCGGGCCAGGGTGTGCGCCAGGTCCAGGGCGACTTGGTATTCGACGATACCTTCTTCGACGCCGAACGCCTGGGTGTGGACTGGGCACACGACGATGAAAGCACCTACTACGGCGCGCAGATTTCCGCGCTGACCGTATCGCCTAACACGGATTTTGATGCGGGCACGCTGCTGGTCACGGCAAAGGCGCCCGCCATGATTGGCCAACCGGTCAGCGTGGTGGTGAGCCCTTCAACCGACTACGTACAGTTGAGCAACCGTGCAGTCAGCGGCCCTGGTAACAATTACGGGATCACTCGCCAGCACGGTACTAATCTGCTGCAACTCACCGGCGCATTGGCGCCGAGCAAGCAAAGCCGGCAGTGGGTGAGCGTGTGGGAGCCGACGCAATTGGTGGCCAATCTGTTTGAGCAGGCGTTGGCGCAGCAGGGCATTCAGGTACTTGGGCGACGTGTGATCGGTGGCGTCAGCCCAGTAACGGCCAGGGTGTTGGCCGATCACCAATCGGCGCCGTTGCAGGCACTGATCACGCCGCTGCTCAAGCTTTCGAACAACAACATGTCCGAAGCGTTGCTAAAGACCATGGGCCGCAAGGCATCCAATGCCGGGACGGCGCAGGCCGGTGTCGCAGCGGTGGCGGACTTCATGCGCCGCCAGGGCTTGGACCCGCTGACGCTGAGCCAGGTCGACGGTTCGGGCTTGTCGCGGCGCAATCTGGTGTCGTCGCAGAACCTCACCGATCTGCTGGTGGCGACGGCCAAACAGCCCTGGTTCGAGGCCTGGTACAACGCCTTGCCGGTCGCCGGTAACACCGATCGCATGAGCGGCGGCAGCTTGCGGTATCGCCTGCGCGGGACGGCGGCAGAAAACAACCTGCACGCCAAGACCGGCTCCATGGCCGGCGTGTCTTCGTTGAGCGGCTACATCACCGACGCCCAGGGCCGGCGCCTGGTGTTTTCAATGATCAGCAACAACTACCTGAGCACCGCCGCACCGATCCGCGCCTTGGAAAACCGTGTGGCACTGGCTTTGGTGCAGTGGCACGACTAGTTCAGGGCTGATAGCCCATGCGCCAACTCACGGCCCGGCTCGCCGCCAGCAAGTGCTGCGCTGCCGGGCCGTCTTCGTCGGCATGGAACAACGAGGTGGGGCCGACCACGGTCATCACCGCCGCCACTTGGCCGATGGCGTTGAAGACCGGCGCGGATAATGCATCGACGCCAGGCATTAGCAAACCGTGCACAAAATGCAGGCCACGCTGGCGGATCTGTTCGCAGGCGGTAGCGTAGGCCTGGTCGTCTGCCAGGGCATGGGCAGTGCCGGCCTGGATTTCGCGTTCACGCAGCTCCACGGTTTCCCGCGACGGTAGAAAGGCGCTGAACACCAAGCCGGTGGACGAACTGAGCAGCGGCAGCACCGAACCCAATTGCGTCACCACCGTCACTGCACGCACGGCCGGTTCGATCTGCACCACGGTCGCGCCCTGGTTGCCCCATACCGCCAGGAAGCAGGTTTCATTCAACTCATCGCGCAGCTCCGCCAGGGGCATTGCGCCGACCTTCAATACATCCATGCTGCCCAGCGCCGCCAGGCCCACGCGCAAGGCTTCGCGGCCCAACCCGTAGTGGTTGGTGGCGGTGTTCTGTTCGGCGAAACCCGAGGCGATCAGCGCCTGCAGGTAGCGGTGCACCTTGCTCGCCGGCATCTGCACATGTTCGGCCAGGCGCGACAGCGAAGTGGCCGGGGACAACTCGGCCAGGGCCTTGAGGATATCGGTGCCCACTTCGGCCGAGCGGACTTTCTGTTTACCGGTGTCGCGGGGCTTTTCCATGGAGGGGCGAGAATCCGAGAGATGAATGGGCGTCTTTATAGCTTGACGGTCGATAGTGATCAAATTACGTTATGCGTAACTGGATTACGATAAAAACAACTTCCGCACAGAGGACGATCCATGAACCTCGAATACCTGTCGGGCTTCGGCAATGAATTCGCCAGCGAAGCCTTGCCCGGCGCACTGCCGGTCGGCCAGAACTCCCCGCAGAAAGCGCCCTACGGGCTGTACACCGAACTGTTCTCCGGCACCGCGTTCACCATGGTGCGCAGTGAAGCCCGGCGCACCTGGCTGTACCGCATTCAGCCGTCGGCCAATCATCCGGCATTCGTCAAACTTGAGCGGCAATTGGCCGGTGGGCCGTTGGGGGCGGTGACGCCGAACCGCTTGCGCTGGAACCCGTTGGATTTGCCGAGTGAACCGACGGATTTCATTGATGGGCTGGTAGGCATGGTCGCCAATTCGGCGGCGGAAAAGCCCTCTGGTATCAGCGTCTACAACTACCGCGCCAACCTATCCATGGAGCGTGTGTTCTTCAATGCTGATGGCGAGTTGTTGATCGTCCCCGAGCAAGGCCGCCTGCGCATCGCCACCGAGTTGGGCGTGCTGGACGTGGAGCCGCTGGACATCGTCGTGCTGCCGCGTGGCCTCAAATTCCGTGTCGAACTACTGGACGCTCAGGCGCGTGGTTATGTTGCGGAGAACCACGGCGCCCCGTTGCGCCTGCCGGACCTGGGCCCCATCGGCAGCAACGGCCTGGCCAATCCGCGTGATTTCCTGACGCCGGTCGCCCATTACGAAGACCTGAAGAAACCGACAACGCTGGTGCAGAAATTCCTCGGCGAACTGTGGGCCTGCGAGCTGGACCATTCACCGCTTAACGTGGTCGCCTGGCACGGCAACAACGTGCCGTACAAATACGACCTGCGCCGCTTCAACACCCTTGGCACCGTGAGCTTCGATCATCCGGACCCTTCGATCTTCACCGTCCTGACCTCACCCACCAGCACCCACGGCCTGGCCAACCTCGACTTCGTGATCTTCCCACCGCGTTGGATGGTGGCCGAGAACACCTTCCGTCCGCCGTGGTTCCACCGCAACCTGATGAACGAATACATGGGCCTGATCCAGGGCGCCTACGACGCCAAGGCCGAAGGCTTCCTGCCCGGCGGCGCGTCGCTGCACAGCTGCATGAGCGCCCACGGCCCGGACGGCGAGACCTGTACCAAGGCCATCAACGTAGAGCTGGCGCCGCACAAGATCGACAACACCATGGCCTTCATGTTCGAGACCAGCCAAGTGCTGCGTCCCACCCAGTTCGCCCTGGACTGCCCGCAACTGCAAACCACTTATGACGCGTGCTGGGCCTCGTTGCCCGCCACCTTCAACCCGAATCGGAGATAACCCATGACTCAGCCCACACTTACCCGCAGCTGGGTGGCCTCCGCCAATGGTCACAGCGATTTTCCCCTGCAAAACCTGCCGTTGGGCGTGTTCAGCATCAACGGCTCGGCCCCGCGCGCGGGCGTGGCGATTGGCGACTCGATCCTGGATCTGCACGCCGCCATCGATGAATTCGACGGTGAAGCCCGTCGCGCCGTCGAAGCGACCGCCGGTGGCCAGCTGAACGACTTTTTTGAACTGGGTCGCGGCCCGCGCGTGGCCTTGCGCGAGCGCCTGCTGGAACTGCTGGCCGAAGGCAGCAAGCTGCACACCCGTGAAGCGCAGGTGCTGCACCGCGCCGCCGATTGCCAGATGCAGGTACCGGCGCGGATCAATGACTACACCGACTTCTACGTCGGCATCGAGCACGCGCAGAACGTCGGCAAACTGTTCCGTCCCGATAATCCTCTGCTGCCGAACTACAAGTACGTGCCGATTGGTTACCACGGCCGCGCTTCGACAATTCGCACCTCAGGCACCGACGTGCGCCGCCCCAAAGGCCAGACCCTGCCGGCCGGGCAGACCGAGCCGACTTTCGGCCCGTGTGCGCGGTTGGACTATGAACTGGAGCTGGGCATCTGGATCGGCCAGGGCAACGAGATGGGCGACTCGATTGCCATTGGTGACGCGGCCGATCACATCGCCGGTTTCTGCTTGCTCAATGACTGGTCGGCACGGGATATCCAGGCCTGGGAATACCAGCCGTTGGGGCCGTTCCTGTCGAAAAGCTTCATCACCACCATCTCGCCTTGGGTCGTCACGGCTGAAGCCCTGGAACCGTTCCGCAAAGCGCAACCGGCGCGCCCTGAAGGCGACCCGCAACCGCTGTCGTACCTGCTGGATAAACGTGACCAGGCCGCAGGGGCCCTGGATATCGAGCTGGAAGTGCTGCTCACCACTGCCGCCATGCGCGAGCAGAACCTGCCGGCCCATCGCCTGGCCCTGAGCAACAGCCTGCACATGTACTGGACGGTTGCGCAATTGGTGGCCCACCACAGCGTCAACGGCTGCCAGTTGCAGGCGGGCGATCTGTTTGGTTCGGGCACCTTGTCTGGCCCGCAAGCCGGTCAATTCGGCAGCCTGCTGGAAATGACCGAAGGCGGCAAAAAAGCCGTTGAATTACCGTCCGGCGAAGTGCGCAAGTTCCTTGAAGACGGCGACGAAATCATCCTGCGTGCCCGTTGCAACCGTGAGGGGTTTGCCTCCATCGGTTTCGGCGAATGCCGTGGCACCGTGATCGCGGCGCGCTAGGAGGGCAGGGTAATGGAACTCTACACCTACTACCGTTCCACTTCGTCGTACCGGGTGCGTATTGCCCTGGCGCTCAAGGGCCTGGATTTCACCGCGGTGCCGGTCAACTTGCTGGTGCCGGCGGGCGGCGCCAATCGTCAGCCCGAGTACCTGGCGATCAACCCGCAAGGTCGCGTCCCGGCCTTGCGTACCGAGGAGGGCGAACTATTGATTCAGTCGCCGGCGATCATTGAATACCTGGAGGAACGTTATCCACAGGCGCCGCTGCTCTCCAAGGACCTGGCGACCCGCGCCCACGAGCGTGCGGTGGCCTCGATCATCGGCTGCGATATTCATCCGCTGCATAACTCCAGCACCCAGAACCTGCTGCGCCAATGGGGGCATGACGAGGTGCAACTGTTGGAGTGGATTGGCCATTGGATCAGCCAGGGCTTGGGCGCGGTGGAGCAGTTGATCGGCGACCAAGGGTTTTGCTTCGGCGAACAGCCGGGGTTGGCCGACACCTTCCTGATCCCGCAACTGTATGCCGCCGAGCGTTTCAAGGTGCCGCTGGCGGCGTACCCGCGCATTGGGCGGGTAGCGGCGTTGGCGGCGCAGCATCCGGCCTTTGTGCAGGCACATCCGGCCAACCAGCCAGATACGCCTGCCGCCTGACGCTTGCTGTTCCATAAAAATAAAAAAACAGGTACTTGCGATGCACAATCAGATTGCCAGCTTTCGCGCGGCACTCGACGCCCGTCCGGTGTCGCGCTATCAGTGGCTGATTCTCCTGTTGCTGGCGCTGCTGCTGGTGACCGACGGCTATGACGCCCAGGTGCTGGGTTACGTGGTGCCGGCGCTGGCTCAGGATTGGGGGTTGGAGAAGGCTGCATTTGGCCCGGTGTTCAGCGCCAACCTGCTGGGGCTGACCTTGGGCTCGTTGCTGGTGACGCCGCTGGCGGATCGGTTCGGCGTGCGCCGCATCCTGCTTGGCTGCGTACTGATCTACGCCACGCTGACGGTGCTGATGGTATTCGCCAATTCGCTGAACACGCTGATGGCCGCGCGGTTTATCTGCGGCATCGGCATGGGCGGCGCGATGCCCAGCGCAATGGCGTTGATGTCGGAATATTCGCCGCCGCGCCTGCGTACGTTGATGGTGACCCTGGCGGCGTGTGGCTTCTCGTTCGGTGGCGCAGCGGGTGGTTTTGTGGCGGCAGGGTTTATCGAAGGCTTCGGCTGGCAGGCGGTGTTTCTGGCGGGCGGCGTGACGCCATTGCTGTTGTTCCCGTTTCTGGTGTGGCTGCTGCCAGAGTCACTGCCGCGTTTGCTGCGTGATGCACCGCCCTATGCGCGGCTGAAGAAGGTGACCTCACGCATGCTGCCGGACTGGCAACCGCCGCCGGCGAGCGAGGCCGAAAACCAGCAGGAACAGGGCAGCAAGCTGACGGTGGTGGAGTTGTTCCGCAATGGCTACGCACGCCCGACGCTGCTGATCTGGGCGACGTTTTTTGTCAGCCTGATCCTGCTGTATTTCATGATCAGCTGGTTGCCGTCGCTGCTGCTGGAAAGTGGCTTGGCGTTGAAAGAAGCCAACCTGGTGACCTCGATGTTCCTGTTCGCCGGCACTGTGGGCGCCATTGGTATGGCCTGGTTCGCCGACCGCTTGAAAAGCAAAGTGCGCCTTTTGTCCTGCGTACTGGCCGCGGCTGCGGCGTGCACCCTTCTGCTCGGCCTCAACCATGACAACCCGCGCTATCTGGTGGCCTGCGTATTTGCGGCCGGGTTTTGCATCATCGGTGGTCAACTGACCCTTAATGCCTTCGCCAGTAACTTCTACCCGGCGCACGTGCGCGCCACCGGAACGGGATGGGCGTTGGGCGTGGGGCGTTTTGGTTCAATCCTGGGGCCGTTGTTTGGCAGTATGTTGCTGGCGATGCATATTCCGGTGCAGCAGATTTTCTTCTTCTGCGCGATACCGGCGGTGATCGCAGCGTTGTTGATTATTCAGGTGCGTTCGCCTGGAACCGAGGCGCCGAAGAGTCCGCTGCCGGGCGATATTCTCAAGACACCGCAGGCTTAATGCACCACTGAATTGGGCGGCAGGTGGCCCAGGCGTTCGGTCAGGCGCAGGCGTTGGATCGGGTCTTCGCTGAGCATCAGCGCGTGTTCCAGGTCGAAGCGTTCGGCGTTGGGGCAGTCCAGGCGCTGATACAGGCTGGCCCTTGCGAGGTAATCGGCGGCGCTGGCGTTGCCCAGTTCCAGCACGCGTTCGGCGTCGATCAAGGCCTGGAGCGGAACGTCGTTGGAAAGGTGCAGTTGGCGCAGGTTGCGGGACAACCGTTGCAGGATCGAACGCGGATCGGCGGTGTGCAGATGATCGGCCTGCAACTTGAGGTTGGGGCCGTATTGGCGCTGCAACAGGTCGCGGCAATCGTTGGGGTACAACCGTCGACCGCCGCAGGGGTCCAGCAGATGATCGGCGCCGGGCACGCGCAACAGGAAATGGCCGGGGAAATTCACGCCAACCATGGGAATCTCCAGGCGCCGCGCCAGCTCAAGGGCAATCAGGCCCATGGCCAGGGGTTGTCCGCGTTTGCGCTGCAAGACCTTGTCCAACAGGGCGGCGGCGGGGCGCAGGGGCGTGAATTCATCCTGAGCAAACCCCAGGTCATTCAAGCGCCGCAACAGCGGCTGGCCCAGTTCATCCGCCGGCAGCAGCGGCATGCCCAGGCTGACCTGTTGTTGCAGCAAGGTCAGTTCCTGCAGGATCTGCAAGGGCTTCACGGCCGGGTCGTGCTCGGCAGCAATCCACAACGCCGCTTCAAACAGCGCGGGTGGGGAGCGTTCCAGGCAGGCGAAAAAGGCTTTGCGGGGATTCATTGCATTCTCCGGCGGATGCTCCCGTTTTAGCCTTGCTGGGAATTTTCGTCCAGTGGCTTGGAAAATATCCTGCGTGCTTATGTCGCAAGACCTGCGAAATCGGACGGCTTATTCCAGCCTGGTCCGGCATTTTTCTGCCGCAAGCCTATACTTGGCCCACTACCAGAAGTGATTCGGGAGCTTGACGATGTTTGCTCTCATGCACAGCACCCGCCTTGAATCGCTGCACTTGAGCATTGACCCGGCCACCGGGCTGAAGGCGGTCATCGCCATTCATAACAGCCGCCTGGGGCCTGCTCTCGGCGGCTGTCGCTACCTTTCCTACCCCGACGACGAAAGTGCCGTGGCCGATTCCGCGCGCCTGGCCCAGGGCATGAGCTACAAGGCGGCCCTGGCCGGTTTGCCGGTGGGCGGTGGCACCGCCGTGATCCTGCGCCCCGGCCACGTGGAAAGCCGTGCCGCATTGTTTGAAGCCTTTGGCCGTTGCATCGAACAACTCGACGGCCGCTACATCACCGCCACCGACAGCGGCACTTCGGTGGCCGACATGGATTGCATCGCCCAGCACACCCGTTACGTCACCAGCACCACCGCCGCAGGCGACCCATCGCCCCATGCGGCGATGGGTGTGTTCGCCGGCATTCGCACCACCGCGATGGCGCGCCTGGGCAGCGATAACCTTGAAGGCTTGCGTGTGGCGATCCAAGGCCTGGGTAATGTCGGCTACGCACTGGCTGAACAACTGCACGCTGCCGGTGCGGAATTGCTGGTAAGCGACATCGACCACGGCAAGGTGCAACTGGCCATGGAACAATTGGGCGCACACCCCATCGCCAACGACGCGTTACTGAGCACGCCATGCGACATCCTCGCGCCCTGCGGTCTCGGCGCCGTGTTCAACCGCCAGAGCGTCGGCCAGTTACGCTGCGCCGCCGTCGCCGGTTCGGCCAGTGCGCAATTGACCAACTTGCAAGTGGCCGACCAACTGGAAGGGCGCGGCATCCTTTACGCGCCCGACTATGTGATCAACTCCGGCGGCCTGATCTACGTCGCCCTCAAGCACGGCGGGGCGGAACTACCGACCATCACCGCGCACCTGTCCAACATCGGCACGCGCCTCACCGAGATCTTCGCCCACGCCCAGGCGGAAAAACGCTCACCCGCACGGGTGGCGGATGAGCTGGCCGAGCGCTTGCTGTATCGCTGATACACCGATCAGAGTTGATACTTCTCACGTACCAGTGAGCCGACCCCCATGCGATCCAGAATGTGCATTGGGCACAGAATCGTGACGCGAACGGTCCCTGGCAGCCGACTGATTTCAATCGAGCCGTTAAGCGTTGCGCGGTTGCGCACCTCGTCCATCGACAGGCCCGTGACCGCCGCCGCGCGCTCCAGGCCGTTTTCCGTCGCGAGGTTGAGGTCGGCGCCGCTGCCAATAAAGGTAATGGGCCCGTTGTCTTCGATCTCGAACTGCCCCCAGCGCTCGCCCAATGCCTTGACGTGCAGCCGTTGCTCGGCAGTCATCGGACGAGCCATGGGCGGCAAGTCATCAAGGTTTTGCAGCAGGATCGGGCCGTCGAGGGCCAACCCCTTGATCACATGGGCGGTCAGTTCGGTTTCACCCGATACGTCTGTGGCATGCCCGGCAATTTCGCCATTGCCTTGCTGGGCGTGCATATCGCCCATGTACACCCCGGCGCCGGGGACTCTCACCGGGCAAATCAGCACACAACCTTCGCGTACGGAGTTGGTGTCCATATGCCCGTCGGTTTTCGCCGCATGCAGTTGGTCATGGGTCATGCCGTAGCGGTGGGGCGCGCCGACGAGGTACTGGCCGAAGTCGGCACAGTTATGGGAATCCGGCAGATCCCGTGAAGGCGTGGTGCCGATATTGCCCAGGAAAGGCCGCATGTGCGCGGCAAGGCCGGGGAGATCGGCGCGGGCCAGGGAGAGAATCGAGTGTTGCGCGGACATCTCCGGCAACGCCGCCATATCCGGTGCCTGGCCGGCGAGGCGGTCGGCTACCGCCTGGTTCACGGTCAGGCTCACCTGATGCTCGGCATCGAACACGATGACGTAGCCATGGCTGAACCGAAACGCGCTGACCTCCGCCCCGCAAGCGTTGCAACGAATGGCGTCGGCGCCGATCCCCTCGACATGGCTGGCGGGATGTTCTTGCCCACAGTTGGAGCAGAACTTGGCGACAAAGGGATCGCCGTGATAACGCCCCTCAACAAAGCGCATGACGCCTGACGAAGTGGCCAGCGACGTCACGCGCATGCGTTTGATCTTCAAGGCCACGGCGTCACCGACTTCGGCGCCGGCGATGAATACGGGTTGAGTCACCTCATGGCCGCCCTCAAACGCAGGCGTGATCATCGGGCCCCAACACCCCGGTGGCGTACCGGTGATGAGGGTGCCGCCATCGGCGAGTGGGCCGAGCATCTTCTGGCTGGGGCCGATGAGGCCGTTGGTATAGGTGTTGACGATCAGGCGATCAACCGGTTTTGATTCGTGCATTTTTATTCTCCGGGTCCTATGTGATTGAACCTTCGGTCACGGTGTATTGATCAGTGAAGGTTCAGGCAGGCCCAGTAGACCGGTGTTTTGTATCCCGAATATGTCGCGCGGGTGCGCTAATACACAGTGGTACATAACGAGGGAAGAGGAAGGTTTTTCAGCTTGAAAATCCTGATAGGGTTCTGAGGGCGGGCGCTTTTTGGTGCTTGCCCGCCATCGTTTTCCTACTTGCCGCGGAGAGTCTTCATGTCCAATCAAGCAACAGCGCATTCTGTAACCTACAAGCGTCCAGACGGTGCCGAAGTCAACGGCTACCTGGCCAGCCCGGCTGAGCTGGAAGGGGCGCCGGCCATCGTATTGATTCAAGAGTGGTGGGGGCTTAACGAGCAGATCAAGGGCGTGGCCATCCGCCTGGCCGAATGCGGTTATCGGGTGCTGGTGCCGGACCTTTATCGCGGCGCCTCGACCGTGGAAGAGGAAGAAGCCCATCACCTGATGGACAGCCTGGATTTTGGCGATGCGGTGTCCCAGGACATCACAGGCGCGGTGCGTTACCTGCAGGCCGACTCGCAAAAAGTGGGCGTGACCGGCTACTGCATGGGCGGGGCGTTGACGCTATTGGCGCTCAATGCCATTCCGGAGCTGGCGGCGGGTGTGGTCTGGTATGGCTTCCCGCCGCTTGAATATCTGGATGCAGCAAAAATCAAAGCACCGTTGATTGGCCATTGGGGCACGCAGGATGCTTTTTTCAATATCGAAACCGTCGCGGAGCTGGAGTCAACGCTGCACGCGGCAGGCGTGGACGCGACGTTTTATCGCTACCTGGCGCGCCATGCCTTTGCCAACGAAACGGCGATCGGCCATGGCCGTATCCCCGACACGCAATACGACGCCGCTTGGTCGCAACTGGCGTGGGACCGCACGTTGACCTTCTTCGGTAAAACCTTGTGGCAGGCCTAAGGCGCAAACAGCCTTCGGTAAAACCTTGAGCCGCCGGTCTGCCTGAACCCGTTGGTTCACCCTGAATCAACGGCGGCGGGCCGTTCCCCTTACTCCGCCTCCGGCTGCCCGATCTCGGCCAGGGCGCTGGCGTTGTTCTTGAATGCTGCTGCAAAGGCGGCGCGGTTCTTGGCCATGAAAATACCGGCGTCCTCTGCCTGCTTTTCAGTCAAGCCTTCCACGTTTTTCAACAGGACATCCATCAGAGACTCTGCCAGTTCAAGCATCTGGTCGTGTGCGTCGGCAAGTTTGCGATCCACGAATGTAGTCTCCAAGTCGCGGGTACTGCGATACAGGGTTTCAACAGCCATTTTTTGGCCTCGTCATCAGGGTGCAGTAGTGAAGGGGAGTAGCCCTTGTGTTCGGGTGTTGCTGGAATGCTGTATTTATATACAGTAAAAAGGTTAAGCCAAACCACCGGATTTGGATAGCAGTTTTTTAATGTAGTCCGTAAATACAGGTTTGGAGTGCCTCATGTCACCCCGCCATCATCTTATACCTGCCCCTGGCCTTTTTTCTGCATGCAGAACAACCGTCACGTCCAACCCGCATTATCCGGTCGAGTCGACCCAAGGAAGCATCATCGTGAAGATCAATTGGGCCGAAAGGCTACGCCAGCAAGTGCACGGGCTGGCCGAGTCCCTGGGGAATCTGTTTGTCGAGTCGTTCCACTACCTGGCGCTGTTCGCCATTGGTGCGGTGACGGCCTGGGCGGCGGTGATGGAGTTTCTGGGGATGTTGGAGAACGGGCACATCAAGATCGATGACATCTTGCTGTTGTTCATCTACTTGGAGTTGGGTGCGATGGTCGGGATTTACTTCAAGACCAACCACATGCCGGTGCGCTTCCTGATCTACGTGGCGATCACCGCGCTGACGCGCCTGCTGATCTCCAACGTGTCACACCACAATCCGCCGGACGTGGGAATCATCTACCTATGCGGTGGGATTCTGCTGTTGGCGTTCGCGATTCTGGTGGTGCGCTACGCCTCGTCGGCCTTCCCGTCGGTGAAGGTCGAAGGCCCGCGCCGCAAGGGCGAGGCGAGCCTGGAGACCGAGAAGGGCGAGCTTTAAAGCCCGACGCTGAACGGCAGGGCGCGGGTCGGCGGTCGATGCAGGACTTTGTGATCGCCATCCGTCATCACCGCCAGGATCTCCATGGCGCTATGGCCCTGCTCGATGGCGATACCGAATTGAATGCTTTGCACCAGGCGTTTCAGCCGCTTGGGATCATTGCGCTGTTCGGCGCTGATCATGCGCTTGGCCACTACGCCTTGTTCGTTGGAAAGGGTCAGCATGATGCTGCCGTCCAGCCGTTGGATGCTCAAGTTGACGCGGTATTCAGGGGTGAAGGTGTCGGTGATGATCTGAAAAGGATTGTCCATGGTGCGTACCGCCTGATAAGAACATGCAGTCATTGACGACCGGTGTCGGGATTAGTTCGCGTCTCCTGACCATCGGCCACTCCGTCGCTGAGGTTTTCACAAGGTCCGTTTCCCTCTACAGCTGTACAGCAAAGGCCGTGCCGCATAAGGCGCCGAGCCGTTATTGCGGGACAAAAAAAGGCGAACCGAGGTTCGCCTTTTTGTTGGGTGATCTATTTCAGGGCAGTACCGAGAAAACGATCGCAGACAGCGCAATCAACCCGATCACCACTACAAACACATTCGACACCTGGCCCGAATACTGGCGCAGAGATGGCACGCGGCGAATGGCGTACATCGGCATCAGGAACAGCAGGCACGCGATGATCGGCCCGCCCATGGTTTCAATCATGCCCAGGATGCTCGGGTTGAAGGTAGCCACGGCCCAGCAGGTCAGCACCATGAACAGTGCGGTGCAGCGTTCCAGCCATTTGGCCGACATCGAGCGATTGCGCCCGCGCAGGGATTTGACGATCAGGCCCTGGAAACCCTCGCTGGCGCCGATGTAGTGGCCGAGGAAGGATTTGGTGATAGCTACCAGCGCAATCAACGGCGCGGCATAGGCGATTACTGGCGTCTGGAAGTGGTTGGCCAGGTAGGACAGGATCGAGATGTTCTGGGCCTTGGCCGCTGCCAGGTCGGCTGGCGACAGTGCCAGTACACAGCTGAAGCAGAAGAACATCACGGTCAGCACCATCATGCCGTGGGCCGTGGCCAGTATGCCGCTGCTTTTGCGCTCGGCCTGGGCGCCGTACACGCGTTTCTGGTCGACGGCGAAGGCGGAGATGATCGGCGAATGGTTGAAGGAAAACACCATCACCGGAATCGCCAGCCATAGGGTCTTGAAGAACAGCGGCATGGGCATGCCATCCGCGGCGGAGGCGAAGAAGGCGCCATTCCAGTTGGGGATCAGGCTGAAGGCCAGCAACAACAGGGCGGCGACGAACGGATACACCAGCACGCTCATGGCCTTGACGATCACGCCCTGGCCGCATCGTACGATGGCCATCAGGCCGAGGATCAGCACCAGCGACAGGATCGCCCGAGGGGGCGGGGCCATGTGCAGTTGGTGTTCCATGAAACTGCTCAGGGTGTTGGTCAGCGCCACGCTGTACACCAGCAGGATCGGGAAGATGGCAAAGAAATACAGCAGGGTGATCAGCTTGCCCGCACCGACACCGAAGTGTTCCTCGACCACTTCGGTGATGTCACCGGATTTGCCTGACAGCACAAAGCGCGTCAGCCCACGGTGGGCGAAGAAGGTCATCGGGAAGGCCAGCAGGGCCAGCACGATCAACGGCCAGAAGCCGCCGACGCCGGCATTGATCGGCAGGAACAACGTGCCGGCGCCGATGGCGGTGCCGTAGAGGCCCAGCATCCAGGTGGTGTCGTGTTTGGTCCAGCCGGTGGTCACGGTTGTTTCGGCAGTGGGATTTTCTACGGCAGGTGTACGTACATCGGTCATCGGTATTGCCTCGTTATTATTTTTGCGCGGGCTCACGTTGGGGCGATCAGGGAATGCTCCTCAGCACTCCACCCAGCTCACGGCCAGGCCGCCCCGTGAAGTTTCTTTGTATTTGTCATGCATGTCGGCGCCGGTATCACGCATGGTGCGGATCACCCGGTCGAGGGAAATGAAGTGTTTGCCGTCACCGCGCAGGGCCATTTGCGTCGCGTTGATCGCCTTGACCGCTGCGATGGCATTGCGCTCGATGCACGGCACCTGTACCAGGCCGCCGACCGGGTCGCAGGTAAGGCCGAGGTTGTGTTCCAGGCCGATTTCGGCGGCGTTTTCCAGTTGCTCCGGAGTAGCACCCAAAATATCGGCAAGCCCTGCTGCAGCCATGGCGCAGGCTGAACCCACCTCGCCCTGGCAGCCCACTTCGGCGCCGGAGATCGAGGCGTTTTTCTTGCAGAGGATGCCGACGGCGGCCGCGGCCAGAAAGAAATTGACCACATCGTCGTCAGACGCGTCGGCGTTGAACTTCATGTAGTAATGCAGCACCGCCGGGATGATTCCTGCCGCGCCGTTGGTCGGTGCAGTGACCATGCGCCCACCGGCCGCGTTTTCTTCGTTGACGGCGAGGGCGAACAGGTTGACCCACTCCATGGCCGACAAGGTCGAGGTGATGACATTCGGCTTGCCGATTTCCAACAGGCTGCGATGCAATTTCGCGGCGCGGCGCGGTACGTCAAGACCGCCCGGCAAGATGCCTTCATCGCGCAGGCCTTGTTCCACGCATTCACGCATCACCGACCAGATGTGCAACAGGCCACTGCGGATGTCTTCGTCGCTGCGCCAGGCGCGTTCGTTGGCCATCATCAGTTCGGATACCCGCAGGCCGTGCTTGTTGCACAAGGCCAGCAGTTCCACGGCGCTGGAAAAGTCGTAGGGCAATTGCACATCGCTGGTCGGCGCAATGCCCGAGGCCGCTTCCGCCGCTTCGATAATGAAACCGCCGCCCACCGAGTAATAGGTCTGCTCGCTCAGCAGGCCGTTTTCGCCGTAGGCGTGCAGGGACATGGCGTTGGGGTGGTAGGGCAGGCTTTCGTCCAGCAGTAGGAGATCGTGCTTCCAGTTGAAGGCAATGTCCTGCTGACCTGCGAGAAGCAGGCGGCCGGATTCGCGCAGTTGCTGGATACGTGCATTGATCGAGGTGGGGTCGACCCGGTCTGGCCATTCGCCCATCAGGCCCATCACGCAGGCGCGGTCGGTGGCGTGGCCGACGCCGGTGGCGGACAGCGAGCCATATAGGCGTACTTCTACACGACGGGTGTCGCTCAGCAGGTGTTGATCGATCAGGGCTTGGGCAAAGGTCGCCGCCGCCCGCATTGGGCCGACGGTGTGGGAGCTGGAAGGGCCGATGCCCACTTTGAATAGATCGAAAACACTGATAGCCATGCTAAAGCCTTACAAGCAATGGAGTAGAAATCGCTGCCATGTTTTGTAGAGCGAGCGGAATTGGCGCGATACTGAGCCTCTGGAACGGCACTGACCAACGAATTATCCTAAGACACCCTTTAGCAGGACTAAACGCTATGACCCGGCCCCTTCATGGCCAGACTTACGTCTGGTTGCACGTGTTTTCCTGTGCTGCGCGGCATTTGTCGTTCACCCGCTGTGCCGAGGAACTGCACATCACGCCGGGTGCAGTGAGCCAGCAGATCCGCCAGTTGGAGGAGCGATTGGGTTTCCGCTTGTTTCATCGGCGCGCGCGTGGGGTGGAGCTGAGTGCCGAAGGGCAGCGATTGGCGACAACGGTAGGGGAGGCCTACGGCAGCATCGACGCAGAGTTGCAGCGCCTGGACGCGGGGATGATCAGCGGCACCCTGCGCCTGCGCTCGATACCGTCGTTTCTCGGCAAGTGGCTGACCCCTCGGTTACCGCGTTTGCAGCAGCGCTTCCCGGATATCCAGCTGCGCATGGTCGCAGAGGACAGCAGCATCGCCCTGCATGAGGGCGACTTCGACCTGGCCATTGACTTGAACGACGGCAGCTACCCTGGCCTGTTATCCACAGCCCTGCTGGACGAACAGATTTTCCCCGTTTGCGCCCCGAGCCTGCTGCGCGGCCGGCCACCGCTGCATGGTCCCGCCGACCTGGTGCATTTCCCACTGCTGCATGACATCACCGCCTGGCGTGGGAGTTATGAGTACGCTGAGTGGGAGTTTTACCTTAACGCTATCGGCTATCACGACGCCGACGTGCGCCGTGGCCATACCTTCAACCGCAACCACCTGACCATCGAAGCCGCCATCGCCGGCATGGGCGTGGCCATTGCGCGGCGCACCTTGCTCAACGATGAGCTGGAGCGCGGCACCTTGATCGTGCCCTTCGGCTTGGCCGTGCCTAACCACAAACGTTACGTGTTGCTCTATGCGCCAGGCGCACTGAGCCATCCGGGCGTACGCGCGGTGCACGATTGGCTGGTTGAGGAAGCAGGGATTTTCCGTGGATTGCACCCGTTGGGAGAGGGGCAATTGTGAGGTTGGCGGGCCGTAAGAAGATGTAACTAACTCCCCACCCTAACAGCGTTTTTGCTCGTAGTCAGACTTAATTTGTAATGTGGGATTTATCTTTGCAAAGGGGTTGAATTGTTCTGCTGACTGCTCAATTGTATAATCAAGAGGTCATGGTTTCACCGACCCGGTGTTGCAGTTGTGACCTCTCGCGAGCTAGCTGAAATAAGGGAAGAACTATGCAAATCCAAGTCAATAGCGATAACCATATTGAAAGCAGCATCCGACTGGAGGAGTGGGTACGTACGACCATTGAGAGCACGCTCGAACGTTACGAAGAAGACCTGACCCGAGTGGAGGTCTACCTGCGGGATGAGAACGGTGATAAGCCCGGTCCCCACGATTTAAGTTGCCGCCTGGAAGCGCGGCCAAAAGGCCATCAACCGCTGTCCGTGCTGCACAAAGCCGATACCCTGGAACAGGCGATCGACGGTGCGGCGACCAAGCTGGACCATGCGTTGGAACATCTGTTCGGCAAACTGCAAGGCAAGCCACGCGCTGCCGGGAAAAACCAGCCGACCACCAAAGTCAACGAAGATGAGCTTGAGCAGGAGTTTCTGGAAAAAGAACGCGCCGTGTTCAACGGCTGATAGCTTTCTCACGCTCCACTAAAAACGGGCCTGCATTTGCAGGCCCGTTTTCGTTTGGGTGGCGTTAGAACGCAATGGAGGTCTGCACGTAGACCGTGCGGGGTTCGCCGACGTATTTACCCTTGTTGTTATCGTCGAACGAGCGGGTGAAATACTGGGTGTTGAAGATGTTTTTCACACCCACTGCCACATTCAAATCCGACAGTTGCGGGCCGAAGTCATACGCCGCGCGGCTACTGAACAACATGTAGCCAGGGATGCGTCCGTTGGCGCCGTTGGCGGTTTCCTTCTCGGTGTTGGCGTTGTCGGCGAACTGGCTGCTCTGGTAGCTGCTGTCCAGGTTGAGTTTCCAGCGGCCTTCGGTGTAACCCACGCCAAGGGTGCCTTTGTGCTTGGACGAGAAGGGCACGCGATTACCTTTGTTCGGGCCGTCTTCGCGGATGGTCGCGTCGACGTAGGCGTAAGTGGCGTACACATCGAAGCCAGCCAGGGCCGGGCTCAAACCGTCGAGCGCGTAGTTGACGCTGGTCTCGATACCCTGGTGGCGGGTTTCGCCACGGGCAATCACCGAGTCGTTGGTCTGGTTGCTTTCGTACTGGTTGTCGAAGTTGATCAGGAACGCACCGATTTCCGCACGCAAGGTGCCGTCGTCGTAGCGGGTACCGAGTTCCCAGGTACGGGCTTTTTCCGGTTTCACTTCGCCGCTGGTCACGCGGTTCGGCATCTGGCTGTACTGCACGCTGCCGAACGAACCTTCGGTGTTGGCGTAGAGGTTCCAGCTGTCGCTGAGGTGGTACAGCACGTTCAGTGCCGGCAGCGCGGTGTTGTAGTCGCCTTTGTATTTGACGTTGGTCAGGTTGTTGGTCTGCTGGGACTCGATCATCTCGTAGCGAACGCCCGGCGTGATGGTCCACTTGCCGATATCGATCCGGTCATCAATGAAGAACGCATTGGCTTCGGTGCCGCCACGGGTGTCGCGGTCGTTGCGGCTGTCGGTGGTGGGGATCTGCTGGTTGGCAGCGATCGGCGTGCGGTAACGCAGTTCGTGACCGGCCTCGTTGATGTAGCGGTAACCGACGCCGACTTCATGGCTGGTCGGCCCCAGGTCAAAGCCTTGGGCGAAGCGGGTCTCGATGCCACGTACCCAGTATTCGCGCGGGGACAGCGAAAGGAACGTGCCCTGGTCCAGGTAACCGCTGCGCAAGGTCTTGGTGAAGAAGCTGTTCACGGTGAACTCGCGGCGATCCTGCTCATAGCGATAGCCGACGTTGAACATCGTACGGCGGCCCCAGAATTTGTCGTAGGGGCGGGTGGACTGATAGGGATCCGCTTTGTAGTCCGCGACGTTCAAGCCCCCCGGCATATCGGCCTGGCCTTCGTAGTACTGCGCCATGGCGTTGAAGCTGTTGGCGTCATCCAGTTGGTATTTGCCCTTGAGGATCAGGTCGTCGATACGCGTATTGCTGTTTTCGCGCCAGTCGCCGCCACGGGTGCCGGAGTACAGAATCGCGCCGCCCAGGCCGTTGTCAGCCGTACCGCCGGCCAGCAAGTTGCCGGTGGTCTTGAAGCCGTCGTGGCTGGAAGATGGGCTGGTTTCGGTCTGCAAGCCGCCTTTGACCGTCGGTGCATCCGGGATCGCGCGGGTCACGAAGTTGACCACGCCGCCCACGTTCTGCGGGCCGTAGCGCACCGCACCGCCGCCGCGCACTACGTCGACCGCGTCCATGTTGCCCATGCTGATCGGCGCAAAGGAAAGCTGCGGCTGGCCGTAGGGCGCGAACGGCACCGGAATGCCATCCATCAGCACCGTGGAGCGCGACGCCAGGCGTGGGTTGAGGCCACGAATGCCGAAGTTCAGTGCCATGTCGTGGCTGCCGGTGCCGTTGTTGTCCGGGGCGTTGACGCCGGGAATGCGGTTGAGCACGTCCTTGGCCTGGGTGGCGCCCTGGCGTTCGAATTCTTCACGGCGGATCACATCGCGGGCGCCGGGGTGTTCGAACACATTGGTCTGCGCTGCGTCGCCCAGCCAGTCGCCGACCACGCTGGAGGTGCCCAACTCAATGCTGGCCGGTGCCGTGGTCGGTTGCAGGCTGTAGGCATTGTCGCCTTCGGCACGGGCTTGCAGGCCGGTGCCTTCCAGCAATTTTTGCAGGCCGTCCGCAGCGCCGTAGTTGCCGGACAAACCACGGCTCTGCATACCCGCCGTCACTTCGGAACCGAAGGAGATCAACACGCCGGCTTCGCGGCCAAACTGGTTCAGTGCTGCTTCCAGCGACGTCGGGGCGATGTGATAGGGCTTGGCGTCGGCCGCCATCACCGGGGGCAGCACAGTCAGACTGAGGCTGGCGCCGAGTAGGAGTTGGCGCACGGTGCGGGCAAGAAGCGTCGGTTGCTGGGGCATGAAGGGCGGTCCTGAGAAGGAAGGATCAAGGTGGCTTTCCTTCTCTGTCACGCGAGGGGTGGAAAACGGCTCACTATTTCTTGAATTAATTTCAGGCGCGTGCCTGCACGGTCACCCAGTAGCGGGTAAAGCGCCGCACCTTCACCGGCAGGCTCACTTCCAGCAGGTCGAGAATGCGCTCGCTGTCGTCCAGCGGGTAGCTGCCGGAGATCAGCAGGTTGGCTACCTGTGGGTCGCAATTGACTTGGCCACGGCGATAACGGCCGAGTTCGCCGAGGAAATCTTCCAGGCGCATGTGGGCAGCAACCAGCATCCCGTCGGCCCAAGCGCGGCTGTTGGCGTCGGTGGGGCGCGGGGTGTCCCAGCCTTTGCGGGTGAAGTTGACCTGGTGCGCGGCTTGGACGCTCAGCGGCAGGCCGGTGTAGGTGTTGGGCATCACGTCGACTTGTCCGTCGAATACCGCCAGTTGGGTGTGATCGTTGAACTGCCGCACATTAAAACGCGCCGTCTGGCTAGTGAGCAGGCCCTGGCCGGTCAGCACCTGCAACGGGGTGCTGCCCGCGATACCGGTCAGCAGGATCTCACCTTCAAGCAGGCGGATCAGCCGTTGCTGGCCGTCGAAATGCACATCCACCGCGGTGCCGGTGTTGAGCTGCAACTGACTGCCATCGGCCAATTGCACCTTGCGTCGCTGGCCAACGGGGCTGCGATAGTCGGCGGTCAGCGGCGGCAGGATATGTTGCTGGCGCAGGCTCCAGGCGGCAGCGGAACCGGCGCCGAGGATCAACAGCAACTTCAACGCCTGGCGACGGCTGGTGGAAGTTGGCGCATTCAACGCCGCATGGGCCAGGGGCGAGGGCATGCCGCGCAGGCGCTGGTTGACGCGCTGCATGTGGTCCCAGGCGCGCTGGTGTTCGCTGTGGGCGTTCAACCACTGTTGCCACGCGGCTTGCTGGCGTGGGTTGAGCGCGCCTTGCTGCATTTCCATCAACCAATGCACGGCTTGTTCGGCGACTTGGGTGGAGAAGTTCATAGGGCGAAGTAGCAGCGCATGGCCGCTTTGCTCAGGTGGCGTTTGACGGTGGCGATGGAAATGCCCAGTTCCGCGCCGATTTGCGCGTAGGTCAGGCCATCGAGTTGGGCCAGCAGGAACGCACGTTTGACCTGGACGGGCAGGCCGTCGAGCAGTTGGTCCAATTCAACCAGGGTTTGCAGGATGATTGCGCGTTCTTCTTCCGACGGTGCCACGTGCTCGGGCATCTGCGCCAAGGCGTCGAGGTAGGCGCGCTCCAGATCCTGGCGGCGGTAGAAGTTGAAGAGCACACGCTTGGCGACTGTGGTGAGGAACGCGCGGGGTTCGATCAGCGTGGGTGTTTCCCGCGCGGTGAGCACACGGATGAAGGTGTCCTGGGCCAGGTCGGCAGCGCTTTCCGGGCAGCCGAGCTTGCGTCGCAACCAGCCGGTGAGCCAGTGGTGATGGTCGTTGTACAACACTTCGACGGTATTGGACGGGCTCAACGCGAACACTCCACAAGCATCGCCATGCTTTAGAGAACAAGAATTGTTCGCATTGTAGGGCCCGCGACGGGCTTCGGCAATCCGTCAGGGCAGGTCTTTCATCCGTTCTGTTTTGCTTATGAGAATATTTATCATTAATATTGCGGCCTGATGAACCTGGCGCCTCCCGCATGAAAAGCAAAACCTCGCTGCCTGTCTCCTATCGCCTCGCCGTTACCTCGCGCGTGCTGGCTGCCGTGGTGGGTGGCTATTTGATGGCTTCCCTGGCCAGCATCTGCCTGGCGCTGTGGATGCCGACGTCCCGCGCCGATGCGGTAATCACTGGGATGATGAGTTCTTTCGTGTTCTACCTGCTGGCGGTGCTCTGGTGTTTCGCCTGCCGCAGCGCCGCGCGCGCCTGGTTTGGCGTGATGCTGCCGAGCGCGGTATTTGCCACCCTGGCGGGTGTGGGCTTCTGGATGGCACGCACATGAAAGAGGGCTTCCGCCAGGCCATGGCCTGGTTGCACACGTGGGCAGGGCTGATCTTTGGCTGGCTGCTGTTTGCGATTTTCCTGACGGGCACCTTGGCGTATTTCAAGGATGAGATCAGCCATTGGATGCAGCCTGAAGTGCAGGCCCGCCCCCTGGACGACGCGCGTAGCCTGACGGTCGCCCAGACCTATCTGCAGCAAGTCGCGCCGACCGCTGCACGCTGGTTTATCACCCTGCCGGACAGCCGCGACCCCGGCCTGTCGGTGATGTGGCAAGACAAGGTCGACCCCGGCAAACGCGGCAACTTCATCCAGAAAACCCTCGACCCCGTCACCGGCCAGGCCGTGCAAGCCCGTGAAAGCATGGGCGGCGAATTCTTCTATCGTTTCCATTTCCAGTTGCAAATGCCCCATCCCTGGGGCCGCTGGCTGTCGACCATCGCCGCAATGGTGATGTTCATCGCCTTGATCACCGGCATCATCACCCACAAGAAAATCTTCAAGGACTTCTTCACCTTCCGCCCCCGCAAGGGCCAGCGCTCCTGGCTCGATGGGCACAACGCGGTCGGCGTGCTGGTGTTGCCCTTCCATCTGATGATCACCTACAGCAGCCTGGTGATCTTTATGAGCATGGTGATGCCGGCGCCGATCCTGGCTTCCTACGGCGGAGATACCCGAGCGTTCTTCAGCGAAGTGTTCCCGAATACCAACAACGCGCCGGCAACGGGTCAGCCAGGCACATTGCTGCCGCTGATGCCGATGTACGAGCAAGCGCGGGCGCAATGGGCCGGTGGCCATGTGGGGCGTGTCGCCGTGAATAACCCCAGCGATGTGAACGCCTCG
This sequence comes from Pseudomonas sp. DWRC2-2, assembly GCF_049897885.1. Classification (NCBI taxonomy): domain Bacteria; kingdom Pseudomonadati; phylum Pseudomonadota; class Gammaproteobacteria; order Pseudomonadales; family Pseudomonadaceae; genus Pseudomonas; species Pseudomonas sp. DWRC2-2. The sequence goes on from NZ_JAFCXD010000002.1 coordinate 386,348, forward strand.
GTCAATGTGTTCCGCGCGGGTTCCGACAGCGTGGTGCATGATTTTGGCAGCACCGTGTCCTTCAACGGCACCACCGGCGAGCTGGTGCGGGTCAGTGGCGGGCAGTCGTTGCCTTCTGCTATCGGCGGTACTTTCTATGGCCTGCACATGGGCCACTTCGCCGGTCCGGTGTTGCGCTGGTTGTACTTTATCTGCGGCCTGGCGGGCACGGCGATGATTGGCACCGGGCTGGTGATCTGGCTCGGCAAGCGCCAGATCAAACATGCCAAGGCTGCGGTCATGCCGTTTGAGTTGCGCTTGGTGGAAGTGTTGAACATCGCCAGCATGTCCGGACTGATGATCGCCATTGCGGCGTTTTTCTGGGCTAACCGTTTATTGCCGGTGAGCTTTGCCGAGCGTTCCGATTGGGAAGTGCAAACCTTCTTTATCGCCTGGGGGCTGAGCCTGTTGCACGCCCTGCTGCGTCGCGGTCGCCAGGGCTGGGTCGAGCAACTGAGCTTCGGCGCGTTGCTGTTTATTGCCGTCCCACTGCTCAATGCGCTGACGACATCGCACCACCTGGGCGTTTCGCTGGCAACCGGCGACTGGGCCATGGCTGGCTTCGACTTGACCTGTCTGGCCAGTGGCGTTTTTCTCGGCTGGGCCGCCTGGAAGATGCGGCGTCGCACCGCGCCTGTGCCTAAAGCAGAGCGCGCACGCCCCCTGACGCTGAAGCAGGAGGCGAACTGAATGCTGCTCGCGCTGCTGATGTGCTATGCCGGGTTCACTGCACTGTGCCTGTCCACTGACCGTCACCACGGCGAGTTGCTGCACAGCAAACCTTCGCCCGGTCGGCGCCTGGGCTTGCGGGTGATCGGTTGGTTGTTGCTGGTGGTGTCGATCTGGCCGGCAGTGGATGTCGCCGGTTGGGGCCGGGGCCTGGTGGAGTGGTGCGCCGTGCTGATGCTCAGCGCGTTGCTGCTGGTGCTGTTGTTGCCGTACCGGCCAAGGCTGGCCTTGATCCTGGCGGGCATTGGTCTGCTCGCCAGCCCCGTTGCAGCCTTCGCCACTTTCTGAGCCCGTCATGATGATCAGCACGCCACCCGAATCCCAGGACAGCCCGCACGCTGATGCGGCGGGTGGACGTGCGCATTTCCTGCAGGTGTTTTTGTCCCAGCGTTCGCAGATGGAAGCCTTGGTGAGTCGCCGCGTGGGCTGCCGCGCCACGGCGGCCGACCTGGTGCAGGATCTGTTCCTGCGTTTCTGGCGCCGGCCGTTGGTGCAGGTCGAAGAACTCAGCACCTACCTGCTGCGCTGTGCCGGCAACATCGCCATCGACCACCTGCGCAGCGAAGGCGCGCGGGTACGCAGCAGTGAGGGCTGGCTACCTGAACAGCAAGACAACCAAAGTTCTGAACCCCAGGCGGCCTTGGAAGCCGGCAATGACCTGCGCCACGTCGAAGCCGCCTTGCGCAGCCTGCCGGAGCGTACGCGGCAGATTTTCCTGCTCAACCGCATCCACGGTCGCAAGTACGCGGAAATCGCCAAGGCCATGGGCCTGTCCCAAAGTGCTGTGGAAAAACATATGATGCGTGCCCTCGAAGCCTGCAAAGCCAGCCTTCGCGAACCATCGCCAGGGAAAGCACCGTGAACGTCACTCCTACGCCCGCCCAGGAACAAGCCGCACTGGCCTGGTTGAGCCTGCTGCATGACCAGCCCAGCAGTGGCGACCAGGCCACTTTCAGCCAGTGGTTGCGGGCAGATCCGGCGCACGTCGAGGCCTATTCCCAGGCCCAAGTGTTGTGGGAGTTGAGCGAAGTGCCAGCGCGCAAGCTGGCCGACGAAGAGGCGTTGGTGTTGCAGGGCTACCTCAATGCGATGAAGACCCCGAAACGCTCGCGGGTCGTGCGTTGGTCCGGCGCCTTGGCGATGGCTGCGTGCCTGCTGTTGATGGTTTCCATGGGCGCCGGCTGGCAGCCGTCACGCTGGGTCGATGATTTCGGTGCCGACTACGTGACCGCGCCGGGTGAAGTCAAAACCGTCACGCTGGCGGATAATTCCCAAGTCACCCTCGATGCTGACAGTGCGATTGCCGTGGATTTCAACCATGGCGAACGGCATATCCAGCTGCGTCGCGGGGCCGGTTTTTTCAGTGTGACCCACACCGGGCAGCCCTTTGTAGTGGGGGCGGGCAGCGGTGAAACGCGCGTGCTGGGCACGCAGTTTGAAGTACGCCTGCAACCGGCAGGCGCTCAGGTAACGGTGTTGTCCGGGCGGGTTGGCGTGACGCCGTCCAAGCAAGGTGCGCAGCAAATTCTTACGGCGGGACAGCAAGTGGCCTACGTAGACGGCGTTGCTGACCCTCTGCACGCGGTGGACAGCGAATCACGCCTGGCCTGGCGCGACGGTTGGCTCAATTACTACAAGGCGCCGTTGGCGGACGTGGTCAAGGACCTGGAGCGTTACTACCCAGGCCGCATTCTGTTGCTCAACGAAGCGATGGGCGCCAAGCGCGTCAGCGGCAGTTTCCCGAGCAAGGACCCGCAGGCGGTGTTGAATGCCTTGCAAGCCGTGCTTGGCTTTGAGCAGCACACAGTATTGGGACGGATGATCGTGGTGCGCTGATTATTTCAGCGCCGCGATGATCTTCTCGGGGTTGTAATTGCGAATCAGCGTGCCGTTCACGTCCGCGAACGGAATCCGCCCCACCCAACGCCTCATACCTGCTTGGCGGGGAGACAGCACAGCTTTTGTGTCGTAGGCTAGGCATGATTTATGCGGTCCTTGATGGGCGCCGCCGGATAAAAATTGAGCGCTCAGGATGCAGTTACAGTTTGCCGCCACGGATAACCCTTCGGTCACGCTTGTCGTGACTCAACCCAGCGACTTCGAAGCGCTTGTCGCCCTTCGGATTGAAGCCATGCGTGAAAGTCTTGAACGTATTGGCCGATTCGACCCTGTACGCGCCCGAGAGCGTTTTCGTGAGGGCTTTAGTGCCACCTTCACTCGCCATATCGAGGTTTCCGGCCAGCGGGTGGGTTTCGTGGTCGTTAAACCTGATTACGATGGGTGGTTGCTTGATCACCTGTACATCAAGCCCAACGCACAGGGGGTGGGGATCGGTTCGGTTGTCCTTCGACACATCTTCATGGAGGCGGATTCTGCGGCCATGACATTGCGGGTGGGTGCCCTCAGGGAAAGCGCTTCAAATCGTTTTTATACGCGGCATGGCTTTCAGTTCGTCGAAAGTAGCGAATTCGACAATTACTATGTTCGCAGCCCTCAGGACAATCACACGTATCTGAACAGAAAACCCACTTCCTGATCCCGACGTTGAGTAGGTTGGTTTATTTCAAAGCGGCCATGATCGCTTCCGGGTCGTAGTCACGGATCAGCGTGCCGTTCACGTCTACAAACGGAATCCCGCCCCCGCCCAACGCCTCATACGCCTTGCGCGCCTGGGCATCCTTCTCGATATCGACCGCCTGGTAGGGAATGCCTTTCTGGTCCAGAAAGCGGCGGATCTGCTTGCAGTAACCGCACCACTCGGTGGAATAAAGCACCACCCGCGCCGAAGCGCGTACCTGCTCGGGCGCTACTTGCGATGGATTGAACACCCGCTCGATCTTGCCCCAGTTCTGGATCACCACCACCACCAGCAACACCAGCAGGACTTTCTTGAAAACCCCGCCGAGCATCAGTTACGGCGCTTGAGCTGATCAGTCAGTTGAGTCGGCAGCCCCTTGATGATCAAGGTGCCGGCAGCTTCGTCGTACTCGATCTTGTCGCCCAGCAGGTGCGCTTCGAAGCTGATGGACAAGCCTTCGGCACGGCCGGTGAAGCGGCGGAACTGGTTGAGGGTGCGCTTGTCCGCCGGGATTTCCGGCGACAGGCCGTAGTCTTTGTTGCGGATGTGGTCGTAGAACGCCTTAGGCCGATCTTCATCGATCAACCCCGAGAGTTCTTCCAGGCCCATCGGTTCACCGAGCTTGGCCTGGCTGCTGGCGTAGTCCACCAGGGTCTTGGTTTTCTCGCGGGCGGATTCGTCCGGCAGGTCTTCGCTTTCGACGAAGTCACTGAAGGCCTTGAGCAAGGTGCGGGTCTCGCCCGGGCCGTCGACGCCTTCCTGGCAGCCGATGAAGTCGCGGAAGTATTCCGAGACCTTCTTGCCGTTCTTGCCCTTGATAAACGAGATGTATTGCTTGGACTGCTTGTTGTTCTGCCACTCCGACACGTTGATGCGTGCCGCCAGGTGCAATTGGCCGAGGTCCAGGTGGCGCGAAGGGGTCACGTCCAACTCGTCGGTCACCGCCACGCCTTCGCTGTGGTGCAGCAGGGCGATGGCCAGGTAGTCGGTCATGCCCTGTTGGTAGTGGGCGAACAGCACATGGCCGCCGGTGGAGAGGTTGGACTCCTCCATCAGCTTCTGCAGATGCTCGACCGCCGTACGGCTGAAGGTGGTGAAATCCTGACCACCGTCGAAATACTCCTTCAACCAGCCGCTGAACGGGTGCGCGCCGGATTCGGCATGGAAGAAACCCCAGGCCTTGCCTTGTTTGGCGTTATAGCTCTCGTTGAGGTCGGCAAGCATGTTCTCGATGGCGGCCGACTCGGCAAGCTCGGAGTCGCGGGCGTGGAGAACTGCAGGTGTGCCGTCGGGTTTTTTGTCGATCAGGTGGACGATGCAATGACGGATCGGCATAGGCTTCTCGGCTGGTTGAGCGGGGAGCGGTGGGCCTCCCCGAAAAGTCGCCAAGTGTACCGCACCATTGGCCGAGACGGGCTTCGAAGGGTGTTTTGGTCGCCGTCCGACGGGTCATATGCCTTTTTTTCACGGTTTAGAGCGATAAAGCTGACCAAATGGGTAGGTAGAAGCGGATATTTCCCTGTCTCTGTGCTAGTTTTGCCCCGTCTTACGCCAAGTCTCGGCGATAAGCGTGCATTCAGCATCTGTCAGGTCGAACCAATCCCCGTTTCAAGCATCTATAACCCCGATCTCCGTGGTTATAGCCGGGGGTGCCAGGCCTAGACGGTCGGGCTCGACGGCTGACACTGCACTCTGCAATCCATATGAATTTGATAGGGAAGGAACACCACAATGGCTATTACTAAAGACCAACTGATCGCTGACCTGGCTGAAGCAGTAGACGCACCGAAAACCACCGTGCGCGCTCTGCTGGACCAACTGAGCCAAGTTGTTGCTGACCAGCTGGAAAACGGCGGCGAAATCACTCTGCCAGGCGTTGGCAAACTGAAAGTGACCGAGCGTCCTGCCCGTACTGGCCGTAACCCTTCGACTGGCGCTGCCATCGAAATCGCTGCCAAGAAAGTTATCAAGCTGGTTGTGGCCAAAGGCCTGACCGACGCTGTTAACAAGTAAGACGCAGCAAAAAAAACCGTGCTCCGGAGCGATCCGGGCACGGTTTTTTGTTGCCTGCGATATGTCAGTCGCGAACCCAGCGCTGGCGCCAGATCTGTTGCTCGTTCTTGGTCTGGAAGGTCCACGCCACAAATCGGCTCTGCTTCTGACCCTGGGACATTTCCACCACCTGGCTTTCCAGGACACCGGCCTTTTTCAGGGCGGTCTCGATGGCGGGCAAGTTCGATGCTTTTGACACCAGGGTGCTGAACCACAACACCTTGTGGGCAAAATGCGCGCTCTCGGCGATCAGTTGCGTTACAAAACGTGCTTCACCGCCTTCACACCACAGCTCGGCCGATTGGCCACCAAAGTTCAGCACCGGCAACTTGCGCTTCGGATCGGCCTTGCCCAGGGCGCGCCACTTGCGTTCGCTGCCCTTGGTCGCTTCCTCCATGGACGCATGGAACGGCGGGTTGCACATGGTCAGGTCAAAACGCTCGCCCGGCTCCAGCAGGCCCAGCAGGATCTGCTTGGGATTGGTTTGCTGACGCAACTGGATGACCTTGCTCAGGTCGTTGGACTGCACGATGGCCTTGGCCGCAGCCACGGCGATAGGGTCGACTTCCGAACCGAGGAAATTCCAGCGGTATTCCATGTAGCCAATCAGCGGGTAGACGCAGTTGGCGCCCATGCCGATGTCCAGCACCTTGACGATAGAACCGCGCGGGATCTTGCCATCGTTGGTGCTGGCCAGCAGGTCAGCCAGGAAGTGTACGTAGTCCGCACGCCCCGGTACCGGTGGGCACAGGTAGTCCTGCGGGATGTCCCAGTGCTGGATGCCATAGAAGGCTTTCAGCAGCGCTCGGTTGAACACCCGCACCGCATCCGGGCTGGCGAAGTCGATACTTTCCTTGCCGTACGGGTTAATGATCACGAATTTCGCCAGTTCCGGCGTGGTCTTGATCAGCGCCGGGAAGTCGTAACGGCCTGTGTGGCGGTTGCGTGGGTGCAGGGTCGCCTCTTTGCGCGGCGCGACGGGCTTGGCCGGGGCGGCGGTTTTAGGCTTCTTGCGTGGAGGCTTGGGCGTGCTGGGGGCGGTCATGATGATTCTGGTGTTGGCTCAAAGTGGTGGGCATTGTCCCACATTCTCCGGCGACTTACGGCAGGCATAAAAAAAGAGACCCGAAGGTCTCTTTTTTCACACGGTTTACACCTTACAGGCTGGAAATCCGCGCATGTTGCTCTGCCAGCTTGCCCAGGGCCTGTTCAGCCTCGGCCAGCTTGGCGCGTTCTTTCTCGATCACTTCAGCCGGTGCCTTGTCGACGAAGGCCGCGTTGGACAGCTTGCCGCCCACGCGTTGCACTTCGCCTTGCAGGCGGCCGATTTCCTTGTCGAGACGCGCCAGTTCGGCATCTTTGTCGATCAAGCCGGCCATCGGGACCAGCACTTCCATTTCGCCAACCAGTGCGGTGGCGGACAGCGGTGCTTCGGCGCCGGCTGCCAATACGGTGATCGACTCCAGCTTCGCCAACTTCTTGAGCAGTGCATCGTTCTCGGTGAGGCGACGCTGATCTTCAGCGCTGGCGTTCTTCACAAACACCGCCAATGGCTTGCCCGGCCCGATATTCATCTCGGCACGGATGTTACGCGTGCCCATCATCAGCGTCTTGAGCCACTCAATATCGCTTTCAGCGGCCTCATCGATACGCGCTTCGTTGGCCACCGGCCAAGGCTGCAGCATGATGGTCTTGCCTTCGATACCGGCCAGCGGCGCCAGGCGCTGCCAGATTTCTTCGGTGATGAACGGCATGAACGGGTGTGCCAAACGCAGCGCCACTTCCAGTACGCGCACCAGGGTGCGACGGGTGCCGCGCTGGCGTTCGACCGGCGCGTTTTCGTCCCACAAGACTGGCTTGGACAGTTCCAGGTACCAGTCGCAATACTGGTTCCAGATGAACTCGTACAAAGCCTGTGCGGCCAGGTCGAAACGGAACTGGTCGAGTTGGCGGGTCACTTCGGCTTCGGTGCGTTGCAGCTGCGAAATGATCCAACGGTCGGCCAGGCTCAGCTCATAGGCTTCGCCGTTCTGGCCGCAGTCTTCGCCCTTGTCCAGCACGTAGCGCGCCGCGTTCCAGATCTTGTTGCAGAAGTTGCGATAGCCTTCGACGCGGCCCATGTCGAACTTGATGTCGCGACCGGTGGACGCCAGCGAGCAGAAGGTGAAGCGCAGGGCGTCGGTGCCGTAGCTGGCGATGCCGTCGGCGAACTCGTCGCGGGTCTGCTTTTCGATCTTCTTCGCCAGTTTCGGTTGCATCAGGCCCGAGGTGCGTTTCTGCACCAGGGTTTCCAGGTCGATGCCGTCGATAATGTCCAGCGGATCCAGGACGTTGCCCTTGGACTTGGACATCTTCTGGCCCTGGCCATCACGCACCAGGCCATGCACGTACACGGTCTTGAACGGTACCTGCGGCGTGCCATCCTCGTTCTTCACCAGGTGCATGGTCAGCATGATCATCCGGGCAACCCAGAAGAAAATGATGTCGAAGCCGGTGACCAGTACGTCGGTGGAGTGGAATTTCTTCAGGAATTCGGTCTGCTGCGGCCAGCCCAAAGTGGAGAACGTCCACAGGCCCGAGCTGAACCAGGTGTCCAGTACGTCGTTGTCCTGTTGCAGCGCAACGTCGGCACCGAGGTTGTGCTTGGCGCGCACTTCGGCTTCGTCGCGGCCTACATAGACCTTGCCCGACTCGTCGTACCAGGCCGGAATGCGGTGGCCCCACCACAACTGACGGCTGATGCACCAATCCTGGATGTCACGCATCCACGAGAAATACATGTTTTCGTACTGTTTCGGCACGAATTGGATGCGGCCATCTTCCACGGCGGCGATGGCAGGTTCTGCCAACGGCTTGGTGGACACGTACCATTGGTCGGTCAACCACGGCTCGATCACGGTGCCGGAACGGTCGCCTTTCGGCACCTTCAGGCCGTGGTCGTCAACGCTCACCAGCAAACCGGCAGCGTCGAAGGCGGCGACGATCTGCTTGCGTGCTTCGAAACGGTCAAGGCCGGCGTATTCGGCCGGGATCTTGCCGTCGATGCTGTCGTTCAGCGTACCGTCCAGGTTAAACACCTGGCAGGCTGGCAGTACGGCGGCGTTTTTGTCGAAGATATTCAGCAGCGGCAGGTTGTGGCGCTTGCCGACTTCATAGTCGTTGAAATCGTGGGCCGGGGTGATTTTCACGCAGCCGGTGCCGAATTCAGGGTCGCAGTAGTCGTCCGCGATAATCGGGATGCGGCGGCCGACCAATGGCAGCTCGACGAACTTGCCGATCAGCGCCTGGTAGCGCTCGTCGTTCGGGTTAACCGCGACGGCGGCATCGCCGAGCATGGTTTCCGGACGGGTGGTGGCGACGATCAGGTAGTCGTTGCCTTCAGCAGTCTTGGCGCCGTCGGCCAACGGGTACTTGAGGTTCCACAGGAAGCCTTTCTCGTCGTGGTTTTCCACTTCGAGGTCGGAAATTGCCGTGTGCAACTTGGTGTCCCAGTTGACCAGGCGCTTGCCGCGGTAGATCAGGCCGTCTTCATGCAGGCGCACGAAGGCTTCTTTCACGGCTTCCGACAGACCGTCGTCCATGGTGAAGCGCTCGCGGCTCCAGTCGACGGACGAGCCCAGGCGACGGATCTGACGGCTGATGTTACCGCCGGACTGGTCTTTCCATTCCCAGATCTTTTCCAGGAATTTCTCGCGGCCCAGGTCGTGACGGCTCTGGCCGGTGGCTTCGAGTTGGCGTTCCACCAGCATCTGGGTGGCGATACCGGCATGGTCGGTACCCGGTTGCCACAGGGTGTTGCGGCCCTGCATGCGGCGGAAACGGATCAACGCATCCATGATCGCATTGTTGAAGCCATGGCCCATGTGCAGGCTGCCAGTGACGTTCGGTGGCGGAATCATGATGGTGTAGGAATCGCCCGCGCCTTGCGGGGCGAAATAATTCTCGGATTCCCAGGTGTTGTACCAGGAAGTTTCGATGGCGTGCGGCTGGTAGGTCTTATCCATGCGCGGCGGGACCCTAGTTGGCATTATTCAGGAAAGCCGGCAAGTATAACGGGGGATAGGGGAGAGGGGTAGGAGCGAGCAAAATCGCTCCTGATAGGACTTATGACTGGTATTGGCTCAACAACCGCTCCATCCGCGCATCCAGCCGGCGCTTGATCTCGGTCTCGATATGCGGGGCAAAGTCGTCGATCACGTCTTGCATGATCAACTGCGCGGCGGCGCGCAGTTCGTTGTCCAGATGCAGCAGCAAGGCATCTGGCCCTTTTTCAGCAGCGGCAGGTTCGACGGCGGGGGCTACCGCAACCGGCTCCGGCTCGACGGGTTTGCCGCCGACCATGTCGAACAACAGCGGAATCTGTACCTCGCCCTCGACCGATTCGGTCAACAGCGGCGGTTGCAAGTCATCATCACCGAGCAACTGACGGATCGACTCTAGGTCGTCCAGCAGGTGGTCGTCTTTTTTTATAGGGTTGGGATTGTCCATCATGTACTCAAAGTCGTTGTAGCCGGTGATCTTGCAGAGGATAGCCCTGTTCGCGGTAGAAACGGAAACTCTCCCGCGCGGCCTGACGAATCGCCGGGTCTTCCACCACCACTTCCGCCACACGGGCGAAGGCCTTGGCGAACGGCGGTACTTTCAGGTCCAGGTTGACCAGCAGGTCCTGGTGATCGCCACAACTGTCGCCTAAACCCAGGACAACCAGGCCGTCGGGTTCGGACTCGGCGGGGCCGTGAGGCACGAAACTTTCGCCCTTGAAGCGCCACAGGCGGGCATCCAGCTCATCGCGTTGGGCGGCATCGCTGCAATGCAGGTAGATGCGGTGGCCCATGCGCCAGGCTTTTTCGGTGAGTTTGCAGGCAAAGTCCAGGCGCGCGAGCGGGTCGGCGCTGGGCAATATATAGAAGTCGACTTGGGTCATTGCGGTTCCTGAGGCCGGGGCGGTGAGACAATCACCACCCCGGCGTCTTCAGTTTCAGGCCTTGGCGCGATCCAGCAGGTACTGGGTCAGCAGGGGAACCGGACGGCCGGTTGCGCCCTTGTCCTTGCCGCCACTGGTCCAGGCCGTGCCGGCGATGTCCAGATGCGCCCAGTTGAAGTTCTTGGCAAAGCGCGACAGGAAGCACGCAGCGGTGATGGTGCCGGCTTTCGGACCGCCGATGTTGGCGATGTCGGCGAACGGGCTGTCCAACTGCTCCTGGTACTCATCGAACAGCGGCAGTTGCCAGGCGCGGTCGTCGGCGGCTTTACCGGCGCTGAGCAGTTGCTCGATCAGCTCATCGCTGTTGCCCAGCAGGCCCGAGGTGTGCGAACCCAGGGCGACGATGCAGGCGCCGGTCAGGGTCGCGATGTCGATCACCGCCTGTGGCTTGAAGCGCTCGGCGTAGGTCAGGGCATCGCACAGCACCAGGCGGCCTTCGGCGTCGGTGTTGAGGATTTCGACGGTCTGGCCGCTCAGGGTAGTGACGATGTCGCCGGGACGGGTCGCGCCGCCGCTCGGCATGTTCTCGGCACAGGCCAGGATGCACACCAGGTTGATCGGCAGCTTGAGTTCCAGCACTGCGCGCAGGGTGCCGAACACGCTGGCGGCGCCGCCCATGTCGTACTTCATTTCGTCCATGCCCAGGCCCGGCTTGAGGCTGATGCCGCCGGTGTCAAAGGTGATGCCTTTACCGACGAGGGCGTAAGGTTTCTCGGACTTCTTGCCGCCGTTGTATTGCATCACGATCAGGCGAGGCGGCTGGTCGCTGCCCTGGCCCACGGCATAGAACGAGCCCATGCCCAGTTCCTTGATCTTCTTCTCGTCCAGCACTTCGACTTTCAGGCCCTTGAACTCTTTGCCCAGCGCCTTGGCTTGTTCGCCGAGGAAAGTCGGGTGGCAGATGTTCGGCGGCAGGTTGCCCAGGTCACGGGTAAACGACATGCCGTTGGCGATGGCGGTGGCGTGAGTCACGGCGCGCTCGACTTCAGCCTGGGCGGCCTTGATGGTCAGCAGGGTGATTTTCTTCAGGGCGCGGGGTTCGGCCTTGGTGCTCTTGAACTGGTCGAATAGGTAGCCGCCGTCCACCAGGCTCTCGGCCAGCAGGCGGGTCTTGCCGTAGCTGTCACGGCCTTTGACCACGACTTCATCGAGTGCAAGCGTGGCGTCGCTGCCGCCCAGGCCCTTGAGGGTGGTGAGGATGCCGCTGACGATTTTGCGGAACGGACGGTCGCCCAGTTCAGCGTCCTTGCCCACGCCTACCAGCAATACGCGGTCGGCTTTCAGGTTGGGCAGGCTCTGCAACAGCAGGCTCTGGCCGACTTTGCCGGCCAGGTCGCCGCGCTTGAGCACTGCGCTGATGGCGCCGCCGCTGAGTTCGTCGAGTTGCTTGGCGGCAACGCCGAGCTTGCGGCCTTCGCCGATGGCGACCACGAGGGTGGCGGTTTTCAACGTTTCGGGGCTAACGCTTTTTACAACCAATTCCATTTTCGGGTCCCTTATAAGGTCGGTTAGCCAGGAGTCTGTACTCCGGCTTTAATACCAGGCAGCTGTGTAAGCCGCCGGCGACAAAGGCCGCAGTTTGAACCTCGCCGGCGGAGCCTGACAACCCTTGTCACCCGCTTTGTGCACGTGCATGAGCAAGCTCCGTGACAGGCGCGGTCAATCACAGGATAATGCGCCATCTTTTTAGCCGGCCTGTGCAAACGGGCTGACTCGGTATGCTTGCTTGTTTGGCCGCCTTAGCCTGACAACCCTGGAGTGTCTGGTTTGATCGTCTTCCGTTATCTGTCCCGCGAAGTCCTGTTGACCCTGAGTGCCGTGAGTGCGGTGTTGCTGGTCATCATCATGAGTGGTCGTTTCGTCAAATACCTGGCCCAGGCTGCCTCCGGCGCACTGGATCCGGGCTCGCTGTTCCTGATCATGGGCTTTCGCCTGCCGGGCTTCCTGCAGCTGATCTTGCCGCTCGGCCTGTTCCTCGGGATCCTGCTGGCCTACGGCCGGCTGTACCTCGAAAGCGAAATGACCGTGCTCTCAGCCACCGGCATGAGCCAGCAACGCCTGCTGGGCATGACCATGATCCCGGCCGCTGGCGTCGCGCTGATCGTCGCCTGGCTGAGCCTGAGCCTGGCCCCCCAAGGCGCCATGCAATTCCAGCTGGTACTGAACAAACAGGACGCGATGACCGAGTTCGACACCCTCGAGCCAGGCCGCTTCCAAGCGCTCAATGACGGTTCGCGGGTGACCTACACCGAGACCCTGACCGACGACCGTGCCAACCTGGGCGGCGTGTTCATCTCCGAGAAGCGCCTGGGGCAGGACAAGAAAGACCGGGGCATTTCCGTGCTGGTGGCCGATTCCGGTCGCCAGGAAGTGCGTCCTGACGGCAGTCGCTACCTGATCCTGGAAAATGGCTATCGCTACGATGGCAGCCCGGGCATGGCCGATTACCGTGCGATCAAATACGACACCTATGGCGTGATGCTGGCCCGTCCGGATATCAGCGACGAAGTCACCGACCGCGACGCCATCCCGACCACCGAGCTGTTCGGCAGCAAGGAGCTGCGCTCGATTGCCGAGCTGCAATGGCGGATTTCCCTGCCGCTGCTGGTGTTTATCGTGACCTTGATGGCGGTGCCGCTGTCGCGCGTCAATCCGCGTCAGGGCCGCTTCCTCAAGCTGTTGCCGGCGATCCTGCTGTACATGGCTTACCTCACCATCCTGATTTCCGCCCGTGGTTCCCTGGAGAAGGGCAAGCTGTCGCCAACCCTGGGCCTGTGGTGGGTGCACGGGATATTCCTGGTGATTGGCCTGGGCCTGCTCTATTGGGAACCGATCCGTTTGAAAATGATGAGCCGTCGTGGCCAGAAGGAGTTGGCTCGTGGCTAAGCTCGATCGCTACATTGGTAGCAGCGTACTGATCGCCATCCTGGCGGTGTTGGGCATCATCCTCGGCTTGGCGTCGTTGTTCGCCTTCATCGATGAAGTGGGTAACGTCACCGACACCTACACCGTGTGGGACGTGCTGAGCTACGTGGCCCTCACCGCGCCGCGCCGCCTCTACGACATGATGCCGATGGCCGCTCTGATCGGCTGCCTGATCGGCCTGGGCAGCCTGGCCAGCAACAGCGAACTGACCATCATGCGCGCCGCCGGCGTGTCCATCGGTCGTATCGTCTGGGCGGTCATGAAGCCCATGCTGCTGCTGATGGCGTGCAGCGTGCTGATCGGTGAATACGTCGCGCCGCCGGCCGAAACCACGGCCCAGGCCAATCGTGCCCTGGCCCAGGGTTCGGGCGACGCACAAAGCTCCAAGCACGGCCTGTGGCACCGCCAGGGCGATGAATTCATCCACATCAACGCCGTGCAGCCGGGTGGCCTGTTGATTGGTGTGACGCGTTACACCTTTGACAAAGAACGCCACCTGCTGTCGTCGAGTTTCGCCAAACGTGCGCAATACAGTGGCGAAAAGTGGCAACTGAGCGACATTACCACTACGTATTTCCGCAACATCGACAAAGGCTCCAACGCCAGCACCGAAGTGATCAATGTGCCTAGCGAAGAGTGGGACATCGCCCTTAAGCCGCAATTGCTCAATACTGTGGTGATGATCCCGGAAAGCCTGCCAATCTCCGGTCTGTGGGGTTACATCCACTACTTGAAGGACCAGGGCCTGAACAACGGCCGCTACTGGCTGGCATTTTGGGTCAAGGTGTTGCAGCCAGTGGTAACCGCTGCACTGGTGCTGATGGCGATTTCCTTCATCTTCGGCCCGTTGCGTTCCGTGACCCTCGGTCAGCGCGTGTTCACGGGTGTATTGGTTGGCTTCACCTTCCGCATCGCCCAGGACCTGCTTGGCCCGTCGAGCCTGGTGTTTGGCTTTTCGCCGCTGTTTGCGGTGCTCGTGCCCACAGCCATCTGCGCCCTGGCCGGCTTCTGGCTACTGCGCCGCGCCGGTTGATTGCGCGCTTATGAACAAAAAATGCCCCGGTCGAGAGATCGGGGCATTTTTGTTCTGGTCAGCAAAGATGACGTCTGGCCCGAGCATCAGGTACAATTCCCGGCTATTTTTCAGCGGGCAATCTGCCTGCAGCCTTTTTGAGTGTTGATCCGTGAGTGATTTGAGTCATATCCGCAATTTCTCCATCATCGCCCACATTGACCATGGTAAGTCGACGCTGGCCGATCGATTCATCCAGATGTGCGGCGGCCTTGCCGAGCGTGAAATGGAAGCCCAGGTCCTGGACTCCATGGACCTCGAACGCGAGCGCGGGATCACCATCAAGGCCCACAGCGTCACCCTGTACTACACCGCCAAAGACGGTATCAAGTACCAGCTGAACTTCATTGACACCCCGGGCCACGTCGACTTTACCTATGAAGTCAGCCGTTCCCTGGCGGCCTGTGAAGGTGCGTTGCTGGTGGTGGACGCGGGCCAGGGCGTTGAAGCCCAGTCCGTCGCCAACTGCTACACGGCCATCGAGCAGGGCCTGGAAGTGATGCCGGTGCTGAACAAGATCGACTTGCCACAAGCCGATCCGGACCGCGTCAAAGAAGAAATCGAAAAAATCATCGGCATTGATGCCACCGACGCCGTCGAGTGCAGCGCCAAGACCGGCCTGGGCGTCGATGAAGTGCTCGAGCGCCTGGTCAAGACCATTCCTGCGCCAACCGGCAACTACGAAGATCCGCTGCAAGCGTTGATCATCGACTCCTGGTTCGACAACTACCTGGGCGTTGTTTCCCTGGTCCGCGTGCGCCATGGCCGTGTGAAGAAAGGCGACAAGATCCTGGTCAAGTCCACCGGCAAGATCCACCTGGTGGACAGCGTCGGTGTCTTCAACCCCAAGCACACCGCGACCACTGATCTGAAAGCCGGCGAAGTAGGCTTCATCATTGCCGGTATCAAGGACATCCACGGTGCGCCAGTCGGTGACACCCTGACCTTGAGCTCCACCCCTGACGTCGACGTGCTGCCGGGCTTCAAGCGCATCCAGCCGCAAGTCTACGCCGGCCTGTTCCCGGTCAGCTCCGACGACTTCGAAGACTTCCGCGAAGCCCTGCAAAAGCTGACCCTCAACGACTCGTCGTTGCAGTACACCCCGGAAAGCTCCGACGCCCTGGGCTTCGGCTTCCGTTGCGGCTTCCTCGGCATGCTGCACATGGAGATCATCCAGGAGCGCCTCGAGCGTGAATACGACCTGGACCTGATCACCACCGCGCCGACGGTTATTTTCGAGTTGGCGCTGAAAACCGGTGAAACGATTTACGTCGACAACCCGTCCAAGCTTCCAGACCTGTCTTCCATCGAAGACATGCGCGAACCGATCGTGCGCGCCAATATTCTTGTGCCGCAGGAACACCTGGGCAACGTCATTACCCTGTGTATCGAAAAGCGTGGCGTACAGCACGACATGCTGTTCCTCGGTACCCAGGTGCAAGTGACCTACGATTTGCCGATGAACGAAGTGGTGCTGGACTTCTTCGACCGTCTCAAATCCACCAGTCGCGGCTATGCTTCGCTGGATTACCATTTCGACCGTTACCAATCGGCTAATCTGGTGAAGCTGGATGTGCTGATCAACGGCGACAAGGTCGATGCCCTGGCACTCATCGTGCACAAGGACAACGCGCACTACAAAGGTCGCCAGTTGACCGAGAAGATGAAAGAACTGATTCCGCGCCAGATGTTCGACGTCGCGATCCAGGCCGCCATTGGCGGGCAGATCATTGCACGGACCTCCGTCAAGGCACTCAGAAAGAACGTACTGGCCAAATGCTACGGCGGTGACGTAAGCCGTAAGCGAAAGCTGCTTGAGAAGCAAAAGGCCGGTAAAAAACGCATGAAGCAAGTAGGTAACGTGGAAATTCCACAAGAAGCCTTCCTTGCGGTGCTCAGGTTGGATAGTTAGGTCCTATGTCGCTAAATTTCCCGCTGTTGCTGGTCATCGCCGTTGCCGTTTGCGGTCTCTTGGCGTTGCTCGATCTGGTGTTCTTCGCCCCGCGTCGGCGGGCGGCTATCGCGTCCTATCAGGGCAGCGTCAGCCAGCCCGATGGCGTGGTGATCGAGAAGCTGAACAAAGAGCCGTTGCTGGTTGAGTACGGCAAGTCGTTCTTCCCGGTGTTGTTCATCGTGCTGGTGCTGCGTTCGTTCCTGGTAGAGCCGTTTCAGATCCCGTCGGGGTCGATGAAACCTACCCTGGACGTCGGCGACTTCATCCTGGTGAACAAGTTTTCCTACGGGATCCGCCTGCCGGTGATCGACAAGAAGGTCATCGAAGTCGGTGACCCGCAGCGCGGCGATGTGATGGTGTTCCGCTACCCGAGCGACCCGAACGTCAACTACATCAAGCGTGTGGTTGGCCTGCCGGGCGACGTGATCCGCTACACCAGCGACAAGCGCCTGTTCATCAACGGTGAGTCGGTGGCCGAGAAACTGATCGGCTCCGAGCCGAACAGCCTGGGCAGCGCTGAGCTGTACCAGGAAAAACTCGGCACGGTAGAGCACGAAATCCGCAAGGAAATGAGCCGCTACCGCGCACAGCCTGACGGCCAGTGGACAGTGCCGGCCGGGCACTACTTCATGATGGGCGACAACCGCGACAACTCCAATGACAGCCGGTACTGGGATGACCCCAACATTCCCAAGGACCTGCTGGGCATGGTTCCCGACCAGAATATCGTCGGCAAGGCCTTCGCGGTCTGGATGAGCTGGCCGGAACCCAAACTCAGCCACCTGCCGAACTTCTCGCGGGTCGGGCTGATCAAGTAATACAGGCGGCGCTGTGAACACAGCGCCGAATGCTTTTCTGGGGTGGGGACAAATCTGTCCTGCCTCATGCTGTACCAACCAGGATTTGAATTTGAACACTGCGTCAATCGTCGATGGCCGCCGGTGCCACCAAACAGATATGGGTAAACCGTGACCGTTTCTCTAAGTCGTCTCGAGCGCCAGCTCGGCTACACCTTCAAGGACCAGGAATTGATGGTCCTTGCCCTCACACACCGCAGCTTTGCAGGGCGCAACAACGAGCGCCTGGAATTCCTCGGTGATGCCATCCTCAACTTCGTCGCCGGTGAAGCGCTGTTCGAGCGTTTCCCCCAAGCCCGTGAAGGCCAGTTGTCGCGCTTGCGCGCCCGCCTGGTGAAGGGCGAGACCCTGGCCGTGCTGGCCCGTGGTTTCGGCCTGGGTGAGTACCTGCGCCTGGGCTCCGGTGAACTGAAAAGTGGTGGTTTCCGCCGTGAATCGATCCTGGCCGACGCCCTCGAAGCGCTGATCGGTGCCATCTACCTCGATGCAGGCATGGAAGCAGCCAAGGAGCGCGTCACCGCGTGGCTGACCTCCGAGATCGAAAGCCTCACGCTGGTCGACACCAACAAAGACCCCAAGACCCGCCTGCAGGAATTCCTGCAGTCCCGTGGTTGCGAACTGCCACGCTACGAAGTGGTGGATATCCAGGGTGAGCCCCATTGCCGCGTGTTCTTCGTGGAATGTGAAATCACCTTACTGAACGAAAAAAGCCGAGGTCAGGGTGTGAGCCGTCGTATTGCCGAACAGGTAGCGGCCGCTGCAGCACTGATTGCCCTGGGCGTGGAGAATGGCCATGACTGATTCAACCGCAACACGCTGTGGCTATGTTGCCATCGTCGGCCGCCCGAACGTGGGCAAGTCCACGCTGCTGAACCACATCCTCGGCCAGAAACTCGCGATCACCTCGCGCAAGCCGCAGACCACCCGCCACAACATGCTGGGCATCAAGACCGAAGGCACCGTGCAAGCGGTCTACGTCGACACCCCGGGTATGCACAAAGGTGGCGAGAAAGCCCTGAACCGCTACATGAACAAGACCGCTTCGGCGGCGTTGAAAGACGTCGACGTGGTGATCTTCGTGGTTGACCGCACCAAGTGGACCGACGAAGACCAGATGGTCCTGGAGCGTGTGCAGTATGTCACCGGCCCGCTGATCGTCGCGTTGAACAAGACCGACCGTATCGAAGACAAAGCCGAATTGATGCCGCACCTGAGCTGGTTGCAGGAACAACTGCCGAACGCGCAGATCATCCCGATCTCCGCCCAGCACGGCCACAATCTGGACGCCTTGGAGCGAGTGATCGCCGAGCACCTGCCGGAAAACGAGCATTTCTTCCCGGAAGACCAGATCACCGACCGCAGCAGCCGTTTCCTCGCCGCTGAACTGGTGCGCGAGAAAATCATGCGCCAGATGGGCGCTGAGCTGCCTTACCAGATCACCGTCGAAATTGAAGAGTTCAAGCAGCAGGGCAAGACCTTGCACATCCATGCGCTGATCCTCGTCGAACGTGACGGCCAGAAGAAAATCATCATTGGCGACAAGGGCGAGCGCATCAAGCGTATCGGCACCGAAGCGCGCAAGGACATGGAATTGCTGTTCGACTCCAAGATCATGCTCAACCTGTGGGTGAAGGTGAAGGGTGGTTGGTCCGATGATGAGCGTGCATTGCGCTCCCTGGGCTACGGCGACCTCTAACACACCGCGGAACCTCTGTGTGAGCGGGCTTATGTGGGAGCTGGCTTGCCTGCGATAGCGGTGGTGAATTCACTACAGCTTTCGCGGGCAAGCCCGCTCCCACATTGGTTGGTCGCTGTTCTTAAGTTCTGCGAAGAGACTTCCATGTCCCAATCCCCACCCCCCAGCCAACTCGCCTACGTCCTGCACAGCCGCGCCTACCGTGAGACCAGCGCCTTGGTGGACTTCCTCACGCCCCAAGGCCGCCTGCGTGCAGTCTTGCGTAGTGCGCGAGGCAAGGCGGGCACGCTGGCACGGCCATTCGTGGCCCTGGACGTGGAGTTTCGCGGCAAGGGCGAGCTGAAGAACGTCGGTCGCATGGAAGGCGTCGGCACGTCCGCCTGGCTCAATGGCGAGGCGCTGTTCAGTGGTCTCTACCTCAATGAGCTGTTGATCCGCCTGCTTCCTGCCGAAGACCCGCACCCGGCCGTCTTCGATCACTACGCTGCCACCTTGCTCGCCCTGGCCGAAGGGCGCCCTCTGGAACCACTCCTGCGCGCCTTCGAATGGCGCCTGCTCGACGACCTGGGTTACGGTTTCGAACTGGCCAACGACCTGCACGGCAACCCCATCGCCGCCGACGGTATGTACCGCCTGCAAGTCGACGCGGGCCTGGAGCGTGTCTACCTGCTGCAACCGGGTCTGTTCCAGGGCACCGAGTTGCTGGCCATGAGTGAAGCCGACTGGGCCGCACCGGGTGCGCTGTCTGCCGCCAAGCGCCTGATGCGCCAGGCCCTGGCCGTGCACTTGGGCGGACGGCCGCTGGTCAGTCGCGAGTTGTTTCGAAAGCCCTGACAACCCCGTGTATGCTGTGCAGCGTTTCTTTCCCTTTTCAGGAGCGCTTCCGTGACCACCAGCAATCGCATTCTTCTTGGCGTCAACATCGACCACGTCGCTACCCTGCGCCAGGCCCGGGGCACCCGTTACCCTGATCCGGTCAAGGCCGCGCTGGACGCCGAAGAAGCGGGCGCCGACGGCATCACCGTGCACCTGCGCGAAGACCGCCGCCACATCCAGGAGCGTGACGTGCTGGTGCTCAAGGACGTTCTGCAAACCCGCATGAACTTCGAAATGGGCGTCACCGAGGAAATGATGCAATTCGCCGAGCGCATCCGCCCGGCGCACATTTGCCTGGTGCCGGAAACCCGCCAGGAACTGACCACCGAAGGCGGTCTCGATGTGGCTGGCCAGGAAGCGCGGATCAAGGCCGCCGTGGAGCGCTTGTCGAAGATCGGCAGCGAAGTCTCGCTGTTCATCGACGCTGACGAGCGCCAGATCGAAGCCTCGCGCCGTGTCGGTGCACCGGCCATTGAACTGCACACCGGCCGTTACGCCGATGCCACCACGCCGACTGAAGTGGCCGATGAGCTGCAACGTATCATCGACGGCGTGAGCTGCGGCCTCAAGCAAGGCTTGATCGTCAACGCCGGTCACGGCCTGCACTACCACAACGTCGAAGCCGTGGCGGCGATCAAGGGCATCAATGAGTTGAACATCGGCCATGCGCTGGTGGCGCACGCGCTGTTCGTCGGTTTCAAAGGTGCCGTGGCCGAGATGAAAGCCCTGATCCTGGCGGCCGCCAAGGCCTGATCCGCCTACTGCGGCAATGCGAAGCCTTACTGTTTAGCCAGGGCAGGTGTATCGTATCTGCCCTTTGCAGGCCCTGGGCCTGCGGCCGATACGTGAGGTTGTTGTGTCCCGATCCTTTTCCCGTCGACAAATCCTGGGTGGTCTTGCAGGCCTGGCCGTAGTAGGCGTCGGTGCCGGTGGCGCCTACCGCTACTGGATGGGGAAAGTTGCCGAGGCCGAGGCGGGGCATGATTACGAGCTGATCGCCGCGCCGCTCGACGTGGAACTGGTGCCGGGCCACAAGACCGAAGCCTGGGCATTTGGCCCGTCAGCGCCGGGCACCGAGTTGCGGGTGCGCCAGGGCGAATGGCTGCGGGTGCGTTTCATCAACCACTTGCCGGTCGCCACCACCATCCATTGGCATGGCATCCGCCTGCCGCTGGAAATGGACGGCGTGCCCTACGTCTCGCAGTTGCCGGTACTGCCCG
Organism: Pseudomonas sp. DWRC2-2; assembly: GCF_049897885.1. NCBI lineage: Bacteria > Pseudomonadati > Pseudomonadota > Gammaproteobacteria > Pseudomonadales > Pseudomonadaceae > Pseudomonas > Pseudomonas sp. DWRC2-2. The sequence goes on from NZ_JAFCXD010000002.1 coordinate 407,330, forward strand.
GTGAGTATTTCGATTACAAATTCCGTGTGCCCGACGCCGGCAGCTACTGGTATCACCCCCACGTGAACAGCAGCGAAGAACTCGGCCGTGGCCTGGTCGGCCCGCTGATCATCGAAGAGCGCGAACCCACCGGTTTCAAACACGAACGCACGCTTAGCCTGAAGAGCTGGCATGTGGACGAAGAGGGCGCTTTCGTGGCCTTCAGCATTCCCCGTGAAGCGGCACGCGGCGGCACGGCCGGGCGGTTGTCGACGATCAATGGCGTGTCCCAGGCAGTCGTCGATTTGCCCGCCGGACAGATCACTCGCGTGCGGCTGCTCAACCTCGACAACACCCTGACCTATCGCATCAACATTCCGGATGTCGAGGCGCAGATCTACGCGCTGGACGGCAACCCCATCGAGCCGCGCCCGCTGGGCAAGGAATACTGGTTGGGCCCCGGCATGCGCATCTGCCTGGCGATCAAGGCACCGCCGGCGGGCGAAGAGCTGTCGATCCGCAATGGCCCGGTACGCCTGGGTACCTTCCGTTCGGTGGCCAACGCCGATGCGCCGACTGAGTGGCCGCCTGCATTGCCCGCCAACCCGATTGCCGAGCCGGACCTGGCCAATGCGGAGAAACTCAACTTCAATTTCGAGTGGGTCGGCACGGTGTCCGTGGATGACGGGAAACCACCAAGCCTGTGGCAGATCAACGGCAAGGCCTGGGACATCACCGACAAGACCTGTGCCGAGCGCCCGATTGCCAAGCTGGAAAAGGGCAAGAGTTACATTTTCGAATTGAAGAACATGACCCAGTACCAGCACCCGATTCACCTGCACGGCATGAGCTTCAAGGTGATCGCCTCGAACCGCCACAAGGTGATCCCGTACTTCACCGACACCTACCTGTTGGGTAAAAACGAGCGCGCTCGCGTGGCGTTGGTGGCGGATAACCCAGGGGTGTGGATGTTCCACTGCCACGTGATCGACCACATGGAAACCGGCCTGATGGCCGCCATCGAGGTGGCGTGATGCGTCAGTTCCGCCCTACCGCGATCATCGACCGCAGCCGCGACCAGGACTTCATGCGCGAAGCCTTGGCCCTTGCCGCCCAAGGCGCTGCATTGGGTGAAGTGCCCGTCGGTGCGGTGCTGGTGCAAGACGGCGAAATCATCGGCCGTGGCTTCAACTGCCCCATCAGCGGCAACGACCCCAGCGCCCACGCCGAAATGGTCGCCATCCGCGCCGCCGCGCAGGCCATCAGCAACTATCGCCTGGTGGGCAGCACGCTCTATGTGACCCTGGAGCCGTGCAGCATGTGCGCGGGGCTGATCGTGCATTCGCGGATTGCGCGCGTGGTGTATGGCGCGCTGGAACCCAAAGCGGGGATCGTGCAAAGCCAGGGGCAGTTTTTTACCCAGGGCTTTCTCAATCATAAGGTGCTGTTTGAAGGGGGAGTGTTGGCCGAGGAATGCGGGACGGTCTTGAGTGAGTTCTTCAAGGCGCGAAGAGCCAAGCCGTCCCTTTGAGATTTATTTGCGGGCGATGATCACCGCCCGCATCGGCGCCGGCAGCCCTTCAATCGTCTTGCTGTGATCGTGCGGATCGAGGAAGTCACTCAGCGACTGATACTTCATCCACGCGGTCCCACGCTGTTCCTCGACCGTGGTCACACTCACATCCACACAGCGCACGTCGCTGAATCCTGCGCGGCGTAGCCACAGCATCAACGCCGGCACTGACGGTAGGAACCATACGTTGCGCATCTGCGCGTAGCGGTCTTCCGGCACCAGCACCTGCTGCTGATCGCCTTCGACCACAAGGGTTTCCAGGACGAGTTCGCCGCCTTTGACCAGGGTGTCCTTCAGCGCCAGCAAATGCTCGATGGGCGAACGCCGGTGATAGAACACCCCCATGGAAAACACCGTGTCGAAGCCTTCCAGATTCGCCGGCAGGTCTTCGAAGGGGAACGGCAGGTGCCAGGCCTTGGGCTCGGACAGATAACGTTGCACCGCCTGGAACTGACAGAAGAACAGCCAGTTCGGGTCCACGCCAATCACGCTGTCGGCCCCGGCGCCGAGCATGCGCCACATGTAGTAACCGTTGCCGCAGCCCACGTCGAGGATGCGCTTGCCCTTCAGGTTCAGGTGTGGTGCCACGCGGGACCACTTCCAGTCCGAGCGCCATTCGGTGTCCACATGCACGCCGAACAGGTTGAATGGCCCTTTGCGCCACGGACTCAGGCCCATCAGCGCGGCATGCATCTGCACGCGGGTGTCATCGTCGCAGTCAGTATCGAGCGTCAGGCCGTTGAGCAAATCCACTTCGCTGGGCTGGATTTTTGGCAGTGCATCCAGCGCACTCTGCCAGCGTTCCAGGTCGCCATGACCCTTTTCCATCTTGCTATCGAGTTGCGCTTGCAGGCCCTGGGCCCACACGGCCAGGGGAGTGCCGACCAGATGGCGGGCGAGGGGAGACAGATCAATCATGGCAAGGCAATCAACGAGGCAAAGTTAAGACACTGGAACCACGGCACGACTGTCGAAAAACCGGCCGCCAGCAGGCGTTCGCGGTGTTCTTCGAGGCTGTCGGGCTTCATGACGTTTTCGATGGCGCTGCGTTTCTGGGCGATTTCCAGTTCGCTGTAGCCGTTGGCGCGTTTGAACGCGATGTGCAGATCGGTGAGCAGCGCGTGTTCGTCTGCATCGTTGAAACGCAGCTTTTCTGAGAGGATCAGCGCGCCACCCGGCAACAGCGACTGGCGGATGCGCGCGAGCAGCGCCAGGCGTTCATCGGGCGCGATGAATTGCAGGGTGAAATTCAGCGCCACCACCGAGGCCGGTTGGAACTGCAGCGCGAGGATATCGCCCTCGATAACCTCGACCGGCAGCAGCTCCTGGAACATCGAGTCCTGGCCATTGAGGTATTCGCGGCACCGCTCGACCATCGCGGCCGAGTTATCCACCGCGATTACCCGGCAACCGTCGGTGCGCACGTGGCGGCGCAGGGCCTGGGTCACCGCGCCCAGCGAGGATCCCAGGTCATACAACACGCTATTGGGCTGGGCGAACTGCGCGGCGAGTACGCCGAGGTTCTCGACGATGGTCGGGTAGCCTGGCACCGAACGCTTGATCATGTCCGGGAACACCCGCACCACGTCCTCGTTAAAGGCGAAGTCCGGCACCTGGGGCAGGGGCTGGGCGAATAGGCGATCGGGTTCTTTGCTCACGGTTGTTCCGGCGACGATGGGGAAAGGCCGGCATTTTAGCCAAGTTGGCCTTGGTGTGCGCGGGTTGTCTGATGGAAAGCCGAGGCAGTGATGCCCCACTGGCCCAGCCAATAGGTACTGATCAGCAAATACGGCGCTGCATCGAACGCCACCACAAACCGATTGATACCGATCAGCGTGTCAGAAAACACAAACGACGCCGCACCCGCAGCCGCCAGCCATGCCGAACGCTTCGGCACATCGCTGCCCAGTCGCGCCAACGCACGCCAGAGCATGGCACTGATCACGGTTGCATAAACCACTACAGGAACCAGCAGGTCGCCCAGGCCATGGGAGATCAGGATGCTCAGCAGGATTGCGCTCACGCCCAGCGCCAATACCAGCGGCAGCAGCGCCAGACGACGACAGTCACTGAAATAGGCTTTGAGGTACGCCAAATGCGCAAACAGGAAGGCACCCAAGCCGAAGATGAACAGGTCGCCCGGCCAGGCGAGCAATACGTCACCCACCAGGGAAAAAATCAGCCCCAGGCTGATCCAGCGTCGATAGTCGGTGGGCGGTGCGTCGTGCAGCCAACCCAACAGCGCCAGGACCGGCAGCGGTTTGACCAGCAGGCACAACAAGGTGGCATGGGTGGTCAGCCCGTAGATAAAGGTGCCGGCGCCCATCAACGCAAGAATCAGCCATGGCATATCAGTTCACCGTAATGGCGCAGTCAAAGGTTTCGACGGGTTCGGCTTCCGGCTCCCAGGGTTGCTGGGAGGTCAGGCGCAAACGCCCTTGGCCGGCTGCGAAAGCCTGGAAACGCCAGGTCGACTGGCCGCCGCCACCGATCACACCGGATTCCGAGCTGCTGTAGACCTCCGGGCTCAGCGCGCGCAGCACGCCGCCAGCGGAGTCCTGGATGGCCCAGCGGTAACCGGTGGTGGGGTTGCTTGGCAGGGTGAGGATAAGGTTTTGTCCGCTTTTGAGCTGGAGCGGGCAGGCGCTCTGGTTGTCCACGGTGACGTTTTGCTTCGGTGCACTGGCGCACGCGGCCAGCAGGGCAAGGCTCAAGGGGAGAAGCAGGCGGGCAGCGGTCATGGGGGCTCCGTTGATTCACGACGAAGGGCGAGCATAACCGAAGATGAGACAAGGTGTGACATGGAGGGATTTGCGCTGTGGCGACTGACGCCTTCGCGGGCAAGCCCGCTCCCACATTTTGATGGGTGAACACATTCAAAGGTGGGAGCCGGGCTTGCCCGCGATGAGGCCAGACCAGGCACTACATAATTGTCAGAACAGCACTTTGGCCACATCCGCAAACCGCTTTGCAAAGTGCACCGTCATGCCTTCCTTCAGGTACTCCGGCAGCTCTTCAAAACTGCCGCGATTGGGCTCCGGCAAGATCAGTTCATGGATCTTCTGGCGTCGCGCCGCAATCACCTTTTCGCGCACCCCGCCAATCGGCAGCACGTGCCCGGTCAGCGTCAGCTCGCCGGTCATGGCCACGCCTTTTTTCGGCGGTTGGTTACGCGCCAGCGACAGCAATGCACTGGCCATGGTCACCCCGGCGCTCGGGCCGTCTTTCGGCGTGGCACCTTCCGGCACGTGCAAGTGCACGAAGGCTTCGTCGAAGAACTTTGGATCACCGCCAAACGACTTCAGGTTCGAGCTGATGTAGCTGTAGGCGATTTCCGCAGACTCCTTCATCACTTCACCCAACTGCCCGGTGAGCTTGAAGCCACGATTGAGCGTGTGGATACGCGTCGCCTCGATCGGCAAGGTCGCGCCGCCCATGCTGGTCCAGGCCAGGCCTGTGATCACGCCGGTGCCGGACAGTACTTGCTCGTTGCGGAATACCGGGATGCCCAGGGAGCTTTCCAGGTCCTTGTTGCCGATCTTGATCACCGAGTCCGGCTCGTCCAGCAACTTGACCACCGCCTTGCGCACCAGTTTGCCCAGCTGTTTCTCCAGCTGACGCACCCCGGCTTCGCGAGCGTAACCGTCGATCAACGCACGCAAGGCGCCGTCGCTGATGGTCAGGCTGTTTTTCGACACGCCGGCTTTTTCCAGCTGTTTCGGCCACAGGTGGCGCTTGGCGATGGCGACTTTTTCTTCGGTGATATAGCCCGACAGGCGAATCACTTCCATACGGTCCAGCAGCGGGCCGGGGATGGAATCCAAAGTGTTGGCGGTGCACACGAACAGCACTTTGGACAGGTCCAGGCGCAGGTCCAGGTAATGGTCGAGGAATTCGACGTTCTGCTCCGGGTCAAGGGTTTCCAGCAAGGCCGACGCCGGGTCGCCCTGGAAGCTCTGGCCCATCTTGTCGATCTCGTCGAGCATGATCACCGGGTTCATCACTTCCACATCTTTAAGCGCCTGCACCAGCTTGCCCGGCAGGGCGCCGATGTAGGTGCGGCGATGGCCCTTGATCTCGGCCTCGTCGCGCATGCCGCCGACGCTGAAGCGGTAGAAAGGCCGGCCCAGGGACTCGGCGATGGATTTACCCACGCTGGTCTTGCCCACGCCCGGCGGGCCGACCAGCAGCACGATGGAACCGGCGACTTCGCCCTTATAGGCACCCACCGCAAGGAACTCAAGGATGCGGCTCTTGATGTCATCCAGGCCCGCGTGGTGTTTATCCAGCACTTTTCGCGCATGTTTCAGGTCGAGTTTATCCTCGCCAAACACGCCCCACGGCACCGAAGTGGCCCAGTCCAGGTAGTTGCGTGTCACTGCGTATTCCGGTGAACCGGTTTCGAGGATCGACAGTTTGTTCAATTCTTCATCGATGCGTTTTTTCGCCTGGGGCGGCAGCACTTTGCCTTCCAGGCGTTGCTCGAACTGTTCGACGTCCGCGCTGCGGTCGTCCTTGGTCAGGCCCAGTTCCTGCTGGATGACCTTGAGTTGTTCCTTGAGGAAGAACTCGCGCTGGTGCTCGCCGATCTTGCGGTTGACCTCGGCGGACAGTTCTTTTTGCAGGCGCGCGACTTCAACCTCTTTGCGCAGCATCGGCAGCACTTTTTCCATGCGCTTGAGCATGGGCACGCAGTCCAGCACTTCCTGCAACTCGTTACCGGTGGCCGACGTCAGCGCGGCGGCGAAGTCGGTGAGTGGCGACGGGTCGTTGGGGCTGAAGCGGTTGAGGTAGTTCTTCAACTCCTCGCTGTACAGCGGGTTGAGCGGCAGCAGTTCCTTGATCGCATTGATCAGCGCCATGCCGTAGGCCTTGACCTCATCGGTCGGCTCGCTCGGCTGGTGCGGGTATTCGACTTCCACCAGGTACGGTGGGCGGTGGTGCTTGAGCCAGGTCTTGATGCGCACGCGCGTCAGGCCCTGGGCGACGAATTGCAGCTTGCCGTTTTCGCGGCTGGCGTGGTGCACCTTCACCAGGGTGCCGTACAGCGGCAGGCTGGAGGTGTCGAAGTGGCGCGGGTCTTCCGGCGGCGTGTCCATGAAGAACAGGGCCAGGGAGTGGTGGTCGGATTTGCTCACCAACTCCAGGGTTTCGGCCCACGGCTCTTCGTTGACGATCACCGGCAGCACTTGCGCCGGGAAGAAGGGCCGGTTGTGGATCGGAATGATGTAGACCTTGTCCGGCAGGTTTTGCCCAGGCAGGGCCAGGCCGGTATTGGACGAGGCGGATTCAGCGTTTTCGGGGTCGGCGTAGTCGTTGAGGTCGTAATCAGGGAATTCTTGCTGGTCGCTCATGGGGCACCTGCATAAGGAAGTATGCAGGTTAGATGGGGCGGGGTAGCGGTGGTTTCAATGGTCGCGTGAAGTTAGCAACAAATTGCATGAATTCAGCTGATCTTATGCAGATAGCTCGGCAATGGCTGCTCCGGCAGCACTGACAACACTTTCAACCGTTGCAGCATACGCTGCCGCGCCCGCTGCAGGTGCTCACGCAGGTTCAACGCCGCTGCATCAAATGCACCGTGCAGCAGTAATTCCAGAATCAACCGATGTTCGGCCAGCATGGCCGGATCGGCGCCGATCCCCAGCAAACGGTAGAAAATCCGGCTGATGATCATCGGGCTTTGGCCCTGGCGGATCAACGCCGCGATCTTGCGGTTCTGCAGGCCGGCGAGGCAGCGCTGGTGCAAGTCCTCCTCGATCTGTTCGATGGCCTCCAGGCTGCAGTGGGCGCTGTCCTGGGCGTCCAGCACGCGTTGCAACATCGCTTCCAGCGTCTCGCGGTCCAGCCCCGGCGCACTTTGGCGCAAAGCTTCGGGTTCCAGGCAGGCGCGCAGTTCGTAGTCTTCGGTAACTTCACGGGCGGTCAGCGGTCCGGCCAGCCATTGGGAGTAGGGCTCTTTTTCCACCAATCCCCGGTCGCGCAGGCGCATCAGCGCTTCACGCACCACCGCGCGGCTGACGCCGTAGTGGTCGGCGGCGGCTTGCTCATCGAGGCGGTAATGGCCGAAGGCAATGCAGGTGGACAACGCCGCGCCGATCTCCTCGACGATGCGCTCGCCCAGCGGCCGCGTGTCCACCAACTCATCTTCGCCGTTGAGGCCCAGGTGCGCATGGCTCAAGGGCAAGCGTAGCGGCTCCATCGCAAGGCCGTCGGGGTTGATCAGGTAACCCCGGCCGTTGAAGCGGCAGATCAGGCCTTCCTCATGCAGCAGGTCCAGGGCTCGGCGCACCGGCACACGGCTGGTGCCGAACAATTCGGCCAGTGGCGCTTCCAGCAAGACCAGGCCGTGGCGCGCGGTGCCGTTGACGATCGCATCACGCAATACCTGGTGAATCATCGCGTAACGGGAGGCCGAGGCGGACGCTGCTTTCATCGCTTTCTCTGGGGCTTGTAGGACGGTGGCCGGGGATTCTCTCATAAGTTACGCCTGTCACCCTGCGCCACAGCGGTGGCACCTTTGTGGGGCTCGGAATCGAGGAATGCTACTTTTCTGCACCAAAATGTACTTATTAATAAAAGATACATTATTTCATTGAAGGCGCTTTCCAGCGGTCTGGCAAGATTTTTTCCGGCTGGTTAAAACCATCTATCCCGTAGCTCTGGGCGAAATCCCCTGGTTGCGTAAATGCTGCCTGAGAAAGACTGGCACGAAAGCTGCCTTTATAAAATGTACATTTTATTAATATGTACGTTTTGTGAGGGTCACTTTGATGTCAGACGCCACTTCAATGGCTGAAGATTTCGCCAGCGGTCGTAGCGACCCGGTGCAAATCCTCGAACAGGCACTCGAAAAGGCGGATGAGGTGCCGGCGGTGTTTATCAGCCTGACCGCTGAGCGTGCGCGTCGTGAAGCCGAAGCCTCTGCCGCCCGCTGGCGCGCCGGCCAGCCATTGAGCGTATTCGATGGCGTGCCCCTGGCTTGGAAAGATCTGTTCGACGTGGCCGGCAGTATCACCACTGCGGGCGCGGCCTACCGCCGCACTGCGCCTGCCGCGTTGCTCGACGCACCAAGCGTAGGTCTGCTGTGCCGCGCCGGGATGGTCAGCGTGGGCAAGACCAACCTCAGCGAACTGGCCTATTCCGGCCTAGGCCTGAACCCGCATTTCGGCACGCCGCACAACCCCCATGGCACTGACCAACCGCGCATTCCTGGCGGTTCGTCGTCCGGTTCAGCCGTGGCCGTCGCCGCTGGCATCGTGCCGATCGCCATGGGCACCGACACCGCCGGTTCGATCCGCATTCCCTCGGCCTTCAACGGCCTGGTGGGGTACCGCAGCAGCAGCCGACGCTACAGCCGCGACGGCGTGTTCCCGTTGGCCCATACCCTCGATAGCCTGGGCCCGCTGACTCGCAGTGTGCGTGATGCCCTGGCAATCGACGATCTGCTGCATGGCCGCAGCCAAACCCACACCGCCCGCAGCCTCAAGGGTCAGCGTTTTGTGCTGGCGCAACAGGATGTTGAACCCGCTGTGCGCAACAACCTGCTGCGCGTCGTGGAGCAACTCAAGGCTCACGGCGCGCTGGTTGAAGAGCGCGAATGCCCGACCTTCCAGGCCACCCTGGACCTGATCAAACACCACGGCTGGCTCGGTTCCTTCGAAGCCTTCGCCCTGCACGAAGCCTTGCTCGACAGCCCCGACGCCGAACAACTTGACCCACGTGTACGCCGCCGCCTCGAAGCCGCGCGCACGCTGCCGGCCAGCCAACTGCTGCATCTGGTCGATGCCCGCCGCCGCCTGCAACAGCAACTGGTCGACGACCTCGACGGCGCCATCCTCATCACCCCCACCGTCGCCCACATCGCACCCGCATTGGCACCGCTGGAAGCGGACGACGACCTGTTTGTGAACACCAACCTCGCCACCCTGCGCCTGACCATGCCCGGCAGTTTGCTCGACATGCCTGGCGTGACCCTGCCCAGCGGCCGCGATGCCCAGGGCCTGCCCACCGGGCTGCTGCTCAGCGCCCCGACGGGGGAAGACGCTCGCCTGCTGCGCGCAGCGTTGTCCGTCGAATCCGTACTCAACGTTTAAGGAGACACATCATGGCTAAAGACATTCTCTGTGCATTCGGCGTCGACGTTGACGCCGTCGCCGGCTGGCTCGGTTCCTATGGCGGCGAAGATTCGCCGGACGACATCTCCCGTGGCCTGTTCGCCGGTGAAATCGGCGCGCCGCGCCTGCTCAAACTGTTCGAGCGCTATGGCCTGCGCACCACCTGGTTTATCCCTGGCCACTCGATGGAAACCTTCCCCGAGCAAATGAAAGCCGTGGCCGACGCCGGTCACGAAATCGGTGTGCACGGCTACAGCCACGAAAACCCCATCGCCATGACGGCCGAGCAGGAAGAAATCGTCCTGGATAAATCCATCGAGCTGATCACCCAGGTCACCGGCAAACGCCCGACGGGTTACGTGGCGCCGTGGTGGGAATTCAGCAAGGTCACCAACGAACTGCTGCTGAAAAAAGGCATCAAGTACGACCACAGCCTGATGCACAACGACTTCCACCCCTACTACGTGCGCAAGGGCGACAGCTGGACCAAGATCGACTACAGCCAGCACCCCGACACCTGGATGAAACCCCTGGTGCGCGGCGAAGAAACCGACCTGGTGGAGATCCCGGCCAACTGGTACCTGGACGACCTGCCGCCGATGATGTTCATCAAAAAAGCCCCCAACAGCCACGGCTTCGTCAACCCGCGTCACCTGGAAGAAATGTGGCGCGACCAGTTCGACTGGGTCTACCGCGAACACGAACACGCGGTGTTCACCATGACCATCCACCCCGACGTCTCCGGCCGCCCACAAGTGCTGCTGATGCTGGAGCGCCTGATCGAACACATCCAGAGCCATGCCGGCGTGCGCTTCGTCACCTTTGACGAAATCGCCGACGACTTCATCCGCCGCCAACCCCGTACCTGACCCCTTATTCCTGAGGCGCGACCCATGTCCATCTACAACAAGCTTGACCTGACTGGCTGGAAACCCCGGCAATTGACGTCCAAGGAGGTGCGTTTCGCCACCTGGATCGCGTTTTTCGCCTGGGTGTTTGCGGTGTATGACTTCATCCTGTTCGGCACCTTGTTGCCGGAGATCGGCCGGCATTTTGGCTGGGGTGAAGTGGAGCAAGCTGAAATCGCGACGTGGGTGGCGGTGGGCACGGCGGTGGTCGCGTTTGCCATCGGCCCGGTGGTGGATAAATTGGGGCGGCGCACCGGGATTATCTTCACCGTGGCCGGCTCTGCGCTGTGCTCGGCGCTGACGGCGATTGGCGGGGCGTGGGGTAAGTCGCCGTTGATCCTGATCCGTTCGTTGGGCGGTTTGGGTTATGCCGAAGAAACCGTCAACGCCACGTATTTGAGTGAGTTGTATGGCGCCTCTGAGGATCCGCGCCTGACCAAGCGCCGCGGTTTTATCTACAGCCTGGTGCAGGGCGGCTGGCCGGTGGGTGCTTTGATTGCCGCCGGTTTGACCGCGCTGTTGCTGCCGATCATTGGCTGGCAGGGCTGCTTTATCTTCGCCGCGATCCCGGCCATCGTCATCGCGATCATGGCGCGCAAACTCAAGGAGAGCCCGCAGTTCCAGATCCACCAGCGCATCAGCCAATTGCGTAAAAGCGGCGCCGTCACAGAAGCGCAAAACGTCGCCGCAACCTATGGCGTGGACTACGACGAACACAGCAAGGCCGGCCTCAAAGCCGCGTTCCGTGGCCCGGCGCGTCGCGCCACGTTGGTGATTGGCGCGGCACTGTTGCTCAACTGGGCGGCGATCCAGGTGTTCAGCGTGCTCGGTACTTCGGTGATCATCAGCGTGCACCACATCTCGTTCGAGAACTCGCTGATCATCCTGGTGCTGTCGAACCTGGTCGGCTATTGCGGTTACCTCAGTCACGGCTGGATGGGCGACAAGATCGGCCGTCGCAATGTCATTGGCCTGGGCTGGATGCTCGGCGGCCTGTCGTTTGCCGGGATGCTGTTTGGCCCGAGCAATATGCCGATGGTGGTTGGGCTGTACAGCTTGGGCCTGTTCTTCCTGATCGGGCCGTATTCGGCGGCATTGTTCTTTATCAGTGAAAGTTTCCCCACCAGCATCCGCGCCACCGGCGGCGCAATCATCCATGCCATGGGCCCGATTGGTGCGGTAGTCGCAGGTTTTGGCGCGACCCAAGTGCTGTCCGCTGGCAGCGACTGGCAGACCGCCGCGCTGTGGTTCGGCGCGCTGCCGTGCTTCCTGTCTGGCGCCTTGATGTTTGCCGCACGCCATGTGCGTCCGGAAACCATTCAGTAAGGAGTGTTCGATGAGCCGTAAAGTTGCCTTGATTACCGGTGCCGCCAGCGGCATCGGCCAAGCCCTCGCCGTGACCTATGCGCGCAACGGTGTGGCGGTGGTCGGCGGGTATTACCCGGCCGATCCCCATGACCCGCAGACCACCGTCAGCCTTGTGGACGAGGCGGGCGGCGAGTGCCTGATGCTGCCGTTGGACGTGGGTGACACCGCTTCCGTCGATGCACTGGCCGCGCAAGCCATCCAGCATTTCGGCCGACTCGATTACGCCGTGGCCAACGCCGGCCTGCTGCGCCGCGCACCCTTGCTGGAGATGACCGACGCGTTGTGGGACGAAATGCTCAATGTCGACCTCACTGGGGTGATGCGCACCTTCCGCGCGGCAACTCGACATATGCATGCAGGCGGCGCGCTGGTGGCGATTTCGTCGATTGCCGGCGGCGTGTATGGCTGGCAGGAACACAGCCACTACGCGGCGGCCAAGGCTGGCGTGCCGGGGTTGTGCCGGTCGCTGGCGGTGGAATTGGCGGCCAAGGGCATTCGTTGCAATGCGGTGATTCCTGGGTTGATCGAGACGCCGCAGTCGCTGGATGCAAAGAACTCGCTGGGGCCGGAAGGCTTGGCCAAAGCGGCGCGCGCGATTCCGTTGGGCCGGGTAGGGCGGGCGGATGAAGTGGCGTCGCTGGTGCAGTTTTTGACCAGTGACGCGTCGAGCTATCTGACCGGGCAAAGCATTGTCATTGACGGTGGTTTAACCGTGCGCTGGCCGGACTGATTGAGGAATGAACATGAGACAATTGGAAAACCGCCGCGCGGTGATCACTGGCGCTGGGAGCGGCATCGGTGCCGCCATCGCCCGTGCCTACGCCGCTGAAGGCGCGCGCCTGGTGCTGGCCGACCGCAACGCCGCCACCCTTGCGGAAACGGCGATCACCTGCCGCAACCTCGGCGCCGAGGTGTTCGAATGCCTGGCCGATGTCGGCACCGTCGAAGGTGCGCAGGCGAGTGTCGACCGTTGCGTCGAACACTTCGGCGGCATCGATATCCTGGTCAACAATGCCGGCATGCTCACCCAGGCGCGCTGCGTCGACCTGTCCATCGAAATGTGGAACGACATGCTGCGCGTCGACCTCACCAGCGTGTTCGTCGCCAGTCAGCGCGCCTTGCCGCACATGCTCGCGCAGCGTTGGGGACGGATCATCAACGTCGCCTCGCAACTGGGCATCAAGGGCGGCGCCGAGCTGACCCATTACGCGGCGGCCAAGGCCGGGGTGATCGGCTTCACCAAGTCCCTGGCCCTGGAAGTGGCCAAGGACAATGTGTTGGTCAACGCCATCGCGCCCGGCCCGATCGAGACGCCGTTGGTGGGCGGTATCAGCGACGACTGGAAACGTGCCAAGGCCAAGGAACTGCCCCTGGGGCGCTTCGGCCTGGCGGATGAAGTGGCGCCCACGGCGGTGCTGCTGGCCAGCGAGCCCGGTGGCAACCTGTTCGTCGGTCAGACCCTGGGTCCGAACTCCGGCGATGTCATGCCATGAGTGAGGTATAGCCATGTGTGGACTCTGCGGCTTGCTCGGCGAAGACTTGCACTGGAGCGATCCTCTGGGCGACGAACTGCCCCGACGCCGCGAACGCCTGCGCCGAATCGCCGCCATCAATCAGGTGCTGGCAGTGTTCCGGCTCAAGGTCGAAGACTTCCAGGGCGCGTCGTATCTGCTGTTGGGCGCTACCGGCAAACAGGCACTGGCCAGCGGTCTGGATCAACTCTGGCAGGCGGCTGAGACGATGCTCGGCCGCTCGCTGGATCCCCTCGATCCGCGCTTGCTGGATCATCTGGAGTCATCCGTATGAGCATCGCCCTTAATGTCATCACCGGCTTCCTCGGCAGCGGCAAGACCACCTTGCTCAAGCGTCTGCTGCAAGGCGAAAGCCTGGGCGACACCGCGCTGCTGATCAACGAATTCGGCGATGTCGGCATCGACCATCTGCTGGTGGAAGAGGTGGCACCGGACACCGTACTACTGCCCAGCGGCTGCGTGTGTTGTTCGATCCGAGGCGAGCTGAAGGACGCGCTGCTCGGCCTGTTGCAACGCCGCGAGCGCGGTGAAATCCCGGCGTTCAAGCGCGTCATCCTGGAGACCACCGGCCTGGCCGACCCGGCGCCGATTCTTGCCACCCTGAACAACGACGTGCAACTGCGCGGGCGTTTCCATATTGGCCTGGTGATCACCCTGGTCGATGCCAGCCACGCCGACCTGCAAGAACGCCTGCACCCGGAATGGCTGGCGCAGGTGGCGGCGGCGGATCGCCTGTTGTTGAGCAAGACCGACCTGGCCGGCGATTGCACGGCGTTGCGCGCTCACTTGCAGGCGCTGAATGCCGGTACGCCGATCCTCGATACCCACGACATCCACAGCGGCGATCAACTGCTGCTCGGTGAAGGCCTGCGCAGCGCCGAACCCGCCGTGGAAGTCAGTCGCTGGCAACTGCATCGCACTACCACCGCTACCCACGGCGCCGCCCAAGTGTGCAGCCTGACCTTCGACCAGCCGCTGGACTGGGTGGGTTTCGGGGTGTGGTTGTCGATGCTGTTAAGATGCCACGGCGAACGAATCCTTCGTGTCAAAGGGCTGCTCAACGTGAACGCCAGTAACGCTCCCATCGTCATTCATGGTGTGCAGCATTGCCTGCATGCGCCGGTTCATTTGCCTGCATGGCCGGGCACCGATCGGCAGTCGCGTCTGGTGTTTATCCTGCGTGGCCTAGACCCCGAGCTGTTGCGACGCTCCTTCAACGTGTTCTCGCGGCGGTTCGCGGCATGATCACTCTGCGCGTCCTCGGCACTTCCGTCACCCTGCTTGAATGCCTGCGCGTCCGTGCGGAACAGGAGCTGGGTATTCGCCTGGTCTACCAAGTACACGATGTCGAGCAGGCCCAACGCATCGCGGTGATGCAACCCGACAGCTACGACCTTTACGACCAATGGTTCCACAACGTTGACTTCGTGTGGCCGGCCCGTGCGATCCAGCCTATCGACACCCGACGCATCGCGCTGTGGCATGAAATCAATGATTTGCCCAAGCGCGGTCGCCTATCACCGGATGACCGACTGGGCAGCGGCAGCGTGCCCAGCGAACGGTTGTTCGTGCAGCACGACGGCAGCCTCGGCAGCACGGTCACCGAGCGCATCAGCATGTTGCCCCTGACCCACAACGCCGACAGTTTCGCCTACCGCCCCGAACGCTTGCCCGAAGGTTTTTGCCACGGTAACGAAAGCTGGGGCTGGCTGCTCGATCCCGCTTGGCGTGCACGCACGGCCCTGCAGAGTGACGCGGCTATCGGTGCGTTGGATGCTGCATTGGCGGTGCAGGGTGCGGGGCTGGCCAGTTTCAGGGACATCGGCAATATGAGCATCGAGGAGATCGACGTGCTCGCCGATATCCTGGTGCGCAAGCAGAAGGAGGGGCACTTTGCGGCGTTCTGGTCTGATGATGAAGAGGCGGCGCAATTGATGCTCAGCCCGAGTATCGATATCCAGAGCCTGTGGTCGCCGACCTTGATGCGCCTTCATCGTGCGGGTGTGAAATACCGCTTGGCGGTGCCGCGTGAAGGGTATCGCGCGTGGTTTGGTGGGTTGTCGTTGTCGCGGCATGCCAAGGGGCCGGTGTTGGATGCGGCTTATGCGTATTTGAATTGGTGGTTGTCGGGGTGGCCTGGGGCAGTGATGGCGCGCCAGGGGTATTACATTGGCAATCCGGCGCGGAGTCGGGATCACTTGAGCAGTGCGGAGTGGGATTACTGGTATGCCGGCAAGCCTGCTCGGGAGGAGTTGCTGGGGAGTGATGGGTTGCCGCTGATCGACGTGGGTGAGGTGCGGGATGGGGGGTCTTATGAGGCGCGTATGGGGCATATTGCGGTGTGGAATTCGGTGATGGATGAGCATAATTATCTGGTGCGCAGGTGGGGGGATTTTATGCGGGCTCGGTGTGTTTGATTGTTTGATTGATTGAGTACATATCCGTTATTTGTGTAACGGCGGATATTGGTTCCGCTCTTACAGCGGGTCACTTTGGAAAAGCCCCAAAGTAACCAAAGGGCTCTTGCCCCAACACTCGGTACCTCGCCTAGGCTCGGTATGCCCGTAATCCGACAGTGATTTGGGGGGCCGCCGCCACGCGCCATCCATGGCGCGGGGCGGCTAAACCGGCATCCCTGCCGGTTTACCCCCCAAATCCCTGTCGAATTCCGGCCAGCGTGTTTGACGGGGCGCCTAAGATCAAAATCAAAAACAGAGCCAGAGCAGATTGATGTCTTCTTGATATAGGAGATCTAAATTGTGGGAGCGGGCTTGCTCGCGAAAGCGGTGGATCAGTCAGAGATGTAATCGCTGACACGCCGCCTTCGCGAGCAAGCCCGCTCCCACATTTGGACCGAGAGCGGCTTCCAGAAACCGGTCGGCTACCAGGCCGCCGCGCTTTTGATTTTGATCTTAGGCACCCCGTCAAACACGCTGGCGGCCCACGGATTCAAGCCGGAGAGAGGGCACACCGAGCCTAAGCGAGGTGCCGAGTGTTGGGGCAAGAGCCCTTTGGTTACTTTGCCGCTTTTGCAAAGTGACCCGCCGTAAGGGCGGAACCCATATCAGCCGTTACCCAAATAACGGATATGTACCCAACTCAATCCCCAGCCAACCCATTGTCGCCAAAAAACCGCCACCAAACTCCCCGCTTTTATTGGGTGCACTTAACCCAAGTCCCAGCTAATCTCCTAAGACCTAATATTCAATCCAAATGGATATTTTTTTGACGCCAGGTCAGCAGTCGCAAGGAATGCACATGACAAAGGGACGTAGTGGCAGAGAGAGGCGAACGCTGCCAGAGGGCACTGCAATGAGGTGGCGCCACACGTTCCAAACCCGCATCGCCGGGGTGCTGGCGCTGTTACTGCTGGTGGTGGTCGGCGCCACCTATTTCGCCGTCAAGACCGCCACCACCCGCGCCGTGGAAAACCAGGCGCAAGTCCAGTTGCAAACCGGCAGCCAAGTGTTCGAGCGCCTGATCGACCTGCGCGGTCGGCGCCTGCAATACGGGCTCGACTGGCTGACCGTCGACCTCCCGTTCAAACAAGCCGTGGCCGAAGGCAAGACCGTGCCGATTCTGGCTGCGTTGCGTCGCCACGGCACGGGCATCCGTTCCAGCGAGGTCTTCGTACTGGACCTGGACGGCAAGGTCATGGTCAGCACCTTGCCCATCCTCACGCGCGGCCAGCTTTTCCCCTATGACAACGCCCTGCGCCATGCCCGGCGCACGGGCCTGCAGATGCTGATCGTGGCCTTGGACGGACGGCCGTATCTGTTGGTGCAGGATGAAGTGCTCGACGAGTTGCCCATCGCACGCATCGTCATGGGCTTTCCCATGGACAAGCTGTTCGCCAATGAGCTGCGTTCCATGAGTAATCTGGAGGTGTCGTTCCTCAGCGTGCAAAACGGCATCCCCGGCCCGCTGTACAGCACGCAGCCGGATGCTTACCAGGCCGCCACTCTCAGCCTGTTGCGCGAAGGGCATGTCGACCCCGAGCCGAAAATCCACTTGTTCTATGGCCAGCGGGTACTCAGCCAGGTGCTGCCGCTGGCCAACACCGACGATGGCGATGAAGTGCGCGTGCTGCTGCAAAGCCCACTCGACCATGCCCTGGAATCCTTTGCG
Source organism: Pseudomonas sp. DWRC2-2 (assembly GCF_049897885.1). Taxonomy (NCBI): domain Bacteria; kingdom Pseudomonadati; phylum Pseudomonadota; class Gammaproteobacteria; order Pseudomonadales; family Pseudomonadaceae; genus Pseudomonas; species Pseudomonas sp. DWRC2-2. The sequence goes on from NZ_JAFCXD010000002.1 coordinate 424,935, forward strand.
CCGCTGGACCGGCAGTTCCTCGGGATTGCCCTGGCAGTGCTGCTGGTGTCGTTGGCCGGCGCGCTGTTTCTGGCGCGACGGGTATCGCGCCCGCTCAATGCCCTGGTGCAGGCGGCCGAGCGTATCGGTGCCGGTGATTACCGCACACCGGTGCGAGTACGCAGTCACGATGAATTCGGCTTGCTGGCCCGCGCCTTCAACGCCATGCAAAGCGGTATTGCCGTGCGCGAGCGGCAGTTGGCGCATAACGCCTTGCACGACCCGCTCACCGGTTTGCCCAATCGCGCCCTGGCCATGGAACGCCTGGGCAGTGCGATCAGTGCGCGACGGCCGGTGGTGTTGCTGTACGTCGGCATCGAAAACTACCGGGTGATCAACGAAGGTTTCGGCCCTGAAGGCGTTGAAGAGATGCTGCGCGAAGCCAGCCGCTGCCTGTCCATGAGCCTGTTGGCCAGTGATACGGCGGCGCGAATCGCTGGCAGTGAGTTCCTGCTGCTACTGGAAAACACTGAGGTTGATCGCGCCGTGGCCCGCGCCGACCGTCTCTACGCGCTGCTCACCGAGCCGCAGCGCGTCGGCCATGACGAACTGCGCCACGAAGTGAGCATTGGCATCGCCGCCTACCCGGCCGACGGCCAGCAAGTGGAGGAGTTGATCAGCCGCGCCGCCATCGCCCGGCATGACGCCGCCAGCCTGCCGGGGCATTTGCAGATCTACCAGCAGGACCGCGACCTGGCCCACCAACGTCAGATCACCCTGATCCGTGACTTGCGTCGAGCGGCCATCGAGGGTGAGTTGTTCCTGTGCTACCAGCCCAAACTCGACCTCAAGCACGGCCATGTACGCCAGGCCGAAGCCTTGTTACGCTGGCAGCACCCGACCCTCGGCCAGGTGTCTCCGGCAGAGTTCATCCCCTTGGCCGAACGCACCGGCAGCATGGGCAGCCTGACCCTGTGGGTGATTGAAGAAGCCATCCGCCAGATCGCCGAGTGGTCGCAGCGCGGCATGCTGATCCAGCTGTCGGTGAATATCTCGGTGGATGATTTGGCTGATGATGACCTGGCGATTCGTGTCACTGCGCTGTTGATGCAATATCAGGTGGACGCCGAGCAACTGATTTTCGAGATCACCGAAAGCGCGATCATGCACAACCCACAACAGGCCCTCAGTGTGTTGGAGCAGTTGCGCGGCTGCGGCATCAGTTTGTCGGTGGATGACTTCGGCACCGGCTATTCATCCCTCGCGCAATTGCAGCGCCTGCCGGTGCAGGAGTTGAAGATCGACCAGTCCTTCATACGTAACCTCAACAACACCAGTGGCGACGGGGTGATCGTGCGCTCCACCATCGAGATGAGCCACAACCTTGGGCTCAAGGTCGTCGCCGAGGGCGTGGAATTCGCTCCCAGCCTGAAGCTGCTCAAACAGTGGAATTGCGACACCGCGCAGGGCTACCTGATCAGTCGGCCCTTGAATGCCATGGCGTTCGAGATGTGGATGCGTCGCGAACGGGTGCCGATCTAGATAAGCCCTTCCCATCGACTACAGATTTTCAAGACAGGGTCGATAACCTCTACAGAGCCTGACCGATTGCATAGGTTTTTGCCGACCGACGGTCATGTATTGATGCATGTCCAGTGATGGCAATTGGCCTTATTTGCGTCATCATGCTCGCAGTTCAATGCTGTTGTGCCAAGGCTGGCCGCTCTTTTAGCCCTTTTCTGCGGATCGACCATGGCTCGGATTTTCTCTCTGTTATCCCTTGCTGCGCTGTTGCTGGCGGCGGCCGGCCTTGTGCCTGCGGCGACGCTTGAGGTGTTGGCTTACCAGGCCGATGGCCGCCCGGTTACCGACGCGGTGGTGACCGTGCGGGGCCCGGTTGGTGCGCCCGAGGGTGTGCTCAAGGCGGATATGGACCAGCGCGGCCAACGCTTCGCGCCCCATGTGTTGGCGGTGCATACCGGCACGCAGGTGCGCTTCCCCAATAGCGACAACATTCGTCATCAGGTCTATTCGTTTTCCGCCGCCAAGCGCTTTGAGCTGCGGCTATACGAGGGCACACCATCCGACCCGCTGCTGTTCGACAAGCCCGGCGTCGTGGTGTTGGGCTGCAATATCCATGATTGGATGCTCGGCTATATCTACGTGACCGATGATCCTCGCTTCGGTGTCAGCGATGCCGAGGGACGCGTGCGCCTGGAGCAACTGCCGGCCGGTGACTACCACCTGACCCTGTGGCACCCGCAGTTGGCGGGTATGCAGCCGCTGGACGGCGGTACCTTGAAAATCCCCGCTGCGGGCCTGAGCCATCGGGTTTCAATGAGCCTGGAGCCTGCGTCCGCGGATCTGCCGCCGACGCCAAGCGCCTTTGGTGATGCCTTCAATCGAGCCGCCCGTGAAACTGCGCAGTAGTTTCCAGGCGCGTGTCGCCAGTGTGCTGATCCTGCTGTCGCTGGTGGTGATCGGCGCGCTGTATTTCAGCGTCAAGGCGGCGACCCGCTCGGCGGTACACGGCCAGGCCCTGTCCCAGTTGGAAGTGGGTACGCGGGTGTTCGAGCGCTTGCTCGATGTTCGTGGCCGGCGTCTGGCCGACGGCGTTCAGCTGTTGGCCGCCGACTTCGGTTTTCGCGATGCGGTCGCCAGTGGCGATTCGGCGACGATGCGCTCGGTGCTGCTCAACCACGGCAAGCGCATCAACGCCAGCGACATGATCCTGCTGGGCATGGACGGCAAAGTCCTGGCCAGCACCCTGGAGGAAGTCCCGGAGGGCTCGACCTTTCGTTACGACCAGGCCTTGCGCGAAGCACGACGCAATCGCCAGGCGATGTTGATGGTGCCATTGCAAGGCGAGCCGCATCTGTTGGTGGAGGCTTCGGTGCTGGCGCCATTGCCGATTGCGCGGGTGGTGATGGGTTTCAGCATGGACGCAGCGTTTGCCGATGAGCTGCGTTCGTTGAGCAACCTGGAAGTCTCGTTCCTGGCGATTGACCATGACGGCCCTGGCGAGTTGGTCAGCACCCAGCCACAGGTGCTGCGCGAGAGCATCAGCGTATTGATGCAAGGCGACTCGACGCGCCGTGGCGTGTCGACCACCGATCATCTTGAACACAGCTTTCTCAGTCAGTCGTTGGTCCTGGCCAGTGATGAAAACGGTAAAGTCCTGGCCTTGCTGCAAAGTCCGCTGGACGCGGCGATGCAGGCGTTTGTGCCGCTGGATGAAAAGATCCTCGGGATAGCCCTGGTCGCGCTGATAGCGTCGCTGGTCGGTGCCTTGCTGCTGGCCCGTACGGTGTCGCGCCCGGTGCAGGCGCTGGCGCTGGCGGCCGAGCGTATCCGCAGCGGCGACTACCAGACCCCGGTCGTGCTGGCGCGCAGTGATGAATTGGGGCGTCTGGCGCTGGCGGTCAACACCATGCAAAGCGGGATTGCCGAGCGTGAACAACAGCTGGCGCACAACGCCCTGCATGATCGTCTCACCGGCCTGCCAAATCGCGCACTGGCGATGGAGCGCCTGGGCAGTGCGATTGCCCTGCAACGACCGATGGCGCTGATTTACCTGGGCATCGACAACCTGCGCGCCGCCAGCGAAGCCGCCGGCCCCGAAGCCGTGGACCAATTGCTGTTGACGGTGAGCCAGCGCCTGCAGGCGGCGCTGCGCCCCGGCGACACCTTGGCACACCTGATTGCCGATGAGTTCCTGCTGCTGCTGGAAGGCGCGGGCAGTGACGAGGCGGTGGGCATGGCTGACAAACTTCAGCAACTGTTGCTGCGTCCCCAGCGCATCAATGGCCATGACCTGGCGTTGGATTGCCGCCTGGGCATCGCGGCCTACCCGGCCGATGGCGAAAGTCCCCAAACCTTGCTGGAACGCGCGGCCATCGCCATGAAAGATGCCGCGCAAATGCCGGGGCGCTTGCAGATCTACGAGCAGGGCCGTGACCTTGCGCACCGCCGCCAGATCACCTTGATCCGCGACCTGCGCCACGCGCCTAACCAGGGCCAACTGCTGCTGCACTACCAGCCCAAACTGGATATTCGCCAGGGCCACGTGCGCCAGGCCGAAGCCCTGTTGCGCTGGCAACACCCGCAATTTGGCATGGTCTCGCCCGCGGAATTCATCCCTTTGGCCGAGCGCTCGGGCAGCATCCAGTTGCTGACCCAATGGGTGATCGAAGAGGGCATTCGCCAGTTGTGCGAATGGAACCGGCGTGGCCTGTCGCTACAGTTGTCGCTGAACATCTCGGCCGACGATCTGCTCGGCGATGAACTGGCCCACCGCGTGTCGGCGTTGTTGCGTCGCTATGGCTTGCCGGCGGAACAGCTGTTGTTCGAAATCACTGAAAGCGCGGTGATGCGCGAGCCGGAAAAAGCCCTCAAGGTACTCAACTTGCTGCGCGACTGCGGTATCGGCCTGTCGGTGGACGACTTCGGCACCGGTTACTCGTCATTGGCCCACCTCAAGCGCTTGCCGGTGCAAGAGTTGAAGATCGACCAATCCTTTGTGCGCAACCTCGATGAAACCAGTGAAGACGCGGTGATCGTGCGCTCCACCATCGAGATGAGCCACAACCTGGGCCTCAAGGTGGTTGCCGAGGGCGTTGAGTACGCCCACAGCCTGCGCCTGCTGGAGCGTTGGCAGTGCGACACGGCCCAGGGTTACCTGATCAGTCGGCCTTTGAGTGCCGACGCCTTCGAAGCCTGGGTGGCCTTGCCCCTCAGTGCGCAAACTTCCCTGGTTCATTGAGTGGCATGACGGTGCGTGTTTCTTTTCTGATCGGTTGCCTTGGTGCACTGACCCTGCAAACGGCGTGGGCCGATAACGGCCGTCTGATTGCCACGGGTGGCGCCAGCAGCATTGAAGGTACGGCGGGCGGCGGGATCACGCCGTGGGCGCTGCTGGCCGGGTATGGCGAACAGCACGAGTGGGGCGCCACGGCGTTCGCCACCACGGTCAACCTGCCGGACTATCGGCTGGACGTGGCCGGGTTGGCGCTGGCGTATGACAACCGCGTCGAAGTGTCTTTCGCCCGCCAGCGTTTCGACCTCGGCACGCTGGTGCACACGCTCAACCTGCCCGAAGACAACCTCGGCCAGGACGTGCTGGGCCTCAAGGTGCGACTGTTTGGCGACGTGATCTACGACGATTTGCCCCAAGTGTCCCTGGGCTTGGAGTACAAGCACCAGACCAACTTCGACATCCCGAAGTTGGTGGGCGCCAAGCGTGACAGCGACGTCGAAGGCTACCTCGCCGCCAGTCGCTTGTTCATGGGCGCCGCGTTTGGCTACAACGTGCTGGTCAACGGCAGCCTGCGCTACAGCCGGGCGAATGAAACCGGTTTGCTTGGCTTTGGCGGTGACCGCCGCGACCGCCGCAGCCTGCTCAAGGAAGGCTCGCTGGCGTTGCTGCTCAACCCGCGCTGGGCGGTGGGCGTGGAGTACCGCGAGAAGCCCGACAACCTGTCGTTTGCCGGCGAGAGTGATTGGGCGGATGTGTTTGTCGGCTACTTTCCCAATAAGCATGTGTCGTTCGTATTGGCCTACGCACGCCTGGGCGAAATCGCCACGCTGGATAACCAGAACGGTACCTACCTGTCTGTGCAGGGGAGTTTCTGATGCGTTTGCTGCCTGTGGTGTTCGTCTTGCTGCTCAGTGCCTGCGCCCAGCAACCGCCCAAGGATGACAACCTGTACCGCGACCTCGGCGCCATGCCGGGTATCACGCGTATCGTTGAGGGCATGCTGCTCAACATCGCCCGAGATGAACGCATCGTCGAACGCTTCCGGCGCATTGATATCCAGCGCCTGCGCAACAAGCTGATCGAACAGTTCTGCGTGGAAGCGGGCGGGCCGTGCACTTATACCGGGGATAGCATGGCCGAGAGTCACAAGGGGCAGAATGTGAGCCGCAGTGACTTCAATGCGTTGGTGGAGGATTTGATCAAGGCGATGGACAGCGAGGGAATCTCGGTGCCGGTGCAAAACCGTCTGATTGCACGGTTGGCCGTGATGCGTGGGGATGTGATCGAACACTGATTGACGTAACACCACCGGCTTCTACTGGGCATAAAAAAAGCGGCTACCTGTGAAGGTAGCCGCCTTTTTTTACCGCCAGTAAAGCTTATTCCGGCAGTTTGAACGCCATCACATAGTCACCCTGCTTGGTCCCCAGGGAACCGTGACCGCCGGCCATGACCAGCACGTACTGCTTGCCGTCTTTACCGGTGTAGGTCATCGGGGTGGTTTGCGCGCCGGCTGGCAGGCGGCCTTCCCACAGTTGCTTGCCGTTTTTCACGTCATAGGCACGCAGGTACTGGTCGAGCGTACCGCTGAGGAACGCCACGCCACCGGCCGTGGTGAAGGTGCCGCCCAGGCTAGGCACGCCCATGGTCAGCGGAATCGGAACCGGCGCGCTGTCACGCACGGTGCCGTTCTTGTGCATCCAGATGGTCTTGTGGGTGGTCAGGTCGACCGCGGCCACATAACCCCACGCCGGTGCCTGGCACGGCAGGCCCATTGGCGAGAGCATGGCTTCGAGGATCACACCGTACGGCGCGCCTTTATTCGGCTGCACGCCTTCGGTTTCGCTGACGCGTGGACCTTGCTTGGCAATGTCGGCGGCCGGGATCAGCTTGGATTTGAACGCCATGTAGCTGGGGTTCACGAACGCGATCTGGCGTACCGGGTCGACGGAAATGCCACCCCAGTCGAACACGCCGAAGTTACCTGGGTAAACGATCGAACCTTGCAGCGATGGCGGGGTGAAAGCACCGTCGTAGCGCATGGATTTGAAATCAATGCGGCACAGCAGTTGGTCGAACGGCGTCACGCCCCACATGTCACGCTCTTTGAGCGGCGGTGGCATGAAGTTCAGGTCGGACTTCGGTTGGGTCGGCGAAGTGCGGTCGCCGGCTACAGCGCCTTGCGGTACAGCCACTTCGTGGATCGGCACTACCGGCTGGCCGGTCGCACGGTCCAGCACGTAGATGCTGCCTTGCTTGGTCGACGCCATCACCGCTTGCTTCACGCCTTCAGCGGTCTTGATGTCGATCAGCGACGGCTGGCCACCCACGTCCATGTCCCACAGGTCGTGGTGAGTGAACTGGAAGGTCCACTTCACGTGGCCGCTGTCGATGTCCAGGGCGGTCAAGCCGGCGGCGTATTTCTCGGATTCGTCGGTACGGTCGCCGCCGTATTGGTCGGGCATCTGGTTACCCATCGGCAGGTAGAGCATGCCGAGTTTTTCATCCACGGCGAACATGGACCACATGTTCGGCGAGTTGCGAGTGTAGGTCTTGCCTTCGGCCAACGGAGTGGTGTCGTCCGGGTTGCCGCTGTCCCAGTTCCACACCAGTTTGCCGGTGTGCACGTCGAACGCGCGGATCACGCCGCTCGGCTCGTCGGTGGAGACGTTGTCGGTCACGTGACCGCCGATGACCACCAGGTTCTTGGTCACGGCCGGTGGCGAGGTGGAGTAGTAACCGCCTGGGGCGAAGCTGCCGATGTTGGCACGCAGGTCGACCTGGCCTTTGTCACCGAAGTCTTCGCACATCTTGCCGGTGTCGGCGTTCAGAGCGATCAGACGGGTGTCGGCGGTCGGTACGAAAATGCGTTTCGGGCAGGCATTCGGCGCGGCAGCCGGGCTGGCGCTGCCGGTCGGGCTCTGCTCGGAAGCGTAGGCCGCGTCATCGTGATACGACACGCCACGGCAGGTCATGTGTGCCCAGCCCTTGAAGTTTTCGGCACCCTGGCTGCTGATCTTCGGATCGAAGCGCCAGATTTCCTTGCCGGTATCCGGGTCCAAGGCAATCACTTGGCTGTGCGGCGTGCACACGTAGAGCATGCCGTTGACTTTCAGCGGGGTGTTTTCTGCGGTGGTCTCGCCTGGATCGTTCGGACCAGGGATGTCACCGGTGCGATACGTCCACGCCGGCACCAGCTTGTGGGCGTTTTCCGGGGTGATCTGCGCCAGTGGCGAGTAGCGATCGCCGTAGGCCGAACGCCCGTAGGAGTTCCAGTCACCATCAGCTTGTGACGGTGCAGCGCTGGCCATGCCAGGGACTGCGTCGCGGTCCAGTTGGCCGGTCTTGACCATTTCACCGGGGTTGGTGAATTGGCTGGCCAGGGCGGTAGCACCCGCCAGCACCACGGCCACGCTCAGCGCGCCAGTGCCCAGCGGGGCAGGTTGGCCACGCAGCAACGGACGGCGAAACCACGGGAGCAGCATGACGATACCCAGGGCGAACAGCAGCGCCAGGCGCGGCACCAATTGCCACCAATCCAGGCCGACTTCCCACAGGGCCCACACGGTACTGGCGAACAGCACCAGTGCGTACAGGCCCAGCGCGGCGCGGCGGGTGGCCAGCAGCAGGATGCCGGTCAGGGTGATGCCGATACCGGCCAGCAGGTAGTACAGCGACCCGCCGAGCATCGTCAGCTTGATACCCCCGGCCAGCAAGGCCAGGCCCATGATCAGCAGCAAGACGCCTAGCAACCTGGGCAGCAGGCGGCTTGGGCTTGAAGCACCATCAGTGCTCATAGTGTGTTTCTCCGTGACGTTGGAATTATGTATCCCCGTGTTTCTTCACTGTAGATGACGATTCGACACGGGCTTGGTTCAGCGTTAATTCGGTTTTTCTGGGGATAAGTGTGGTTATCCACAGGCGGGCGATTTATCCCCAGGCGCAGGTCGGTGTAAGACAGCGCTGTCTTGGGCGGAGGGGGAATTCGGCAAGATGGGGTCGACCGCGGACGTGAAACGTTTCAGTTTGTTGCGGCAAGGATAAAGGGAGAGCGCGTCGAGAGAAAGCGTCAATCGCAAGATGCATCATTTCAGATTTGGTAACAGTGACAGAACGTCGCTGCAAAGGGCCCTGCAAAACCTGCAGGAGCCGGGGGGGGGGGCCGGGGGGGGTGTATAGACGCCAACCCCCCCACCCCCCCGCCCCACACTAGAAAATTTGG